>MERD01000030.1:0-7456 GCA_001771935.1 Betaproteobacteria bacterium RIFCSPLOWO2_02_FULL_67_26
CTCAGTTCGCGGGGATATTCGCGTCCTTGACAACCTTCGCCCACCGCGTGGCCTCCCGCTTGATCTGCGCCGTGAACTGCTGGGGCGTGTTCGCAATGACATCGGCTCCCATGTCGGTCACGCGCCGCTTGATGTCGGGCAGCGCCATGATCCTGATCGCCTCGGCGTACAGTTTCTTCACGATCGGGCCCGGCGTACCGGCCGGCACCAGCATGCCGGTGATCGTCTCCGCGTCGTGGCCCTTGAATCCCAGTTCGTCCATGGTCGGCACCTCGGGCAGCAGCGCCGAGCGCTTCAGGCTCGTCAGCGCAAGCGCGCGCACCCGGCCGGCCTGGATATGAGGCGTCACCGGCGGGATCGCCTGGCAGCCGAACGGCACCTGGTTGCCCAGCACCGCGACGATCGACGGCCCGCCTCCTGCATAGGGAACCGTGACGAGATTCGTCTTGGAATCCATGGCAAGCAGGTGTACCGACAGATGAGGAACGGTGCCGACGCCCGGCGTCGCTACGCTCGACATGCTCGAGCTCTTCTTCGCCAGGTTGATCAGGTCGGATATTGACTTCGCCGGCACGCTCGGGTGACTGAACCATACGTGGGTCGAGGCGGCAAGGACGGAAATCGGGATGAAGCTCTTGTGCGGGTCGTAGGGGACCTTCTTGTAGAGCCCCGGATTGACCATCAGGCTCGAGCTCACGAACAGGATGGTGTAGCCGTCGGGGGTCGCGTTCGCCGCGAGCCCCATGCCGACATTGCCGCCCGCGCCGACGCGGTTGTCCACCACCACCTGCTGCCCCCACGACTCGGTCATTTTCTGCCCGACGAAGCGCGCGATCACGTCGGTCGGTCCGCCGGGCGGGAACCCCACAATAATCCGTATCGGCCGCGACGGGTATTGCGGCTCGGCCGCGTGCGGGGCGGGAAGCGCGAGCACGGACAGCGCCGCGGCCACCAGAACGTTAATAGTGGATTTCATCTTTTCCTCCATGGTTTCCCGTCATTCGCACTGGGTCGATTCGAGGCCACGCCATCCGCCGTCGTCACTGGGCCTTGATGCCGGCGTCCTTGATCACCTTGGCGTAGCGCACGGTCTCGCTCCTGATGTGGCTCGCGAATCCCTCCGGCGTGCTGGTCAGCGGGTCGACGCCCGAGGCCGCAAGGCGTTGCTTCAGGTCGGCGGATGCCAGCGCCTTGTGGATCTCGGAATTGAGCCGGTTGATCACGTCGCGCGGCGTGCCCGCCGGAGCCAGCACCCCGTACCAGATCGAGACGACGAAATCGTCAACGCCGGCCTCCTTCGCGGTCGGCACGTCCGGCAGCGGCGGCACCCGCTTCTCGGAGAGCACCGCGAGCGGCCGCACCCGGTTGGCCCGGACGATCGGTATCGCGCCCGGCACCGCCATGGTTCCAACGTCCACCTCCCCGCTCATCAACGCCACCAGCGCCGGGCCCGAGCCCTTGAACGGCACGTGCACCATGTTGAGCTTGTAGCGGCCCTTCAACAGCTCGCTGGCGAGGTGGTTGGTGCTGCCGGCTCCGCTCGAGCTGAAATTGAGCTTGCCGGGAAAGCTGCGCGCCAGCTGAATGAATTCCTTCAGCGACTTCGCCGGCACGGAATTGTGCACCACCATGATGTTCTCGATCGACGCCACCAGCGAGATCGGCGCCAGGTCCTTCTGGGCGTTGTAATTGAGCTTCTTGTAGAGCGAGGGGCTGATCGCGATCGGAGGTGCGGCCAGCACGATCGAGTAGCCGTCCGGCGCCGACCTGGACGCAAGCTCCAGGCCCACGTTGCCGGCGGCGCCCGGCCGGTTCTCGGGCACCACCGTCTGGCCGAGCTGCTCGGAGAGTTTCTGGGCAATCGCCCGGCCGGTGATATCGGTCGGCCCGCCGGGCGGGAACGGAAGGACCATGCGGATCGGCTTGGTGGGGTACGCCTGCGCCATTACCGCAGCCGGCGACATACCCAGGGTGATTGCGGTCAGCGCATGAATCAGTTTGGACAGCATGGGCTCCTCCGATTTCCAAGTGACGACTGACGACAGGCGAGTAGCGAAATGACGGAAACGCATGGGCCTCTCCCCAAGGTGCGTCACGCGCTTCGTAGATTGCCACAAACACCCGACCCGGCAAAGGCGCCCGTCTGGGCCGGATCGCGGTGCTTTGGAATGCGCCGCGCGGCATGACGTCGCTGGCGACTCCCTGATTTTTATGCATTTTTCATAATTTGCGCTACAATCGCGCTCCCATGTCCGCACCCCGCATCGCCTTGATCCACGCCATGCCGGTCGCCATCGAGCCGGTGGCGCACGTCTTCCGGGAGATGTGGCCGCAAGCCCGCATCACGCACCTGCTCGACGATTCGCTGCCGGCCGACCTGACCGCCGCGGGGAGCATCACGCCCGCGATCGCCGAGCGCTTCGTCACGCTGGCCCGCTACAGCGTGAGCTGCGGGGCCGACGCCGTGCTCTTCACCTGTTCAGCGTTCGGCACGGCGATCGAGGAGGCCCGTAAAACGGTTCAGGTGCCGGTGCTCAAGCCCAACGAAGCGATGCTCGAGGAAGCACTGGCGGCCGGCACCGATTTCGCGCTGCTGGCCACCTTCGAGCCCAGCATTCCCTCGCTCCGGAGCGAGTTCGAGGCGCTCGCTTCGAGCCGCGGCATCAAGCTCAGACTCAAGACACGCACGATACCGGCGGCCATCGCCGCCCTCCAGCAAGGGCGCGACTCGGAGCACGACCGCCTGATCGCGGCGGCGGCCGCGGAAGTGGGTCCGTGCGATGCACTGGTGCTGGGACAGTTCTCCATGGCGCGCGCCGCGGCCGGCATTCCACCGGCGCCAGGGCGCAAGGTGCTCACGAGCCCGCACTCGGCGGTTGCGCGTCTCAAGCGGATCTTCGCGGAAAGCTAAGGCGTGATGGCTCTGGCCGGCCGTCACTTTTCTCCGAGCAGTTTCTTCGCCGTCCTGTTGCAGATCCATTCCCGCTCGGCCGCGGTGAGGCCCGGGATCGCGTCCACCTGGCCCACCTGCCTGGCCGCGCCCTTGGGCGCCATATCGAACGGATTGTCGGTCCCGATCACGATGTGGTCCGCCCCCGCCATGGCGATCAGGTGGCGCGTCGAGCGCGGCTCGTGCGTCAGGCAATCGAAGTAGAAGCGCTTGAACAGCTCGCGCGGCGAGCTCGCGTGGTTCACCTTCGGCTCCGGACGCACGTCGTGCCCGTGCACGAAGCGCCCGATCTGGTACGGCATGAAGCCGCCGCCGTGCGCGCACAGGATGCGCAGCCGCTTCAGGTCGTCGAGCGCGCCGCTGAACATGAGGTGTGCGATCATCATCGTCGTGTCGAGCGGAAAACCGATGAAATTGCGCAGGTAGTAGCTGTCCATCCAGCCCTGCGCCAGGCACTGGTAGGGGTGCGCGAACACGAAGAGCCCGAGCTGCTCGATGGCCTTCAGCACCTTGCGGAACTTCATGTCGGCGAGCGGCGCGCCCTCGATCGAGGTGGCGAGCTCCACCGCCTTGAAGCCGTAGAGCTTCTTCACGCGCTCGAGCTCGGCGATCGCCGCATCGGGGTCCTGCATCGGCAGGTGCGCCATGCCACGCAGCCGGTCCGGGTGCCTGGCCACCATCTGCGCGATGCCATCGTTCGCGAGGCGGATGATCTCGATCCCGGCGTCGGGCTTCAGCCAGTAGAAGTAGATCGGGGGGCCGACCGAGATCGCGCAGACGTCCATCCCCGCGCGGTCCATCCAGGCGATCTTGGCGTCGACGTCGTTGAATTCCGGCAGCAACTCGATCATGCGGCCGTGCGCGTCGAAGTAGGGCTTGCCGTTCCTATCCTCGATCCGCGTCCCGAACCGGTCGGGATTGCGCCGGATCGCGTCGACCACCGCCGGCGGTATGACGTGGTTGTGCAGATCGTAGGTCCTGACTTTCTTCGCGGCGGCCTTCCTTCCCGCGGCTGTCTTCTTCTTCGACGCCATGCGCTCCATTCCTATTAATTACTGATAAATCCAATAGTCATAATTTAGCCGCTCCGCGGGTCACTGCGCCTTGATGCCGGCCGACTTGATGATTTTCGCGTACAGCGTCAACTCGCGATCGAGCAACGCAGCCAGGTCCGCGCCGCTGCCGGCGATCACATCGTTCCCGAGCGCGACGAGCCGCTCGTTCACCTCCTTCACCTGCAGGGTCCTGATGAATTCCCCTTGCAGCCTGGAACGGATGGCTTCCGGGGTGCCGCCCGGCAGGAAGATGCCCATCCAGGTCACGAGATTGAAGCCGGGATACGAGTCCTCCAGCTTCGGCACCCCCGGCAGGACGGGCGAAGGCTTCGACGAGGTCACCGCGATGGCGCGCAACCGCCCCGCCCGGATGTAGGCCAGCGGGCCGGACACGTTGCCGAACATGACGGCGATCTGCCCCGACATCAGGTCGACATAGGCCGGCGCCACCCCTTTGTACGGGATGTGATTCATCTTCACCTTCGCCATCGACTGGAACAATTCCATGCCGAGATGCGTCAGGTTCCCGATCCCCGCCGATCCATAGTTGACGGCGCCGGGATTGGCGCGCGCGAGCGCCACCACTTCCTTCACCGAGCGCACGGGCAGGGACGGGTGCACCATGAGGACCATCTGCGAGGAGGTCAGCCACGAAACCGGCGCAAAGTCCCGCTTCGGGTCATAGGGCAGATCCTTCCGCAACACGGGATTGACGGTCATCGGCCCGGTGTTGCCGATCAGCATCGTGTAGCCGTCGGGCGCCGACCGGGCGACGACTTCCGCGCCGAGGCTGCCGCCGGCGCCGGAACGGTTCTCCACGACGACGTTCTGGCCGAGGGAGAGATGCTGCGCGAGAATCCGCGCAATCGCGTCGACCGGCCCTCCGGGGGGATACGGCGCGAGCAGCCGGACCGGCTTGGTCGGGTAGGTCTGGGCAGACGCGATCTGAGCCGCGGCAACGAGCAGGCACAACAACAGCAATCGCATTGCACGCATATTCCCTCCTACTTGATGGCAAGCGGATTCACCGGCGAGCCGACGGCGCCGGTAATCGGCAGCGCCGGCGCGACGAACAGGAACTCGTAGCGCTTGTCCTGCGCGCAGTCCTTCGCCAGTTCCGTGAGGTGGAAGATCTCGCCCACCGTCAGCCCCATGATCGGTATCGTGATCCAGTGCCACGGCTGGTTGGTGTCCTCGGTCTCGTTCGGACGGACTTCCGCGCCCCAGGTATCCGTCGCGACGCCGGCGACCTCCTTCCCGTGCAGCCATTCCACCGTCTCGAACGCGAAGCCGGGTGCATCGCCGCCGGAGTAGCCATCCCAGCTCTTTTTCGTGAGGCAGCGCTCGATATGGCCGGTGTGCACGAGCAGGTAGTCGCCGCGCCGCACCCGCACGCCCTGCTTCTTCTCCGTGTAATCCAGGATCTCGCTGGTGATCGCGAAACCATCGGGCAGCCATTTCCTGCCCACCGCGCGCGCGACGTCGAGCAGCACGCCGCGCCCGACCATCTTTTCGCGCGTCTTCTCGATCCCGCCCTTCTGCGCGCCGCCGGAGGTGACGTTGCGGCAGTCGTAGCCGTTCCACATGTGGTCGTAGTACATGATGTGTCCGAGGCCGTCCCACTGCGTGCCGCACTGCAGCGGCATGATGATGATGTCGTCGGTGCCGCGGATCTTGCGGTGGTCGAGCACGCCGGAATAGGCGTCGGTCCCGGTCCGGGTCATCATGTGTATCGGGTTGAAGCGGCCGAGCGCCGGGTACTTGGTCTTGCCGCCCTGCGGGCCCTTCTGGTCGTAATCGAGCGCGAGCGAGATGACCTTGCCCTTGCGCACGAGCCGCGCCGCCGCGACGATGTCCGAGGCGCTGGTGAAGTTGAGCGTGCCGATTTCGTCGTCCTTGCCCCAGCGGCCCCAGTTCTTGAAGCGCCTGGCCGCCTTGTGCACGTCCCTGCGCGTCAGCCTGCGGTTGTTCCGGTCGCGCGTATCCTTCAGCTTGGGCTTGACCGCCATGTGGAATGTCCTGGTTGCCGGAGATTGAACGGAGCCCGCAGTCTAGCCAACAGGCCACGGAAAGGTCAAAGGGCAGGCTGACCGGCAGCCCGCGGCGCGCGCGAGGGGTTACTGTACTTTGAGCCCGGCGGTGCTGACGACGCCGCTCCACTTCGCCAGTTCCGATTTCACGTAAGCCGCGAATTCCCCGGGCGTGGTCGGCTGCGCATCGAGGCCCTGCGCGCCGAAGCGCTCTTTCACCGGCGGCGCATTCAGCAGTTTCGTCACGTCGCCGTTCAGCCGGGAAATGATTCTCTTCGGCGTGCCCGCGGGCGCCAGCAGGCCGTACCAGGTCGTGTACTCGTAGCCGGGAATTCCCGCCTCCGCCGCGGTCGGGAGATCGGCTACCGAGGGCGCGCGGCGGGCGCTGGTGACCGCGAGCCCCCGCAGCTTGCCCGAGCGCACCAGCGGCACCGCCGTCGCCATGTTGGTCACCATGAACTGGATCTCGCCGCCGAGCAGCGCGGTGGCCGCCAGGCCCGCGCTCTTGTAGGGAACGTGGGTCCCCTTGACGCCCGCCGTCATCAGGAAAAGCTCGTTCGCGAGATGGCTGGCCGTGCCCTGCCCGGCCGAGCCGAAACCGAGCTTGCCGGGCTCCGCGCGCATCATTGCGACGAGCTCCTTCAAGGATTTCGCGCGCACCCCCGGGTTGACCGCGATGATGCTCGGCTGGCTCGCGAGCATGGAGATCTCGTCGAAGTCCTTGACCACGTCGTACCACAGATTGGGGTACAGCGCGGCGCCGATCACGAACGAGGAGCTCGTCGCAAGCAGCGTGTAGCCGTCGGCGGTGGCGCGCGCCGCGATCGCGGTGCCGATCGTGCTGCCGGCACCGGGCCGGTTGTCGATCACCACCGACTGTCCCCATTGCTGCGTCAGCGCCTGGGACACGATGCGCGCAACGATATCGCTGCCGCCGCCGGGCGCTAGCGGCACGATCATGCGCACCGGCTTGCCGGGATAATCCCCCGGACTGTTCGCCGCCTTGCCCTGGGCCCATGCGGCCGGCGCGGACGCCGCGATTAGCCCTACGGCCAGGCTCGCCACTGAGATCAGTCGGAACATCATCGTCTCCCGAACATTACCGCAACATACCGGCGGGAGATTGCAGGTTTGTTACAAGCGCGCCCGCCGCGGCGGTTTCGCCCGCGCGCGCGTCAGTCCACGCGCACGCCCGCGTCCTTCACCACTTTCGCCCATTTCGTCAGCTCGCTCTTGATGTAAACGCCGAGCCGCTCGGGGGGGCTGCCGATGGCCTCGATCGCGCTCGCGCTCAGCATCTTCCGGTATTCAGGGTGGTTCAGCGCGCGGACGATCTCCCGGTTGAGCCGCGCGATGATCGCGCGCGGGGTCCCCGCCGGCGCGACGTACGCGTACCACACGCCCGAGTCGTAACCCGGGAC
>MERD01000030.1:7526-11581 GCA_001771935.1 Betaproteobacteria bacterium RIFCSPLOWO2_02_FULL_67_26
TCCTTTCGACGCCGCATAGGTCGCGAACAGCGCCTGCGTCTCGCCGGTGAGCACGGCCACCAGCGCCGGGCCGCCCCCCTTGTACGGCACGTGCAGCATCCGCGTGCCCGTCATGCTCGTCAGCAGCGCGGCCGCGAGATGGCCGCCGCTGCCGTTGCCCGACGACGCCATGGAAATCCCGTCGGGCTTCGCGCGCGCCAGCGCGATCAGCGCCTTCACCGATTTCGCCGGCACCGCGGGATGCACCACCAGCATGTAAACACCCTCGGCGAACAGCGTGATCGGCGCGTAATCCTTCACCGGATCGTACGGCAGTTTCCGGTAGAGGCCCGGATTGATGGCGAGCTGGGCGCTCAGCGCGAAGCCAATGGTATGGCCATCGGGATTCGCGCGCGCGACGATCTCCATGCCGATCGTCCCGTTTGCGCCGCCACGGTTGTCGACCACGACCTGCTGGCCGACGTTTTCAGAGAGGCGCTGCGCGAACGGCCGCCCGATCGTGTCCATGCCGCCGCCCGGCGGGTAGGGAATCACGAGACGGATCGGCTTGGCCGGGAACGCTTGCGCGACAGCGTTCGTGGAAGCGCAGTACGGAACCGCCAGGGCCGCCAGGAGCGCCAGGGAAACAGAAAGTCCGTGCGGCGCGATGAGTTCGGTGCTTTTCCTCGGAAACATGTGGCTTCCTCCCAGGGTTTACCGTTCACCGGTCACGGGTCACGGGTCACCGATTGTAGATCAACCGCGCGCGCCTTGAGCGCCGGATCGGCGCGCAGCGCCGCCTTCTGCACCTTGTGCGTGGGCGTGTGCGGCAACTCGTCCACGAACACGACGAAGCGCGGCACCTTCTGCGGCGCGAGATGCTGCCGGCACCAATCGGCGATGTCCGCGGCGGAGCAACGCTCACCCGGCTTCAAGCTCACCGCCGCGAGGATCTCGTCCTCTCCCAGCTCGCTCGGCACCGCGATCGCCGCGGCCTCGTGCACCGCGGGATGACCGCCGATCACGCGATCGAGCTCGGCCCCTGAAATATTTTCTCCACGGCGGCGGATGATGTCCTTCTTGCGCGCAACGAAGAAGAACCACCCGTCCTCGTCGCGCCGCACCAGGTCGCCCGTCAGGAACCAGCCGTCCCGGAACGCGGCGCGCGTCTGCTCCGGGTCGCGGTAGTAGCCCTGCATGACGATCGGCGTCTTCACGGCAAACTCGCCCACTTCGTTCGCGCCGAGATCGCGGCCCTCGTCGTCCACCACGCGGCATTGCGCCCATGCGCGCGCGGGATCGGGATGGCGCCCGACCGGCCCCATGCTTCCGGGCTTGTACTGCCCTTCGAACGGCGTGCAGGTCACGCCCGGGATCTCGGTCATGCCAAAGCCGCTGACCAGGTGCGGGATGCCGAACTCGTTGCGGAAACTCTCGATGAAATTCTGGCGCGCGCCGTAGAGTTTCCGCAACCTGTGCTGCGGCCGGAACTCGCCGCGCGGGCGGTTCTTCAGTATGGTGCCGATCGCCTCGATGATGTTGACCTCGGTCGCGCCCGTCTCGACCGCCGTGTCCCAGAACGTGGATGCCGAGAATCTCGGCACGACCACCATGGAGCAGCCCGCCGCGAGCGTTCCCGCCACCGAATAGAACATCGCGTTGATGTGGAACAGCGGCAGCACGATCATCACGCGGTCCTCGTCCTGAAGGTGGACGCGTTGCACGAACGCCTCTCCCCCGGTCACGAAGCTCCTCTGGCTGTGCATCGCGCCCTTGGGGAAGCCCGTCGTGCCCGACGTGTAGACGATGAGGCAGGTCGCGTCCCCGGTGACATCCTCCGGCAGCGCGCAGTCCGGCGCGCGCCGGATGAGATCCTTCAGCAGCGGCACGTCGTGACGGCCGGCGTCGAGCAGGATGAACCATGGCGCGGCTGCAAGCCCCTGGCACGCCGCGCGCGCGGTGTCGAGCGTGTCGCTCGAAGCGATGACGCCGCACACCCCGGCATGGTGCATGACGTAGCGCGCTTCTTCGACGCCGAACTCGGGGTTCAGGGGCACCATGATGGCGCCGATGCGGGCCAGCGCGAACAACACCAGCACGTGGCCCTCGTGGTTGCGCGCCATCACCGCGACGCGGTCGCCCTTGCGGATGCCACGCGCTACGAGCAGGCACGCGGTCTTGTCCGCCGCTGCGCCGAATTCCGCCCAGCTCCACGTCTTGCCGCCAAACAACAGCAACGGCCGCTGCGGATCGCGGCTCGCCCGGCTCTTGAACGCTCCGGCCAGCGTGTAGTCGTGCTCCGGGTACAGCTTCAGGACTTCAAGCGGCGATTTCATGATGCCAGGCGGAAGGCGAGACTTTCGACTTAGCCTTTGCCTTTGATTCCCAGGTAGTCGCGCTGCCAGTTCTTGTAGGCCGCGGCATTGACGAGCTTGTCCATCTCCCCCGCCGGGGCGATCCTGTCCTTGAGGTCGGCGGGCGCGCCGCCGTTGTAGAGGTGGGTGTAGACCTCCTTCAACGCCTTGATCGCGGCCGGCAGCGGCTGGTGGCCTTGCAGCAGGACGCGCGCCCCGGCGGCGGCGAAGTCCTCGCGCTTGATCGAAGCGGGGGCCGAGCCGACCATCACCGGCAGCTTCGCCGCCTCATGGACCGCCTTCACCTGGTCCACCGACTCGACGCCGACCACGAAGATCGCATCCACGCCGCACGCCGCGAACGCCCTGGCCCGCTTCACGGCGCCGTCCGTGCCCTCCACCTTCAGCGCGGCCGTGCGCCCGAGTATGACGGTCGAGGCGTCGCGACGCGCAGCGACCGCGGCCTTGAGCTTGCCCACCATCTCGTCGAGCGAAATGAGCTCGTCCGCGCCTTCGGGCTGGCCGAAGCGCGTCGGCAGCGCCGTGTCCTCGATGCTCATGCCCGACACGCCCGCGTGCTCCAGCTCCTCGACCGTGCGCATCACGTTCAGCGCGTTGCCGTAGCCATGGTCGGCGTCCACGATCAGCGAGAGGTCGGCTGCGCGCATGATGCGCCGGACCTGGTCGGCGAACTCGGTCAGCGTCAGCACGATCAGATCGGGCGCCGCGAGCGTCGTGCTCGACGCCACCGATCCCGCCAGCATGCCGAGCTCGTAGCCGACCGACTCGGCGACGCGCGCCGACAGGCCGTCGTACACGCTCGCCGGCGACAGGCACTTCGTCCCGGCGAATACCGCGCGCAGCCGTTTGCGCTGTTCCGTATGTTTCATGCTCTCTCCATCAAATCCATGAACTCGTTCACCGGCATCGCCTCCAGCCGCTTCGGGTCGAGGCAGGCCGCGAGGATCGCGTCGCGCTGCTTGTGGGCGAACACGCGGGCGACGTTGGTCTCGAACTTCTTCATCAGCGCCGGGATGCCTTCCTTGCGGCGGCGGCGGTGGCCGAGCGGATACAGCACCTCGGAGAGCGGGGTCCTGGTCCCGTCCTTGAAGAAGACCTGGATCGAATTGGCGTTGGTGCGCCTGGCGGGGTCGTGGTACTCGCGTTCGTACTGCTTCGACTCGGCCAGATGCATCTTCGCGCGCAGCTTGTCGATGCGCGGATCGGCCGCGATGGGGTCCTCGTAGTGCTCCGCCGTCATGGTGCCGAAGATCATGCCCACGGCCATCATGTACTGCATGCAATGGTCGCGGTCCGCGGGATTGTGCAGCGGCCCGGTCTTGTCGAGGATCACCATGGTCGAGTTGTGGCACCGCGCCTCGACGCGCTTGATGTCGTCCAGCCGGTCCTTCACCAGCGGGTGCAGCTTGATCGCCGCCTCCACCCCACTCTGCCCGTGGAACGCCGTGGGATAGGGAATCTTGAACAGCACGTTTTCCATCACGTAGGTGCCGAACGGGCGCTGGAACCGGAACGCCTTGTCCTTGAACAGCACGTGATAGAAGCCCCAGGTCTTCGCGGTGAGCGCCGACGGGCAGCCGATCTCGCCCTTGACCGCCATCAGCGCCAGGCGCACACCGCGGCTCGCCGCGTCGCCCGCCGCCCACGACTTGCGCGGGCCGGTATTGGGCTTCCGGCGGAAGGTCGCGAGCGCGTGCCCGT
>MERD01000030.1:11703-11785 GCA_001771935.1 Betaproteobacteria bacterium RIFCSPLOWO2_02_FULL_67_26
CCGTTCTCCAGCGCGAGCCCGCCCATGATCTCGTAGGTCTTGACCGCCGAATCCAGCACGTCGCGTACGAGCAGCGGTTGCT
>MERD01000031.1 GCA_001771935.1 Betaproteobacteria bacterium RIFCSPLOWO2_02_FULL_67_26
ACGACGTCGGTTGGCGCGGCCGCCGCGGCCGGCGTCTCGACGTCCATCACCAGGCTTTCCTGGCCGCGCGTCATGGCGAGGTAGACCTCGGCGAGCAGCCGGGCGTCGAGCAGCGCGCCGTGCAGGGTGCGGGCGGAATTGTCGATCTGGTAGCGCTCGCACAGCGCATCGAGGCCGTTGCGCTTCCCGGGATGCAGGTCGCGCGCCATGCGCAGCGTGTCCACGATGGCCCCGCAGTACTCGGTGACCGGCTTCTGGTCCGCGAGGTCGAGCTCCCGGTTGAGGAAGGCGGTGTCGAAAGCCGAATTGTGGATGACGAGCTCGGCGCCGCTGATGTAATCGAGCAACTCCGCGGCGACGTCGCCGAACTTCGGCTTGTCGCTCAGGAATTCAGTGGTCAAACCGTGGACCTCGAGCGCCCCGGCCTCGCTCTCGCGCCCGGGATTGAGGTAGCGGTGGAAATCGTTGCCGGTGAAGCGCCGGTTGACGAGCTCGACCCCCGCGATCTCGATGATGCGGTGGCCCAGCTCCGGCTCGAGGCCAGTGGTCTCCGTATCGAGAACGATCTGTCTCATGGCGCGCAGCTCACTTCATCACTTCCGCAACCCCGCGGTTGGCCAGCTCGTCCGCTTTCTCGTTTCCCGGGTTCCCGACATGGCCGCGGACCCAGAGCCACTCGATTTCGTGCTCGCGCGCCAGCTCGTCGAGGCGGCGCCACAGGTCCTCGTTCTTGACCGGCTTCCGGTCCGCCGTGCGCCAGCCGTTTTTCTTCCAGGTGTGGATCCAGGAGCGGATGCCCAGCTGCACATACTGCGAGTCGGTATGCAACCGCGCGCGGCTGCCGGGCTTGAGCGCCTCGAGCGCGCGTATGACCGCGGTGAGCTCCATCCGGTTGTTGGTGGTCTGGGACTCTCCGCCATGGAGCTCGCGGGTCTTGCCATCGTGCCGCAGCAGCGCGCCCCACCCGCCGACGCCGGGATTGCCCTTGCAGGCGCCGTCGGTGTAGATCTCGATCACTTCTTTCTTCATTGGGTCCGAATGACTTCGCGCGCCGTGACCGCCTCTTCCGGCTGCCTCACCTTCTTCGGAGCCGGGGCGAGCGCCTTCTCCGGCGCCAGGCGGTCGGTCCACTTCGGCATGATGAGCCGCATGCCCCGCACGCGCTTCACCGCCTGCAGGAAATAGACCCCGCCCGCGATCGGCCACCACCGGTCGCCCGCCGCGTCCATGAACGCGAAGCGGGCCAGCCACCGCTCGGTGACGCACGGCGGCGAATAGCAGCACATCTGCCCGCCCGTGATCTCCAGCCCCAGCAGCGTCAGCCAGTCCTTCAGCCGCGGGAGATTGATGAAGCGGCCGTTCCAGGGATAGCGCGACTTGCGGCCGAAGGCGCGCCGGACGCCCCACAGGCTCCAGGGATTGAAACAGGAGATCACCACCTGGGCTTCGGGCAGGAGCACCCGCGCGACCTCGCGCAGCACCTGGTGCGGGTTCTGGCTGAAATCGAGCACGTGCGGAAGCACGACGAGATCGATGCTGTTGCTGGCGATCGGCAGGTCCCGGAAATCGGTCTTGAGCCCCGCCGGCGCCGAAACATCCGCCGTCAGCCGGAACGTGATGCGGCTCGCGCGCAGCAGGTCGATCCCCGGCAGCCCGAGCTGCACGGCGTTATAGCCGAATATGTCGGCCACGGTCTTGTCGAAGTACTCCTGTTCCCGCGCGAGGAGGTATTGCCCGAGCGGCGTGGCGAGCCATTTGGAAGCATCGCGCGCCTTGTCGTTGCCGATCATGCTCCGAGTTTATAATCGGCGTCGGCATTGCACAACTCGATATGAGCGCATACGAAATCATCCCGCTCCGCGCGTTCGCGGATAACTACGTCTGGACCCTTCGCGACGCGCGCTGCGCCGCGGTGGTGGACCCGGGCGACGCGCGCCCGGTGCTCGACTACCTGCAGCGGGAGAAGCTCGAGCTGGTCGCCATCCTCAATACGCATCACCATGCCGATCACGTCGGCGGCAACGGCGGGCTGCTCGCGCGCTGGAAGGTGCCGGTGTTCGGCCCGCACGACGACCGCATCCGCGAGGTCACGCACAGGCTGAAGGACGGAAGCCGCTGCACGCTGCCGCATTTCGGCATCGAATTCGAGGTGTTCGAGATACCCGGCCACACGCGCACGCACATCGCGTTCCACGGCGGCGGCATGCTGTTCTGCGGCGACACCTTGTTCGCGGCGGGCTGCGGGCGGCTGTTCGAGGGCACGCCGAGACAGATGCACGATTCGCTGTCGCGGCTCATGCAGCTGCCGGACGACACGCGGGTCTATTGCGGGCACGAATACACGCTCTCCAACATCCGCTTCGCCAGGGCCGCCGACCCCGGCAACGCGGCGCTGCGCGAGCTCGAGGCCACGGCGAAGCGATTGCGCGACCGGGACCTGCCCACCCTGCCGTCCACCATCGGGCAGGAGAAGGCGACCAATCCGTTCGTGCGCGTGCGCGAGCCCGCCGTGGTCGCCTCGGCCAGCCGGTTCGCGGGCAAGGCATTGAGCGACCCCGTGAGCGTGCTGGGGGCGATACGGGAATGGAAGAACGGATTTTGATAAACCACTTTCGGTTTCCGTTAGAATACGATGATTTTTAACAATTTTCCTCTTGACGGAACTGTGCCTCTTGGCTACCATCACGCTCTGCGGTAAAAGGCGTGTGGTGAGGGAAGGAACCGAATGACGTTAAGAAGTTGGACGACCGGCCTTGCCGCTGCCCTCGTGGCAACCGGCTGCGCGCAGATTCCGACGGGCGAACCGGACCCCCTGGCCCAGGCCGAGGCCGTCACGCTGCCTGCTCCCGTAGCCGCGCCCGAGCCGCCGCCCACTCCGCCAGCGCCCGCGCAAGCGAAGGCGCCCGAGCCGCCGCCCCCGCCGGCCGATGTCTGGGAGCGCATCCGTGCCGGGTTCCGGCTGCCCAACCTGAACGGCCCGCTGGTGCAGCAGTGGGAACAGTATTACTCCAGCCGCCCGGATTACGTCGCGCGCATGGCCGAGCGCGGCGGCCGCTTCCTGTACCACGTGATGGAGGAAGTCGACCGGCGCAAGATGCCGGCCGAGATCGCGCTGCTGCCGATGATCGAGAGCGCCTATAACCCGCAGGCCTATTCGCGCGCCCACGCCTCGGGCATGTGGCAGTTCATTCCCTCGACCGGGAAGCTCTACGGGCTGCGTCAGAACTTCTGGTACGACGGGCGGCGCGACGTGCTGGCCGCGACCGGCGCCGCGCTGGATTACCTCGAGAAGCTCTACGCCCTGTTCGGCGACTGGAACCTCGCGCTCGCCGCGTACAACTGGGGCGAAGGCGCGGTCAGCCGGGCGATCGCGAGGAACCAGGCGAAAGGGCTGCCCGCCGACTACGAGAGCCTGGCGATGCCGGCGGAGACGCGCAATTACCTGCCCAAGCTGCAGGCGGTGAAGAACATCATCGCCAACCCGGAGCAGTACGGCATCCAGCTCGCGGACGTCCCGAACCGGCCCTATTTCGCCACCGTCTCCACCCACGGACACATCGACGTGAAGCTCGCCGCGAGCTTCGCCGAAATATCGCTGGAGGAATTCCGCTTCCTCAATCCGGCGCACAACAAGCCGGTGATCAAGTCCGACGGCTCCGAGACGATCGTGCTGCCGGTGGACAAGGTCGAAGTGTTCCAGCGCAACCTCCAGGCCCACGACCAGCCCCTGGTGTCCTGGCAGGCCTATACCGTGAAGCGCAGCGACAAGCCGGAGCAGATCGCCGCGAGGAACGGCATGACCCTCGCCGAGCTGAAAGCGGTCAACGGCATCAACGGCAAGAAGAGAATCGTCCCCGGGCAGACCCTTATGGTGCCGCTGCGCGGCACCGCCGAACCGAACCTGCCCGACCTGCCCGCGCCCAAGGTAACGCTGACGCGCTACCGGCCGAAGGGCCGCTGCGTGCAGGTCAAGAATGGCGTCCGGAAAGTCGTGAAGTGCCGGGCGCCCGCCAAGAAAGTCCCCGTCTCCAAGAAGGCGGCGCCCAAGAAACAGCCCCCCAAGCGCGTCAACGTCACGCTGTAGACGCGCAGCCCGTCACACCATTGGGTACAAGTGGCACGCCGCCGTGTGCGACGCGGTGAAGCGCGCGCTGTCCGGGTAGGCCTGCCCGCAGCGCTCGAAGGCGTCCGGGCAGCGCGGGTGGAAGTGGCAACCCGCCGGCGGGCTCACCGGCGAGGGCAGCTCGCCCTGCAACCGGATCACCTCCCGCTTCGTGGTTCGATCGAGCACGGGCACGGCCGATAGCAGCGCCCGCGTGTAAGGATGCCTCGGGGCGCGGAGCACCTCGTCCACGTGGCCGTGTTCGACGATGCGTCCGAGGTACATCACCGCGACTTCGTGGGCGAGGAATTCGATCACCGAGATGTTGTGGCTGATGAACAGGTAGGCGAGCCCCTTCTTCCGCTGCAGTGCCTTCAGCAAATTCAGAATCTGGGCCTGCACTGAGACATCGAGCGCGCTGGTCGGCTCGTCGCAAATGATGAGCCGCGGCTCGACGGAAAGCGCGCGCGCGATCGCGATGCGCTGGCGCTGCCCGCCGGAAAACTCGTGCGGGTAGCGGAACTTGACCTCGGGGTCGAGGCCCACCTCGGCGAGCAGCGCGTCCACGCGCGCCTGGCGCGCCTCGCGCCCCTCCCCCAGGCCCAACGCCGCCATGCCTTCCTCGAGCGTCTCCAGCACCCGCATGCGCGGGTTGAGCGAGGCATACGGGTCCTGGAAGATGATCTGGAAGTGCTTGCGCATCGGGCGGAGCGCGGCGCGCGACAGGTGCGCGAGGTCCGAGCCATTGAACACGACCTGGCCGCCGGTGGGCTCGACGAGCCGCAGGATCCCTTTGCCGACGGTGGTCTTGCCGCAGCCCGACTCGCCGACCAGCCCGAGGGTGCGGCCGGCCTCGATCTCGAGCGAGACGCCGTCCACGGCGCGGACGCGCGCGACGACTCTCTTGAGCAACCCGCCATGGACGGGAAAGTGGACCTTCAGGTCCTTCACCAGAAGGAGTGACTCGTTGCTCGTAATGGGAAAAATGGGGTCAGGAAAAATGGGGTCAGAGTCGATTTTCTGACTCTGCATGGAGGAGTCTCTCTCAGAAATTCGACTCTGACCCCATTTTTCCGACTTGTCGGCGCCGGGCGCGTAGAGATGACAACGGGCAATTTGCCCGTTGCCGGCATCGTAGAGGCCCGGCACGGACTTGCGGCAGAGCTCCCACGCCGAATCGCAACGGTCGGCGAAGCGGCAGCCGGTGAACTCGCGCGTCAGGGCCGGCACGCTGCCGCGGATCACCGCGAGCGCGCCGTCGCGCTTGCTCCCGGAAGGCAGCGAGTCGAAGAGCTTTCTCGAATAGGGATGGGCGGGCCGCGCAAAGAAGGCGTCGCGCGATGCCGTCTCCACGATCTCGCCGGCGTACATCACCGCGACGCGGTGCGCCATCCCGGACACCACCCCGAGGTCGTGCGTGATCAGCATCAGCGACATGCGGCGGGTCTTCTGCAGCTCGCGCAGGACGTCCAGCACCTGCGCCTGGATCGTGACGTCGAGCGCGGTGGTCGGCTCGTCGGCGACGAGGAGCTCCGGATCGCAGGCGAGCGCCATCGCGATCATGACGCGCTGCTTCATGCCGCCGGAGAGCTGGAACGGGTACTCGTCCTTGCGGCGCGCGGCGTCGGGGATGCGCACGGCCTCGAGAAGCTCGCGCACGCGCGCTGCCAGCGCACCGCCCTCGAGGGGGGTATGGCGCCGCAATGCCTCCGCGACCTGCTCGCCGGCGGTCATCACGGGGTTCAACGAGAGCGCCGGCTCCTGGAAGATCATGCCGATGCGCCGCCCCCGCACGTCGCGCATTCCCGACTCGGGCATCTGCAGCAGGTCCTGCCCGTCGAGCTCCACGCTGCCGCCGACGATGCCGCCCGCATCCGGCAGCAGCCGCATGATCGAGAGCGCGGTCATGGACTTGCCGCATCCCGACTCGCCCACCAGCGCGAAGGTCTCCCCGCGCCGGACGTCGAAGGACACGCGGTCCACCGCGCGGACGATGGCGTCTCCGGCATCCAGCCAGGTCCTGAGATCCCTGACGCTGAGCAGCGGCCGCTCCGGGCTCATTCGATCACGCTTTTTGAGCGGCAAGGCGGAACGGACGCGCCGTGCGAATGCGAGGATCGAACGCGTCCCGGACCGCGTCCGCGAACAGATTCGCGGAGAGCACCATCAGCAGCATGAAGCAGAACGCCGCCGCGAGCGACCACCACACCATGGGGTCGCGCGCCATCTCCAGGCGCGCGCTGTTGATCATGGTGCCGAAGCTGATCGTCGAGGGATCCACGCCGACGCCGACGTAGGACAGCACGGCCTCGGCCAGCACCAGCCCCGAGAAATCCATCACCACCGCGATCAGGACGATGTGCATGACGTTGGGCAGGATGTGCCGGGTGAGGATGCGCCAGTGCGACACGCCGAACGCGTGCGCCGCCTGGATGTATTCCATCTCGCGCAGCTTCAGCGCTTCCCCGCGCAGCAGCCGGGCGAGCCCGGTCCAGCTGGTGATGCCGAGGATCACGCACAGGAACAGCAGCCTCAGGTCGGCGCGCGCCGTCACGGTGTCGAACAGCTCGGGATGCGTCTCGATGTACACCTGCATCATCAGCACCGCGGCGGCAATCAGCAGCACGCCCGGGATCGAGGAGAGCGTGGTGTAGAGGTACTGGATCGCATCGTCCACCCAGCCCTTGAAATAGCCCGCCATGACGCCCAGCAGGAGCGCAAACGGCAGCATCACCAGCGTGGTGAGGGTCCCGATCACGAGCCCGGTGCGGATGCTCTTCAGCGATTGATAGAACACGTCCTGCCCCACCTTGTCGGTGCCGAACACGTGGTATTTCGCGGCAAGCGCCAGCAGCGGCATGCCGGCCACCAGCACCACGGCCAGCGTGACGAGCACCGCGCGCCACGGCACTTCAGTCTCTCCGCGCCAGATCGCCCTCCAGATTTCGTCCACGTCGGCCCCTGCCCGCCGCGCGAGCAGCGCGCACAGCAGGATCGCCAGGACGAGCCACAGCACAACGCCGGCCGCCGCACCCCACAGCGCGCGGCGCGCAATGTCGGATGCCCACTGCTCCTCCGGCTGCTCCAGGTGCGCTCCGCCATGCTTGAGCCGGGGGTAATCGCGCGCCTGCCCGCCGCCCGGCAGCTCTATCGTTTCCTTGGCGAACAGCCGGGTGGCAAGCGGCGCGGAGTACGTCTTCTCCTTGCGCGCCCTGAGCGGCGCGGCGATGGCGTCGAGCAACGAGAGCACTTCCACCGCGTAGACGGTCTTGCCGTCCTTGACCGCGACGGAGGGCCGGTAGTGGACCGAGTCGGCGAGCCCGATGACGACGAAGAGCGCGAGCAGCGCCGCCGCCGCCAGGCCGCCCGGGCTTCGCGCCACCTTGCGCCAGGGCGCCGCCAGGTGCTCGTGCCGGCGCACGTGCCACGCGAGCAGCAGCACCACCACCACCAGCAGGTAGATCAGCGCGTCGGTCCAGAGGATGACGATCTTGAAAGGCATTATTCGAATCTCACGCGGGGATCGACCCAGGTGTATGAGATGTCCGTAACAATGAGCCCGACGATGTAGAGCACCGAGCCGAGGAAGACCATCGCGCGCACCACGGCGAAGTCCTGGGAGTTGATGGCGTCTATGGTGTAGCTGCCCAGCCCCGGAATGCCGAAGAAAGCTTCCGTGACGAGGCTGCCCATGAACAGCAGCGGGATCACCACCACCACGCCGGTGAGGATCGGAATCATCGCGTTGGCGAGCACGTGGCGGAACAGCACGCGCAGCTCGGAAAGCCCCTTGGCGCGCGCGGTGCGCACGTAATCCTTGCTGATTTCCTCGAGGAAGATGGTGCGGTACCAGCGCGTGCTCGCCCCGATCCCGCTCACCACGCCGATGATGACCGGCAGCACCAGGAACTTGAGCGCGTTCGCGCCGCCGTCGTAGCCCGAGATCGGCACCAGGTTGAGGAGCTTGCCGACGAGGTACTGGCCGCCGATGATGTAGAACAGCCCCGAGATGGACATCATCATCACGCAGGCCACCACGCCCCAGAAGTCCACGTAGGTCGCGCGGAAGAACGCCATCAGCAGCGCGAACGTGAGGTAGGCCGCGAGGCCCAGCAGGAACACCGGCAGCGCGATCGCGAGGCTCGCCCACATGCGGTTGCCGATGTCGTAGCCGATGTCGCGCCCCTGGTCGGAACGGCCGAACTCGAAGGCGAACAGCTTCACCGACTTCTCGTAGAAGATGGTGTCGGTGAACGCCTGCGCGCCGGCGGCCGCCCCGTTGTAGAGCAGCGCCTTGTCGTAGCCCCGCTCTTCCTTCCATTTCCGGATCGCCTCCGGCGTCACGCGCTTCACCCCCAGGTGCACGCGCGCCATGTCGTCCGGCGAGTTGACGACGAAGAACAGCGTGAAGGTGATGACGTTGACCCCGATCAGGATCGGGATGGCGTAGAGCAGGCGGCGGATGATGTAGGCGATCATGAGACCCTGGCCGTCTGGCGCTCGCGGCGCCGGAAGGTGACGACGGCCGGCACCAGCGACAGCACGATCAGCGCGCCGCCCAGTGCCACCGGCCACAGCACCGGCTGGTTCCACTCGCGCCGCATCCTGGTCCGCAGCGCGGGATCGATGCGCTGATACTTGAGCCCGTTGTTGGCCATCGTATTCGGCTTGCGGTTCTTCACCCAGGCGTGGTGCAGCGTGTAGTCCATGGGGAACAGGCTCCACACCCACGGCGCGTCGCGGCGGGTGATCTCGACCATGCGGTCGATGAGCGCCTGGCGCTCGGGGCCGTTCGCCATGTTCTTCATGCGCTCGAACAGGCGGTCGAACTCGGGGTTCTCGTAGTTGGAGGCGTTCTCGCCCGCGGTCCTGACCTTGCTTTGCGCGCCGTGGAGCAGGAACAGGAAATTCTCGGGATCGGGATAGTCCGCGTTCCAGCCCAGGAAATAGAGCTGCACGTTGCCCTTGCGCAGCTTGTCCTGGAAGCGGTTCCAGTCGGTGGCGCGGACCGCGAGCTGCACGCCGATCTTCTCGAACTGCTTGGCGTACCAGTCGAGCCGCGACTTGGCATCGGGCCCGGTGCCGGTGGTGTCGAGGTTCACCAGCAGCGGCTCGCCGGTCTTCGCATCGCGTCCGTTCGGATAGCCGGCTTCGGCGAGCAGCTTCTTCGCCGCCTCGACGGGCTTGCGGCGCGGCGCGCTGTCCGCCCAGTCGTAGACGTAGGGATTGATGCCCTCTTTCCCCTCGCGGTAGCCGAAGATGCCGGGCGGGATCGGCCCCTGGGCCGCGATGCCGCGGCCGTTGCGGAAGATCGAGATCATCTCCTCCTGGTCGATCGCGATCGAAATCGCGTGCCGCAGCTTCCGCGCGCGCTCGCCGGTGCCGCCCACCACCGGGTCGAGCATGTTGAATCCGAGATAGAACGTCGTGGTCGCCACCGAGGTCTGCAGCCTGATGCCGCGCGCCTGCATGTCTTCCGACAGCGTGACGTCGCCCTGCCCGCTGAACTGCACCGCCTGGTCGAAGGTGTCGGAGGCGATGCCGGAGGCGTCGTAGTAGCCCTGCAGGAACTTGTTCCAGTACGGGATCTGCTCCTTCTCGAGCGCGAACATCACCTTGTCGATGAACGGCAGCGGGTGGCCCGCGTCCTTGAGCAGCCCGGCTTCCGCGTCGCCGGGCTCGCCCTCCGCGGGGTAGACCTCACCTTTGTAATGGGGATTGCGCTCAAGCACCATCTGCCGGTTGGGATCGTTGACGGTCAGCATGTAGGGACCGGTGCCGACGGGAAACCAGTCGAGTGAAATGTTTCTCTCCTCCATTCCCGGCTGCGCGTAGAAGCGGTCGGATTCCGGCGGGACCGGGGCGAAGAACGGCATCGCCAGCCAGTAGACGAACTGCGGGTACTTGCCGCGCACGCGGACGCGGTAAGTGTAGCGGTCGACGACCTGCGCGCCGGCAAGCTCGAAGCGCGTGAGGTCGAGCAACCCGCCGCGGCGCCCGGCCCTGGCCGCCGCTTTTTCCGCTTCGGCGAGCTCCTGCGCCAGCGCCTTCAGCCCCACGATGTATTCGCCCATCAGCTGCATGACCGGGGAATGCAGGCGCGGGTGCGCGAGGCGCTTGATCTGGTGCACGTAGTCCGCGGCAGCGAGCTCGCGCGTGCCGGCCTGCTTGAAATCCCCGACGGCGTGCACGCCGTCCAGGTCGCCTGGCTTGAGATCGTGGTAGACGTAACGGCCCCGGGCGTCCTGCGCCAGCGCCGGGTGCGGCTGGTAGAGGATGCCGGGCCGGATGCGGATCACGTAGTCGCTGTAGGCGACTTCCTTCGCGTCGGCGTTGTCGGGCAGGCGCCGGTCCTTCGCGTCATAGAGCAGCGCCCGGGGCATTTCCGCGGCGGCGAACGGGACCAGCGCGTAGGGCCGTTTCAAGTAGTGGTACTGGAGCGGCGGCTGGTAGATATTGGCGATCAGCACGTACTCGTTCTCGCTGTACGACTGCACCGGGTCGAGGTGCTTGGGACGCTCGGAGAACGAGGTGTAGAGGATGTTCCTGCTGGCCTCCGTGTGCGGATAAGGATCGTTCCACGGCGCGCCACTGCATCCGGCCGCGAGCGCGGCTGCAATCAGCACGACGCGGAGGACGGGGGAAGGCATCGGCAGATATTACCAAAGGCGTGACCCCTTATAATGCGAGGAATAGCTCCGCCGCACCCCGTGTTTGCCTCGGGGACCTCCAAGAACCAGGGAACAACGATGGGCTTCCTTCAGGACAGAAAAATCCTCGTCACGGGCCTGCTGTCGACCCGGTCCATCGCCTTCGGCATTGCAAAGGCACTCGCGCGGGAGGGCGCCGCGCTCGCCTTCACCTACCAGAGCGCCGAGCTGCGCAGCCGGGTCGAGGAGCTGGCCGGGGAATTCGGGCAGGCTCCGGTGCTGCCCTGCGATGTCGCCAGCGACGAGGAGATCGCGGCGCTGTTCGCCGGGCTGGGCAGGCGCTGGAACGGCCTGGACGGTATCGTGCACTCGATCGCCTTCGCGCCGCGTGAAGCGCTCAAGGGGGAATTTCTCGAGGGGCTGACGCGGGAGGGATTCCGGACCGCCCACGACGTGAGCGCATACAGCTTCGCCGCCCTCGCCAAAGCCGCGCTGCCGATGATGGAAGGCCGGAACGGCGCCCTGCTCACGCTCACCTATCTGGGCGCGGTGCGCTCCGTGCCGCATTACAACGTGATGGGGCTGGCCAAAGCGAGCCTGGAAGCGGCCGTGCGCTACCTTGCGCAGAATCTCGGTCCCCGGGGCATACGGGTCAACGGCATTTCCGCCGGCCCGATCAAGACCCTCGCCGCCGCCGGTATCGGCGATTTTGGCAAGATCCTGAAATTCGTCGGGGATAACGCGCCGCTGCGGCGCAACGTGACGACCGAGGACGTGGGCAACGTCGCGGCGTTCCTCATGAGCGACCTCGCCGCCGGGATTACCGGGGAGATCACCTACGTCGACTGCGGGTTCAATACCGTCGTCGGCGGCATGCGCGGCGAGGCCTGATCACAGTCCGCCGCGCCGGCGCGGAGCAGGCCGGTCAGGGGCGCCGGGAGACGGCGGCGGAGCGCTCTCTTCCTGCTTTTCCACGCGCTCCTTGTTGATACTCACTCCGACCCGCTGCCTCAGGCTCGCGACGTAGGCCGCCATTTCCTCCTGCACCAGCACCGCCCGCAGCTGGTCCGAGTATGCCTTCACCTTCTCGGCCGGCACGCTTCCGGCGTCCTGCACGCGGGTGATTCGCAGCAGGAAATAGGCGCCCCGCGGGCTCTCGAGCCCGCCGTAGGCCGGCAGCTTCGACACGTCAATGCGGAAGGCGTGCCGCGCGACCGCTTCCGGGACCTCCTCACTGGCGGCGCGGCCCACGAGATGCAGCTTGCTCCACGCGATCGCGGCGCCCTTGTCCTGTTTCATCTGCTCGAGCTGGCGCCGCCCCTCCTCCGCCGCCAGGCGCGCCGCCGCCCGCATGGCGAGCACTTTTTCGAGCTCGGCGCGCACGTCGTCAAACGGGCGGAGGGTCGCGGCCTTGTGCTCGGCCACGCGCGCCGCGACGAGCGTGCCCGGCGCGATCTCGATCGCCTCCGTATTGCGGCGATTCCTGACCGCGTCCTCGGAGAAGATCGCGGCGAGGAGCCGCGCGTTGTTGAGCGGGGCGTCGGCCTGCTCGCGCGTGATCCAGCCGCTCGTCCGGGGCGCGGCCTTGAGCAGGTCCGCGGCCGGCTTCAGGCTTTCCGACTGCTCGTAGACCACGTTGGTGAAATTCTCCGCCAGCTCGGCATAGCGCCGTGCCGCGAGCTGCTTGCGCAGCTCCTTCTCGATCTCGCCACGGACTTCCTCCAGGCCCCGCACCTTGGCCGGCTGCAGCGCGGTCAACCGTATGATGTGGAAGCCGTGCCGGGTCTCCACCGGGGGCGAGATCTCGCCGGGCTTGAGCTTGAACAGCGCGTTCTCGAATTCAGGCGCGTCCTTCATCGAGCCCCGTTGCAGCGTCCCGAGGTCCCCGCCGCGGCCCGCCGAGCCGGGATCCTGCGACCGGGTCCTGGCCAGATCGGCGAAACTGTCGGGCTTTTTCCCGAGCTGCTGGTAGATTTCATCCGCCGCCGCCCGCGCCTTCTGCTTCGCCTCGGCGCCCGCCGCCGCGTCAACGCTCAGCAGGATATGGGCCGCCTGGCGTGTTTCCCCCACCCCATAGCGATTGATACTCCCCTCGTACTGCTTTTTCACCATTTCCGCGTCGACCTGGACCTGCTGCATCAGCGCTTCGATCGAAAGCGCAAGGTACTCGACGCGCGCCTGCTCCGGCACGCGGAAGTCGCCCGGGTTCGCGTCGTAGTACTTCCTGGCCGCATCGGCCTCGAGCTTCACCTGGCCCAGGAACTTGTCGGGCGCGATGACGGAAAAGCTCACTTCGCGCTGCTGCTCGGATAGCCGCACCAGACGCTCGGCGACGGTGCGCGGCACGAAGCCACTGGCGGCGTAGCCGTCGGCGAGCTGGCGGATGACCAGGTCCTGCCGGATACGCGCTTCGAACATCGCGGCCGTCATGCCCTCGGATTTCAGAAACTGCTCGTAGCGCGCGTAGGAAAACCTGCCGGCCTCGTCGCGGAACAATTGTTGCTCGCCGATGACGGTCTTCAGCTGCTCGTCGGTTACCGTCATGCCCCTTTTGATGACCCAGTCGAACAGCAGGTGCCGCTGGATCAGGTTCTCCAGAGTGGCACTGCGCAGCTCGGGGTTGTCGAGCGTGTCGGGGTCCACGCGGCCTTCCGCCAGGCGCTGTATCGTCTGCTGCCGCTCGCGCAGGGACCGTTCGAACTCGTCCTGCGTGATCGTGTACTGGCCCACTTCGGCGACTGCCGCCCCCGCCCCCCCTTCGCGGATGTAGTCCCCCACCCAGAAGAACGCGAACGGGATGAAGATCAGGAACAGAGCCGCCTGGATCAGCTTCTTGTGGCCGTAGACGAAGTCAAACATATGTGGAAAAAATGTGGCGGAGCGGACGGGACTCGAACCCGCGACCTCCGGCGTGACAGGCCGGCATTCTAACCAACTGAACTACCGCTCCAAGCAATCTGTGGTGGGTGCTGAGAGGCTCGAACTCCCGACCTTCGCCTTGTAAGGGCGACGCTCTACCCGCTGAGCTAAGCACCCCCGAAATATTTTGGGGCGGGCCGCGAGCATCCCCGCGCCCACCCCAAATTGGATACCGTCGGACCGCAGCCGGGTGGCTAGTTTACTGCATCTTTCAATGCCTTACCAGCGCTGAACTTGGGTACTTTCGCGGCCTGGATGCGGATCTCCGCGCCCGTGCGCGGATCGCGCCCCGCGCGCGCCTGCCGCCTGCCCACCCGGAACGTGCCGAACCCGACCAGCGTGACCGACTGCCCGCGTTTCAATGCGCCCTTGATGGCGTCGATCGCGCCATCAACCGCTTTTTCCGATGCGGACTTGGTGATCCCCGCGGATCGTGCGACGACTTCGACCAGATCGGCTTTGTTCATTGTTGTCCCCTTTTCCCGGCAGTGACGAATACGAGCCCCTCCGCTGTCCGGCCCCTTCACCCGGAGAACAAGGGGCCTGGCGGAATATCTTGTCTGTTGGTTGGCCTGCGAATGCGCGTTGTGGATTGGTAAACGCGCTTGCCACTTTATAGCAAGCGTGAAAAGCCACTGTCAAGCAAATGCAAAAAATATTTCACACGCGCGCGCGCGCCGTTGTGAAGAACGTCACACGAAAAAGAAACGCAAGCGGACGCCAACTCAAGAAGTCAAGCGAAGTGCGGAGATTAAGTGTTTGAGCGATTGAGTGATTGACGCGCGCAAGACGTTCAAGCGGCCCGGCATGCGTTGTGCTTGCGTTTGAACTGGCGCTGAAAAAACAAAAAAGGCGGCAGTGCCGCCCTTTTTGCCTGAAACCGAGTGACTCGTCAGCCGTCACCCGGCAGTCGT
Source organism: Betaproteobacteria bacterium RIFCSPLOWO2_02_FULL_67_26 (assembly GCA_001771935.1). GTDB lineage: Bacteria > Pseudomonadota > Gammaproteobacteria > Burkholderiales > SG8-41 > SG8-41. The sequence continues at coordinate 14,586 of MERD01000031.1, forward strand.
CACCCCGTTAGTGCTTGACAGCAGCCGGCACCGGCGCCTCGGCCACCGGCGGCGGCGGCGCGGCGTCGTCGTCGGTGAGCGGCTGCGGCTTGCGCTCGAGCGCCATCTCGAACACGGAGTCGATCCACTTCACCGGTTGAATGTCGAGCCGGTTCTTGACGTTATCCGGGATTTCCGCGAGGTCCTTCACGTTCTCCTCGGGTATCAGCACGGTCTTGATGCCGCCCCGGTGCGCCGCAAGCAGCTTCTCCTTGAGGCCCCCGATCTGCAGCACTTCGCCCCGCAACGTGATCTCGCCGGTCATCGCCACGTCCGAGCGCACCGGGATGCCGGTGAGCGCCGACACCATCGCCGTGCAGATGCCGATGCCCGCGCTCGGGCCATCCTTGGGCGTCGCGCCTTCGGGCAGGTGGATGTGGATGTCGTTCTTCTGGTAGAAGTCCGCCGGGATGCCGAGACGCCGGGAGCGGCTGCGCACGACCGACAACGCGGCTTGCACCGATTCCTGCATCACCTCGCCGAGCTTCCCGGTCGTCGTCATCTTGCCTTTCCCGGGCATGATCGCCGATTCGATGGTGAGGAGCTCGCCCCCCACCTCGGTCCAGGCGAGCCCGCAGACCTGGCCGACCTGGTTCTTCTTTTCGGCCATGCCGTAGGTGTAGCGCCGCACGCTCAGGTACTTGTCGAGGTTGCGCGCGCTGACCGCCACCTTGCGCTCCTCTCCCGCGCTGACCAGGGTCTTCACCACCTTGCGGCAGACCTTGGAGAGTTCCCGCTCGAGCGCCCGCACGCCGGCTTCCCGCGTGTAGTAGCGGATGATGTCGCGGATCGCGCTCTCGGATATGGCGAGCTCCTGCGGCTTCAATCCATGGTTTTTCATGAGCTTGGGCAGCAGGTGCTTCGACGCGATATTGACCTTCTCGTCCTCGGTATAGCCCGAGAGGCGAATCGTCTCCATGCGGTCGAGCAGCGCCGGCGGGATGTTAAGCGTATTCGCCGTGCACACGAACATCACGTCGGACAGGTCGTACTCGACCTCGACGTAGTGGTCCACGAAGGTATGGTTCTGCTCGGGGTCGAGCACTTCCAGCAGCGCGCTCGCCGGGTCGCCCCGGAAGTCCATCCCCATCTTGTCCACTTCATCGAGCAGGAACAGCGGGTTGCGCACGCCGACCTTGGTCATGTTCTGCAGGATCTTGCCCGGCATCGAGCCGATGTAGGTGCGCCGGTGCCCGCGGATCTCCGCTTCGTCCCGCACGCCGCCGAGCGACATGCGAATGAACTTGCGGTTGGTCGCGCGCGCGATCGACTGCCCGAGCGAGGTCTTGCCCACGCCGGGGGCGCCGACCAGGCACAGGATCGGGGCCTTGAGCTTGTCCACGCGCTGCTGGACGGCGAGGTACTCGACGATCCGCTCCTTGACCTTGTCCAGGCCGTAGTGGTCCTCGTTGAGCACCTTCTCGGCGGCGCCGAGATCGTTGTTGATCTTGCTCCGCTTGCGCCAGGGGAGCTGTACCAGCGCCTCGATGTAATTGCGCACGACGGTCGCCTCCGCCGACATCGGGCTCATGAGCTTGAGCTTCTTGAACTCGGACTCGGCCTTCTTGCGCGCATCCTTCGGCATGTGCGCGGCCTTGATGCGCTTCTCGATCTCGTCGATGTCCGCGCCCTCGTCCATCTCGCCGAGCTCTTTCTGGATCGCTTTTACCTGCTCGTTCAGGTAGTACTCGCGCTGGCTCTTCTCCATCTGGCGCTTGACGCGGCCGCGGATGCGCTTCTCGACCTGCAGGATCTCGAGCTCGCCCTCGACGAGCTTCAACAGGTGCTCGAGCCGCTCCTTGACGCCGAACATTTCGAGCACTTCCTGCTTCTGCTCGAGCTTGAGCGGCAGGTGCGCGGCAATGGTGTCGCCGAGCCGGCCGGCCTCGTCGATCCCGGCGAGCGAGGTCAGGATCTCGGGCGGGATCTTCTTGTTCAGCTTCACGTACTGGTCGAACTGCTGGATCATCGTGCGCCGCATCGCCTCGGTCTCGTGATCGCCCGCGGCGTCGGGTGCGACCGGCGTGACCGTGACGGCGTAATGCGTCTTGAGATCGACGATGTCGTGCAGCCGCGCGCGCTGGTTGCCCTCGACCAGCACCTTCACGGTGCCGTCGGGGAGCTTCAGCATCTGCAGGATGTTGGCGATGCTGCCGATCCGGTAGAGGTCCTCCGGGGCGGGGTCGTCCTTGGCCGCGGACTTCTGGGCGACGAGGACGATGCTCTTGCCCGACTCCATCGCGGTTTCCAGCGCCTTGATCGACTTCGGGCGCCCCACGAACAGCGGTATCACCATGTGCGGGAACACCACGACGTCGCGCAGCGGCAGCAACGGCATTTGGATCGGATTGGTCTCGTCAGGCATCGGGTCTCACCAGGCTGTGTTGAATAACGTCAAGATGGGGGAAAAATGCAAAAAATTCAAGGGCCGAGCGACAGCACCCTGATTCCAAACCGGTTTCGCGGCGGCGGCGGCGGCGCCGGGCGCGTCCGCCGGTCCACCGCACCGCGTGCAGGGTCTTCCCACGCTAGTGCGCGGACCCCGCGACCTTGGGCTGATCGGAATAGATCAACAGCGGCGGCGCATCGGAAGTGATGGTGTTCTCGTCCACCACCACCTTGATCACCTTCTCGAGCGAGGGCAGGTCGAACATGGTGTTCAACAGCGTGTGCTCGAGGATGGAACGCAGGCCCCGCGCCCCGGTCTTCCGCTCGAGCGCGCGCCGCGACACCGCCTTCAACGCCGCCTCGCGCACTTCCAGCTCGACGCCTTCCATGGCGAACATCTTCTGGAACTGCTTGAGCAACGCGTTCTTGGGCTGCGTCAGGATCTGGATCAGGGCGGTCTCGTCGAGCTCCTCGAGGGTCGCCACCACCGGCAGCCGGCCCACGAACTCGGGGATCAGCCCGTACTTGATGAGGTCCTCGGGCTGCACGTCGCGCAGCACCCGGGTGTTGTCCTTGCGGTTGTCGCGCGAGCTCACCTCGGCGCCGAAGCCGATGCCGCTCTTCTCGGAGCGCGCGCGGATGATCCGGTCCAGCCCGTCGAACGCCCCGCCGCAGACGAACAGGATGTTGGTCGTGTCCACCTGCACGAACTCCTGGTTCGGGTGCTTGCGCCCGCCCTGCGGCGGCACCGAGGCAATGGTGCCCTCGATCAGCTTCAGCAGCGCCTGCTGCACCCCCTCGCCCGAGACGTCACGCGTGATCGAGGGGTTGTCGGACTTCCGCGAAATCTTGTCGATCTCGTCGATGTAGACGATGCCGCGCTGCGCCTTCTCGACGTCGTAGTCGCACTTCTGCAGCAGCTTCTGGATGATGTTCTCGACGTCCTCGCCGACGTAGCCCGCCTCGGTCAGCGTGGTCGCATCCGCCATGACGAAAGGCACGTTCAGCAGCCGGGCGAGCGTCTGCGCGAGCAGCGTCTTGCCCGAGCCGGTCGGCCCGATCAGCAGGATGTTCGACTTGGCGAGCTCCACGTCGTCGTTCTTGGTGATCGTCTTCAGCCGCTTGTAGTGGTTGTAGACCGCCACCGACAGGATCTTCTTGGCGAGGTCCTGCCCGATCACGTACTGGTCGAGGATCGCGCGGATCTCCTTCGGCACCGGCAGGTCGGATTTCGCGCCCTTGGAGCCGTGCTCGCCCTGGGTCTCCTCGCGGATGATGTCGTTGCACAGCTCGATGCACTCGTCGCAGATGAACACCGACGGCCCCGCGATGAGCTTGCGCACCTCGTGCTGGCTCTTGCCGCAGAACGAGCAATAGAGCAGTTTTTCTCCGCCGACCTTGTCAGACATGGGCGTCCCCAGGATTACGACATCATTTAACCGTCTCGGTTCTGCTCGACAGGACCTTGTCCACGATCCCGTAAGCCAGCGCCTGCTCGGCGCTGAGGAAATTGTCACGGTCGGTGTCCCGCTCGATGTTCTTGATGTCCTGGCCGGTGTGCTTGGCGAAGATCTCGTTCAGTTTCCCCTTCAGGAACAGGATTTCCCGCGCGTGAATCTCGATATCCGAGGCCTGCCCCTGGAAGCCGCCCATCGGCTGGTGGATCATCACGCGCGAATTCGGCAGGCAGTTGCGCCTGCCCTTGGCGCCGGCGGCGAGCAGGAGCGCGCCCATGCTCGCGGCCTGCCCGACGCACAGCGTGGACACGCTCGGCTTGATGAACTGCATGGTGTCGTAGATCGCCAGCCCCGCCGAAACCGAGCCGCCGGGCGAGTTGATGTAGAAGGAGATCTCCTTGTCCGGGTTCTCCGACTCGAGGAACAGCATCTGCGCCACGATCAGGTTGGCGGTCACCTCGGTCACCGGCCCGACCAGGAACACCACCCGCTCCTTCAGCAGGCGCGAGTAGATGTCGTACGCGCGCTCGCCCCGCCCGCTCTGCTCGATGACCATCGGGATCAGGCCCAGGCCGCGCGGCTCGCTCTCACTCATCATCATTGCTTCCCCATCAGTTCGTCGAATTCGATCACCCGGTCCGTCACCTTGGCAACGCCGAGGGCCCACGCCACGACGTTGTCCTCGAGTGCCGCGGATTCGCTGTCCTGCAACCGCTCCGGCGCCGCGTAGAACCATTTCACGACCTCCTCGGGACGCTCGTAGCTCTGCGCCTGCTCTTCCACCAGCGCGCGCACCTGCTCGGGGCGGGGATGGAGATTGTGCGCCTTCACCACCTCGCCGAGGATCAGCCCGAGATTGACGCGGCGCAGGGCCTGCCCCTGGAACACGTCCGCCGGCAACGGCGTGTTGTCCGTGACCTGCACGCCGCGGGACGCAAGCTCCTGCCGGGCGCTGGCCCGCAGCCGTTCCATCTCCAACTGCACCAGCGATTTCGGGGCTTCGACACGGGTCGCGTCGAGCAACGCCTGCATCACCTGGTCGCGCAGCCGGACCTTGAGCTTGGCCTTGACCTCGCGCTCGAGGTTGGCCTGGATCTCGGCGCGCATCTTGGCGAGGTCGCCGTCCGCGACACCCAGCACTTTGGCGAACTCGGCGTCGACGTCGGGCAGGCGCGGCGCGGCGACCTGCTTGACGGTGAGGTCGAAGCGAGCGGTCTTACCCGCCACTTCCCGGCCGTGGTAGTCATCGGGAAAATGAACATCGAACGACTTCGATTCGCCCGCCTTCAACCCGGTCACGCCGGTTTCAAAATCCGGCAGCAGGCGCTCGCTGCCCAGCACCACCTGCTGGTCCCTGCCGCTCGACCCCTGGAACTCGGCGCCGTCCAGCGTCCCCCGGAAATCGACCGTGACGCGGTCGCCGCTTTCCGCCGCGCGCTCCGCCAGCTCGAAGCGGACACGCTGCTTGCGCATGATCTCGATGGTCTTGTCCACTTCCGCCGGGCCCACTTCCAGCAACGGGCGCTCGACGGTGGCGGTCGAGATGTCTCCCACCACCACCTCGGGATAGACCTCGAAGGTGGCGCTGTAATGGAGCTCCCCGGCGTCCTCGACCACGGGTCCCATCTCGATTTTCGGATAGCCCGCAACCTTCAGGTTCTGCTGGCGCACCGCCTCGCCGAAGCTGCGCTGCACCGCGTCGCCGACCACTTCCTGCCGCACCTGTGGTCCGTAGTGCTGCGCCACCACCTTTAACGGCACCTTGCCGGGGCGGAAACCGTGCATCTTCATGGTACGCGACAAGTGCTTGAGGCGGTTTTCCACCTCGCTGTTGATGTCGGCGGCGGGAAGCGCGACGCTCAGTCTCCGCTCGAGTACGCTCAATGTTTCCAAATTGGCTTGCATCGTATTCTGGATGTCCAACGATACCAGTGACCGGATTCACGTACAACAACAGTTGCGTGCCGGGGCGACCCGGCCCATGACACCATCATCCGGAAGGACGGAACGAATGCCGGCACCCCGGCTCGCACCACGCGCGATTCGCTCGTGGTGCGAAAGGAGGGACTCGAACCCCCACGCCTTGCGGCGCCAGAACCTAAATCTGGTGCGTCTACCAATTCCGCCACTTTCGCGACGTTCTGATTGTAATATAATCAGGTGTGCGCTGAAAGCTTGCAAGCTTTCTTAACGTTGAGACGCAGCCATTTGATAATAATGGGATATTGCATAGCAACAAATGGGCGTCAACCACTACGAAAATTTCCCGGTCGCATCCCTCCTTCTGCCCCCCCGATTTCGCCATCCGGTAGCCCAAATCTACCGCTTTGCACGGGAGGCCGACGACTTCGCCGACGAGGGTAACGATCCCGCTGCGCAGCGCATCGCCGCGCTGGACCGGTATCGGGCGGAACTCGACCGCATCGAGCGCGGCGAGGGCCCGCGCCTGCCGCTGTTCGAGGAGCTCGACGGCATCGTGCGCGAGCACCAGCTGCCGCTTGCCCTGTTTCGCGACCTGCTCGACGCCTTCACGCAGGACGTGACGAAGGGCCGTTACGCGAATTACGGCGAGGTGCTCGATTACTGCCGGCGCTCGGCGAATCCGATCGGGCGCCTGCTGCTGCATCTCTTCGACCGCGCAAGCGGGGATAATCCGGTGTGGTCGGATTCGATCTGCTCGGCCCTGCAGCTCATCAATTTCTGGCAGGACGTGCCGATCGACTACGCGAAGAACCGCATCTACCTCCCCCAGGACGAGATGGCAACCTATGGCGTGACGGAGCGGCACGTGGCGGAACAGCGGTGCGACGGGAACTGGGTGGCGCTCATGAGGTTCCAGGTCGAGCGCGCGCGGGCGCTGCTGCAGTCCGGCGCCTCCCTGGGCACGGCGCTGCCCGGCCGCATCGGCCTCGAGATCCGCGTCACCGTGCAGGGCGGGCTGCGCATACTCGAGAAGATCGAGACCGCGCGCTACGACGTTTTTCGCCAACGGCCCGTTCTGCGATGGCGTGACTGGCCGCTGATTCTGGCGCGCGCTCTCTGAACATGGATCCGCACCAATACTGCCAGCAGCAAGCCGCGGCAAGCGGCTCGAGCTTCTACTACAGCTTCCTGTTCCTGCCGCAGGACCGCCGGCGCGCCATCACCGCGCTGTACGCGTTTTGCCGCGAAGTGGACGACGTGGTGGACGAATGCTCGGACGCGGCGGTGGCGCGCATGAAGCTCGCCTGGTGGCGTAACGAGCTGGCGGCGGTCTATCACGGAACACCGCAGCATCCGGTGGCTCGCGCGCTGGGCGACGTCGCCCCCCGCTTTCACCTCGCCGAAGCGCGGCTGAACGAGATCATCCAGGGCATGGAGATGGACCTGGACAACAGCCGCTACCCCACCTTCGATGCGCTCAAGCTGTATTGTCACCGCGTGGCGGGCGTGGTGGGACTGCTGTCGGCGGAAATCTTCGGTTACCAGGACCGCCGCACGCTCGAGTACGCGGCGGACCTCGGATTGGCGTTCCAGCTCACCAATATCATCCGCGACGTGGGCGAGGACGCGCGCCGCGGCCGCATCTACCTGCCGCTGGACGAAATCCAGCGCTTCGAAGTGAGCGTGGAGGACATCCTGCAAGGGCGGGAGACGGGCAATTTCCACCAGCTGATGGCATTCCAGGTCGAGCGCGCGCTGGCGGTTTACCGCGGGGCATTCGCCAAGCTGCCGGAGCCGGACCGCAGGGCGCAGCGCGCCGGTATCATCATGGCGGCGATCTACCAGGCGCTGCTCGGGGAAATCCGGCGCGACGGCTGCCGCGTGCTGACGCACCGCGTCTCCCTCACGCCCGTGCGGAAGTTGTGGATTGCGTGGCGGACCTGGATCAGGGGATGAAGCGTGATGGGTGATGGGTGATGAGTAAGGGTCACGGACCATGGATCTGCAACTGAAGGGTAAGACGGCGCTGGTGACCGGAGCGAGCATGGGTATCGGCCGCGCGATCGCGAAAGGCCTGGCGGCGGAAGGGGTCGCGGTCTGCATTGCGGCGCGGCGCAAGCCGTTGCTCGAGGAACTGGCGGGGGAGATCGCCGCGGCGGGCGGCGCCAGGCCGGATATCGTCGAAATCGACATGATGGACCCGGGCGCTCCGCAAAGGCTCGCCCGGACGGCGAAGCAGGCGCTCGGCGGGGTGGACATCCTGGTGAACTCGGCCGGCGGCAGCAAGCCGCCGCTCCCGATCGACGCGCCGGAAGCGCAATGGGAGGAGGCGATGACGCTCAATTTCACGCGCATACGACAGCTCACCCACGCCACCCTGCCCGGCATGATCGAGAAGAAATGGGGGCGCGTCATCAACATCAGCGGCAAGTCGGAGCCGGAGCGCATGATCGCCGCGCACCCGGCCAAGGCCGCGATCCACGCCTGGTCGAAGGGGCTGTCGCGCGAGGTCGGCCGCTACGGCATCACGGTGAACTGCATTCCGCCCGGACGCATCATGAGCGAGCAGATCCGTCGCAAGTACCCGCCGGAGTTCCGCGCGAAGCAGTCCGCCGAGGACATCCCGGTCGGCCGTTACGGCGAGCCGGAGGAGCTCGCGAGCCTCGCCGTGTTCCTCGCATCGCCCATCGCCTGCTATATCACCGGCGCGGTGCTGCCGGTGGACGGCGGCCTCAGGCGCTACGCTTACTAACTGCGTGAATCGTGATTGGTGACTGCTCACCACTCACGCTCTTAGTCGTATAATCAACGGGCTTCGCTGGAGAAATCGGCATGCAAACAAAAATTCCATGCGTGATCATGCGCGGCGGCACGTCGCGCGGCCCGTTCTTCCACGCGTCCGACCTGCCCGCCGACGTGCCCACGCGCGACGCGGTGCTGCTCGCGGTGATGGGATCGCCGCACCAGATTCAGATAGACGGCATCGGCGGCTCCCACTCGGTAACCAGCAAGGTCGCGATGATCAGCAAGTCGAGGCATACGGGGGCGGACGTCGACTATCTCTTCGCGCAGGTGCAGATCAACGAGAACATCGTGGACACCAAGCCCAACTGCGGCAACATGCTGGTGGCGGTCGGGCCGTTCGCGATCGAGTCCGGGCTGGTGCCGGCGAAGAGCGGCGAGACGACGGTACGCATCTTCAACGTCAACACCCAGTCGCTGGTCGAATCCATCGTGCAGACGCCCGGCGGGCAGGTCACCTACTCCGGCACTGCGTCGATCGACGGCGTTCCCGGCACGGCGGCGCCCATCAAGCTCAATTTCAAGAGCGCGATCGGCTCCGTCACCAGGAAAATGCTGCCCACCGGCAAGCCACTCGATGTGATCGACGGCATCGAAGCGAGCTGCGTGGATGTCGCGATGCCGGTCGTCCTGATGCGCGCCGAGGCGTTCGGCAAGTCCGGCCACGAAACCGCCGTCGAGCTCGACGCGGACAGGGCACTGGTGAAGCGCATGGAGGCGATCCGCGTCAAGGCCGGCGCGCTGATGGGCATGGGCGACGTCTCGAAGTCGGTAGTGCCGAAAATGGCCCTGCTGTCGAAGCCGCGCAACGGTGGCATCATCGCTTCGCGCTTCTTCGTGCCCGAGACCTGCCACAAGGCGCACCCGGTGACCGGGACGGTGTGCATCGCCTCGGCCTGCGCCATGCCCGGAACGGTGGCCTCCCGGATTTCTCCCCTGCCGCCGGCGCCCCAGGGGATGATCAGGATCGAGCACCCCCAGGGCATGATCATCATCGACCTCGACGTCGACTTCACCGGCGGCAAGCAGGAACTGCGCCGCGCGGCGCTGGTGCGCACGGCGCGCCGGATATTCGAAGGCCAGGTCTGCGTGCCCGAGGAGATCTGGGCGGGCAGCCAGCGCGCCGCACGGCCTGCCGCCGCCGCCGCGTAACCCCGCCGCAACGCTTTCCTCATGAACGTTGCCGTCATCGGCGGTGGTTACGCCGGCATGGCGGCAGCCGTTACGCTCGCGGAGCGCCGCGTCCCGGTGACGGTCTTCGAGGCGGCAAGGACGCTGGGCGGCCGCGCGCGGCGGGTCGAGCACCGCGATCTCGCGCTCGACAACGGGCTGCACATCCTGATCGGCGCCTACGCCGAGACCCTGCGCCTGATGCGCCTGGTGGGCGCCGATCCCGACCGGCTGCTGCTGCGCATGCCGCTCAAGTGGCGGATACACGAGCGCTTCTCGCTGGAGGCGGCCGGGTTGCCCGCGCCATTGCACCTGCTCGCCGGCCTCGCCACGGCGAGCGGGGTTTCGCTCGCGGAGCGCCTGGCCGCGGCGCTGTTCGTGGTGCGCATGCGGCGGCAGGGTTACACCCTGGACCCGGACACGACGGTCGCCTCGCTGCTGCAGCAGTACGCGCAAGGAGAGCGCATGACGCGGCTGCTGTGGCGGCCGCTGTGCGTGTCCGCGCTTAACACCCCTGTCGAGACGGCATCGGCACAAGCGTTCCTCAACGTCCTGCGCGACAGCCTCGACGCCCGGCGCGCGGCGAGCGACCTGTTGCTGCCGCGCGCAGACCTCTCGCGACTTTTCCCCGAACCTGCCGCGGAATACGTCAGGGCACGCGGCGGCGAGGTGCTGCCCGGGCAGCGCGTGACCGGGATTGACGAAGCGAGAGGCGCCTTCGCGGTGCGATCCGGCGACGGCGAGCGCGCTTTCAGCCACGTCGTGTGCGCCCTCCCCCCGTACCATGCCGGCGCGTTCCTGATCGGCATTTCGGCGCTGGCCGAGATCGCCGAAACGGTCGAGAAGCTCGCCTACCAGCCGATCTATTCGGTTTACCTCGGCTATCCGCAGCATGTCCGCCTGCCGGAGGCCATGCTGGGATTCGAAAGCGAATTGCTGCAGTGGGCATTCGATCGCGGCGCGCTGGCCGGACAACAAGGCGTGATCGGCGCGGTGATCAGCGCGGAAGGCCGGCACCAGGATCTCGCGCAGGAGGCGCTCGGGCGGCTGGTGCATCAGGAGCTGCAGCAGCAGCTCGGACGCCTTCCCGAGCCCTTGTGGTGCCGCGTCATCGCCGAGAAACGCGCCACCATCGCCTGCGTGCCCCGGCTCAGGCGGCCGGAAACGCGCACGCCGCTCCGGAATTTTTTCCTGGCGGGCGACTACGTCGCAAGCGACCATCCCGCCACCATTGAATCCGCAGTACGGAGCGGGATCAACGCAGCGAAGATGATTCTATAATCCGGGAATGCGTTGATCGGGGAAAAAATGGCTGAACGCGAATCCATGCAGTACGACGTCGTGATCGTGGGCGCCGGCCCCGCCGGGCTCGCGGCGGCGATCCGCCTGAAGCAGCTGGCCGCGCAGCACCAGCACGAAATCAGCGTGTGCGTGCTGGAGAAGGGCTCGGAGGTCGGCGCGCACATCCTGTCCGGCGCGGTGATGGACCCGCGGGCCCTCAACGAGTTGATCCCGGACTGGCAGCGGCTCAACGCGCCGCTCAACGCCCCGGTCACCGAGGACCGTTTCCTGTTTTTGACTGAAGGCGCGTCGTATCAAGTGCCCGGCTTCATGCTGCCGGTGTGCTTCCAGAACCACGGCATGCACGTGGTGAGCCTGGGCAACGTCTGCCGCTGGCTGGCGCAGCAGGCGGAGGGCCTGGGCGTGGAGATCTTCGCCGGCTTCGCCGCCGCCGAATTGTTGTATGGCGAGGATGGATCGGTGCGGGGTGTCGCCACCGGCGACATGGGCATCGGCCGGGATGGCAAGCCGACCGCCAATCATCAACCGGGCATGGCGCTGGAGGCACGCTATACCTTGTTTGCGGAGGGCTGCCGCGGCCACCTCGGGAAACGGCTGCAGGACCGGTTCCAGCTGCGCGCCGGCGCGGACCCGCAGGTCTACGGTATCGGGCTGAAGGAATTGTGGGAGATTGCACCGGAGCGGCACCAGCAGGGCCTCGTCGTCCACACCGCGGGCTGGCCGCTTGCGACGGACACCTACGGCGGTTCGTTTTTGTACCACCTCGAGAATCGCCAGCTCGCGATCGGCTTCGTGGTCGGCCTCGCCTACACCAATCCCTACCTGAGCCCGTACGAGGAGTTCCAGCGCTTCAAGACGCATCCCGCCATCCGGCCGTTTCTCGAAGGCGGCAAGCGCATCGCCTACGGCGCGCGCGCGATCGCGGCGGGCGGACTGCAATCCCTGCCCCGGCTCGTCTTCCCCGGCGGTTGCCTGGTGGGGGACGATGCCGGATTCCTCAACGCCTCGCGCATCAAGGGCAGCCACGCCGCGATGAAATCGGGAATGCTCGCCGCGGAGGCGGCGTTCGCGGCGCTGCGCGCCGGGCGCTCGCACGACGAGCTCGGGGCCTATCCCGAGGCGTTCCGCGCGGGCTGGCTCCACGACGAGCTGCACCGTGCGCGCAACTTCAAGCCCTGGATGAGCAAGGGACTGCTGCTCGGCACGCTGATGGTGGGCGTCGACCAGGTGCTGTTCGGCGGGCGGGCGCCGTGGACGCTGCATCACGGACACGCGGATCACGAAACCCTCAAGACCAAGGCGGAAGCCGAGCCGATCGCGTATCCCAGGCCCGACGGCGTCATCACCTTCGACCGGCTGTCCTCGGTCTTCGTCTCGAATACCAACCACGCCGAGGACCAGCCGTGCCATCTCACGCTGAAGGACGCGGCGGTCCCCATCAAGGTCAATCTCGAGCGCTACGACGCGCCCGAGCAGCGCTACTGTCCCGCCGGTGTCTACGAGATCGTGCGCGATGCGGAGAGCAGGAACCCGCGGCTGCAGATCAACGCGCAGAACTGCGTACACTGCAAGACCTGCGACATCAAGGACCCGACGCAGAACATCGTGTGGGTCGCGCCCGAGGGCGGCGGCGGGCCCAACTATCCCAATATGTAGTCCAACCCGCGTCGGACGTGAACGCTGAGTTAGAATACCGGGCAAATTCCAATGGAGGAGGCAAGGCCGCCCGATGGCAACACCGGAGGACAAGAGCAAGAATCCGCCGAAGGATGTCAGCACCATCCCGCCAGGGAGGGTTCAAGGGGCGGAGACGGTTCCGCCGGTAAAGCCGAAAGACATCGCCACCATCCCGCCGCAGACGCGCAAAGCGGACGACACGATCCCGCCCGGAAAACCGCTGGACGTCGTGACCCCCCCGCCGGCGGGAACCAGTGGCCAGGTTCCCGGCGAGCAGGGCCAGGCGCTCTATCTGCGCTCGATCAACGAGCAACTGATGGGATGGGACGACCCGCGCGCGATGCTCAAGCGGGCGCTCCACGAGAATCATTTCCTGCTGCTGTGCCAGAGAATCCTTTCGCTGAAGTCCGGCGCGGCGGATTCGCAGTGCTTCGAGGTGCTGCTGCGGCTCAGGCAGGAGGAGGAGAACCTGCTGCCGCCGGGCGGCTTCCTCGACGTCGCGGAAAGCCTCGGCATGATGGCCGAGATCGATTTCTGGGTGGTCCGCAATCTGCTCGCGTGGGGCGCCGAAAGAATACGCGCCAATCCGGCGGCGCAGCTGCCCATGATGTGCGTCAACGTCTCCTCGGCGGGGCTCATCGACGACCGGTTCGTGAAATTCGTCCGTCACGAGCTGCAGAGGACCGGCTACCCGCCCCGCGCCCTGTGCTTCGAGATCAACGAGCACGATGTCATCGAGTATCACGAGCACGCGCAGAAGTTCATCTCGGCGCTGAAGCCCGGCTGCCGCATCACGCTCGACGCGTTCGGCAGCGTCAAGGTGTCGTTCTCGCACCTGACGGGGCTCGCCATCGATTTCCTCAAGATCGACGGCGCGATCATCCAGAACGTCGTTCGCGACCCGGCCGCCCTCGCCAAGGCGCGCGCCATCACGCACGCCAGCCAGCGGACCGGCCTGCGCACCATAGCGGAGTGCGTCGAGGACAAGGAGACGCTCGAAAAGCTGCGCGGCATCGGAGTGGATTACGCGCAGGGCTTCGGGGTCGCCCGGCCCGATCCGCTCGGCAAGCTTTCCTGAGCCCCGGCGCTGTGGCATCCTTGAGGGCTGACGCCACCCGCCCCGGAGGACCCATGCGCATTCCGACCGTAACCGCCCGCACGCTCGGCCTGCTGGCCGGCCTTGCGCTCGCGCCGCAGCCCGCGCTGGCGCTGAAGCTGCTGACCGAGGAGAACCCCCCGCTCAACTACACCGAGGGCAAGAAGCTGACCGGCATGGCGACCGACGTCGTGCGGGAAATGCTCAAGCGGGCGCAGATCAAGCCCGAAATCGAGGTCATGTCCTGGGACAAGGCGTACGAGAAGGCGCAGGCCGACAAGGAAACCTGCCTCTACGCCACGGCGCGGCTGCCGAACCGCGAGAATGCGTTCAAGTGGGTCGGCCCGATCGCCATGAACAAGTGGGGCTTGTACGCCCTCGGCGGGTTCAAGCCGGAACTCAAGACGATACCGGAGGTGAGGCCGTTCCGGGTCGGCGGCGTCGAGCGCGACGCCAAGGTCGAGTTCCTGCGCGAAAAGGGCGTCACCAACGTCGTCGAGGAGAAGGACGACCGGCAGAATCCTCCGAAGCTCACGCTGAACCGCAAGGAAGCGCTGAAGATCGACCTGTGGGTCACCAGCGTCGCCAGCGCCAGGAAGGTCGCCGCCCAGGCCAAGGTGCCCGGCATCAAGCTGGTCCTGGTCGTGAACGAGGCCGAGTCGTACCTGGCCTGCAGCCCGCGCACGGCCCCGGCCACCCTGAAGGCGCTGGCGGCCGCGCTGGACAGCATGAAGAAGGACGGGTCCTTCGAGAAGATCGTCAAGGCCTACGAGGGCCGGTAGTCACGCCTCACCGGCTCACGACCCGCCCAGCAGCGCGGCGCGCAGCCGCCCGTCCACCGGCTTGGCGCCGATCCAGATCTTCAGCAGCGACCGGAAGAAATCGTTTCCGGGGATCGTGATCCGCTCGACGCCTTCGACGGTGATGCGCGTGCCGGTGCGGGGCAGGAAGTCGATGGTGACGATGCCACCGCGCTTCAATATCCCGATCGAGTTCATCATGCGGTTGAGATCGGTGAGCCGCTTCTGGATGAGCGTGATCTCCGCGGGGATATGGTTGGCCTCGATCGCGTCGTTGAGCGAGGCGGTCAGCTCCCTGGCGGTCAACTCCTCGATCACCACGTGCATCAGGATGCGCTTCGGGCCGGCGTCCGCGAGCACCTCCGCCGCGCTCTTCTTCCGCGCCGTGAGGTAGAGCGCGCCGACATATACCGGCACCGCCATCAGCTTGTGCCGCATGCCCGCCCCGTTCAGCACCAGCTCGGTCTTGCCGACCACGGCCCGGTCCGGAATCCTGACGCCGTCGACCTCGACCGCCAGCGCCGCGCCGCAAAGGATCCCCGCGGCGCTGAGCATGCCGGTCAGTGCGTGCTTGAAGCCCCTACCGCGGCCCAGGCGCCCTGACTCGTTTCGGTTTTCGCCACTCATCACTCATCACCCATCACTCATCACCCTTCAGAGGGCCTCGAACACCCCGGCGGCGCCCATACCGGTACCGATGCACATGGTCACCATGCCGTACTTCTTCTGGTGGCGGCGCAGGCCGTGGAGCAGCGTCGCCACGCGGATCGCGCCGGTGGCGCCGAGCGGATGCCCGAGCGCGATGGCGCCGCCGAGAGGATTGACCCGGGCGCGGTCGAGGCCGAGGTCCCTGATCACCGCCAGCGACTGCGCGGCGAACGCCTCGTTCAACTCGATCCAGTCGACGTCGTCCGCCTTGAGCCCCACCTGCTTCAGCGCCTTGGGAATCGCCTTGACCGGCCCGATGCCCATGATGTCCGGCGGCACGCCCGCCACCGCGTAGCCCATGAAGCGGCCGAGCGGGCGCAGGTTGCAGCGCGCGAGCGCCGATTCGCTCATCAATACCACCGCCGCCGCCCCGTCCGACATCTGCGAGCTGTTGCCGGCCGTCACGCTGCCTTTCACCGAGAACGCGGGCCGCAGCTTCGCGAGCGCCTCGGGCGAGGTATCGCGGCGCGGGCCTTCGTCGTTCACCGCTTCGCGCGCGTTGACCCGCACCTCGCGCTTCGCGAGGTCCGGCAAGCGCTCGTTCACCGCGTACGGCGTCACCTCGTCCCTGAATTCGCCGCTGTCGGCCGCCCGCACCGCGCGGCGGTGGCTTTCCGCGGCGAACAGGTCCTGCTCCTCGCGGCTCACCTTCCACTGGGCGGCCACTTTCTCGGCGGTAATGCCCATGCCGTAGCCGATTGCCACGTTTTCGTTGTTCTCGAAAACCGCCGGACTGAAGGACGGCTTGTTGCCCCCCATCGGCACCATGCTCATGCTCTCGGTGCCGGCGGCGACCATGACGTCCGCCTCGCCCAGCCGGATGCGGTCCGCCGCGAGCGCCACCGCCTGCACGCCCGAGGAGCAGAAGCGGTTGACCGTCATGCCCGACACGGTGTTGGGAAAGCCCGCCAGCAGGAGCCCGATGCGCGCGACGTTCATCCCCTGCTCCGCTTCCGGCATCGCGCAGCCGACGATCACGTCCTCGATGACCGCGGGATCGAGCCCGGGGCACTTCGCGAGCGCGCTCTTCAGCGCGTGCGCGAGCAGGTCGTCCGGCCGCACGTTCCTGAACATTCCGCGCGGCGCCTTGCCGACGGGTGTGCGGACGGCGGCGACTATGTATGCGTCCTGGACTTGCTTAGCCATGGCGGTTCTCCATCCGAAGGCACAAGGCAAAAGGCATAAGGCAAAAGGGGCGCAGCCCAACGGGCTGCCATTTGCTGTTCCTACCCTTGTGACTTGTGACTTGTGCCTTTTGCCTTTTGCCTTTTGCCTTAGTTTCTGAGGGGCTTCCCGGTCTTCAAGGTATGCTCGATCCGCGCCTGGGTCTTCTCGGTGGCGATCAGCTCCATGAAGTGCTTGCGCTCGAGATCGAGGAACCACTGCTCGTCCACCAGGCTGCCCCCCTCGATATCGCCGCCGCACATCACGATCGCGATCTTGTGGCCGATCAGGTAGTCGTGCTCCGAGATGTGCCCGCCGGCCAGCAGGTTCTCCATGAACGCGCGGATCGTCGCGATCTGGCTGCGTCCAGCGGCCGGTATCGCGACCTGCCTGAGCGGCGGACGGTAGCCGGCGGCGGCGAGCGAGCGCACTTCCGCCTTGGCGATCTCGAGCTGCTCGAAGCGGTTCATCACGATGCGATCGGTCGCGCGCAGGTAGCCGATGTCGCGCGCCTGCTCCGCGCTGCGCCCCACTTCGGCCATCGCCACCGCCTTGAAGTACTTCTGGATGAACGGCGACATGTCCCCGCCCTTGGCGTCGGCCGCCGCCCGCATCGCGAATTCCTTGCAGCCGCCGCCCGCCGGCAGCAGTCCCACGCCGGCCTCCACCAGCCCGATGTAGCTCTCGAGCGTCGCCACCGCCCGGTCGCTGTGCATGACGAATTCGCAGCCTCCGCCGAGCGCCAGCCCGTCCACGGCGGCGACGGTCGGAACCATCGAGTACTTGAGCGCCTGCGTCGTGTCCTGGAACTGCTCGACCAGCTTCTCCACCTCGGCGAGCTTGCCCGCCATCAACTGGTCGGCGACGCCGATGCTTCGCGCCGCCTTCAAGGCGAGCGATTCGGCTTCGCGCGTGACCTGCCGGAACAGCCGGCCGAGCGCGGACGGCTTGGACGGCCTGCCGCCGCCGGCGGGCGTTTTCCTGAGGTTCGCGCCGACGGAGAACGGCGGCTCGGTCTGCCAGATGACGAGGCCCATGTAGTTGCGCTCGGCCTCGACCAGCGCCTGCAGCACCCCCTCGAGCACGTCGTCGCCGATGGCATGCATGCGGCTCTTGAAGCTGACGATCGCGATGTCGTCGCGGGTGTGCCAGCAGCGCACGCCTTCGGTCTCGAAGATGGTCTCGCCGTACTTGACCGCCTCGCCCAGCAGGCGGTCGGGAAATGGCTGGCGGCGGTAGACCGGCAGGCGAGAGCGCGGCTTCCAGGCGTTTGCCGCGGGCGAGAACGAGCCCTGCTCGCCGTGCACGCCCTTGCGCGAGGTTTCCATCGCCCACGCCGGCAACGGCGTACCGGTCATTCCTTTTCCCGCCGCGATGTCCTCGGCAATCCATTTGGCGAGCGTATGCCAGCCCGCGGCCTGCCAGATCTCGAACGGCCCCTGGGTCCAGCCGAAGCCCCACCGGATCGCAAGATCGAGGTCGCGCGCGTTGTCCGCGATCTCGGCCAGGCTCGCCGCGCAGTAATGGAAAGCATCGCGGTAGATGGACCAGAGGAATTGCGCCTGCGGGTGCGTCGAGCCGTGCAGCAGCTCGAAGCGCGCCGCCACGTCCTTGTTCTTGAGGATCTCGACCACGCCCTCGTCCGCTTTGCCGTCGGACGGCCGGTAATTCCGCGTCTTGAGATCGAGCACGTGGATGTCGGGGCCGATCTTCTGGTAGACGCCCTTGCGGGTCTTCTGTCCGAGCGCGCCCTGGTCGATCAGTTTCTTCAGCCACGCCGGGACCTCGTAGTACTGGTGCCACGGATCATTCGGCAGCGTCTCCTTCATGGTGTTGACGACGTGCGCGAACGTGTCGAGACCCACCACGTCGGCGGTGCGGAAGGTCGCGCTGCGCGGGCGCCCGATGAGCGTGCCGGTGAGCGCGTCCACGACGTCGAAGCCGATGCCGAGCCGCTCGGCGTGATGGACCGTCGCCAGCATCGAGAACACGCCGACGCGGTTGGCGATGAAGTTGGGCGTGTCCTTCGCGCGGATCACGCCCTTGCCGAGCACGGTGACGAGGAACTTCTCGAGATCGTCGAGGATCGCCGGATCGGTGTCGGCGGTGGCGATCAGCTCGACCAGGTGCATGTAGCGCGGCGGGTTGAAAAAGTGCACGCCGCAGAAGCGCCGGCGCTGCCCCTCCGGAAACGCCTGCGCGAGCCTGTTGATCGAGAGGCCCGAGGTGTTGCTGGCGAAAATCGCGTGGTCGGCGAGATGCGGGGCGACCTTCTGGTAGAGGTCGGCTTTCCAGTCCATGCGCTCGGAGATCGCCTCGATCACGAGGTCGCACTCCTTCAGCTGCTCGAGGTGCTGGCCGTAGTTGGCGGGCTGGATCAGGCCGGCGCGCGCCGCGCTCGCGAGCGGGCTCGGCTCGAGCTTCCTGAGGTTCTCGATCGCCTTCAGCACGTTGCCGTTGGGATCGCCGTCCTTGGCCGGAAGCTCATAGAGCACGGCGGAAACATTGGCGTTGACGAGGTGCGCCGCGATCTGCGCGCCCATGACGCCGGCGCCCAGCACGGCGGCCTTGCGCACGATGAAGGGCGTAGCGGCGGCCATTGGACTCCCCTTCGACTGTGCTAGAACGTGTGGCGGTACTGGATGCTCAGGATGTCGACCTTGCTGTCGAAATTGCCGATCAACGCGCCGCGCCCCGCCACCAGCGCGGGCGACAGCGCCGGCTGGCCGACCATGTTGATCAAGGGATCCTTGACGAACAGGTGCGCGTAGCCGAAATCGAGCGTGCCGGCCTGAGAAACCTTGTATTGCGCGCCGATCGCCAGCCAGGTGCGGTCCTGGTCCGGGATGCGCGGCGTCCGGTAGGTGTCCTGCGTGGGGGTCTGGTCATACGCGATGCCGAAGCGCACGGTCCACGGCGGGCTCAGGCGGTAATTGGCGCCGATGCCGACGCGCCAGGTATCGGACCAGTAGAACGGCGTGCTCTCGAGCGTGGCGCCGTTGCTCCGGATGATGTCCAGCGTCTTCAAGCCGCTCCAGCCCGTCCACGTCGCATCCGCGAGCACGTCCCACTGGTTGTTGACCCGGTGCTTCAGCGCGAATGACAGCGTGGCCGGCATCTTCACGTTCGCCGTCACCGGGCCGTCCCCGGCCTGGTTGAACACCGGCGCCAGGCCGAGCAGCGCGTTCACCGCGGCGGGACGTCCCTGGTAGGTAACGTCCCCGGACAACTTGAAATGCATCGCCGAGCGATAGGCGATGCCCAGATCGGTATCCGGCCCCGGCTTGATCATGATGCCCGCGTTGTAGCCCCAGGCGCCGTCATCGGCCGAGATCTTGTTGCTGCCCTCGGTGTTGTTTGGCACGCCGGGGATGCCGCCCGCCGAGGCGAGGAAGCTGTAGTTCACCGCCTTCGTCAGCTCGCCCTCGAAGGTCTGGTAGTTGACGCCGAAGCCGAGCGAGATCTGGTCGTTGAACTTGACGGCGAACGACGGGTTGATGTTGATGGCCTTCACTTCCGACTTGAGGGCGTGGAAGCGTCCCATCCAGGTCGCGTCGTAATCCGTCTTGAGGCCGAACGGCGCGTTGACGCCGACCCCGAGGTACAGCTTCGGATTGAGCTGCCACGACAGGTACAGGTTGGGGACGAACGCCAGATCGCCGGCGTCGCCTCCGTTCCCGTTCAGCGCGTACGGGCCGGCGCCGAGTATTGTGGAGACTGCTGGCCGGGTCCCGGCGTTGTTGAACTCGGCCGACGGAACGATGAGGTGGCCGGCGACGACGACCTGCCGTCCCTGCAGCCGCGTCATCCCCGCGGGATTGAAGTAGATCGTGCTCGCGTCATCCGCTGCGGCGGCGGCACCCGCGTAGGCATTCCCCAGGCCGCTTGCGCTCTGCTCGATCAGCGCGAAACCCGAAGCCTGCGCCCCGCCGGAAACTGCGGCCAGCGCCGCGGATACCGCGAACGGGATCAGTGTCTTGTAGCGCGTCATACGTTCTCCCCCTGTACGAAAACCATATTACTCCCGGCGGAATTTGATGCCGCAACTTCGCGCGGTGGCGCCGGATTAGTGTTGCGCGGAAACAACACGCGGGTTGCGGTTCTCGTCGATCGCCACGTACGTCAGCGTCGCCTCCGTGACCTTCACGACCTGCTCGCGCTCCGGCTTGCGCTGCGCGTAGACCTCGACGTTCACCGTGATCGAGGTGCGCCCGACGCGCACCACCTCGGCGTAGAAGCTGACGATGTCGCCCACCAGGACCGGTTGCTTGAACTGGAACGAATTGACCGCCACCGTCGCGACGCGGCCGCGCGCGAGCCGCACCGCCGGGATGCTGCCCGCGATGTCCACCTGCGCCATGATCCACCCGCCGAATATATCGCCGCTCTGATTCTCGTCGGCGGGCATGGGCGCGACGCGGAGCGTCACTTCCTTGCCGGCCGGGAGGGTGGTGGTGGGGCGGTCAGTGACCGGCATACATGCGGTCGATTTCCGCGTTGAACTTTTCCATCACCTTGGCGCGTTTCAGCTTGAGCGTCGGCGTGAGGAGCCCGTTCTCCACCGACCACGGCTCGAGCGTCGCGGTGATGCGGCGGACCTGCGCGTAACCCGGGAATTCCTTCATCTGGGCGGCGATGCGCCCGCGCAGGATTTCCTCGGCCTGCCTGGAGCCCACCGTCGCCGGCGCCGGGTCGAGCCCGCTCTCCACGCAGAGCTGCTTCCAGAGGTCCGCGTTGAGCACCGTCATCACCGTCAGATAGGGCTTGCCCTCGCCCAGCAGCATCACCTGCTCGAACAGGCGGTCGCGCGCGATGGCGGCCTCGATATCCACGGGCGGCACTTTCTCGCCGTTCGAGAGCACGATGATCTCCTTCAGCCGCCCGGTGATGAAGACGTGCCCCTCGCCGTCGATGCGCGCGGTGTCGCCGGAATTGAGCCAGCCGTCCGCGCCGAGGATCGCCTGGGTCGCCTCCGCATTGTTCCAGTAGCCGAGCATGACGTTCGGGCCCTTGATCAGGAGCGCGTTGTTGTCCCCGATCCTGAGCTCCACGTCCGGCAATGCCGTTCCGACGCTCGCCGGCAGGTTGTCGTCCGGGCGGTTGGCTGCCGCGACCGGGCTGCACTCCGTCATGCCGAATCCCTGGAGCACCGTGAGCCCGAGGCCGAGAAACACCCGCGAGATGTCGGGCGGCAGCGCCGCGCCGCCGGAGATCGCCGCGCGCACGCGCCCGCCGAGGCGCGCCAGGATCTTTTTCGCAACCAGCGCGTTCAGCACCGGCCACAGCAGGAAGGACGGCTGCCACGGCCCGCGGCCCTGCGCGTGCTCGAAGCGCGCGTAGCCGATTTCCACCGCGAGGAGGAACAGCTTCTTCTTCAGCGGCGGGCCCTGGTCGAGCGCGTCGCGGATGCGGCCGTACACGCGCTCGTAGATGCGGGGCACCGAGATCAGCAGCGTCGGGCGCACCGACTGCAGGTCCTCCCCGAGCACCGGGATGCCCCGTGAATACGCCGTCGTGGAGCCGGTCAGGATGGTGAGGTAATAGCCGCAGGTGCGCTCGAACGTGTGCGACAGCGGCAGGAACGACAGAAACAGGTCGTCGTGCCCGGCGGTCAGCACCGCGCAGCTCGCCGCGGCGTTGGACAGGATGTTGTGGTGCGACAGCATCACGCCCTTCGGCCGGCCGGTCGTGCCCGACGTATAGACGATGGTGGCGAGCGCCTTCGGATCGCGCGGCACGTGGCGGGACTGCCCGCCCTGGGCCGGCAGCCATTCCCCGATCCACCTCAACCTCGGCTCGCCCGGGTTGGGCACCGAGTTGACGGTCAGGATGCGGTTCACGTTCCCCAGCTGGTGCTTGACGTCGGACAGCGCCCGCCACTGCTCGGCGCCCTCGATCAACAGCGCCTTGCAGCCCGAGTCGCGGATGATGTAGGCGACGTTGTCCGCCCGGTCCTGCGTGTAGAGCGGCACCACCACGAGCCCCAGCCCGAGCGCCGCCTGGTCGAAGGTCACCCACTCCGGCGAGTTCTTCAGCATTACGGCGACGCGGTCGCCGGCCTTGAGCCCGTCCTTCTCCAGCGCCGCCTGCCAGCGCGCCACCTGGTGGTCGATCTGCGCCCAGCTGTAGTCGCGCCAGTTCTTGTGCTGCTCGTTGTACTCGCGGTACGCGACGAGGTCCGGCGTGCGCTTCACGCGCTCGCGGAACAGGCCGTCGAGCGTCACCGCCGCTTCGACGGGAATCAGGTGGCCGGGTTGTTGTGGCATCGCTCCTCCGTCTCGCTCTACGCCTGGTGATGCGTGATTTCGACCTTGATCAGTCGAGGAACAAGTCGGTATACAGGCTGGTTCCGGGAGTGACCGCGTACTGATCGAAGTCGGTGACGCCCTCCTCCCGCAGCACCGTCTCGTCGATGTAGAAGTTGCCGGTGGCGCCGCGGCTGTCGCGGCTCAGTATGGCATGCGCGGCATCGGCCATGATCGAGGGCTTGCGGCTCGCCTTGAGGATCGCCTGCGGAAAATTCACTGCGATCGCGGCGGTGGCGATGGTGGTGCGCGGCCACAGCGAATTCACCGCGATGCCCTGCGCGCGGAATTCCTCCGCCATTCCCAGGGTGCACAGGCTCATGCCATATTTTGCCATGGTATAGGCGACGTGCCCCTTGAACCACCGTGCATTCATGTTGAGCGGCGGCGAGAGGGTCAGTATGTGGGGATTGGCCGCTTTTGCGAGGTGGGGAATGCAGGCCTGCGAGCAGACGAAGGTGCCGCGCAGGTTGACCGCCAGCATGAGGTCCAGGCGCTTGACCGGGGTGTCGAGCGTGCCGGTCAGCGAGATCGCGCTCGCGTTGTTGACCAGGCCATCGATCCCGCCGAACGCCTTGACGGCGGAGCGGACCGCGGCGGCCACCGCGTCGGCATCCCGCACGTCGAGCTGGATCGCGAGCGCCTTGCCGCCGGCGGCCTCGATTTCCTTCGCGACACTATGTATGGTGCCCGGCAGTTTCGGATGCGGCTCGGCCGACTTGCCGGTCACGACGACGTTCGCGCCGTCGCGCGCGCAGCGGAGCGCGATCTCGCGCCCGATCCCGCGCGTCGCACCGGTAATGAAGATCGTTTTGCCCTTGAGCCCCATCACCCATCACTCATCACGCCCTATGTTCCCGGATTGGGCTGGTGCCCGCGCGCGTCCATCTCGGGCCACGACGTTCTGCCGCGCAGCTCCCCGAACGTGACCGGCTGGGTGGTCTGGTAGATCTCGGTCTTGCCGAGGTCCCGCGGGAAATCGTCCACCATGATCACCTGCCGGCGCAGGAGCTTCGCGCGCTCCATCGCGTTGCGATCGTCCTGCGTGATCACCCCTTTCGCCAGCGCCTCCTCGACGATCTCGTCGGCGAAGCGGGCGGTGATCATGCCGCGCTCCCGCGCCGCGCGGATCTTGGCGCCGATCGGCT
Source organism: Betaproteobacteria bacterium RIFCSPLOWO2_02_FULL_67_26 (assembly GCA_001771935.1). GTDB lineage: Bacteria > Pseudomonadota > Gammaproteobacteria > Burkholderiales > SG8-41 > SG8-41. Next base: position 38,565 of record MERD01000031.1, read on the forward strand.
CCGCCGCGATCACCGCGCGCAGCGCCGCTTCCAGCGCCGCGACCGGTTCCTGCGGGTCCCTGGGGATGTACACGCCCGCGGTCAGCCGCTCGCGCGCGGGCCCGGGCTGAAGCAGCAGGCCCACGACCTCGTGGCCGAGGCGATCGCGCGGCGGCTCGAACTCGCGCCCGTAGGGATAGATGAACGGGAAGATCACGCCGCGCATCGCCCACGCGATGAAGCGGTTGGGCAGGTTCGCGAACAGGCCGTAGAACGCGTCCTCGGTGCGCGCGAGCGCGTCCTGGATCGACCAGTGGACGAGCGGCAGGTCCTCCTCCGGCCGCCCCTGGTCCTCGTAGCGCTTCAAGGCGCAGGACGCGAAATAAAGATGGGAGAGGATGTCTCCGAGCCGCGCCGACAGCCGCTCGCGGCGCTTCAGCGATCCGCCGAGCAGGAACATCGAGACGTCCGCGGTCCACGCGAACGCGGACGAGAGCCGCGTCAACTGCTGGTAGTAGCGCTTGGTGTGCCGGTCGCCCGGCGCGCTCACCAAGCGCGCCCCGGTCAGCCCCATCCAGAACGCGCGCGCCTTGTTCGCCGCGGTGAACGCGAGGTGCCCGAAGAACGCTTCGTCGAAATCGCGCAGCGCCTTGCCCGGCTCGGCTTCCCGCGTCGCCAGCATCTCCTTCAGCACCCAGGGATGGCCGCGGATCGCGCCCTGGCCGAAGATGATCATCGAGCGCGTCAGGATGTTCGCGCCTTCCACCGTGATCGCGATCGGCGTCTGCTGGTAGGCGCGCGCGAGGTAGTTGTTCGGGCCCATGCAGATGCCCTTGCCGCCGTGGATGTCCATCGCGTCGTTGATCACCGCCCGGCCGCGCTCCGTCATGTGGTACTTGACGATCGCCGACACGACCGAAGGCTTCTCGCCGAGGTCGATCGCCCCGGCGGTCATCACGCGCGCCGCCTCCATGATGTAGGCGTTGCCGCCGATGCGGGCGAGCGCCTCCTCCACGCCTTCGAAACGGCCGATGGAAAGGCGGAACTGCTGGCGCACGCGCCCGTAGGCGCCGGTGGCGAGCGCGCCCAGCTTGCCGGTCGCGGCCGACAGCGCCGGCAGCGAGATCGAGCGGCCCGCCGCGAGGCAGTTCATCAGCATCTTCCAGCCCTCGCCCGCGTACTCCACTCCGCCGATCACGTAATCCATCGGCACGAACACGTCCTTGCCCCAGTTCGGGCCGTTCATGAACGCGGCGTTGAGCGGCAGGTGGCGGCGCCCGATGTGCACGCCCGGCGTCTTCGTGGGAATCAGCCCGAGCGTGATGCCGATGTCGTCCTTGTCGCCCAGCAGGTGCTCCGGGTCGTAGAGCCGGAACGCGAGCCCGAGCAGCGTCGCGACCGGCCCGAGCGTGATGTAGCGTTTCTCCCACGTGAGGCGGATGCCCAGCACGTCCTTCCTGCCTTCCCACTCGCCGCGGCACACGATCCCGTAGTCGGGTATCGCGCCGGCGTCCGATCCCGCCTCCGGGCTGGTCAGCGCGAAGCACGGGATATCCAGCCCCTTCGCGAGGCGCGGCAGGTAGTGGCTCTTCTGCTGCCCGCTACCATAATGGAGCAGCAGCTCGGCGGGCCCGAGCGAGTTCGGCACCATCACCGACACCGCGACCGTGCCGCTGCGCGTGGAGAGCTTCATCACCACCTCGGAGTGCGCCAGCGCGGAGAATCCCAGTCCCCCGTACTGCTTGGGGATGATCATGCCGAGGAAGCCCTTGTCCTTGATGAACTGCCAGACGCGCGGCGGCAGATCGTTCAGCTCGTGCGTGATTTCCCAGTCGCTCACCATCCCGCACAGCTCTTCCACCGGGCCTTCGAGGAACGCCTGCTCTTCCGCCGTCAGCGTCGGCTTCGGATAGGCGAGGAGCTTGCTCCAGTCGGGATCGCCGCTGAACAGCTCGCCGTCCCACCACACGGTGCCGGCCTCGATCGCGTCCTGCTCGGTCTGCGACATCGCCGGCAGGATCCTGCGGAACAGATTGAGCAGCGGGCGGCTCACCACCGCGCGGCGGACCGCCCACGGGAAAAGCAGCGCCGCGAGGACGGCGAACACGGCCAGGATCGCCACCAGCAACGGCTGCGGCCAGCGGGAGAACGTGAACAGCAGACCGATCCCGACCGCCGCCACCGCGATCCAGGCAAGCGCCGGCGCGCGGTGGTAGGCGAGTATCCACATGACCACGAGCGCGGCGAGGAGGGTGAAAAGCACGTCCATGAGTGCCCCTTTGTTCGAGCGGGAAGTTTAACCCAGCCGGGCGCGCGGGAGCGTGTGCTACCATCAATTCACTTCTCAAGCACGAGCGCGATGTGGAAACTTCCGCCGGCAGGAAGGAAGCAGGCCGGGGCGAAATCGGCGCCGATGCGCTGATCGAATTGATCCGGCGGCTCGCCGCGGAGCTGCATCCCACCCGCGCCGCCATTCCCTCCGCGCTCGACGCCCGGCTCGAGCAGGATTTCGGCTTCGACAGCCTGGCGCGCGTCGAGCTGTTCCTGCGGATCGAGAAGCGCTTCGGCGTGACCTTGCCGGAAACCGTCATGGCGAGCGCCGAGACGCCGCGCGATCTCATGCGCGCGATGCTGGCGGCGAGCCCCCACCACGCGCAACCCGCCACGCTCGAGCGCGCGACCGCGCTTGCCGCGGAATCGGAGACGCCGGACGAGGCCGTCACGTTCCCCGAAGTGCTCGCGTGGCACGTGCGCCGCCATCCCGGCCGCCCGCACATCGTGCTGCAGGACGAGGACGGCAACGAGCGCATCGTTCCCTATTCGGAGCTCGACCAGGCGGCGCGCGCGGTCGCCGCCGGCCTCGTCGAGCGCGGGATCGAGCCGGGCAAAGCGGTGGCGATCATGCTGCCGACGAGCGTCGAGTATTTTTTCAGCTTCTTCGGCATCCTGCTCGCGGGCGGCATCCCGGTCCCGATCTACCCGCCGGCGCGCGCCTCGCAGATCGAGGACCACCTGAAGCGCCACGCCACCATACTCTCGAACGCGCTCACCGCGATGCTGATCACGGTGCCGCAGGCGAAGCCGCTCGCGCTGCTGCTGAAACCCAGGGTGGACACGCTGAAGGACGTGGTGACGCCGGAAGAGCTGATGCGTCCCGGCGCGGCGGCGGCGGTGCATCGCGCGCGCCCGCAGGACATCGCGATGATCCAGTACACGTCCGGCAGCACCGGCAACCCCAAGGGCGTCGTCCTCACCCACGCCAACCTGCTCGTCAACATCCGCGCGATGGCGAGAGCGCTGCGGGTGACGCCGGCCGACGTGTTCGTGAGCTGGCTGCCGCTCTACCACGACATGGGGCTCATCGGCGCCTGGATGGGAAGCCTGATGTACGGCTTCAAGTACCCGGTCATGTCGCCGCTCACCTTTCTCGCGCGCCCGGAGCGCTGGCTGCGGACCATCCACCGCCACGGCGGCACGCTCTCCGGCGGGCCCAACTTCTGCTACGAGCTGTGCCTGCGCCGCATCCAGGACGCGGACGTCGAAGGGCTCGACCTCTCCACCTGGCGCGTCGCGTTCAACGGCGCGGAGCCGGTGTCGCCCGAGACGATGGAGGCGTTCACGAAACGTTTCGCGCGCTACGGCTTCAAGCCCGGGGCGATGGCGCCGGTGTACGGGCTCGCGGAAGCGACGCTCGGCGTCGCGTTCCCGCCGCCCGGCCGCGGCCCCCTGCTCGACCGCGTGGACCGCGAGCCGTTCATGAACGGCGGCCGCGCCGTGCCGGTGGGACCGGAGCACACGGATGCGCTGGTACACGTGGCGTGCGGACTGCCGGTCCCGGGCCACCAGATACGCATCGTGGACGGCTCGGGCCGCGAGCTGCCCGAGCGGGCTGAGGGCCATATTCAATTTAGCGGGCCGTCCGTCACCAGCGGCTACTACCGCAACCCGGAGGCAACAAAAAACCTGCTCCACGACTCCTGGATGGACACCGACGACTACGGCTACGTCGCGGAGGGCGACATCTACATCACCGGGCGCATCAAGGACACCATCATCCGCGCCGGCCGCAACATCCACCCCTACGACCTGGAGGAAGCGGTCGGCAACGTCGAGGGCGTGCGCAAGGGCTGCGTCGCGGTCTTCGGCAGCAAGGACGAGCGCGCCGGCACGGAAAAGATCGTCGTGCTCGCCGAGACGCGCGAGACCGATGCCGCGAAGCGCGAGGCGATTCGGACGCGCATCAACGATCTCGCCGTGTCGCTCATCGGCACGCCGCCGGACGACATCATGCTGGCGCCGCCGGGCACCGTGCTCAAGACCTCCAGCGGCAAGATCCGCCGCGCCGGCAGCCGCGAGGTCTACGAGCGCGGCGGCGGCACCGGCACGCGCGCGGTGTGGTGGCAGGTCGTGCGCCTCACGTGGTCCGCCATCCTGCCGCAGCTGCGGCGCACGCTGCGCACCGCCGCCGATCAGCTCTACGGCGCCTATGCCCTGTTCCTCTTCGGCTCGTTCGGCGCGCTGGTGTGGCTCGGCTGCGCCGTGCTGCCGCGCGCTGACTGGGCATGGCGCTACAGCGGCCGCCTGGCGCGCGTGTTCCTGCGGCTGATCGGCATGCCGCTCGCGGTGCGCGGCCTCGAGCACATCCCTGCCGGGCGCGCTTGCATGATGGCCATCAACCATGCCAGCTACCTCGACGGCATCCTGGTGGTCGGCGCGCTGGCGGAGCCGAAAGCGTTCGTCGCCAAGAGCGAGCTGCTCGACCACTGGGTGCCGCGCATATTTCTCAAGTCCATCGGCAGCGTCTTCGTGGACCGCCTCGACGCGCAGCGCGGCGTGGAGGACACCGCGCGCTTCGTGGCAGCCGCGCGCGGCGGGCAATCGCTGATCGTGTATCCGGAAGGCACTTTCCGCCGCATGCCGGGGCTGCTGCCGTTCCGCATGGGCGCGTTCGTGATCGCGGCGCAGGCCGGCGTGCCGGTGGTGCCGGTCACGCTCCGCGGCAGCCGCTCCGCGCTGCGCGACGGCCAGTGGCTGTTCCACCGCAGCCGGCTCTCCGTGACCTTCAGCGCGCCGATCGAGCCGACGGGAAACGACTGGAACGCCGCGATCCGGCTGCGCGACGCCACACGGGCGGAGATATTGAGGTTGTGCGGAGAACCCGATCTCAGCGAGGAGATGTCACTGATGCCCAAGCGGACAGTCGCGCCGAACGAGTAACCTGCCGGTGGTCCTGATCGAAAACTTCCGCGCGGTGTTCTACGCGCCGTTCTACGCGGCGTGCGCGCTGGGCGCGTACGAAGCGGAGGGGCTGGAGGTCGAGCTGAAGACGTCCGCGGAGCCGGGCAAGGCGCTGCAGGCGGTGAGCGCGGGCGTGGGCCAGGTGTCGTGGGGCGGTCCGCTGCGGATCATGGCCGCGCTCGACCAGGATCCGAAGGGCGGCTACGCCGCGTTCTGCGAGGTCGTGGGGCGCGACCCGTTCTTTCTCGTCGGGCGCGCGCCCAACCCCGGCTTCCAGGTACGGGACCTCCCGCTGTGGACGCTCTCCGCGGTCACCGAGGTGCCGACACCCTGGATCTGTCTCCAGCACGACCTGCGCGGCGCGGGGGGCGACCCGGCGGCCGTCCGCCACGCGCCCGCCCGCACCATGGCGGAGAACGCCGCCGCGCTGCGCGCCGGCGAGGTCGAGCTGATCCAGGTGTTCCACCCCTACGCGCGGGCGCTGGTGGACGAAGGCGCCGGTCACGTCTGGTACGCCGCCGCGGGCCGCGGGCCGACGTCGTACACCACGTTCAACACGACGCGCGCCTTCATCGAGCGCGAGCCGGACACGGTCCTGCGCCTGACGCGGGCGATGGTCCGCACGCTCAAGTGGATCGCGGCGCGCGACGGGCGCGACATCGCGGACGCCATCGCGGGCTTCTTTCCCGACGTCCCGGCGGCGCGGCTCGCCGCCTGCTGCGGCGATTACCGCTCGCTCGGGCTCTGGAACCGCACGCCGGTCCTGCAGCGGGAGGGACTCGAGTGGCTGCGGGATGCGATGCTCGGCGCCGGCGCGATCCGCACCCGGTTCGCTTACGAGGACTGCGTGGACATGCGGTTCGCGGAACAGGTGGCGCGCGAGGACCCGCCCCCCGTTCACGAACGATAGGCCAACCCCATGATTTCCGGATAGTTGTTTCGAGCGGGCCCGGCCGGGCGCCGCGCGGCGTTGAGGGGCGCGGTGATCAGGGCTATAGTCGTCGCCGGCGTGGTGAATCATGGAGCCGCGACCGACAAAACACCCGTTACGGAGGAGAGGAAAGATGAAATGC
>MERD01000032.1:0-7450 GCA_001771935.1 Betaproteobacteria bacterium RIFCSPLOWO2_02_FULL_67_26
CAATGCGCTGATTCATCCAAGCCATTGTAATACATCGAGATTTTTAAATGGGAGCATTGTATGAAAATTCGTCCGTTGCATGACCGCGTGATCGTCAAGCGTATCGAGGAAGAGCGCAAGTCCGCCGGCGGCATCGTTATTCCCGACACCGCCGCGGAAAAACCCGACCAGGGCGAAGTCGTCGCCGTGGGCAAGGGCAAGAAAGACGACAACGGCAAGCTGATCACGCTCGACGTCAAAGTCGGCGACCGCATCCTGTTCGGCAAGTACTCCGGGCAGACCGTGAAGGTGAAGGGCGACGAGCTGCTCGTGATGCGCGAAGAAGACATCATGGGCGTAGTCGAAGGCGTCTGAGCCAAACCACTATTAGCTAGGAGATTAGAGAATGCCTGCCAAGGAAGTTCGCTTTCACGAGAGCGCGCGCGCCAAGATGGTTCATGGACTGAACATCCTGGCCGACGCGGTCAAAGTCACCCTCGGCCCCAAGGGCCGCAACGTAGTGCTCGAGCGCTCTTTCGGCGCCCCCACCGTCACCAAGGACGGCGTGTCGGTGGCGAAGGAGATCGAGCTGAAGGACAAGTTCGAGAACATGGGCGCGCAGATGGTGAAGGAAGTCGCTTCCAAGACTTCCGATGTCGCCGGCGACGGCACCACCACCGCCACCGTTCTCGCGCAGGCGATCGTGCGCGAAGGCATGAAGTTCGTCGCCTCCGGCATGAACCCGATGGACCTCAAACGCGGCATCGACAAGGCCGTGCTCGCCGTGGTGGAAGAGCTGAAGAAGATCTCCAAGCCCTGCACCACGTCCAAGGAAATCGCGCAGGTGGGCTCCATCTCGGCCAACGCCGACGCCGACATCGGCAAGATCATCTCCGATGCGATGGACAAGGTCGGCAAGGAAGGCGTGATCACGGTCGAGGACGGCAAGACCCTGCAGAACGAGCTGGACCTCGTCGAGGGCATGCAGTTCGACCGGGGGTATCTGTCGCCCTACTTCATCAACAATCCCGAGAAGCAGATCGCCGTGCTCGAGGACCCCTACATCCTCCTGTACGACAAGAAGATCTCGTCGATCCGCGAGCTGCTGCCGATCCTCGAGCTGGTGGCGAAAGCCGGCAAGCCGCTGCTGATCATCGCCGAGGAAGTCGAAGGCGAAGCGCTCGCCACGCTGGTGGTGAACAACCTCCGCGGCATCCTCAAGACGGTGGCGGTCAAGGCGCCGGGCTTCGGCGACCGCAGGAAGGCGATGCTGGAAGACATGGCGGTGCTCGCCGGCGCCACGGTGATCAGCGAAGAGCTGGGCCTCAAGCTGGAGAACGCGACCATCAAGGACCTCGGCAAGGCCAAGAAGATCGAGGCGGGCAAGGAGAACACCACCATCATCGACGGCGCGGGCGTGAAGAAGGAGATCGAGGCCCGGGTCAAGCAGATCCGCGTGCAGATCGAGGAAGCGACCAGCGACTACGACAAGGAAAAGCTGCAGGAGCGCGTGGCGAAGCTCGCCGGCGGCGTTGCGGTGATCAAGGTCGGCGCCGCGACGGAAGTCGAGATGAAGGAGAAGAAGGCACGCGTCGAGGACGCGCTGCACGCGACCCGCGCGGCGGTCGAGGAAGGCGTGGTTCCCGGCGGCGGCGTGGCGTTCATCCGCGCCAAGCAGGCGCTCGAGAGCAAGCTCAAGGGCGACAACCACGACCAGGAAGCGGGCATCAAGATCGTAATGCGCTCGCTGGAAGAGCCGCTGCGCATCATCGTCGACAACAGCGGCGCAGAGCCCTCGGTGGTATTGAACAAGGTGCTCGAGAACAAGGGCAACTACGGCTTCAACGCGCAGACCGAGGAATATGGCGACATGGTGCAGATGGGCGTGATCGATCCGACCAAGGTCGCGCGCACCGCGCTGCAGAACGCCTCGTCGGTTGCCGGCCTGATGCTCACCACCGACGCGATGGTCGCGGAACTGGTGGAGGAGAAGAAGGGCGGCGGCGGCCATGACCACGGCGGCATGGGCGGCATGGGCGGCATGGGCGGCATGGACATGTAACGCGGCAGCAAACGCAGCAACGGAAAGGGCCCGCAAGGGCCCTTTTCTTTTGGAGATATAATCCGCGCCTTCCCGCAGCAGCAATCCCGACGGCCAAGTAGCTCAGTTGGTAGAGCAGCGGACTGAAAATCCGTGTGTCGCTGGTTCGATTCCGGCCTTGGCCACCAACATCTCCAGCCACTTGCAGGTCGGCGATCGGTTATTAGAACTACTTAACTGCTCTATTGGTGCTCCTTGCAATCAGAACCTCGGCGTCTTGAGGTTGCAGCATTTCCACCTTCGGACAGTGCATAACCCCACACGAGATTGAATAAAATGCTTTTGTCTTCGGTTCCAAGGTCAGATCGATCTTGTTTTCTTTCGACATCGCGGGATAACCGAAAGGTGTCACGGCAAGCGAATGCTTGCCTTGCGATACTCTGAAACGAGTGTACTCGCCCGACCGAATTGTAGATACTTCCTTGTTGTCGAGAGCAATGGAATAGGTCACACCGCCACCAAGTAAGTGACTCGCACGAATCACCGTAATTTCGGCCGCGTTTTCAGCGTCTGTAATTTTTGGCAGCGGGGATAGCACAGGGTTCCGACAAGGGCGGCCGTCGAATCCCGTCCCCGCGGTCATGATGACAACAAAACCGCTGGTCACAATGCGCCTTGTGTGAAGATTTGTTGCTTCGTTGCCCTGAAATGTTATCCGGTCAAATCCATCGCACACGGGGAGAACTAACGGTGCAGGCAGAAGAAAAAAGAACGGAACCACTCCACACCATCGGTTTTTTTTGTAGATCCAGGTTTCCTCGTTTTCGGCAGTAGCCACTATTTCATCAGGTTTACCCCAATCTTTTAGGAACTCTGCCTTGGTAGACTCTTTTGCGGTCTTCGACGGAAAGAGTTCGTGGGTATCTGTGGTGGGGGTTTCGTTCATGCACTCCGCTGGGCTGAGTACCAGCAGGCCGCAGCCCGACAGCGTTATAGCTGCAAGAAAGACGCAAATGATGGCAGGTGTTGGCTTGTACATTTGTTGCCTCCTAACCTGAGGCTTTCGCGGGCTGGCGTATGCCCGGATACCAGTTCCAGCGGCCGGCGATGACCATCATCGCGGGCACCAGCAGCGTGCGGATCAGGGTGGCGTCCACGAGCACCGTCACGCAAAGCCCGAGCCCGATCATCTTCAGCAGGACGATCTCCGCGCCGACGAAGGCGCCGAACACCGCCGCCATGATCAGCGCCGCGCCGGTAATGATCGGACCTGAGGCGGCAAGTCCGCTTGCGGTGGCGCCTGCGTTGTCGCCGGTGGCTTCGAAATCGCGCCTGATCCTGGACAGCAGGAACACCTCGTAGTCCATCGAAAGGCCGAAGCTCAGGCAGAAGATCATCAGGGGCACAGTCAGGGGAATCGCCGCCAGCGGCCGTTCGAGACCCACCAGCTGGTGCAGGAAGCCGAGTTGGAACACGGCAACCACCGCGCCGTACCCCGCCGCCACCGCCAGGAGATTCGTTGCCGCCGCCTTGAGGGGAAGCAGGAACGAACGAAACGCGATGGACAGGAGCAGCAGCGTGGCGCCGACCACGAAGCCGAATACCGCCGGGAAGCTCGCGCGCATCAAGTCGTCGAAGTCGTTGTAGTAGACGGGAGGCCCGCCCGCTTGCACGGTGAAGGGACCGTCGGGAGCGATTTTTTCCAGGTCGCGAGCCAGCACTTGGACCTCCAGCAGGCCGAGCTCGCCCTTCGCGGTGACCTGGAACAGCGCCGCCATGCGATCGCGGCTCAACAGCAGTTCAGCGGCGTTCGGGTGCGTGACCGGGGAGAGGACCTCGCCAATGCGCGGGTCGCGTCCCAGCCGCTCGGCGTAGTTCGCCAGAGCCGGCCGGTGCGCAGCGGACAGGGCTGGCTGGCCGTCCTGCGCGCGCACCACCAGATACAGCGGCAAGCCGGCGTTTGCGTTGCCCATGCGGGCAAGGATTTCAACGCCAACGCGGGATTCCATGCCCGCCGGGTAGAACCACGATTCGTTGTTGAAGCCGCCGCGGGCCTTTGCGCCCGGATAAGCCAGGGTCCCGGCGACGCACACCGCAAAGAGCATGGCGGTGTAAGGATGGCGCACCACGCGGGCCGCGACGATCCGCCACGCCGCTTCACTGCGTGCGTGCCTGAGCCTCGAGGCAAGCGCGCGCGGCCAGTCGATGCGCGGGCCGAGAGCCGCGAGCACGGCCGGCAGCAGCGTGGTCGCCGCGAGTACTGATACCAGCACCACCAGCGCGCCGCCGATTCCGATCGAACGCGTTTCCATCAGAGGACTGAAGAGCAGCCCGAGGAGGCCGGCCGTCACGGTCAGGCCGGACCAAGCGATGGTGGCGCCGGCCTCGCCAACCGCCTCCGCGGCCGCTTCGTCGGCCGGCTTTCCGGGTAGCGCTTCGCGGAATCGACTGACGAGGAGCAGCGAGTAGTCGATGCCCAGCGCAAGCCCGAGCATGGTCACGACGTTCTGCAGCAGGTTCGATACCGGCATCACCAGGGCCAGGAGGTAGGCAAGGCCAAGCGCAAGCGTGGTGCTGGCGAACCCCATCACCAGCGGCACGCCGGCGGCGACCAGCGCGCCGAAGGCCAATACCAGGATGCAGAAGGTGAGAGGCAGCGCTCGCGCCTCGGCGCCGTCGCCCTCGTGCTTGTTGTAATCGTTCATGTCGTAAGTGAGAGCGGCGTGGCCCGCCACGGCGAGCTGCGCATCCGGGTCCGCCAGGCGAATCGTGGTCCGCAGTTCCCGCAGCGCCGTACGCACGGCGGGGACGGCATGCTCCTGGCCGGCGACGCTGGCGGCGTTCAAGCCCACGATCAACACGGTCTGGCGTCCGTCCGCGGAGCGCAGGCGTGAATCGCCATTGTCCGCATAGCTCGCGACTCGACGCACCTCGGGCAGCCGGCGCAGGCGGGTCGCGGCCTCGTCTATCCACGCCACGTAAACCGTGTCGTCGACTGAGTGCCTGCTGCTGGAGATGGCCACGATCAAGGGTTGAAGGAAGGGATTGTCGAACTCCGCATGCAGCACCGCGTCCATGCGCTGGGAGGGGCTGCCTTCCAGAGGCCCGGAGCCGCCGACCGACACGCCCGGCAACAGCTGCGCGCCCCACGCGGCGATCAGGATCGCGGCGAGCCACGACGCGATGACCGTCCGGCGGTGCGCGCAGATGGTTTGCCCGAGCCTCTGAAACGGCGAATTCATGGTTGCTCCCGAAAGCATCAGCGGTTCAGGTCCGCGACGCACGCGTACTCGCCTTCGATCGGCACGAGCCGGCCTGGCCGCTGCACGCCCAAATAGCGGGCAACCAGGCCGGCGTCGTCGGCGATTTCACGCACCGTGCAGCGCAGGCGGTTCAGCCCGTCCCGGAGATCGGCGCGGCTGACGCCCCACGCGAAGGGCTCTCCGCTTTGCTTCAACCACAGGTCGATCAGCCTGCTGGAGTTGCGGAAGTTCGGCCGGCCGCCGGCCTGCGGCTCGAGGAAGGTAAATGCGATGCGGCTAGGCGCGGACTGGAGCGCGCGGTGAAGCAGGTCCAGTACCTGGTGCGCCTCGAGGTACATGAGCAGGCCCTCGGCGATGTAAAACGAGCGCGTGCCGCCATCGCGCTCCATACCGGTCCGCAGCGCCTGATCCAGGGGCGTGCGGGCAAGATCCGCGGCGACGAAGCGGACGTTGCGCGGATTGAGCCCGAGCTCCGCGAGCGCCGCCCGTTTCGCCGCCTGCGTTGCGGGATGGTCGATTTCGACGAATTGCACCTCCGGGAAGCGGCGATGCAGCTCAAGGCACAGGGGATCGAAACCCGCGCCCAGGACGACGATTTGGTTGCAGCCCTCGGCGATACTGGCGAGCGCCCATTCGCGCAGGAAGCGCTTGCGCAGGACGTAGTGCAGCATGATCCCCGGCAGCGTGATGCGCTCGAGCAACCGGACCGCGCCGCGCAGGCGCGGGTGCTCGGCGACGCGCAGCAGGCGGCCGCAGCCGGCGCTGCGCAGGAATTGCCGGCAGTAACGAACCGTGTCGTCCGAGATCAGGCCGCCGATCCGCGCATCGCTACGCAGGTACACCAGACTGGCTGCGACGACCGACGCGGTCCTGCTGGGATTGTTCTCCGTCATGGCAAGGCTCCTGTGCAAAAAGATTCCGGTAATGGCGGTACCAGTCGCTCTGGAACAGTTCCTGCGGGTCGTGGGCCCGCTTCGCGGCGAGGAAGTCGCGGAAACCCGGATAGCAGCGCGCAACCTGTTCGCGCGTCGCGTAGCGGTGATAGGTGAGGTAAAAGCTGCCGTCGCGCGCGATTGCCATCTCGATCAGCCGCCGCAACGCAGCGGCCGTGTGGGCGATGCCGGCGGTCGTGTGGCGGGCGTGCAGGTTGAAGATGACGCAGGCATAGTCCTGGCGCGCCCAGGGCAGGAAGCTTTCCTCGTCGCGCCGGATCAGGCGCACGGTGCCGTAGATCAGGTCGACGCCTTGCGCGCGGAAGTCGGCGGCGGCGGCGGCCATGAAATCGACCAACGCCCGGCGCGGAACGTAGATTTCGGTGATCACTTCGGATCCGCGGTGCCCCAGGTGCGCGTCCACCCGGCGGTGGTAGCCGTCCAGGTAGGTGCTCAGTTGTTGCGTGTCCGACCAGTAGAGCTGGCCCGACGTGGCGAGGTAGAAGCTGGCGTAGCGCTCGAAGGCCGCGCTTTTGTCGGTATGGGCCAGATGAATCAGGCGCTCCCAGTCCCGCTCGACGAGTGAAAGCTGGCGTTCGGGCATCGGAGTGCCGTCCGCGACCGGCTGGTAGCAGGAAAGCACGCCGCGCCGCAGAAATCCTTCCCCACCCGGGTCGATAGCGAACTGGAAGTCTCCGTATAGATGGCCTGCGGCGATCCGCTCCTCGAAGGCGGGCAGCAGCGCGTCGAGGTCGATGATTTCCACCACGCGACGGAGCTTGCGCACGCGGCTGAGGCGCAGCGTGACGCTGGCGATAACGCCGAACAATCCGTAGCCGCCGATGGCGAGGCGGAACAGGTCAGATTCGCGGGTGCGGCTGCAGCGGCGGACTCTTCCCGCCGCATCGACCAGGCTGAACGCCTCGACGTCGTCGATGAACGGCCGCATCGCCAGGCCGCGACCGTGGATGTTGGCTGAGAGGCTGCCGCCCAGCGTGAAAGTATCGGCCCCCGTCTGCTTCTGCGTGATGCCCCAGGGGCTCGGCTCTCCATGCTGCACATACCGCAGCCAGGCGATCAACTCGGGCCATTGGATGCCGGCCTCGGCCTCGACCAGGCCCCGGGTCCGATCGAAACCGAGCACCCGGCGCATCTTCCGGGTGTCCAGCAGGAGCGCATCGGTCGCGAATTGCTGCCCGCCCATGGCGTGCCGACCGCCGCAGATGGCGAGCGGT
>MERD01000032.1:7470-8950 GCA_001771935.1 Betaproteobacteria bacterium RIFCSPLOWO2_02_FULL_67_26
AGCGCCGAGTGCACGTCGTTGACCCGATGTTCCTCTTGCACCAGCACGGCTGCCATGTGTCTTCCTCCTTCGGGAAATGGTTCCCGATGGACGCATGGTGGCGGGGGTGTGCTTACATCGGGGTAACCGATGGGTTACCGATGACTTACAAAGCCCCGTGTCAGGGACGCTGCGCGACCAGCACTACGTTCGAGCCGCGGAAGGCGAAGGAGTTGGACATCACGGCGCGCGGCGGATCCACGAGTTCAGCCTTGAGGGCGACGTGGCGCTCGAAGTCGGCGAGCGTCTTGATGCTCTTCGGGTCGTCGTCGGAGACGATGACGCCGAATTCTTCCTCGATCTTGAACATGAACCCGATGAAGCGGAGGGAGTCGATGCCGCCGGGACCGGACGCGACTTCACCAATCCTCACATCCGTCTTGCACCGCAGGACTAGACTGGACGACAAATTTCCGAGTATCCGGATGCCATCCCATTCAATCCGCCACAAGCATCAATCGCAGGATCATCACGTCGAGCCGGCGCGTTTCTACCGGTTGCTCGTAGAGACCATTCCGCACATGGTGTGGACCGCGCGCCCGGACGGGTCGCTCGACTACTTCAACTCGCACGTGCTCGCGTACACCGGCCGCTCGATGCGGCAGCTCGAAGGCTGGGGATGGCGCTCGGTCATACACCCGGAGTACTGGGAGCGCTGTCTGGAGACCTGGACCCGCGCGCTCAAGAGCGGCAAGCCGTACGAGATCGAATACCAGCTGAAGCGATACGACGGCAAGTACCGGTGGCACCTGGGGGCGGCGCTGCCGTTGCGCCACGGCGGACGTATCGTGCGATGGATCGGGACCTGCACCGACATCGACGACCAGAAGCGCGCATCGCGACTGCTCGAGCAGGCGCGCCAGACGCTCGAGACGCTGGTCGCGACCAAAGCCCACGCGCTCGAGGAAAACGAACAGCGCATGCGGGTGTTCCTGGACAGCATGCCGGCGGTTGCCTGGATCAAGGACGACAGCTTTCGCTATGCGTGGATCAGCGGGAGCTGGCGCCGCAATTACGGGATCTCACCCGGGGACGCGCGCGGCCGGGATGACTTCGATATCTATCCGGAGGATCTGGCGCGCCATTTTCGCCGCGACGATGAGAAAGCACTGCGCGTCAACGGCCCGGTGCAGTCGGTCGACAGCGTGCCCGATGCCGACGGCACGATGTCGCGCTGGCTGGTGGTGAAGGTTCCGCTGCCGGACGAGAGCGGTGCGCTCGGCGTCGCGGGAATCGCCTTCAAAATTACGACACCGGAGCCTGACGAGCCGCAGACAGGAGGGCGCAGCGCGGTCGATTCGCTTGAGCGCCTGAGCGCGCGCGAGCGCCAGGTCCTGCGCCTGATCGTCGACGGGTACACCAGCTTGGCGGTCGCGGAGCAGCTCGATCTTTCGCCGAAGAGCGTCGACACCTACCGCAGCCGATTGATGGCCAAGCTGGA
>MERD01000032.1:9165-10759 GCA_001771935.1 Betaproteobacteria bacterium RIFCSPLOWO2_02_FULL_67_26
GGCAGCAGCAACAACTTCGCGTCGCATCTCTCTTGCGCATCTGAGCCCCGACAAAGGGCTCACATGTCAGACGCCGGGCGCTGATGAGACTGCTGCCGCAAACCATTCGCGGCGAGCTCACGTTGCTTGTTGCGGTGCTCGCTTTGCCGCTTGTCGCGCTGATTGGCTACGGCCTTTACGACCGCACGCGTGATGACATCGCTGCCTCGGAAGCGACCGCGCGGCGGCTGTCCGAATCCAATGCCGACCGTGTGTCGGAATATGTAGCTGGGTTGCGCGCGACGCTCGAGGCGATCGCCCGGCGGCCGCTGATCAAGGCGATGGACGCGGCGCGCTGCGATCCCCGCCTTGCGGATCTGGTCGACCTGTACCCGCGGGCAGCCAGCTTCACCGTGTTCAATCTGGAAGGGCTGATCATCTGCTCCTCCAGGCCGCTGCCGCGCGACCGAGTGATGCGCATCGTCGACGAGGAGCTGCTTCGCCAAATGCTGACGCAGCCGCGCTTTCTCATCCACAAACCGGTAGTGAGCCGGATCAGCGGGCGCTGGGTCGCGGGCGCGGTGCATCCGGTAATGGGCGACAACGGCGCGCTCGCCGGGACTGTGGCGGTCGCGATCGACCTGGCGCAATGGCGGCCGTTCCCGCCGCCGGAAGGTCTTCCCGCGGGCGCAATCATCACCGTCGTCACTTCCGACGGAACGATCATCGCGCGATCCGTGGACGCGGAAAAATGGATCAGCCGCAAGCTATGGGACGAGCGCCTCTTGAAGCAGGTCTTGAACGCAACGAAAGGTGTAGTGCGCGCCAAGGGTGTCGATGGCGTGGATCGAATCTTCGGCGTCAGCGCGCCTGCCGGCCTGCCCTGGTTCGTGCTCGCCGGGCTGCCCGAGGAGAGCGTGCTTGCTCCGGCGCGCGAGCGCCTGCTCGAAACCGGGGTGCTCCTGGTGTTCATCGTAGGCATGGTGATGGCGTTGGCGTGGGAGTTCGTCACGAGACTCTCGAAACCCATGCGGGCGATCGCAGAAGCGGTGGCATTCCGCGCCGAGGGCGGCGCGGAGGCGAAGATCCCCGTCGCAGGCCCGATCGAGGTGGCCCATGTGGCGCGCGAGCTCAATCGCATGATCGAGATACGCGCGCGGAAAGAGCGGGAACTTTCCGAAAGCGAGGCGCGGTACCGATACCTGTTCGACAACATGCTCGAAGGATTTGCGTATTGCAGGATGGATTTCGAGAACGGCAAGCCGCAGGATTTCGTCTATCTCAGGGTCAATAGGGCATTCGAACAAATTACGGGCTTGAAGAATGTTGTCGGGAAAAAAGTGACCGAGGCGATCCCTGGCATTCGGGAATCCAATCCGGAGGTGTTCGAGATCTACGGCAGCGTGGCCCGGACCGGCAAGCCGGCGTCATTTGAAACGTATGTGAACGGCCTGGGAATCTGGCTTTCGATCTCCGCTTACTGTCCGGAAGAAGGGCACTTCGTTGCTGTGTTCAACAATATCAGTGAGCGCAAGAATGCCGAAGAGGGAATCCGCCAGCTCAATGTCGAGCTGGAGCAGCGGGTCGTCGAACGCACCGCGCAGCTGGAGGCGAG
>MERD01000033.1 GCA_001771935.1 Betaproteobacteria bacterium RIFCSPLOWO2_02_FULL_67_26
TGAGCTGCATGACGTCCGCCATGACGCGCAACCAGGTGATCAGCTTCATCGTGTCGGTGCTGATCTGCCTGTTCCTGATCCTCGCCGGCTACGAGCCCGTCACGGGCCTCCTGTCGCGCGTCGCGAACCCGCGGCTGGTGGAGGTGATCGCGGCGTTCTCGGTGATGACCCACTTCGAAGGCTTCCAGCGCGGCGTGCTCGACCTGCGCGATATCGTGTTCTTCGCTTCGGTCATGGGATTCGCGCTTTTCACCACCGGCGTCATCATCCGCAACCAGAGAGCAGGCTGAGGGCGGGCCATGCGGAAGAAACAGCTCGAAACACTGCTCTATTCGACCGGCGGCGTCATTGCCCTGCTCGCGGTGCTGGTCGCGGCGAACTTCATCGTGAGCGCGTTCAACCTGCGGGCCGACCTGACCCAGGGCAGCGTCTACACCCTCTCGCCGGGCACCCGGGCGATCCTCGCCAAGCTCGAGGCGCCGGTCAGGCTCCGCCTCTACTACACGCAGGGCGGCGAAGCGGTGCCCGTGGGGCTCAAGACCTTCGCCAAGCGGGTGGAGGATCTGCTCAAGGAGTACCAGACGGCGGGCCGCGGCAAGGTCATCGTCGAGAAGTTCAACCCGGAGCCGGATTCCGACGCGGAGGATTCGGCGCAGCTCGATGGCATCGAGGGCCAGCTGACCAACGCCGGCGAGAAGTTCTACCTCGGGCTGTCGATCTCGTTCCTCGACCAGAAGGCGGCGATCCCGGTGCTCGCGCCGGACCGCGAGCAGCTGCTCGAATACGACATCACGCGCGGCGTCGCGCAGGTGGGCGAGGCCAAGAAACCGGTGGTCGGCGTAATGAGCGCGCTCCCGGTGATGGGGCGGTCGCTCGACCCGGTCAGGAAACAGCAGCCGACGGAACCGTGGACGGTGATCCAGGAATTGAAGAAGATCTTCGACGTGCGGGAGATCAAGCTCGACGCGCAGCGGATCCCCGACGACGTCAAGGTGCTGCTGGTGATCCATCCTCGCAACCTGCCGGAGGAGACCGAGTACGCGATCGACCAGTTCGTGCTGCGCGGAGGCAAGCTCGTCGCGTTCGTGGATCCCTATGCCTACTTCGACCAGCAGCCCGATCTCCAGAACCCGTTCGGCGGCAACCAGGCGGGCCAGTCCACCTTCTACAACCTGTTCAAGGCGTGGGGCGTGGACGTGGACATGGGCAAGGTCATCGCGGACCTCACCTTCGCGAGCGGCGAGGGCCCGCGGCTGCTGCCGACCCTGCTCTCGCTCAACAACCAGGCGCTCAACCCGGAGGACGTGGTGGCGAGCCAGGTCGGGACGCTGCTCGTCCCGTTCGGCGGCGCGTTCAAGAACAAGCTCGCGGAAGGGCTCAAGCAGACCGTGCTGGTGCACACCTCGAAGAACGCGATGCCGGTGGATCTCATCATTGCCACGCTCTCGGGCGAGCCTTCGACGCGCGGCTTCCAGCCCACGAACGAGGAAATGCCGCTGGCGATACGGCTGGCCGGCAAGTTCCACACCGCTTTCCCGGAGGGTAAGCCCAAGCCGTACGCGCCGTCCCGGCCCGACAGGAAGAAGGGCGCCGCGGAGAAGAAGGACGAGACCAAGGCCGAGCCGCAGCTCAAGCAGTCGAAAGAGGACAATACGGTGGTGCTGGTGGCGGACGTGGACCTGCTGTCCGACGGCGCCGCGGTGGAAATCCAGGAGGTGTTCGGCCAGCGCGTCGCGGTCCCGCGCAACGGCAACCTCGCCCTCGCGCTGGGCCTGGTCGAGAACTTTTCCGGCGACAATGCATTGATCAGCCTGCGGAGCCGCGCGTCCTTCAGCAAGCCGCTCACGGTGATCCGCGCGATGGAGGCGCAGGCGCAGCAGCAGTATCTGGGCAAGATCAAGGCGCTCGAGGACAGCCTCAACCAGTCGCAGGAGAAGCTGCAGGCGCTGCAGAAGGGGAAGCCCGGTGCGACCGGCGCCATACTCACGGCCGAGCAGCAGGCGGAACTCGACAACTTCCGCAAGCGGGCCATCGAGACCCGCCGTGACCTCAAGGACCTGAGGAAGAACCTGCGCGTGGAAACCGATGCGCTCGCATTCTTGACCAAGGTCATCAACATCGGGCTGGTGCCGCTGCTGGTGGCCATCGCGGGACTCGTCCTCGCGCTCGCCCGGCGCCGCCGCATGAGAGCAGCGGCCACGGCATGAACCGCAGGCAATTCCTTTACCTCGTCATCGCGCTGGTGGTGCTGGGGGGCGCGGGGCTGGCGCTCGTCTGGCAGGACATTGCCGACTACCGCGCGAGCGGCGCCAGGATCGGCGCGAAGCTGCTGCCGGATTTCCGGATCGCCGACGTCGCCGAGGTCCGCCTGCAGAACGCGAAGCACCAGGCCACGCTCGCGCGCAAGGAAAAAACCTGGGTGGTGCAGGAGCGCAACGGCTATCCCGCCAGCTTCCAGGAGATCAGCGACCTCATGATCAAGCTCGCCGAGCTGAAGGTGACGCAGGCCGAGCAGGTCGGTGCTGCGCTCTGGCCGCGGATCGAGCTTGCGGACCCGGGGAAAGAGCCGGGCAGCGGCACGCGGGTCGAGTTCAAGGACGGGTCAGGCAAGGTTCTGGCGAGCCTGATCCTAGGCAAGAAGGTGCTGAAGAAGGATCCGCTCAACCCGCTGCCCGCGGCGAAGGACGGCGTGCCCGCCGGACGCTACGTGCGGGTTGCCAGCGCCAAGGACGTGGTGGTGGTCGTGTCGGACCCCCTGGGCAAGGCGGAGGCCGATCCCGGCAAGTGGCTCAACAAGGATTTTTTCAAGGCCGATCGCGTCAAGACCCTCGCCGTCGGTCCGGAAGGCGGGGCGCCGCACTGGAAGATCGCGCGCGCCGAGGAATGGGGCCAGTGGAAGTTCGCGGCGGGCGGAGGCAACCTCGATCCGAGCGCCGCGGTCGCGGCGGCGAACAAGCTCGGTTCGCTGGCCTTCGACGACGTTGCCGCCGACCCCAAGGCGGAATCCGGCGAGAAGCCGCTCGTCGTCGTCGCGGAAACCTTCGATAACCTCGTCTACACGGTGAAGCTCGCTAAACGCGCGGCGGACAACAGCTACCTTGCCAGCTTCACGGTGGCGGGCGAACCCCCGGCGCAGCGGGTTCCGGAGAAAGACGAGAAGGCGGACCAGAAGGAGCGCCGCGCCAAGGAGTTCGAAGAGAGCAGGAAGACGCTGGTGGAGCGCGTCGCCGCCGAGAGGGCCCTGGCCCAATGGACCTACGTCATTGCGAAGAGCGAGCTCGACCCGCTGTTGAGAAGCCGCAGCGACATGGTCGCCCGCCAACGGGAAGGCAAGCCGCCGCCAGGGTTTCGCTGATCGCGCCTCCCCGTGCCTGGGCCGGACCGGGCGTGGCGGCGCTATACTACTGGTATGACCGGCGTCGCGCGAGCTTCAATTGCCGTCGTCCTGTGCTTGTCGCTGACCGGTTGCTATGTGAAGCTGTACGGCAACCAGTCTACGAGCGGCGGGACCTCCACAACGGTCACGTCGAGCCAGGTGAGCGGATCGGCCAAGTTCTCGGGCGGGAGGGTCGGATTCTCGTCCGGCCCACGGATCCCGCGCGGCGCGCCCGGAGGGCACCTGAAGCTCAGCGGCGACGCCGCGGCGGTCCTGATCGTCGGCGTCGTGATTGCCGACTTTCTGAACGCCATTCGCGGAGAAGCCGCGCCGAAGCCGCTGCCCCCGGATACGCGGATTGCGGATACCTGCTCCTGCTATAAAAAACCGGCGATGGGGGATGAGTGATGGGTGATGCGCAATGAAGCTTAGAGAAATCCTGACCTCACCCGTCTTCCCGCTCGGCAAGAAGTGGGAAATCAAGAAGCGCGCCGGCATCTACGAGTCCGAGGTGACCGCGCTGGTGCGCGGCATGGTGGAGGACGAGGCGATCCGCGAGGACCAGCGCTGGGCGTGGGAACGCTGGCGCAATGACGCCGACGCTTTGAAGAACAAGTGACGAGGCGCGGGCGGCGGGGCAACATCTCGCCTCGATTCCGGCGAGCTGATAAACTACCGGCTGGCCACTACGAAAAGGAGGTGATCCCGTGAGAGACCTTATAGGCAGCACCGACCTGCACGGCTCGAACCGCGGATCAATCCGCAACCCAAGAGAGTTCGGCCGGCGCTAGGCCGGTTTGCCTCGAAACACAAAACGCCCCGCGGACTTCGCGTCCCCGGGGCGTTTTCTTTTGACGCGGCTACGCCGCGGAGCGGGCGCGGCCCTCGCCGCGCAGCCCGTCGAGGATCGCCAGCGCCCGCGTCATCGAGAACCGGACGGTCTCCGGGTGGTACGCCTTCTGGTTGCCCTTCATCATGTAGCCGTGCAGCACGCCCGGGAAGATGTGCACTTCCACGTTCTTCATGCGTGCGGGCACGGCGCGATAGGCCGCCTGCACCTCAGGCGGCGCCTGGTGATCCTGGTCGCCCCAGATGATGCAGACCGGCTGGGTGACGCCGTCGAGGTCCTTCAGGTAGTCGATCAACTGCGTGCCGTGGCAGGAAATTCCGGCATCGTAGCCGAGACGCTTGGGCCCGAGGATCGCATAGGGGCCGCCGTAGCAGAACCCGATCGCCGCGGCGCGCCCGTTGGATTGCGGCAGCTTGCGCACCGCGGCCAGCGTATCCGCCATGTCGGCTTCGCCCGTCCTGATTCTCTCGAGGCGCGGCTGCGCGCGGCCCTTGGTGCGGTCGTCGTCGCGCGCCAGCGGGCCCGGGACCGTGCGCCAGAACAGGTCGGGCGCCGCCGCGATATGGCCGTGCGCGGCAAACTCGTCGGCAATCGCGCGCACGTCCTGGTCGACGCCATGCACGGCCGAGGCGAGCACGATGGCGGGCACCTTGCCGC
Source organism: Betaproteobacteria bacterium RIFCSPLOWO2_02_FULL_67_26 (assembly GCA_001771935.1). Classification (GTDB taxonomy): domain Bacteria; phylum Pseudomonadota; class Gammaproteobacteria; order Burkholderiales; family SG8-41; genus SG8-41. The sequence continues at coordinate 4,884 of MERD01000033.1, forward strand.
CGCCGTCGGGTGTCGCCAGGTAGCAGTCGAACTCGCCGCCCTCGCTCGAGCGGACCTTGATGTGTTTGCCCGGCATGTGGCCTCCCGTGGTGATATCCGTCGCGCACCGTAGCACCCGGCCCATGCCGTGTCCACCATGTGTTCGGTTGCCGGACCGCCGGACGCACGGTCTACAATACGGTCACTCAACACCGCGCCCGTGGCATTGCCGCGCGTCACGCGCGCTTGGAGGAAGAAACCCCATGGCCGGCTGGATCACCGCCTTCAAAGCCATACCCTGGGCCGAGTTGCTCGCGGCAGCCCCGGTGGTTGCCCAGGGCGCGCGAAAGCTCTGGGCCTCGGTCAAGAAGAAGGACACGCCGCCGCCGGTGACTTCGAGGCCGGAGGACCGCATGCAGGCGCTCGAAGCGCAGGTTGACGAGTTGCGCAACGAGTTGACGGCTACGTCCGAGCTCGTCACGACGCTCGCCGAGCACAACAGCCGCCTGGTCGAGGCGGTGGCGGTCCTGCGCACCCGGACCCGTGCACTGCTCCTGGTGTGCGCGGTAATGGCCGTCCTGCTGGCCGGCCTGGGGATTGCTGTTGCGCTCAAGTAAACCCGAAGCACATCCGTTCGCACCCGCCAGGGACCACGACGCATGGACATGACGAAACCAGCCGCCGATTTTTCCGGCGTCAGCTACCAGGAAGCCCTGCGCCGGGCGCGGGACCTGGTACCCTACTTTCGCGAGCAGGCGCCGCGGTGCGAGGCGGCGCGACGGCTCACCCCGGAGGTCATGGACGCCCTGAACCGCAACGGGCTGATCCGCTACCTCCAGCCGAAGGCCCGCGGCGGCATGGAGCTGCCGTTCGTGGCCTACTTCGACATGCCGGAAGCGCTCTCGCGCGGCGACATCTCGGTGGGATGGACGGTGCACAATCTTGCCTCCCACCATCGCAGCATGGCCTGGTTTGATCCGCGCGCGCAGGAGGAGGTCTGGGGACCGAACCCCGACGTCGGGATCGCCTCGGGCATTGCCTTTCAGCAAGGCCGGGGCGTGGTTGCGGACGGCGGCATGGTGCTCTCGGGCGAATGGAATTTTTCGTCCGGCACCGATCATTCGGACTGGAGCCTCCTCGCGTGCATCCTGCGCGACGGCGACAAGATCACGGACTACCTGTTCTGCCTGCTGCACCGCTCGCAATACGAGGTCGTGGACGACTGGAACACGCTTGGCATGCGCGCGACCAGCAGCAAGACGGTCCGCTGCAAGGACGTGTTTGTTCCGCAGTACCGTACGGTGTCCATGTACGTCGCCCGCGAGGGCCACTCGTGGCCGGGACTCATGGCGCACACCAATCCCCACTTCCGGATCCCGATCTCGGCGCTCGGCGGACACGGCATCGGGGGCAGTCTCATCGGCAACGCGCGGACGGCGCTGGAACTGACCATCGACCACGTCAAGTCGCGCAGCACCAATTACACCGGCGCCCGGATGCGCGACTTCCAGACCGTGCAGCTGCGCATCGGCACGGCGGGGGCGAAGATCGATGCGGCGCATGCGCTCCTGCGCAACGATTGCCTCGAGGCCCAGGGCGTGTACGAAGCGGGTGGCGAGCTGGATATCGAGACGCGGCTCCGCTACAAGCGCAATGCCGCAATGGGGGTGAAGCTGTGCGTGGAATCGGTGGACTCGCTGTACGAGATGCTGGGCGGCACCGGCATCTATGACCGGGAGCCCCTGCAGCGCGTGTTCCGCGACATGCACGCCGCGGCCGGCCACTTCAGCTTCAGCGTGGACGCGCAGCTCCCGCCGTGGGGGCTGGTGGCGCTGGGCGGGGAGTACAAGAGCCCAACGCTGTGAAGGAATCGACCCGGCTCGATTTCTTCAGGTGATGGGTGATGGGTGATGAGTGGCGCGGCGAGGAAGAAGAGAGCGCCGAAATATCACCACTCCGTCTACGTCGTCCTGCTCTCGAAGGACGTGCTGTACGAGCCGAAATTCCGGCGCTGCAATCCCGACTACGATCCCGACAAGCCCTGTCTATACGTCGGCATGACGGGACAGAGCCCGGACGTGCGCTTCGACAAGCACAAAGCGGGGATCAAGTCGAACAAGTACGTCAGGCGCTATGGCTTGAGGCTCGTGCCCGAGCTCTACGAATGCTACAACCCGATGCCGTACGATGCCGCCCTAGACCTGGAGATCGAGCTCGCCATACACCTGCGGGAGAAGGGGTATGGGGTGTGGCAGGGGTGAGTCAGGCGGCGTGATGGCTGACAACTTCCAGCACGCGTGAACCGTCGGCGTTCCTGACTTCGGTGCGGACCGCCGCGAAGCTGTGCCCGTCGTGAAAGCGCCGCGAGGCCGGTCACGCCGTCCACATTGCGGCTTGTGCGCGTAAGGTAAAATCGAATCGATAATGCCGCACGATTCCGAACCGGCTCCCGCGTCAGCGCCGCGCCCCCTCCGCCTTTTCGAGAT
>MERD01000034.1 GCA_001771935.1 Betaproteobacteria bacterium RIFCSPLOWO2_02_FULL_67_26
TGCTGGCCGATCTCGGGCTGGTGGACGAGGTGATCCGGCAGGGCCTCTCCGCGCGCGAGTTCCAGTTCTGGGACCGCCCGAGCGCCACGCTGATCGCGGAGTTCGACCACGAGGTCCTGCGGCAGGACACGCGCTTTCCCGTGGTCGTGCAGTGCGAGCAGCACAAGCTCGCGCGGCTCGCGCTCGACCGGCTGCGCGCGCTGCCGGGCGCGGAGGTGCACTTCTCGGCGCGCGTTGTGGACGTGGACGCGCGCGCCGATGGCGTCGGCGTCGCCGCGGAAACCCCTGGCGGGCGGAAATCGTTCCGCGGCGCGTTCCTGGTCGGCGCGGACGGCGGGCGCAGCACCGTGAGGAAGAGTCTCGACATCGAATTCACCGGCTACACCTGGCCGGAGCGCTTCATCGTGCTCACCACGCCGTTCGATTTCGCGCGCGAGCGCGGCTGCTGCTCCCGCAGCTACTTCTCCGATCCCGACGAGTGGACCAACCTGTTCAAGGTCGCGGGCGACGACGGCAAGGGCCTGTGGCGCGCCGTGTTCCCGACCCGCAACGAGGAGACCGACGAGGAGGCGCTGGGCGACGCCGGCGCGCAACGGCGGCTCCAGCACTTCTTTCCCAAGCCGGGGCCGTACGAGATCGTGCACCGCAACCTCTACAAGGTGCACCAGCGGGTGGCGGAGACGTTCCGCAAGGGTCGGGTGTTTCTCGCGGGCGACGCCGCGCACGTCAACAATCCGATCGGCGGGCTCGGATTGAACTGCGGCATCCACGACGGCGTCGAACTCGCGCAGCGGCTCGCCCGCTATTGCGGCGGCGAAGGCGGCGAGGACGAGCTCGACCTCTACGATCGCCGGCGGCGGCCGATGAACATCGAGTTCGTGCAGGCGCAGACCGTCAACAACAAGAAGCGGCTGGAGGAAAAGGACCCCGCCGTCCGCACCGCGAACTTCGAGCAACTCCGCGCGACCGCCGCCGACCCCGAGCGCCACCGCCAGTTCCTGCTGCGCACCTCGCTGATCGAGAGCGTGCGCAAAGCTGCGCTCATCAAATAAGGCAAGGATCACTCATCACTCATATCCGCGCATTCACGCCCACTCCGCCGCCGAAAACTCATACTGCTCCCCGCGTCCCGTGCGCTGGAGATACGCTCCAGCGCGCGTCGTCTTGGACGCCCAGGTCTGCTGCTCGAACGGCTCGTCGAGCGTAAGCGCGTCCGCCCGCAGCACGGCACCGCAGATGCCGCCGGGCACGCGCTCGGAAGCGTAGCGGAGCCAAGCCAGCTCGCGCCTGCGCGCTTCGTCCGCGAGGTCCTGGCATCCTGAATAGTCGGTTCCGTGGCGCCAGACGCGCGCCATCGCTTTCCAGGGCGACGCGGTGAGGTCGGCGCAGCGCCCCCGCACCTTCGCCTGGAAAAACGTGTGCTCGGTGTGCAGCGCCTCGCCAGCGAGGGCGTCGCTGTCCATGAGAAAACGCCACTTCCAGTAGGCCACTTCCGCGCAGGCCGTGCTGATCTCCTCCGCCCCGTACCAGACGCCGGGACCGGACGCGCGGCGAAACCGCGACGGCACCGGCGAGCGGTAGCGGAACGGAGTGAAGACCAGGTAGTGCCGCCCTCTCGCCTCGGGCGGGAGCGGCGGCTTGCTCGCTTCCAGCAGCTCTTCGAGGACGCGCTGTTCCCCGAGGCTGTCGGCGAGCCGCATGGTCGCGACGACGTGCTGCGCCTCCACCCCGCGCCAGAGCGCCCCACCGCGAATGCGGACGCCCTTGTCGAACCATGCGGGTTTCCAGGCGCGCGTCACGCGGGCGCCCGCATGGCATCCAGGTAAGAAACCACCGCCACCAGCCCGTCGGCGCGCGCGATCAGCTCCGCCGGCCGGCCGTTGAGCGCGCGGTTGTAGCCCTCCATCCACGCCTTGCGCTGCGCCGCGTCCGTGCCCACCAGGGAATCGAGCGAGCGGTACGCCCGCACCAGCAGCAGCGCCAGCTCGCCTTCCTTGCTGGCCGGGTCTATGGCGCGGCTACCCGAGAACAGCCGTGAAACGCTCGCCTCGCTCACGCCGAGCACGCGGGCGAGCGCGGCATTGGACAGCCCGAGCAGGCCCGCGGCGCGGATGAGCGCCTTGGTCAGCACCGCGCCGGCTTCGGGGCGCGGCGCGGCTGGCGCCGCGCGGCGCGGGGCATTGCGGGTGGGGGACAGGGTGGACATGGACGGCTTCTTTCAAATGCAAGGATAGGCCTATTTACTTGCAGATGCAACAAGGCTAATCGTCCTGCTCGAAACGCGGCCCGCGGGGCAGGCGGGCCGTTCCCGAGATTTTGCTGATCGGCGTGTTCATCTCGACGTCCCGGCGCCGTCTCTTCGCGGCCTTGGCGCCGGTCTTGAAGTAGTCACCCTTCACCGCCAGTGCCGCCTCGCGCTCGAGTTCCTCGGGCCAGTAGCCCAGGTCGCTGCCGAACCACGGCGGCTCGGGCTTGAGGGGCCCGAGGCCGAGGCGCTCCCACATGCGCCGCGCGTTCTCCATGTACTCGCGCTTCGGCAGCGCCACCGGCGCGTAGATGCCCTTCAGCGTCGCGTCGATCAGCACCGCCGCTGATTCGCCGCCGTCGCGCGGCCCCTTCGGCCCGTGGCCCGGGTCCTTGCGGTCGAGGACCTGGACGTCGTACTGGGGCTGGGTGCGGTAGCACATCGCCCAGAAGAGGGCATCGCTGTTCTCCGGGTCGATGTCCTCGTTGATGGCGACGATCCACTTGCCGGCGTAGCGGTGCAGCGACGCAGCGCCGAGCAGCGCGCGCCAGATCTCCGTCTTCGGCGTGTCGCGCCGGAACTGGATGGCGATCAGCGCGATCACGCTGGTCAGCGGCTCGTGCATGGAGACGCGCATCACGCCGCGCACGCCGAGCGTGTTCTGCAGGTAATTCAGGAACACCGGCTCCATCGCCACGCGGCGGATGGTGCTCGACTCGCTGGGCGTGACCTGGCTGATGAACGAGGTCAGCACGGGGTGGCGCCGCCGCGTGATCGCCGTCACGTCCATGAACGCGTTGTATTCCTTGAGGTTGACGTAGCCGTGCGATTCGCCGAACGGCGCTTCCGGCTCCAGCTCTTCGGTGTTGATAAAGCCTTCGATCACGAACTCCGCCTCCGCCGGCACCAGCAGGTCCACGGTCTTCGCCTTCACCACGTTGATCGGGGAACGGGCCAATGCGCCGGCGACCCACAGCTCGTCCAACTGCTCGGACATCTTCTGCACCGAGCAGTACGACACCGCGGGCGGCGCGCCGACCACCACCGCGCACGGCAAGGGTTTCCCCATCGCCTTGTACTGTTGCCAGTGGATGTAGATGCCGGGGCGGATTTCGAGCGATGGATTCATGCCGAGCCGGCGCGGCGCCTTGATCTGGCCGCGGTAGTTGCCGACGTTCTGGATGCCGGTTTCGGGATCTTTCGTGATGTAGTGGCCCGCGGTGAGGTACGGCCCGTTGTCCCAGCCGGGCGTCGAGATCGGCACCGGGATGCCGTCGAGTCCGTTCCCCGGCCGGTCGAGCGCCTTGCCGCGGATCACGATGTCCTGGCACGGCGCGCTCTTCACCAGGCGCGGCTTGACGGGGTTGGCGAGAGCGCGGATCCAGGCCGCGCCGATCTTCTCGAGCGGCATGCCCATGCCGACGCGGTACACCTCGCGGCTCGCCGCGAGCCCGGCGACGAGCACCGCGGCGTCGTACCGGCGCCCCTTGCCATCGACCGGCTGCGTGAACAGGAACGCCTTGCGGTTCTTCTCCGCTATGCCACCGCGAAACTGCCAGCGCACCAGCGGATGCATCTCGGTGTCCTTGTTGACCGGCTCGTCCACCACCACCAGCAGGCCTTCGCGCGCGAGCCTGAGGATGTGGTCGTGCAGGTCGGGATAGCGGCGCGGCGGGCCGCCCCGCGTCGGCGCGTAGCGCGCGAGCGGATCGGCACGAATCACAGCCGCATTCCGGTCGCCTTGACGATCTTCCCCCACTTCTCGATCTCGCTCCGGATGTGCGCGGCGAATTGCTCGGGCGTGGAGCCGATCAGCGCCAGGTCCGTCGTGCCGAAGCGCTGCTTCACGTCCGGCCGCGCGAGCGCCTTCACCGATTCCGCGTGCAGCCGCGCAACGATCTCCTTCGGCGTTCCCGCGGGGACCACGAAACCGTACCACGGGCTCGCCTCGTAGCCCGGCACGCCGGCTTCGGCGACCGTGGGAATTTCCGGCGCCATGTGCGAGCGCCTGCTGCTCGTCACGCCGAGCCCGCGCATCTTGCCGGCCCGGACGTGCGGGACCGCCGCACTGGTGGAGGGAAGCCCCACGGAGACTTCGCCGCTGACGAGCGCGATGATGGCATCCGGCGTGCTCTTGTACTGCACCGTCGTCATCTTGGTGCCCGTCAAATTCTGGAACAGCGCCGCCGCCAGGATGATGCCGGCCCCCGACGTCGCGAAATTGATCTCCCCCGGCCGCGATTTCGCGAGCGCGACCAGCTCCTTCTGCGATCGTGCCGGCACGGAAGGGTGCACCGCCAGCAGGAACGAGCCGCCGGCGAGGAGCGATACGGGCGCGAAGTCCCTGACGAGATCGTAGCCGAGCTTGGAGTAGAGCGTCGCGCTGACGGAGTGCGCGATGTTGGCGACCATCAGCGTGTGGCCGTCGGGAGGCGCCTTGGCCGCCAGCTCCGCGCCGATGTTGCCGGCCGCGCCGGCCCGGTTCTCGATCACGATCGGCCGCCCGAGCGCCTCCGAGAGCGGCGGCGCGACGATGCGCGCCACGATGTCGTTCGCGCTGCCCGCCCCGAACGGCACGATCAGGCGCATCGGCTTGGACGGGAACTGGGCCTGCGCCGGGGCGGCCGCCGCCAGCGCGAGCAAGATCAATCCAATCAATCTCCTGGGTCTCATTTTTTTCCTCCTCGGACAGGGTGCCCAGTATGCCACGACTTGACTCCCCCGTCGGACTGCACGATGGTATGCCCGGCCCGCGAGCCGTGACCCGATGCCAAACCCAGAGACCGCGACTCACGTGCTCATCGCCGGCGCCGGACCGGTCGGCCTCGCGCTCGCCGTCGAGCTCGGGATGCGCTCGATTCGCTGCGTCGTCGTGGAGCAGCACGAGCGGGTCGGACTGAACCCCCGCGCGAAGCTCACCAACGTGCGCTCGCGGGAAATCCTGCGCCGCTGGGGCATCGCGGACGAGCTCGCCCGCGCCTCCCCGATGCCGCCGGATTACCCGTCCGACATCGTGTTCGCGACGCGGCTGAACGGCTACACCCTCGCGCGCTTCGAGGACGCTTTCCATTGCGCGCGCAGGAAGAGCGACCTCTATTCCGAGCCCGGCCAGTGGGTTCCGCAGTACACCCTGGAAGAAGTGCTGCGCGCGCGGGCCGCGGGCCTGCCGGGGGTGGAAGTCCGGTTCGGCACGCGGCTGGTAACGTTCCGGCAGGACAGCGACGGCGTCAGCGCCGAAACCGAGGATGTGAAATCCGGCGCGCGCGGCACGATCCGGGCCCACTACCTGGTCGGCGCGGACGGAGCGCGCAGCACGGTGCGCACCCTCCTCGGGATCGGCATGCAGGGTGGAGGCGCCCTCGCGCCGAACCTGAACCTGGTGTTCCGGGCCCCGCGGCTCGCCGGCCTGCACGACAAGGGGCCCGCCGTCATGTACTGGATGGTCAACCGCGAGATGCCCGCTTATTTCGGCCCGCTGGAGCGCGACGGCTTGTGGTTCCTCATCGCGCCGCGCCTTCCCGACGGCGTGGACTTCGGCAGCCTCGACGCCCGGGAAGTCGTGCGCCGGTCGAGCGGCCTGCACTTCGACATGGAGATCCTCCACGTGGACCCGTGGACTGCGCACCGGCTGATCGCCGAGCGTTACGGCGCGGGCCGCGTGTTCCTGGCGGGCGATGCCTGCCACCTGCATCCGCCCTCCGGCGGCCACGGGATGAACATGGGCATTGGCGACGCGCTCGACCTCGGCTGGAAGCTTGCCGCCACGCTCCAGGGCTGGGGCGGCCCCCGGCTCCTCGGCACCTACGAGCGCGAGCGCAAGCCGCTCCACCATCGCGTCATCAGCGAAGCGGTCGAGAACTACGCCCTGGTCGGCGATCAGCTCGCGCGCGACGGCATCGAGCAGCCCGGCGCCGAGGGCGACCGGGTGCGCCGGGACGTCGGCGCGCTCATCCGCAAGGGCAAGCTGCACGAGTTCAGAAGCCTCGGGGTCGTGCTCGGCGGCCGTTACCGCGACTCGCCGATCATCGTCCCCGACGGCACCGCTCCGCCCCGGGAGCAGGTCGCGGACTACGAGCCTTCGGCGCACCCGGGCTGCCTCGCGCCGCATTTCTGGATGGAGGACGGCACGTCGCTCTACGACCATTTCGGCCCGGGCTTCTCGCTGCTGGTTGACCGGGAAGCCCCGTTCGGGGAAGTATCCCGCCTGGAGCAGGCTGCGGCGCAGAGGGGACTGCCGCTCAAGGGCGTCGCCGTCGCCGACCCGAAGTTCGGCGCGCTTTACCAGGCCCGCCTCGCGCTGGTGCGTCCCGATCAGCACGTGGCCTGGCGCGGCGACCGGTTGCCGGATCCGGTCGAATTGATCGACCGCGTCCGCGGCGGCGCGAGCCATGACACGCAGGAAAACTGACATGAAAATCGACATCTTCAACCACGTCATGCCGGTGCGCTACCTGGAGATGATGAAGACCCACTTCAAGGACCAGGGCCTCATCAAGCGCATGGGGAGCCTGCGCATGCTGTGGGACATCGAGGCGCGCGTGGCGATGCTCGACCAGTGGCCCGGCCTGCAGCAGGTGCTGACGCTCTCGCTGCCGCCGCCGGAGCTGGTCGGCGGGCCCGAGCTCTCGCCCGGGCTCGCGCGCATCGCCAACGACGACCTGGCGGCGATGTGCGCGAAATGGCCGAAGAAGTTTCCCGCGTTCGTGGCGTCGCTTCCCATGAACAACGTGCCGGCGGCGCTGGAGGAGATGGACCGCGCCATCGTCAGGCTCGGCGCGCGCGGCGTGCAGATCTGCACCAGCGTCAACGGGCGCCCGCTCGACGAGCCGGAGTTCTTTCCCGTGTTCGAGCGGGTCACGAAGCACCACGACCTCCCGATCTGGATGCACCCGGCGCGCCCCGCGACCCGCGCGGACTACGTGAACGAGCAGAAGTCGAAGTACGAGATCTGGCAGGTGCTGGGCTGGCCGTTCGAGACCAGCGTCGCGATGGCGCGAATCGTGTTCTCGGGCCTGTTCGACCGGCTGCCCGAAATGCGCCTGATCACCCACCACTGCGGGGCGATGATTCCCTTCT
>MERD01000035.1:0-11380 GCA_001771935.1 Betaproteobacteria bacterium RIFCSPLOWO2_02_FULL_67_26
GGGGGACACTGCGATGCCAGGACTGGTCATCAAGGACTTGCCGGCGAAACTGCACCGCAAATTGAAGCAGCAGGCGGCCCGCCACCACCGCAGCATGACCAAGGAAGTTCTGGTCGTGCTGGAACGGGCGCTGAGCGAAGAACCCCTTCCGCGAGAGGCCCCTCCCCCGTTCAAGGGACGCTTCGCGCTGACGGACAAGTTCATCGCCGAAGCCAGGCGCGAGGGCCGCGAGTGATCGTCGTCGACGTCAATGTTGTCGCCTATTTCCTGGTCAAGGGCGAAAAGACAGCGGCGGCACGGGACTTGTTGCACCGCGATCCGGATTGGCGGTTGCCCGCCCTCTGGCGTCACGAATACCTGAACGTCCTGGCGACTTTCGCGCGGGAAGGCGGCGCGACGATCGCCGAAGCACAAACGCTCTGGCGCCGGGGCGTTGAACTGTTCGGCACCAGGGAGCAAAGCGTCGACATGGAGTCGGCCCTGGCCCTGGCCGTCGAAAACCGGATCAGCGCGTGTGACGCGCAGTACATCGCGCTTGCGCGCCGGCTTCAGACCGTCTGTGTCACCGAAGACCGGCGCTTGCTCAGAAGGTTTCCCGCTCTCACGCGCACGATACAAACCTACGGCACCGCCTGAGATGGACAACCGCGCTGCGCCCGGGAAACGCAGCGCCTCGTACGCAGGCCGCATCAATCCGCGATCCAATGCTTGAAGCACGCGAACTCGAGGCCACGCGCGGCGGCGCGACGCTGTTCAGCGGCCTCGCCTTCACGCTCCGGCCCGGCGCGCTGTTGCGCGTGTCCGGCGCGAACGGCAGCGGCAAGACCAGCCTCCTGAGGGTGCTGTGCGGGCTCGCGCAACCGAGCGCGGGCCAGGTGCGCTGGAACGGCGAGAGCATCGGCGCGCTGGGCGAAGAGTACCGGCGTCAGCTCGCCTACGTCGGGCACGCCAACGCGCTCAAGGACGAGCTCACGGTGGCCGAGAACCTGGAGGCGATCTGCGCGCTCGCCGGGCTCGACACCACGCCGGCGAGCGTGCGGGCGGCAATCGGGCAATTCGGGCTCGGCGGCCGCGAACTGCTGCCGGTGAAGCTCCTTTCCCAGGGTCAGCGGCGGCGGGCGGCCCTCGCGCGGCTGGCGCTGAGCGAGGCGGCGCCGCTGTGGATACTCGACGAGCCCTTCGCGGCCCTCGACGCGGACGCGGTGGACCGGGTGCAATCGGCGGCGGGCGCGCACCTCGCGCGCGGCGGCATGATCGTGCTGACGACCCACCAGGAAGCGCGCATCGAGGCGCGGTCCGCGACCGACATCAACCTCGATCGTTGACGCCATGCTTGCCGCCCTGCGCACCGTGATCCGCCGCGACCTGCTGCTCGCGCTGCGCAACAAGTCGGACGCCGCCAACACGCTGCTGTTCTTCGTGATCGTCGCGAGCCTGTTTCCGCTGGGGGTCGGCCCGGAGCCGGCGCTGCTGCGCGGAATCGCGCCGGGCGTGGTGTGGGTGGCGGCGCTCCTCGCCTCCATGCTCGCGCTCGCGCGCCTGTTCGCCGCCGATTACGCCGACGGCACGCTCGAGCAGCTCGCGCTCGCGCCGCAGCCGCTCGCCGCGCTGGTCGCGGCCAAGATCCTCGCGCACTGGCTCGTATCCGGGCTGCCGCTGGTGCTGATCGCGCCGCTCCTGGGATTGCAGTTCGACCTGTCGGGCACCGCGCTGCTCACGCTCATGGTTTCGCTGCTGATCGGCACGCCGGTCCTGAGCCTGCTCGGCGCCATCGGGGCAGCGTTGACGCTCGGGCTGCGCGCGAGCGGCGTGCTGGTCCCGCTCATCGTGCTGCCGCTCACCGTGCCGGTGCTGGTCTTCGGCGCGGGCGCGGTGGAGGCCGCCGCCGCCGGGCTCGGCGCCGAGGCGCAGCTCTCGCTGCTCGCGGCATTTCTCCTCGTCTCAGCCGCGCTCTCGCCGTGGGCCGCCGCGGCGGCGATCCGCATTGCTCTCGAGTAATATCCGGGATACGGGCACGCCAGATGAACTGGTTCAAGTATTCCTCGCCGCAGACCTTCTACCCCCTGGCGGGCAGGATGGTGCCGCTGTTCTTCGCGCTCGCGGCGCTGTTCGCCATTCCCGGCCTGTACATCGGTTTTTTCGTCGCGCCGACCGACGCGCAGCAGGGCGAGTCCTACCGCATCATCTTCATCCACGTGCCGGCGGCGTGGATGTCAATGTTCATCTACGTCGTGATGGCGTTCTGGGCGGGCGTGGGCCTCGCGTTCAATACGCGGCTGTCTTCCATGATGGCGAGCGCGCTCGCGCCGACCGGCGCGCTGATGACTTTCATCGCGCTGTGGACCGGATCGCTGTGGGGCAAGCCGACCTGGGGCACGTGGTGGGTGTGGGACGCGCGCCTCACGGCTGAGCTCATTCTTCTTTTTCTCTACTTCGGCTTCATGGCGTTGCAGGCGGCGATCGACGATCCCCGGCGCGCCGACAAGGCAGGCGCAGTGCTCGCGCTGGTCGGGGTCATTAATATTCCGATCATCACCTTCTCCGTCCAGTGGTGGAACACGCTGCACCAGGGCGCCTCGGTCAGCCTGACCCGGAGTCCGACGATGGCGGCGACCATGCTGACCGGCATGCTGGTCATGGCGCTGGCGTTCTGGATGTACTCGATCGCCGCCTCGCTCCTGCGCGCGCGCTCGATCATCCTCGAGCGCGAACGCAATGCCGACTGGGTGCGTGAATGGCGGGAGGCGGCGCCATGAACTGGGGCAGCCTTGCCGCGTTCATCGCCATGGGCGGCTACGGGACCTACGTGTGGGGATCTTTCGGGGTAACCGTGCTGTTGATCGCGATCGAGGTGCTGCTCCTCGTCGCGCGCCACCGGGCCGCGCGCCGCCAGCTCTGAGCCTCAGCGAACTTCGGAGCTGATCACGACCGCGATGCCGGAAGCGCCCAGCTTCACCGGCGCGGTGAGGCCTTCGAGGTCGCCCGGCTGCGCGGCGGGCTGCCCGCTCTTCGAGATGCGCGCGCCGACCACGACTTGCGGATGGTCCGACAGCTTCGAAGTGGGCGCCATCGCCATGCTGTCGTCGAGCCTGAACGCGGCGGGAAGATCGCGCACCTGCTTGCGCAATACGGCGAGCGGGATGCGGGGGCCGCTCGCGGGCCGCGCGAATATGAACACCGTGTCCGTCGGCGCCGCCTTGGAAGCCAGCGCCGGCGCGAGCCGCACGGTGCCGCTCACCTCGGCCATCGCCGGAGCAGCGGCCGGCGCGGCCGCCGCCTTGCTGTCCGGCGCGGCCTGCGCCACGCCGCCGCCGGCCCGCGAACGCGCTTCCGCGATGCTGTCGCGTATGGAATCCGCGATCCCGGATTCCGCCGGCGCCACCTTGAGGATGCGCTCCCAGTGCGCGATCGCGCCGTTGAAGTCGTTCTTCTCGAACGCGACCGTTCCCGCCAGCGCGAGCGCCTTCACGTGGTCGGGATCGAGCTTCAACGCCTGCGCGATGAGCCGTTCCGGCTCGCCCCGCAGGCTCTGGCCCTGCGTCATCGCCAGCGCGTCGGCGTAATCCGCGTAGAGGTCGGCATTGTCGGTCACCAGGCCGACCGCGCGGGCGTAAGCCTTGGCCGCCTGGGGAAAGCGCTGCAGCACGAGGTTCGAGCGCGCGAGCAGCACCCAGCCCTGCGCGTCGCCCGGATTCTGCTCCAGCCGCGCCTCCAGCCGCGCGACCATGCCCTCGATCTGGTCCATCGTGACCTCGGGATGGCCGGGCAGCGCCTGCTGGGGCGAGAGCGCGCCGGGGCTGCCGATCTGGAGATAGAGCAGCCCGGCCGACACCGGGATCAGCACGGCGAGCGCCGCGGCGGCCCAGCGCCCGGTGCGTCCGCCGCTGACCGCCCCCGGGTGCTCCGCCGCCGTTTCCTCGAGCACGCGCCGCTCGAGCTCGCCGCGGGCCTTCGAGTACTGCTCAGAAGAGAGCGTGCCGCTCTTCATATCGACGTCGAGTTCGGCGAGTTGGTCACGCAACAGCGCGAGATTCGACGCGCCGCGCTCCACGCCGTCCCGCGGCCGGCGGCGCAGCAGCGGCGGCAGCACCCAGGCGAGGGCCAGCGCGGTCATCACCACGGCGGCGACGAGGAAGCCGGTCACGTCCGGTCTTTCCCGCCGCCCGTCAGCAGCTGCTCGGCGCGCCGGTGGTCCTCGTCCGTCAGCTCGGGCTCGGCCGCGCGATGCCGCCGTTCACGCAGATTGCGCGCCAGCACCACCGCGCCGATCACGAGCAGCAACAGCGGGCCGCCCCAGAGCAGCACGGTGGTCGTATTCAACGGCGGGCGGTAGAGCACGAAATCGCCGTAGCGCTGCACCATGAAATCCACGATTTCGTTGTCGCTCTTGCCGGCCTTGATCTGGTCGCGGATCTGGCGGCGCAGGTCCACCGCCAGCTCGGCGTTGGATTCCGCGATGGACTGGTTCTGGCAAACGAGGCAGCGCAATTGCTCGGAGAGCTTCACCGCGCGCTTCTCGTGCACCGGATCCTGCTCGGTAGGCACCGCCTCTCCGCACCACGCGGCGAACGGCATCAGCGCAAGCAGCAGCGCGGCGAGTGCCTTCATGATTTTTGCAGTTCCCGGATGAGCGGCAGGATCTTGCCGTCCAGCGCCTGGCGCGTGATCGGCCCGATCTGCTTGTAGCGGATATTGCCGGCACGGTCGATCACGAAGGTCTCGGGCACGCCGTACACTCCGTAATCGATCCCGATCCGCCCGTTGGCGTCGGTGACGCTCACCGTGTAGGGGTCACCGTAGCGCGTGAGCCACGCCTTGGCATCGTTCGATTTGTCCTTGTAATTGAGGCCGATGATGGGCACGACGCGATCCCGCGCGAGCTCGACGAGAAACGGGTGCTCGTCGCGGCACGCGGCGCACCACGAGGCCCAGATGTTGAGCAGCCAGACCTGCCCCAGCATGTCCTTCTGCGAAAACACCAGGGCGGGCTGGTGCAGCTGCGCGAGCTGGAACGCGGGCGCCGGCTTGTTGATGAACGGCGACGGCACTTCGCGCGGGTTGAGCGTCAAGCCGACGGCGAGGAACGCCACCAGCACTGCGAACACCCCGAGCGGAATCAGGAAGCGGTTCATCCAGGAGGCGGGGCCAGGTCAGCGGGCGCCGGCGACGCGGGCCGCCGCCGGGATCTCCTCGCGCCGCGCCGCGAGGCGATAGCGCCGGTCGGAGAGCGCCAGCAGCCCGCCGAGCGCCATGATGGCGCAGCCGGCCCAGATCCAGACGACGAACGGCTTGTAGTAGACGCGCACGCTCCAGGCGCCGCTACTGCCCGCCGGCTCGCCGAGCGAGACGTAGAGATCGCGGAACGGACTGGACTCGATGGCCGCCTCGGTCATCGGCATATTCTGCACGTTGTAGATGCGCTTCTCGGGCAGCATCACCTCGATCCTCTTCCCATCCCGCATCACGGTGACCGCGCCGCGCGCCGCCCGGTAGTTCGGCCCCGGCACGCTGGTGACGCCGTCGAAGCGGAAGGAATAGCCGCCGACCGTCACCACGTCGCCCGGCTCCATGCGCACGTCGCGCTCGATCTCGTAGCCCTTGACCAGCGTCACGCCGACGATGAACACCGCCACACCGCAGTGCGCGGCCAGCATCCCGTAGTAGCCGCGCGGCTGCGCGCGCAATCTCGCTCCGAGGCTGCCGGCGGCGCCGGCAAGCCTGCCGCGCAGGTTTTCGGCGGAGGTGAGCAGGATCCACGATGCGAGCAACAACCCGAAACTGACCATCGGCGTCCAGCCGCCCGCCGCGAACGGCAGCAGCAACGCGCTGACGATGCTCACGCCGAGCGCCCAGCGCAGCCGCACCGCGAGCTCGGGCAAGGACGCCTGTTTCCAGCGCGCCAGCGGCCCGAGCCCCATGAGGAACACCGCCGGCGTCATGAGCGGCACGAACACCGACTCGAAGTACGGCGGGCCGACCGAGATCTTGCCGAGCCCGAGCGCGTCGAGAAACAGCGGGTAGAGCGTGCCGAGCAGGACGGTGCCCGCGGCCGCCACCAGCAGCACGTTGTTGGAGAGCAGCAGGGATTCGCGGGAAACCGGCTCGAACGAGCCGCCGAGGCCCACGCGCGGCGCCCGCCAGGCAAAGAGCGCGAGCGAGCCGCCGATGACGAACGCCAGGAAGCCCAGTATGAAGACGCCGCGTTTCGGGTCGGTCGCGAACGCGTGCACCGAGGTGAGCACGCCCGATCGCACGAGGAAGGTGCCGAGCAGGCTCAGGCTGAACGCGAGTATCGCGAGCAGCACGGTCCAGCTCTTGAAGCTGCCCCGCTTCTCGGTCACCGCGAGCGAATGGATGAGCGCGGTGCCGACGAGCCACGGCATGAACGACGCGTTCTCGACCGGGTCCCAGAACCACCAGCCGCCCCAGCCCAGCTCGTAGTAGGCCCACCAGCTGCCGAGCGCAATGCCGCACGTGAGAAAACACCACGCCGCCGTGGTCCACGGCCGCGACCAGCGCGCCCAGGTCGCATCGAGCCTGCCGGAGAGCAGCGCCGCGATGGCGAAAGCGAAGGCGACCGAGAAGCCGACGTAGCCCATGTAGAGCATGGGCGGGTGGATCACCATGCCCGGGTCCTGCAGCAGCGGGTTGAGATCACGCCCGTCGGCCGCGGCCGGAAACAGGCGGTCGAACGGATTCGAGGTCAGCAGCATGAAAAGGAGAAAGCCGACGCTCACGATGCCCATCACGCCCAGCACGCGCGCCGCCATCTCGTCCGGCAGGTGGCGGCTGAAGACGCTGACGGCGACCGTCCACACATTGAGCATCAGCACCCAGAGCAGCAGCGAGCCTTCGTGCGAGCCCCACGTCGCGGCGATGCGGTACTCGAGCGGCAGCTGGGAATTGGAATTAGTCGCGACGTTCACGACCGAGAAATCGTTGTTGACGAACGACCACGCGAGGCAGCCGAACGCGATCGCCACGAACACGCACTGCCCCTGCGCCGCCGGCCGCGCCAGCGCCATCCATTCCGGCACGCGGCGCGCGGCGCCGGCGATCGGCAGCACGGCCTGCGCGAGCGCGAGCGTCAGCGCGAGGATGAGGGACAAATGCCCGATCTCGGGAACCATCGCGCTGGCTGCCTACTTAATGACCACGGTCTTCTGCGCCTTTGCCGCCTGCTCCAGCGCGTGGGCGGCCTCCGGCGGCATGTAGTTCTCGTCGTGCTTTGCGAGCACTTGCGTCGCCCGGAAGACGCCGTCGGGCCCGAGCTTGCCCTGCGCCACCACGCCCTTGCCCTCGCGGAACAGGTCGGGAAGGATGCCCGTGAACGCGACCGGGATGGTTTGCGCCGTGTCGGTCACGTTGAAGCGCACGGTCAGGCCGTCGGTCTGGCGCTTGACGCTGCCCGCCTCCACCAGCCCGCCGATGCGGAACGCGTGGTCGCGCGGCGCTTCATTGGCCATGACCTGGCTCGGGCTGAAGAAAAAAACCAGGTTGCTCTGGAACGCGTTCAGCACCAGTGCGGCGGCGGCGCCCAGCGCGGCCACGCCGCCGACGATCAGCACCATCTTCTTGTGACGGGGTTTCATTACCATTGACAGACCCATCCGCCGGGATTCGGTTCCGGCGGCAATGCGATAAAACGTTGATTTTAGCGGGTTCGGCCGCGCGCGGGCAAAAAGCGGACGGCCCTCACGCGACGCCGTTCAAGCGCGCGTGCAGCCTGCCGACGTCGGGCAGGCGCACGTTGCGGCCATCGACTTCGATCAGCCCGCTGGTCACCAGGTCGCGCAGGATGCGCGAGAAATGCTCGTGCGTGAGATTGAGCTGCGAGGCGATGATGCCTTTCTTTGCGGGGAGCGTGACCATGTCCCCGCCCTCGGCGGCATCGACGGGAAGCCGGTTCAGCAGGTAGCCGATCACGCGCTCGGTGCCCGAGCGCAGCATGCAATCTTCCAGCGCCCCGATCAGGTGCTGCAGCCGGTGGCTCAACGACGCGACGATGTTGCGCGTGAATTCCGGCGTGTGTTCCAGCTCCGCCAGGACGGTCGCCTTCGCAACCGTGACGAGCTGGGTGTCAGTAAGTGTTTCCGCAGTGAGCACGTGCGGCCGGTCGAGAAAGATGGAGGATTCGTCGAGGCATCCGCCGGGTCCCACCAACTCAACGATCTTCTCGCCGCCCTGCGGCGTCTCCAGTGCCAGCTTCACCTGGCCGGACACCACGATGTAAAGGCCCCGGCAGGCCTCGCCTCGCCGGTAAAGCACCGTGTCGCTGCCGGCGCTGACCTCGTTGACACCCGCGGAGAGCCGAGCCAGCGCCGCCCCGTCGAGGCCACGGAAAAAGGGCAACTCGAGCAGGCGGTTTGCGGGTGGCATCTGTGTCGTGGTCATGGCCGGTGATGTGCGGGTTTCGGGCGTTGTTTAAGCCATTATTGCGGATTGGTACGGCGCGGTATTGATGCAAATCAAGCACTTTTGTTGCGTAGCAGCAACCATGGCTGGATCGTGGCACCCGCTGCCGAAAGCGCGGTAGAAACAATTCGATGCCCATGACATTGGTTTGATGTACATCAAGGAAACGATGCGTGGCGCTTGGTAATTTTCAACGGTCGGTTCTGGAGGCGGATCCAGGGGAGATGGGGTATGCCAGATAGCTTGCGCGGCCGCTCGTCATGCGTGTTCACCACCATTGCGGCCGCTTTGCTGATTCTGGCCGGCACGGTCTTTCCTCTTGACGCCGCCGCCCAGCTCCCCGCTGGCCGCGATGTCGCCGAGGTTTGCAAGAACTGTCACGCCGACCGCGTCGAAACCTACCTCGCTACCAAGCACGGCCAGAAGGGCAACCAGCGCGGGCCCGACTGCCAGACCTGTCACGGCGACGCCACCGAGCACGTCAAGGCCGGCGGCGGACGCGGCGTCGGGGGCATTCTGGGATTCAACAACAAGGCCATAGCCGCCGACAGGAAAGCGGCGGTCTGCCTCAGCTGCCACGCGAGCAACCGGCACCTCGCGTTCTGGGATTCAGGCAGGCACCGCAAGAACGACGTCTCCTGCAACAACTGCCATAGCCTCCACGGCACGCCCGGGCTCGGCTCGACCATCGCGCTCAACCGGCCCAATCCTTCGGTCACGCCGTACCAGACCACGGTGCGGGAGCTTCAATACGAAACGTGCGTGTCCTGCCACAAGCAGATTCGTTCGCAGTTGCTCAAGCCGTCGCACCACCCGATCATCGAGGGCAGGATCACCTGCAACGACTGCCACAACCCGCACGGCGCGCTGTCGCGGGCGATGGTGAAGAGCGAGTCCATACCCCAGCTCTGCACCACGTGCCATGCCGAAAAGCGCGGTCCATTCATCTGGGGCCACCCGCCGGTCGAGGAAAACTGCCTCACCTGCCACAACTCGCACGGGTCCAACCATAACCGGCTGCTCGTGGAAAAAGCGCCGAACGTGTGCCAGGACTGCCATGACGCGAGGTTCCATCCGGGAACGGTGTACGACGGCAGCGGTGGATGGAACTTCATACCGCCCCGCAACAACGTTCCGAATACGCGCCTCATCGCCCGCGGCTGCGTCAACTGCCATTCCCAGGTGCATGGCAGCAACGCACCGGCCATGCGCGGCAAGTTCTTCCTCAGGTAGGGAGCGCACATGAAACGCGCACTGATTGCGATACTGGTTGCAGGCCTGTTTCCAGCGTCGTCCCTGGCCCCTGCCGAGGGGTTGAAGTGGACCGGATCCGCGAGCCTCGGCTTGCGCCACACCAACGATCGGGCCACGGACAATTCCAAGCTCTTCGAATATCGTGACCTGGATTCGGGCCTCATCGGCAACCTCGATCTGCGGGCGCGCGGCGACAACTACTATTTCAACGGCTTCATCGAGAACCCCGGGCGCGACGACCTGTACATCGATTTGCGGGGGGGCAGCTACGGCTCGTTCAAGTACCAGATCTACAACAACGAGCTGCGGCACAATTTCGGCTCCGGGGTTGGCGCGCGCTCCCCTTATTCCGGCATCGGCGGCACGGTGCTCACCGCGACGTTGCCCAACCTGGCGCCGGGCACCTGGAACCTGTTCGACCACTCGTATGATCGGCGCGACACCGGCGGCATGCTCGAGTTGTCGTTCAATTCTCCATGGTACGTGCGCTTCGACGCCAACGAGCTGGTGAAGAAAGGCATCAACGTCACCGGTGGCGCGCAGGGCACGAACCCCGGAGGCGGTTTCGTGGACCTGCCGTCCCCGATCGATTACAAGACCCGCAACGTCTCGGGGGAAGCCGGCTATCAGGGCAAGACCTCGCATATTGCCGCGAATTTCCTGCACAGCAAGTTCGAGAACGACAATCCGCTGCTCATGTGGTCGAATGGCAACCTGTCTGCCGGCCTGCCCCTGAACCGCGACACGACCGTGCTGGCGCCGGAAAACGAGATGTGGCGGCTCGGCATCAACGGCAACGTCAGGAAGCTGTTCTGGGACTCGACCCTGGCCGGACGCGTCACCTACAGCAAGCTCACCAACGACGTCCCGGTGCAGCCCACGATGCTGGCGGCGGCCAGCACCAACCCGGCGACGGCCTCGAGCAGCCCCCTGTACCATGGCGAGATGCAGAACAGCACGGCATCGGTGTCGTTGACCTCTCACCCGATGCGCGAGCTCGATACGCGGGTCTACTGGAACTGGGCGAAAGAGCACAACAACTCGACCCGCCTCACCTTCACGCCGACTGCGGCGAGCGGCCTGCGGTGCTCGGGCGGCCCGTGCACGCCCGAGCTGTTCGCGTACCGGAAGAACAACCTCGGCGCCGAGGCCGGCTACCGCCCCAACCGCGACAACAAGTTCACCGCCGCGTACGAGTATTACGACGTGGAGCGCGAGCGCATCGACTTCATCAGGAACGTCGACAACAAGTACTCCATCGAGTGGAAGAACAGCTCCTTCGACACGCTCACCGGCCGCGCGAAGTACCAGTACCTGCAGCGGCGGTCGAACTACGCGCTTCCCCAGGCCAACATGGTCGCCAATCCGACGGAGACCTATGTGAGGCGGTTCGACCTCGCCAACGTGGACCAGGACCTGTTCAAGATCGTGCTCGATTACGCGCCGGTCCCGTTCCTCGATTTCGGCTTCGAAGCGATCTACAAGAAAAACGATTTCAAGGACACGCCCCTCGGGCGCGTCGAGGACGAGCGCCAGGAATACTACGCCAGCGTCTCGGCCGGGAACCCGAAATCGTTCCGCGTCATGGTGTTCGCCGACGTCGAGCTGCTGCAGATCGATTCGAGACACCGTGTCGGCGGCACCACCATTGCCAACTCGAACCCCAGCGCGGCGCCCACCGGCGGCCCGCCCAACACGATCTACACCTGGC
>MERD01000035.1:11390-16592 GCA_001771935.1 Betaproteobacteria bacterium RIFCSPLOWO2_02_FULL_67_26
GGCCCGCCCAACACGATCTACACCTGGCTGGCGGAAAACAACGACACGGCCTGGCAAATCGGCATGGGCGCGGACTGGCTGCCGACCGAACGGCTCAAGCTCAACGGCTCCTACATCTGGGCGCGGACGCAGGGCACCACGGACTTCGCGGCGCAGGCGGGGACGGTATTGAACCCGACGACCTTCTATCCGATCAGGAATTTCGACAACACCATCCGCCAGACGCTCAACCTGAAGGGCACCTACCGGATCGACAGCCACTGGAGCGTGACCGGCGGCTACGCGTACGAGCGCTACAAGTTCAGCGACATCGGCTACGACGGCTTGAGATATTTCGTCGGCGCGGGTGCGACCGCGTCCTACATGACGGGGCAATACGCCTTCCAGCCGTACAAGGCGGATATCTTCTACCTGATCGGGACCTACAAGTTCTAGTTCCGGTTGCCACGGTTGGCGCGCGCGGACGCAGGACATCCCGGAAACAGATTATTTCGCGGTCAACGGCAGTGCACGCAGCCGCGTTAGAATGCTGGCGGATTTTCCATAATCGGAGGACATCATGAGGGCAATACTATGGGTCGTTGCGGCCGCCGGCGCTCTGGCGGCGGGTTACGGATTTGCGCAATCGGGCGCGGACGTGCTGAAGGCCAAAGGCTGCATGGGCTGTCACGATACGGATAAAAAGAAGGTCGGGCCGGCGTTCAAGGACGTGGCCGCCAAATACAAAGGCAACAAGGGCGCCGCAGGCGCGCTGGTCGCGAAGCTGAAGGACGGCAAGGGCCACGCGAAAATCGCCGCGTCGGACGCGGAGTTGAAGGCCGCCGTCGGAGCCGTGCTGTCCACGAAGTAACGGAAAGCAGCGCTCACAAGAGAAGGAGGCCGGGGGGCGCCCGGCCTTTTTCTGCTCCACCCCCCCTCGTTGCACCTGCGGGACCCTGGCGGCCTGGTATCCAGGCCTCTTGTTTGACCTAGATCAACCGCGGCGGCAAGGAGGGTTGCTATGGTCTGAGTCAGCTGCGTCCCGGCGTGCATGGCAAAATGGCACGGCTTGGGGCGTTCATTCCGATCGGCGGCTAACAGGAGAGATTATGAAGGTATTGAGATTGGCAACTGCGGCAACGGCAATTGGCGCGTTATTCGCGGGCTCGGTTCATGCCGTCGATCCGGCGAAAATCGACTGGAAACGCGTTCCGACGAAGACGGTGGCCCTGTTCTATCCCGCCCAGTCAACCTTTCAATGGCTGCGCAGCGCCGAGCATCCGGGCGCCGATCCGGTCGGCAAGGGCGAGGCGTGCGTGACCTGCCACAAGGGCCAGGAGCAGGCCAAGGGCGACAAGCTGGTCAAGGCAAACCAGCTGGAACCCGCGCCGGTCAAGGGCAAGAATGGCGCCGTGCAACTGAAGTTCCAGGTTGCCTATGACAATGAAAACGCGTACTTCCGCGCGCAGTGGAAGACCAAGAATCCGTTTCCGGGCGAAGCCTATCCATTCCGGCGCTTCGACGGGAAGGAATGGAAGCCGTTCGGCGCGCAGAAACTCTCGGCCGCCGCCCGGAAAGGCGAGCAACTCGGGCTCTACGAAGACCGCTTTTCGATCATGATCGACGACGGGTCGGTGCCGGGCTTCGCGAGCCAGGGCTGCTGGCTGACGTGCCACAACGGCTTGCGCGACGCCCCGAATCAGCCGACGACGGACGAGGTGAAGGCGAACGCATTGTTGAAAGCCATCAAGAAAACCGACGTGCGCAAGTACCTGCCTTCGACGCGGACCGACAACCTCGCGTCCTGGGACAAGGGCAGGAGCCTGGATGAGATCGCCAAGATCAAGGCGGAAGGCGGATTTCTCGACCTGATCCAGTGGCGCGCGCACCGCTCCAACCCGGTTGGCATGGCGGACGACGGCTACGTGCTCGAATATCGCAACTTCGATGCGGGGAAAAATCCGTTCAGTTCGAACTTTGACGCGAAGACGGGCCAGCCGAAGTTCATGTACGACGCGAAAAAGACCGGGAGGAAAGCGCTGACGGAAAAGGACATCCGCAAGGGCCGGACCGCGATGGTCCTCGGGCAGAATACAGTCCCGTTTGATCCCAAGGCCGGCTGGAAGGCGGGCGACCTCGTCTCCCAGTACGTCGTCAGCCGCGAGAATTCCACGGGGTCGGCCGCCGACAACAAGCAGGTCAAGGGCGCCTGGAAGGGCGGAACGTGGACCGTGGTCTGGGCCCGCCCCCTCAACCTGAAGAACGCCGACGACAAGGCGCTTGCGGAGGGCAAGGTGTACAATTTCGGCTTCGCCGTCCATGACGACAACATCACCTCGCGTGGCCACCATGTTTCTTTCCCCGTCTCGGTGGGCTTCGGCGCCAAGGCGGCCATCGAAGCGACCAGGCTCAAGTAACCCCCTTCGGTTTTGTGCATACCCCGCCCGCCCCATCCGGGGCGGGCGGGTTTTTTCGAGAAGCAACCCTTTCGCGCGCCGCTCGTGCTCGCAACGGCACCGGGACGTTCCTGAAGGGAGGGCCAGAGCCGTGCGCGTCCGAAAATTCCTGATGTGGATACCCGCGGGCTTGCTCGTTCTTGCGGGAATGGTCCAGGCCCAGCCGGCCGCCCCCGCGGCCATCGACAACGCGGTCTGCCTGGGTTGCCACGGCAACGAGGGCTTCTCGGTTCCGGGCGCCAACGGGCGGACGCGCTCGCTGCACGTGATCGCGGACAAGTTCGGGAAGAGCGTGCACGGGAAGCGCCAGTGCGTCGAGTGCCACAAGGACATCACGGCGATTCCGCACGAGAAAACCGGCCCGCTCAAGGTCGGCTGCGTCCAATGTCACCAGGACCTGTGGGAAGCCGCGAAGAAGGACAACAAGGCCGGGGAATTCCCGAGGCTCGGCGTGGTGGTGGAGCAGATCGACCACTACATGAAGTCCATACACGCCCGGCCGAGCCGGGAGGACCAGTCGCGCACCAATGCCACCTGCTACAACTGCCACGACGCCCACTACGTGTATCCGAAAGACAGTCCCATCCGCGCGGACTGGCGCCTCGGGATTCCCAACGCGTGCGGCAAGTGCCATGTCAAGCAGCGCGAGGAGTATCTCGAATCGGTGCACGGGGGTCAGGTCATCGGCAACGCCAATCCCGCAGCGCCCGTCTGCTCGGACTGCCATACGACCCACGACGTCGACCGGCCCAAGCTGGATGCGATCAAGCTCGTCATCAGCAAGAACTGCGGCAACTGCCATTCGGAGAACCTCAAGTCGTACGCGAACACCTATCACGGCCAGATCACCACGCTCGGGTATGCCTATACGGCGACCTGCTTCGATTGCCACGGCAGCCACGGCATCCAGCGGGTGAGCCACCCGCTCTCCACCGTGCATCCGAACAACCGGCTGCGGACCTGCCAGAAATGCCACAAGGATGCGACCGCGGGGTTCGTCTCGTTCCAGCCGCACGCGAACACCCACGACTACGCGCGCTATCCCTACATGTGGATCGCGTCGAAGTTCATGATCGGGCTGATCGCGGGCGTGTTCCTCTTCTTCTGGACGCATTGCGCCCTGTGGTTCTACCGGGAATACCGCGACCGCAAGGAGGGCAAGACCGCGCCGCACGTGCGGGTGGCCGACCTGCCGCACCTGAAGGGCAGGCATTTCCAGCGGTTCCGCCCGCTGTGGCGGCTGGCCCATCTTCTGTTCGCGCTGTCGCTGATGATCCTGTCGCTGACGGGCATGGCGGTGTTCTACGCCGAGACGGCGTGGGCGGCGGCCGTCATGAACGCGCTCGGCGGGCCGAAGGTGGCGGCGGTCATCCATCGCACCGCCGGCGTGGTCATACTCGGCATATTCCTCGCCCAGCTGTTTTATTTCATCTACCGCCTCGCTCCGCAATGGAGGACGTTCAACTGGTTCGGGCACACCTCGCTCATTCCGGGCCTGCAGGATTTAAAGGACATCATCGCGATGTTCAAGTGGTTCCTCGGAAAGGCGCCGCGCCCGGTGTTCGGCCGCTGGACGTACTGGGAGCGATTCGATTACTGGGCGCCGTTCTGGGGCCTGACGATCGTCGGCGGCAGCGGGCTCATGATCTGGTTCAAGGAGCTGACCGCCGCGGTGTGGCCGGGGTGGATCTTCAACGTGGCGGCCCTGGCGCACGGCGAGGAGGCCTTCCTGGCCATCGTGTTCCTGTTCACGGTGCATTTCTTCAACAACCATTTCCGGCCCGACAAGCTGCCGCCGCCCGACATCGTGATGTTCACGGGAACGCAGTCGCTGGAGGATTTCGCGCGCGAGCACACGCTCGAGTACCAGGAGCTGGTCAAGTCGGGAGCGCTCGAAAAGCACCTGGTGGACGCGCCCTCCCCGCAGATGACCCTGGGTTCGCGCATCCTCGGCATCGTTCTCCTCATCTTCGGGTTGATACTGCTCGCCCTCGTGCTGATCGGTTTTGCGGGCAGCTTGAGGGGATAAAAGGAAATCTGATGAAAACGTTCATGCTCGGCATCGCCTTGTCGGTCGCGCTGATCGGATGCACCGAGAAACCGGAAACCGCCTCGACGCCGGCGCCTGGAAAAGGCGCGGCACCCGCCAGCACGGCGGCCGGGGACGCGGCGGCGGGAAAAGCCGTTGCAGAGCGGGAATGCAAGGCGTGCCATGGGCTGGATGGCAGGGGTGTCGCGCCGGGCATACCGCACCTGGCGGCGCAGCGCGATCGATACCTGCTGCTGGCGCTCACCGAATACAAGGACGTGAAGCGCGCGCACAGCGCCCTGCGCGAGCTCGCGGGACGCCTGAGTCCGGCGGAACTGCGAAACGTGGTCGCGTACTACTCGAGCCAGCCGCCGCCCCCGCCGGCGTCGGGGAAGGACTCCAAACAGGCGACGCTCATGGAGAAAGGCAAGGCGCTTGCCGCAGCCTGCGAGAAATGCCACGGCGAGGAGGGCAACAGCAGGACGCCGGGCGTGCCGAGCCTTGCCGGCCAGCAGCCTCATTACCTGGTCGCCGCGATCCTGGAATACCACCGGGGCGAACGCAAGACCGCGGCGATGAAATCGATACTGCGCGATGCGAGCCGGCTCGAGCTGGAAAGCCTGGCGCTGTATTTTGCGTCGCGCGCGCCGGCGCAACGCCCCGCGCCATCGCGCGGCGATCCCGCGGCGGGGGAGCCGCTCACCGCCATGTGCGGCGGGTGCCACGGCCCCCGCGGCG
>MERD01000035.1:16622-42854 GCA_001771935.1 Betaproteobacteria bacterium RIFCSPLOWO2_02_FULL_67_26
CTCGCGGGCCAGGACCCCCAGTACCTGGCGAAGGCCATCAGGGCATACCGGACGTCGCGCCGGCACTGGGGCATGCAACGCTTCGTCACCGGCATTGGCGACAGGGACATCGAGAACCTCACCGCGTTCTACGCGAGCCAGCCCTCGAGGCCCGCCGACAGCGCGCCGGGTTCGGCGCGGGAGCTCGCCGCGAAATGCGATCGCTGCCACGACGCCGAGGATAATCCCAAGATGGTGGTCCCCATCCTGCGGGCGCAGGACAAGGACTATCTCGTCATGGCGCTGCGTTCCTATCGCGACGACAAGCGCGAAAGCACCACCATGCACAAGATGAGCGTGATCTACAGCAACGCGATCATCGACGACATTGCCACTTACTACGCGAGCCAGCCGCGGGCAAAACACTGACGCGGCCTGGCCCGGCTCTGGCGTCAACCGATGGGGGGCGCGTCTCCGCTGGCGCGTTGCGCGACCGGCGGCGGCGTCTTGGCCCACCACATCTGGTACATCGACACCACCCACATGAGCGCGAACGACATGCCCATGACGCCGCCCGACGCCATCGTGACCCAAGCGAACGGGTGGTAGACCTTGACCATGTACCAGGAGCCCACGTCGATCGCAACGCAGAGGAAGGGCAACGCGACGATTGCGCCCTTCAACCATACCGGCCGGATATACGCGTGGCTGAAGACAAAACCCACGATGAAGAAAATGAAGGTCAATCCGAAAAGATGGATGTGGGAGACGCGAACCAGCGTGAAGATGTCGGTGCCGGTGTCGCGCTCCGTCACCTTCCTGATATTGTCGTACCCGTCCAGGTTCGCGAGGTGCGGGTTGCTGCCGTCGTGACAGGTCATGCAGCGCTTGTCGAGGATCGGCCTCACGTCCTTCTCGTAGTCGGCGCGGCCGGAACCTTCCTGGACCCAGTTCGCAATCCGGGTCGATTCCTCGACGGGCAGCATCGCGGACATCGGGCCGCGCAGGGCCGCCTCGATGCGCGAGCCTTTCCCGCTGCCGGTGTAGGCGATGACGAGGTCCTGGTAGGACAGCGTGAGGGGGTTGCCGTCCTTGCCCGAATAGGTGTGGAACAGGTAGACGAGAGCGAACAGGTATCCCAGGCCGAGTATGCAGAGCGCCGCGGTAAACAGTATCCGCATGCTGAACGGCAGCTCCGAGAAGTGACGATACAGCCGGTGCAGCGGAACTTCGCTCATGCGCGCTCCCCTATTCGGATCACTTCGGCGGCAGGATGATGAACACCACGCTGCGCGCCCGCTGGCCCGCGTAGTGAGCCGCGAGGCGCTCGATCTCCGCGTCGGCCAGCCCGTCGAGCATCGCGGTCATCGCCTTGCTCTTGCGCACGCCCTTCTGGTAGGCGCGCATCGCCGGTTCCAGGTAATCCGCCCTTTGCGCCGCCAGCGCCGGCGAGCGCGGGTCGGTGCTGTTGCCGTTGACGCCGTGGCAACGGTCGCAGCGCGCTGCCAGCTCCGCGGTGGTGAGCGGCTTCCTGACCGCGGGCCGCCGCGGCTGCTGGCTCGCGTAATAGGCCGCCAGGTCCTTGACGGCGTTGTCGTCGACCGACGCTGCCGGCGCCTTCATGGTCGCGTCGCTGCGCGAGCCGTCCTTGTAGGCGCGCATGGCGGCGGCGAAGTACTCCGCGTCTTGACCAGCGAGGCTTGGCGTCGACGGATTCGTGCTGACACCCGCATCGCCGTGGCAGCCGGCGCAGGCCGTGGCCGCGGCCTTGCCCGCGGCCGGCTTGCCGGGCGATGGCGTTTGCGCCCGGGCCGGCTTCTGCGTGGCGTAGAAGAGCGCCATGTTGTTGATGTCGGCATCGCTCAACGCCGAAACCAGCGTCTTCATCATGTCGTGCTTGCGCCCTCCGCTCTTGTAAGCATTGAGCGCCGAGACCAAGTATTTGGGATCCAGTCCGACGAGGCTCGGCATTCCCGGCGTCTTGGTGATGCCGGTCTCCCCATGACACCCTGCGCACCCGGCGGTGGCGGCCTTGCCGGCACCGGCCGGATCGGGCTTGGCGGGGCCCGGCCTGGCAACGCTGATTGCGGTCGGCTGGGCAGGCTCAAGACCCGCGTAATAGGCGGACACCTTGACCAGGGCATCGTCCTTCAGAAACTTGACCGCCTTGCTCATGGGGTTGTCACCACGGGTGCCCGACTGATAAGCGAGCAGCTCGATGTAAAGGTAGCCCGGCCGCTGCCCGCCAAGGTGCGGCACGCCCTTCGTTGCCGAAATGCCATTCAAGCCGTGACAGCCGGCGCAAGAAGCTTCAGCAACGCGCTTGCCTTCGGCGCTGTCCTGGGGAGTGGCATACGCCGGCCGCAAATCAGCTCTGCTGCCCGAAGCCGACGCGGCACTCGGAGTCGCGCGGCCTTGTGAATGGACGGTAGCCGGCGCGCTCGCGGCCAGCGCGATCAGGAGGAGAGTCGGCACACCACGTTTCATCGATGCCCCGTCGGACGGAGGTCAGTGGCTGCCGCGAGTTGTGAATACAACCATGAATGGCTTGCGTCCTGAAGCCCGGCTCTGCGCACGAGGCCGACGCTTGACCGGGTCATCTTGCCGGTCATTGTAGCACGGTGACATCGCTGGATTGCGCATTAATATCATTGACTTGCTATCTGATTTGGGGGTTGCAACCGGCTGCAAAACCGCGTCTTCCGTGTCGGTTGGATCAGGTTAGAATTTGCGACAGCGCTCCACCACCGGGGAAACCCCGCATGATTTTCGAAACGAGCACGCGAGGCCGTTCGCTGTTGATCGGGACCGCCGGGCGATTGGGCGTCTTTGCCACGATCACGTTCGCGGCACTCGCGGCGGGCGCCCAGCCCCACGAGCTCTCCGGCAAGGAAGTGGTGGATGCGGTCTGCGCGTCGTGTCACGCGATGGGCACGAAAGGCGCGCCCCGGATCGGCGACGAAAAGGCGTGGGCGAAACGCGCGTCGCGCGGCCTCTCCAGCCTCACGGACAGCGCGCTCAAGGGCATCCGCGGGATGCCGGCGCACGGCGGCAACCGCAACCTCACCGACCTCGAAATCAAGCGCGGCATCGCCTATATGGTCAATCAGTCCGGCGGCAAGTGGGTGGAGCCGATCAACAGGAAGTTCCCGCCCGCCGACCGCACGGGCGAGCAGGTGGTGAAGGCGCAGTGCATCAAGTGTCACCAGGCCGGGTCCGGCGGCGCGCCCAGGATCGGCGACCGGGAGGCCTGGATACCGCGGCTCAAGGAAGGGCTGGACGTCACGGTGCGCTCCGCGATCAAGGGGCACGGCGGCATGCCGGCCCGCGGCGGCCTGGCCGACCTGACCGATACCGAGCTGCGGGGCGCAATTCTCTACCTGTTCCGCGGCCCGCAGGCGAAGTAAGCCTAGTTGGCGGGTATCGTCAGGATCGGGACCTGGGGCGCGACGCCGGTCTCGGCGATCGAGGAGAACATCCTCAGGAAAGTGATTACCCGCTTCGAGCCGAGGATCGGCCGCAGCAGGCTGTTCACGAACTTCTCCCCGGTCAGCGGCGCGTACGAAATCGTCGGTCGGTCGCTGTAGGTGCCGGTCGCGCCAAAGGTGCGGTTGGTGTCGGCGGCCGCGCTGGGGAAGATTTCCCGCGAAAACCGGACCTCGCCCTGGAGCTGGTAGGAGCTGATCACCGAGGCCACTTCGAGGAACATCGGCGTGTCGAAGTAGCGGATCTTCACGATATTGAGCAGCGTTTGCTCTTTCCAGGAATCGGAGACCGCGCCCGCATAGTCGAGCCGGTCGCGCTGTATCGTTCCCGGCCCGATGGACTGGCAGCCGGCAAGGGCCAGCGCCAGGGCGACGGCGGCCATCAGTCCAGTTCATGATATTGGATTTCGTTAACGAAATACGATATATTTGGCCTGCCCATGATTCTCGTGCGGCGCCAGACGAAAAACGTCGTGGCCTGAACCAACAGGGAAAACGACCATGCCGCATTCCGAAGCGCTGTCACGCGACAATTCGGCGAAGCGAGAATCAGCCTACACCGTTTTCAAGGTGTTCCTGAAGCTGGGTTTTACGTCCTTCGGCGGCCCCATCGCCCACCTCGGCTACTTTCGCGAGGAATTCGTCAACCGGCGCAAGTGGATCGACGACAAGGCGTACGCCGACCTGGTCGCGCTGTGCCAGTTCACCCCGGGGCCGGCGAGCAGCAAGGTCGGCATCGGCATCGGCTTGTCGCAGGCGGGCCTGCCCGGCGCAATAGCGGCATGGCTTGCCTTCACCGCCCCTTCCGCGCTCGCTCTCATCCTGTTCGGATACGGCATCATCGCCCTGGGCAACCGGTTCGACCTGGGCTGGCTGCACGGGCTCACGGTGGTGGCGGTGCCGGTGGTGGCGCAGGCAGTCTGGGGCATGGCCCGCAATCTCACGCCGGACGCGCAGCGCGTCACGCTGGCCGCGCTGGCCACGATCATCGTGATGATCTGGCCGACGCCGCTGGGCTTCATTGGCGCCATCGTCGCGGGAGGCATCGTCGGCTTGCGGTTGTTCAATGCGGCCGAGGTGAGCGAGCACGTCGCAATCGGCGCAAACGTGAGCCGCGTGGCGGCCGTCACGGCGCTGGTCCTGTTTTTCGGGCTGCTCATCGCGCTGCCCGCGCTTCGAGCCGCGTTTCCTTCATCCCAGACGCTGGCGTTGCTGGACAGCTTCTACCGCGCCGGATCGCTGGTGTTCGGCGGCGGAAACGTCGTGTTGCCGCTGTTGCAGGCCGAAGTGGGCCCTCCGGGATGGGTATCCAACGAGGCCTTCTTCGCGGGCTACGGCGCGGCGCAGGCGGTCCCGGGCCCCCTGTTCACCTTTGCAGCGTATCTCGGCACCGTCTCGACGGTCCCGCCCAACGGCTGGATGGGCGCCCTCATCTGCCTGGCGGGCATTTTTGCATCCTCGTTTCTGCTCGTGATCGGGCCACTGCCGTTCTGGGACGACCTGAGACGCTTTCGCCCCATGCGCTCGGCGCTGATCGGGGTCAACGCGGCGGTCGTGGGCATGCTTCTCGCCTTTCTGTACGACCCGGTCTGGACAAACGCGATCCGCTCCGGCGCCGACTTCGGGCTCGCGCTCGCCGGTTTCGTGCTGCTCATGTTCTGGAAGGTGCCGGCGTGGCTCGTGGTCGTGCTGACGGCCGCGGGAGGCGCTATCATCCGGGCAATGTCCTGACGTCCACCGGTTTTCTAGCCACGGCGCGGGGATTGCGACAAGCTTCGAGCATGGGCAACACGGACCTCTACGGCGGCTTGATCCGTCTGCACATCCTCCACCACGCGGCCAGGGAACCGGTGTTCGGGCTCGGCATCATCGATGAGCTCGCCCGCCACGGCTATCGCTTGAGTCCGGGGACCGTGTACCCGATGCTGCATTCCATGGAGCAGGCGGGATACCTGCGGTCCCGCCCGCGCTTCGTCGCCGGCAAGACGCGCCGCAACTACGCGATCACGGCCAAGGGGCGCTCCGCGCTCGCCGCCGGAAAGGAAAAGGTGACGGAACTGTTTGGCGAGCTCTTCGAGGACGCGTGACAACGACAGTTGACATCCGGCGCGTCCCCTCCGGACAATAGCGGCCATGCAGCGACGGGATTTCATCGGCATCTGCGCCGCGACCTGCGCCATCGGCGCGCACGAAACCCTTGCCGCCACCGACCTCAAGCCCCGCCTCTACTCGCGCGTGCAGCTCGTGGACGAGCGCGGGCGGCCGCTGCGGGCGGAGAAGCTGGTCGCCGGCCGCAACTACATCTTCCACTACCCGTTCGAGAGCACGCCGTGCTTCCTGCTGAACCTCGGCAAGCCCACGGTGCGGGACGTGCAACTGAAGACCGAGGACGGCTCCTTCTATCAATGGGCGGGCGGCGTCGGGCCCAGGCAGGCGATCGTCGGCTACTCCGCGATCTGCGCGCACCGCCTGAGCTATCCCACGCCGCAGATCAGCTTCATCAGCTACCGCGAGAAGTCGACGGCATCCGGCGTGATGCGGGCCAACACCATCCATTGCTGCTCCGAGCACAGCGAGTACGATCCGGCCGCGGGCGCGAAGGTCCTGGGCGGCCCCGCGCCGCAGCCGCTCTCCGCGATCCTGCTCGAATACGACGCGAAAAGCGACGGGCTCCATGCCGTCGGTACGCTCGGGGGCGAGCTGTTCAACGTGTTCTTCGCCAAGTACGAATTCAAGCTGGCGATCGATTACGGCTCCGCCAAGACGCGCCAGCGGGCGGCGGGCCGCACCGCCGTGACGGAGCTGCAGCAGTTCTGCAAGCAGCAGGTGCGGTGCTAGCGGGGAAAGGCGCGGAAAAAAAGCGGCATTTCAGGGTTTCCCTGGCGGCCGTCGAATAGCGCGGCCAGGCCCGGGACGTTGAGACACCACAGCCCGTCGCCGGCAACGGTGGCGGGCTGTGCTGCTTTCAGTATTCCGAAAACGCCGATCCCCGCGATCAGCGCGGCGCAGAACAGGCGCGGTCCACGCGCCTTTGCAAGCTTCACGACGTAACCAAACCAGGCACCGACGGCGAGCAGGTTGGGAAGCGTGCCCAGCCCGAATGCCGCCATCACCAGGCCGCCGTGCATTGGATTCGCGGTCGCCAGCGCGGCAATCAATGCGGCGTAGACCATCCCGCACGGCAGCCAACCCCACAGCAATCCCAGCCCGAACGCGCGCGGCGCGGAATCCGCCGGGAGAAAGCGGCGCGAATGCGGCTGGATGTGCCGCCACAGCGTCCCGCCGGCAGCCTCGATCGCCCGCACGAACGGCGTGAACCCGGCAAGGTAAAGCGCGAACAGGATGAGCGACATGCTCATGATCGCGAGCAGCGCCTGCTGCGTCAGCGGTGTCGCGCGCAACGACAGCCCGGCCGCCCCGAGACCGCCTGCCAGCATGCCCGCGGCCACGTAGCTCGCGACGCGCCCGGCGTTGTAGGCGAGCGCCCTGCCCCACCACGCGCCGCGGGCGGCTTCGCCCGACTTGCGCCCGCACGCGATGCCGACGAGCCCGCCGCACATCGCTGCGCAGTGCGCGCCGCCGGCCAGCCCGGCGAGGAACGCCGAGGCGAGCAGGGTTTCAATCATATGACGCGCGAGTAGCGCCGCACTTCCTGGTCGTGCCGCAGGTAACGATCGAAGACCATGCAGATGCTGCGGATCAGCAGCCTGCCCCGGGGAGTGACGACGAGCCAGCCGTCCTCGTCCACGATCAGGCCCAGCCGCTCGAATTCACGCAGCTCCTCGAGCTCGGTCGCGAAGTAACGGTCGAAATCGATCAGGTGGGCGACTTCCACCGACTCCTTGGCGAGCGCGAACTGGCACATCAACGCCTGGATCACCGCGCGGCGCGCGAGGTCGTCGGCGGTCAGCTCGATGCCGCGCATGATGGGCAGCTGCCCCTCGTCGATGCAATCGCCATAGTCCTCGAGCGAGCGGGTGTTCTGGCTGTAGGTCGGCCCGATGGAACCGATCGCCGACAGACCGAGCCCGATGAGATCGCTCTCCGCGGACACGGAATAGCCCTGGAAGCCGCGGTTCAGCGTGCCCTGGCGCTGCGCCACCGCCAGCGCGTCGTCCGGCAGCGCGAAGTGGTCCATCCCGATGTACACGTAGCCGGCGGTCCCGAGCCGGTCGATGGCAAGCCCGAGGAGCTTCAGCTTCGTTTCCGGCGAGGGCAGGTCGCCGTCGACGATGCGCCGTTGCGGCTTGAACAGGTGCGGCAGGTGCGCGTAGTTGTAGAGCGCGACGCGGTGCGGACGCGCCTCCAGCACGCGGCCCAGCGTGGCGTCGAAGCCCGCCAGCTTCTGCTTCGGCAGGCCGTAGATGAGATCGATGTTGATCGATTCGAAGCCGGCGCGGCGCGCGGCACCGATCACCTCCATCGTGTGCTCCGCGCTTTGCAGCCGGTGCACCGCCACCTGGACCGCGGGGTCGAAATCCTGCACGCCGAAGGAGACGCGGTTGAACCCGATCCCGCGCAATTCATCCATCGCCCGGCCATCCACGGTGCGCGGGTCGACCTCGATCGAGTACTCGCCGTCCGGCGCCAGCTCGAAATGCCCGGCGATCCGGGCGAACAGCGCCCGCAGCCGCGCCGCGTCGTAGTAAGTCGGGGTGCCGCCGCCCCAGTGCATCTGGACGACGCGCGGATCCTCGCGGAACAGCACCGCCTGCATCCCGATCTCCCGCTCGAGGCAGTCCAGGTAGGCCGCCGCCTTCGCCGCGTCGCGCGTGACGACCTTGTTGCACGCGCAGTAGTAGCAGATGTCCCGGCAGAACGGCAGGTGCACGTACAGCGAGAGCGGCCGCTCGATGCCGCCGATGTTGCGGCGCATCGCCCAGCTCTCGTACGCCGCGTCGTCGAAGGCATCGACGAAGCGGTCGGCCGTGGGATACGACGTGTAACGCGGCCCCGGGCGGTCGAAACGGCGTATCAGATCGGCGTCGAATTCAATGGCTGGAGTGGAACACATGAATGGATGCGCCTCGCAGGCCGGTCCAGTATTGCACCCGGGGGACCGCGGGCCTTGATATAGGTCAACGACGCGCGAGGTGGCCAGGCGCCCGCGCGCGCGGGTCCCGGCAGGCGCCACGGTATTCAGGCACGCGGGAGTTCGCCGGGCGGCGTCCGGCCACGCAGGTAGATCACCCAGTAGACCAGCGCTACGAGGACGCTTCCGCCCACGATATTGCCGGCGATCACCGGGACCAGGTTGCCCAGCATCCCGGCCACGGTAATGGCATCGCCGCCGGGCGGCAGCGCCAGCCCGTGCCACTTCAGCAGCAGCGCCAGCGGGAAGAAGTACATGTTGGCGATCGAGTGCTCGAACCCGGCGGCGACGAAGGCCGAAATCGGCAGCAGGATGGCGAAAAACTTGTCCGCGACGCTGCGCCCGGCCATCACCATCCAGACCGCCATGCAGACCAGGATGTTGCAGAGCACGCCCAGGAAAAACGCGCGCCACCAGGGGAGCGCGGCCTTGGCCGCGGCGATCTTCAGGTAGGCCGCGCCCACGGCGCCGCCGTTCATCTGCCAGTGGCCGGAGAGGAAGACGATCAGCGCCAGCCCCGCGGCGCCGATGAAATTGGCCGTGCACACCACGACCCAGTTGCGCGCGATTTCCCGGGTGCTCACGCAGCCGTCGGCCCAGCCCATCGCGAGCAGGTTGTTGCCGGTGAAGAGCTCCGCGCCCGCCACCACGACGAGCAGCAGGCCCAGCGAGAAGCACACGCCGCCGGCCACGCGCGCGACCGCGAAGCCGAGCGAGGCATCGCTCACGACGAGCGTGTAGTAGAGCGCGCCGAGGCCGATGAACGCGCCCGCGAGGACGCCGAGCATCCCCATGGCCAGCAGCGGCATCCGCGCCTTGACGACGCAAAAATCGTTGACGCGCCCGGCCACCTCCCTGGGCGAATAGGCATCGAGCCGGAAACTCTCCATTGCGGTCACCTCGACTAAGGCCGCGGCCCTCAGATCCCGAAGGCGCGCAGCACGGCAAAATACACCAGGATGCTCAATATGTCCTGGATCACGGTCGCCACCGGCCCGCTGCCGTACGCCGGATCGAGACCCAGGCGCGCGAACAGCCAGGGCAGGCCGATCCCGATCGCCGCGGCGATGCTGCCGGCAACGAAGATAGAGATCGAGACCGCCGCCGCCAACTGCACGTTGCCGAACGCGAGCAGGATCGGCAGGAAGGCGATCAGGCCCAGCGTGGCGCCGATCACCATCCCGGTCCGCAGCTCCCCGGATAGCAGGTGCGCGATGCCCGCCCGCGTGAGCGACAGCCCGCGCACGGCGATGGCCTCGCTCTGCGTCCCGATGGCATCCGCGAGGTAGACCAGGCCCGGCACGAAGAACGCGACCGCGATCGTCTTCTCCAGCGTCGCCTCGAAGCCCGCCATCGCGGCGGTGGCGAGCGCGCCGCCGGCGAGGCCCACGAGCAGCCACGGCAGGCGGTGGCGCGCCTGGCGCATCGGCGGGTCCTCGATCGCATGGCGCGCCTGCGAGGTTTCGCGCCGGATGCCCGCCAGCCGGTGCAAGTCCTCGACGTGCTCCTGGCGCAACACCTGCAGCAGCGCCTGCGAGGGCATGGTCCCGAGGAGCCGCCCTTCGCGATCCACCACCGGCAGCGCATCGACGCCGTGGTGCAGCGCGAGCGACGCCGCGGTTTCCTGGTCGTCATCCGTGCCGACCCGCGGAAACGCGGGATCCATGGCGTCCCGCAAGGCGACCTCGCCCCCGAGCTTGAACAGCCTCCCGATGGGAAGCGCGCCGAGGAGCCGGCCGGCGTCGTCGGTCACGCAGACCAGCTCGACGCTCGCCGGCTTGTCAGCGGCCATCCGCGCCAGCGCCGCGGCAACCGATTCCTCGCCGCGCCCGCGCCCGATCGACGCAACGAGGTGCGACCCGACGGTTTCATGACGCATGAGGCGCCGGGCCTACTTCGGAAAGCGATAGAACGCGCGGTCGAGGTACTGGACGACGTCTTCGATTTCGTCGGGACTCCAGGGCAGCTTCTCGTGCCGCGCCCAGATCGTGACGACGGCGCGCAACTCCTCCACGCTGAGCGGCAGCGGGGGCTCGCGCCGGTGGACCTTGGACGTGTGGCACACCACGCAATGATTCTGGTAGAGCGCGCGCCCCCGCTCCAGGTCGGGCATGGGCTGGCTTCCGGCCCCGGCCGGAAGCCCGAACAAGACGGCCCCGATGAGGCCCGCACAGTACCGGCGCGCGCTCACCGCTTGCCGCGCTTCCGGACCGGCCGGATCACCGCGTCGATTTCGGACGCGGCGGCCTGGACGTCCTGCTCGCGGTAGTGGCCCGGCGCGCACTCACGGAACCGCTGAGCGCGGAAGAACGCGCACGCTTCGATCAGGTGCCGGCGTTGCTCCTCGTCCACCAACAGGCCCGCTCGCGGCGCGCTCCCGGCCCGCGGGCGCCCCGGCTTTCCGCGTGTCCCGATCACGATACCCGCCCCGGTCAGTTGACGGCGATTTTCTTGCTCGTGGCCTTGGCCTTCATCGGCAGCGTGAGCTTGAGCACGCCGTCGTCGTACTTCGCGACCACCCTGGCCTCGTCCACCTCGTGCGGGAGC
Organism: Betaproteobacteria bacterium RIFCSPLOWO2_02_FULL_67_26; assembly: GCA_001771935.1. Taxonomy (GTDB): domain Bacteria; phylum Pseudomonadota; class Gammaproteobacteria; order Burkholderiales; family SG8-41; genus SG8-41. The sequence continues at coordinate 27,726 of MERD01000035.1, forward strand.
GTGAAGCTGCGCGCGACCTTGCCGTAGTAGCGCTCGCTGCGGATCACTTCCTCGCCCTTCTTTTCCTCGGTTTCCTTCCTGATCTCGCCGCTGATCGTCACCTCGTTGCCGTCCACCGAGACCTGGATGTCGCCCTTCCTGACGCCCGGGATGTCGGCTTTCACGGTGTAGGTGTCGTCGGCCTTGCTGACGTCAATTTTCATGCGCATCTGCGGCGTCTCGAGGTCGAAGCGCATGGGGCGGACGAACAACCCCTTGAACAGATCGTCCATGTCGTTGAACGGGTCGTAGCGCGTGATGTTTGCCATGATCGTCTCCTGCCAGTGTCGGTCCAGAAAAGCCCTTTCGGGCAGCCCGTTTCGCGGCCGTCCATCGACCGCCGTCAATGAATGATAGCGAGGGCAGGCAGCCGCCTCTTGATTTAGATCAAGCGCAGCCGGAGGGGCGGACCGGGGCCGGCACTACCGGTTCACGTCTCCGGCGCCGCGCTGCAGGAAGCAGGTGAATGCGCTCGAGGCGGCCGCGAACGCCCAGCACAGGAAGAACCCGATGGAGTACACCGCGAGCCGGGAGAGGCTCGTGGGCTCGCCGAACAGGTAGAGCTCCCGCGGGTCGAAAACCGTGAAAAAGATGACTTCCCCGATGCCGCCGACCACGAACGACGGCCACAGGATGAACAGCGCCTGCTTCATAGCCCCTCCTTGACGATCCGCCACTCGCGCCGCGGGTCCTCGAGCACCAGCCGCCACCGGCCGGCGGGCAGCGCCGGCAGCAGGGCTTCGTAGATGCCCGGCGCGACGCGCGCCAGGCGCAGCCGCTGGTCGTGTCCCGCCCGCGTCGCGTGCACGAGCTGCGCGAGCAGCGCTTCCGGCGCCGCGCGCCCGCCGGTGAGCCGCACGCGCAGCACGCCGTTGCGCGCCTCGACGCTCGCCGCGATGCCCAGGTCGAGCACCGCCCGGTCGCGCCGGATCTCCTGGTTGATCGCCAGCCCGCGCCTATAGTAGTCATCGGCGACGAGACCATCGGCGGAGGACACCGCGAGCCAGACCGTGACCGCGCCGGCGACGATGACCGCGGCAGGCCCGGCCATCAGGATCCAGGGCCAGGGCTCTCGATACCACGGTTTCGCCGCGTGAGTGGTTTCACCGTTCACGGTTCACCTCAGGGTGAATACGGATTTCTCGCGCACCGCCACGTCCGCGGCGTCCACGGCGCTGACGCTGAAATCGATGCGGTGGGTTCCCGGTTGCGCCGCCCAGCGCTCGGCGCGGACGCGCACCAGCACCAGCCGGCTCGAGGCCGGCTCGAGCTCGACCCTCGGCTCGCTCGCGACCTGGATCGTGTGCAGGCCCTCGACGCGGATGTCGAACGCGCGCCGCCGCTCGGCGGTATTCATGATCTGCAGCCGGTAGACGTTCTCGATCTTCCCGCCCTCGACCTCGCGCGCGATCGCCACGCGGTCGCGGATCACGTCGACCTTGAGCGGGATGCGCGCGTAAAGCCCGATCGCCGCCGCGATGATGATGGCCCACACGATCGCCGTGTAGAGCAGCACGCGCGGCCGGAACGCGCGCCTGAGCACCTGCGCGGTGGAGAGCTTCTGCTCGAGCGCGCGCTGCGTCGAGTAGCGGATCAGCCCGCGCGGATAGCCCATCTTGTCCATCACCTGGTCGCAGCCGTCCACGCACGCGGCGCAGCCGATGCACTGGTATTGAAGGCCTTCGCGGATGTCTATCCCCGTGGGGCACACCTGCACGCAGATATTGCAGTCCACGCAATCGCCCAGGCCGCGCGCCCTGGTGTCGGCGCTCTTCGGCCGCGATCCCCTGGGCTCGCCCCGTGCATTGTCGTAGGTGATGATCAGCGTGTCCTTGTCGAACATCGCGCTCTGGAAGCGCGCGTACGGGCACAGGTAGATGCACACCTGCTCGCGCATCCAGCCGGCGTTGCCGTAGGTGGCGAAGCCGTAGAACAGCATCCAGAACGTTTCCCACGGGCCCGTCGATAACGTCATGACCTCGGCCCACAGCTCGCGGATCGGCGTGACGTAGCCGACGAAAGTGAAGCCCGTCCACAGCGCGAGCGCGATCCAGGCGGCGTGCTTGGCCGCCTTCAGTCCGAGCTTGCGCCCCGATGGCCCGCCGCGATCGAGCTTCATGCGCTGGACGCGGTCGCCCTCGATCACGCGCTCGATCCACAGGAAGATCTCGGTGTAGACCGTCTGCGGGCAGGCATAGCCGCACCACAGCCGCCCGGCCACCGCGGTGAACAGGAACAGCGATAGCGCCGCGATGATGAGCAGGACCGCGAGGTAGATGATGTCCTGCGGCCAGAACACGAGGCCGAAGATGTAGAACTTGCGGTGGACGATGTCGAACAGGATCGCCTGCCGGTCGTTCCACGTGAGCCAGGGCCCGCCGTAGAAGACGAGCTGCGTCGTCCAGACGATGGCCCAGCGCCAGGCGGCGAACCAGCCGCTCACCGCGCGCGGATAGATCTTCTCGTCCGCGGCGTAGAGCCCGGTCTCGATTTCGGTGACCGGTGACCGGTGACGGTTGACCGCGGCGGGGCGACCCGCAACGCGGGTCACATCGTCCAGACCCGCGCCCCCCGCTGCCATCAGTACTTGACCTGGATCTTTTCCAGCTGTTCCTTGCCGATCCCGGGAACTTCGCCGCGCGCCTTCAGGCGATTCAGCACCCATGCGTCCGTACCGACCCACGATTTAAAGGTCTGCAGGTTCTTCTGCCGCTCCGCCTCGGTCGTGCCGAGGAACGGGTACATGTTGCCGGGTTTGCCGCCTGCACCCGCGCTCTTGCCGTCATCGAGCCGGCGCATCACCGCGCCCGTATCGGGCCAGCCGACAAGCTGGATCATGTCGGCATACGTGTCCATGCGCGGGCCTTTCATAACCGCGGCGTACTTCTTCTGATCCACCAGGAAATCCGCGAGGGTGGGTGAACCTGCGCCGTGGCAGGCTGCGCACTTCGCGTCGAACAGGGGCTTGATGTCCTTCCGGTAGGTCGCGTCCTGCGCCAGAACCCCGGTATTCACTCCGGCGACCAGCGCCGCTACCAATGCTGCCGTTTTGATCGCTCTCATTGCACGCTCCTTGTAGTAAGTAAATTTCGTCATTTGCCGCCGGTTCCCTGCTGGGACAGCCCGTAAACGTAGGCCGTGAGCAGGTGGATCTTCGCGGGCGAAAGGACGTCCTTGTGCGCCGGCATCTGGCTGGCGCGGCCCTTCAGGATCTGCTCGATGATGGCGGCCTCGCTGGAGCCGTGCAGCCACACGCCGTCGGTGAGATTGAGCGCCCCGAGCTGCGGATTGCCCTTTCCTTCCGCGCCGTGGCAGGCGACGCACGCCTGCTGGAACAGGGTCTTGCCGCGGAACGCGCGCAGGGAGTCGTGCGTGCGCCCCGACAGCGAGAGCACGTAGTGGGCGGCATCCTTGGCGCCTTCGTCGCCGCCGATCGCGGCGCCCATCGGGGGCATCACGCCGGTGCGCCCGTCGGTGATCGTGGTCTTGATCGCCTCGGGCGTGCCGCCCCACTGCCAGTCCCGGTCGGTCAGGTTGGGAAAGCCGCGGCCGCCGCCGCCATCGGAGGCATGGCATTGCGCGCAATTATTGAGAAAGAGCTTCTGCCCGATCGCGAGCGCTTCGGGGCTTTGCGCCACCGCCGCCACGTCCTGCGCGGCGTACTTCTCGTAGATCGGACCGAAGCGCGCGTTGGCCGCCTGTGTTTCCTCCTCGAGCTGGTTCACCTGCGTCCAGCCGAGCGTGCCGGAGTAGCTGCCGAGGCCCGGATAAAGCGCGAGGTAGCCGAGCGCAAACGCAATCGTGATATAGAACAGCCACGCCCACCAGCGCGGCAGGGGGTTGTTGTACTCGGTGAGGTCCTCGTCCCACGTGTGCCCCGAAGTTTCCGCTTCCCTGCCGGACGCGCCGGCCTTGCGCACGCTCTGGACCTTGAGGAACACAGCGCAGGCGATGATCGACACCACGCTGATCACGGCGATATAGAGGTCCCAGAAGCCGCTCGTGAACTGGCTCATCGCGGCGCTCCTTTCCCGTTTTCGTCCTCGCCGAACGGCAGCAGCGCGTCGCGCTCGAAGCGGTGCTTCCGGCCCGGGGCGTACGCCCACCACACGATGCCCAGGAACGCCACCAGCGCGGCGACCATCACCAGAACCCTGAATACATTGACGTCCATGTAAGTCGGTACGCGGGGATACTCCCCTCGTGCTCCCCTAAGTCAGTTCCGCAACGGCCATATGTGTTATTGCTTCTGCTTGACGGCGGTGCCCAGCACCTGGAGGTAGGCAATCAGCGCTTCCATCTCGGTCTTGCCCTTCAATTCATCCTTCGCCTTTGCGATCTCGTCCGGCGTGTACGGAACGCCCACCATTCTCAGAGCGCGCATTTTCGCTTCGACGTCCTCCGCGTTGGCCGCGTCGCGCGCGAGCCACGGGTAGGACGGCATGTTCGACTCCGGCACCACGCTGCGCGGATCGAGGAGATGGAGCCGGTGCCACTCGTTGGAGTAGCGGCCGCCCACGCGGTGCAGGTCGGGGCCGGTGCGCTTCGAGCCCCACTGGAACGGATGGTCGTAGACGAACTCGCCCGCCACCGAGTAGTGCCCGTAGCGCTCGACCTCGGCGCGCAACGGCCGCACCATCTGCGAGTGGCAGTTGTAGCAGCCTTCCCGGATGTAGACGTCGCGCCCGGTCAGCTGCAGCGGCGTGTAGGGCTTGAGCCCCGCCACCGGCTCGGTCACGGTCCGCTGAAAGTAGAGCGGCACGATCTCGACCAGGCCGCCGACCGCGACGACGAGGACGACGAGAACGATGAGGAGCGCCTGGTTGCGCTCGATCATGTCGTGGCTGAGCATCGGGAGGTCTCCTGCGGATCAGGCGTGGGCCGCGGCGGGCGCCGGGATCGCCGCGTTGGCCTCATTCGCGCCGGCGATGGTCTTGACCGTGTTGTAGAGCATGACCAGCATGCCGCCGAAATAGAGCAGCCCGCCGAGGAGGCGAATGGCGTAGAACGGATAGGTCGCCTTCACGCTCTCGACGAAGGTGTAGGTCAGCGTGCCGTCGTCGCTCACCGCGCGCCACATCAGGCCCTGCATGACGCCGGCGATCCACATCGCGGCGATGTAGAGCACGATGCCCACCGTCGCGATCCAGAAATGCAGGTTGATGAGGGGCACCGAGTACATTTCAGTCCGGCCGAACACGCGCGGGATCAGGTAGTACATCGAGCCCATGGACACGAGCCCCACCCAGCCGAGCGCGCCGCTGTGCACGTGGCCGATCGTCCAGTCGGTGTAGTGCGACAGCGCGTTCACGGTCTTGATCGACATCATCGGCCCCTCGAACGTGGACATGCCGTAGAACGACAGCGACACGATGAGGAACTTGAGGATCGGGTCGGTGCGCAGCTTGTGCCACGCGCCGGAGAGCGTCATGATGCCGTTGATCATGCCGCCCCACGACGGCGCCAGCAGGATCAGGGAGAAGACCATCCCGAGCGACTGCGCCCAGTCGGGCAGCGCGGTGTAGTGCAGGTGGTGCGGGCCGGCCCACATGTAGGTGAAGATCAGCGCCCAGAAGTGCACCACCGAGAGGCGGTAGGAGTACACCGGGCGGCCCGCCTGCTTCGGGATGAAGTAGTACATCATCCCGAGGAAGCCCGCCGTGAGGAAGAACCCCACCGCGTTGTGGCCGTACCACCACTGCACCATCGCGTCCTGCGCGCCGGCGTAGACCGAATACGACTTCCAGAACGTGACCGGGACCGCGGCGCTGTTGACGATGTGCAGCAGCGCGACGGTGATGATGAACGCCCCGAAGAACCAGTTGGCGACGTAGATGTGCTGCACGCGACGCTGGTAGAGCGTGCCGAAGAACACCACCGCGTAGGCCACCCACACCACCGCGATCAGGATGTCGATCGGCCATTCCAGCTCGGCGTATTCCTTGGAGGTCGTGATGCCGAGCGGCAGCGTCACCGCCGCCAGCACGATCACCGCCTGCCAGCCCCAGAAGGTGAACGCGGCGAGCCGGTCGCAGAACAGGCGCGCGTGGCAGGTGCGCTGCACGACGTAGTACGAGGTGGCGAACAGCGCGCTGCCGCCGAATGCGAAGATCACGGCGTTGGTGTGCAGCGGGCGCAGCCGCCCGTAGGTGAGCCACGGCACCCCGAAGTTGAGCTCGGGCCAGATCAGCTGGGCCGCGATGATCACGCCGACCAGCATGCCGACGACGCCCCAGATCACGGTCATCACCGAGAACTGCCGCACGACCTGGTAGTTGAACGTTTCCTGCGCCTGCATTGCGCCATCCCCGTGTGTCCGGCACTGCCCGCGATGATACGAAGCGGGCAGGGCCGCCCGCTTGATCTATATCAACCCCCGGCCGTCCGGAAGGATTTACTTTTCAGGGGCCCCCACCGGAAAAATGCATGCCGACCATCACCGAACGGATCGACAACACGACCCGCATCCCCTCCGGGTACCTGAGAGCGGACCCGCCCGCCCCGAAGAGCGTCAAGATCGAAGTCTCGCCGCGCTGCAATTACCGCTGCGGATTCTGCGCGCTGCGCACGCGCGAGGTGCAGCCGAAGTGGGACATGGACTTCGGCCTGTTCAAGCGCATCACGCGCGAGATGCGCGATGCCGGCGTCGAGGAGGTCGGGGTGTTCTATCTCGGCGAGTCCTTCATGAACCCGCGGCTGCTGGTGGATTGCATCGCCTACCTCAAGCGCGACATCGGCATGCCCTATGTCTTTCTCACGTCGAACGCCTCGATGTCCTTCCCCGAGGCGGTGGACGAGTGCATGAAAGCGGGGCTCGACTCGCTCAAGTGGTCGGTCAACGCCGCCGACGAGCGGCAGTTCGAGAAGATCATGGGCGTCTCGCGCCGGCTGTTCCGGCGCGCGCTCGACAACATCAAGTCCGCCCGGGAAGTGCGCAGCCGCGGCAACTACAAGACCGGGCTCTACGCCTCCTCCATCAAGTACGACGGCGAACAGCAGGAAAAGATGGAAAAGCTGCTCACCGAACGGGTACGGCCGTACGTGGACCAGCACTACTGGCTGCCGCTCTACTCGATGGGCGCCTTCGCCGCGAAGCGCGAGCAGGAGCTGGGCTACCGCCCCACCGCCGGCAACCAGGGCCGGGTCGAGGCCCTGCGCGAGCCGCTGCCGTGCTGGTCGGCGTTCACCGAAGGCCACGTCACGGCCGACGGCAAGCTTTCCGCGTGCTGCTTCGACGCCACCGCCAACTGGACCATGGGCGACCTCACGCGGCAATCGTTCATGGAGGCGTGGAACTCCGCGCCATTCGTCGCGCTGCGCGGCGCGCACCTCCGCAAGGACGTCGGCGGCACGGTGTGCGAGAAGTGCGTGGCTTACAGCTAGCCGCAAGAAAAGGAGATCGAGCATGTTCAGGAACATACTGGTGCCCACCGACGGCTCCGCGCTGTCGCGCAAGGCGATCAGGCGGGCGGTCCAGCTCGCCAAGGAGCAAAAGGGGCGCGTGACGGGGTTCTACGTCGGCCCGGCATGGAACCCCAGGGCCAGCGAGGATGTCTCGCTCTACCGGATCGTGTCGCCCCAGCAGCACGCCGAAGCGGTGAAGAAAACGGCCAGCCGCGTCCTCGATGCCGTCCGGAGGGAGGCGGCAAAGGCGGGCGTGCCGTGCACCTGCGCCTGGGGCACGGGCGACTTTCCCTACATCAAGATCGTCGAAGCCGCGACCCGCAACCGATGCGACCTGATATTGATGGCGACCCACGGGCGCCGCGGCATCTCGCGCCTGCTGCTGGGCAGCGAGACCAGCAAGGTCCTGGCGCACAGCACGCTACCGGTGCTGGTCTGCCGCTGAAAAAAAACGCCAGCTCGTTTCGGCTGGCGCACAACACCCCGTGGAGGAGGATACAGGGTGAGGAGGAGTACTTTCAGTTGCCGACGAGGTTTCTCAGGCCGTCCGGGCTCCGGATCTCGACGTCGCGCTGCTGCAGGCCGAGCAGGCCTTCGCGCTGGAAGCGCGAGAACAGCCGGCTCACGGTCTCGATCGTGAGACCGAGGTAGTTGCCGATCTCCTCGCGCGTCATGCGCAGCACGAAGCGGTTCGGCGCGAAGCCGAGGCGCTGGTAGCGCCGCGACAGGCTGAGGATGAAGGCGGCGAGACGCTGCTCGGCGTTCATCGCGCCGAGCAGGAGCATCAGGCCCGAATCGCGGGAGATGTCGCTCGACAGCGTGCGGAACAACTGGTGCTGGAGCGCGGGGGTCTTCATCGCGGCAGCCTCGAGCTGCGCAAACGGGAACACGCACACCTCGCTGTCTTCCAGCGCGACCGCGTCGTAGCCGTGCTGCGCGCTGTTGATGGCGTCGAGCCCCAGCATCTCGCCCGGCATATGGAAGCCGGTGATCTTCTCGTCGCCGTGCCGCGAATTGCCCACGGTCTTGAAGCCGCCGCTGCGCACCGCGTAGATCGCCTCGAAGCGCTCGCCCGTGCGGTACAGGGTCACCCCGCGCGCCACCTTGCGCTTGGTCGAGATCAGCTCGTCGAACCGGTTGATCTCGGCCTCGGACATGCCGCAGGGCAGGCACACGCCCCGCAGGCAGCAGCTGCCGCAGCTCGCCGCGTGGCGGGCTTGCGGGGCCGGCCGCGACACGAGCGACACCACCGCCGCGCGGCTGGCCATCGGAACGGGACTGCGAAGTGCGGTTGCATACGACATAAGTCCTCCTCTCAGCGTTTCGGTTTCACCGGTTCATCGTTTGCTGCGGTCCCGGAATCGTCCTGCGCGAGGCGCTCCAGGATGTCCACGATCTTTTCGAACTCCGACGACTTGTCGAGAAAGTACTCGGCGCCGGCGTCCGCGCTCGCCTTCACGTGCTGCGGGGTCGCATAGTTGGTCAGCATGATCCCCTTCAGCGCCGGCAGCTGCCGCTTCACCTGCGCCAGCACGTCGATGCCGCTGCCTTCGCCGAGGCTGATGTCCAGTATCGCCACGTCCGGGCGCGTCGCCAGGATTCCGCTCACCGCCGCTTCCTCGCTCGCGGCCTCGCCGACGACGTCGACGTCCTTGATGTCGCGAATCATCTCGACGAGCCGTTCCCGCACCGCCTGAGAATCCTCCACCACGAATACCTTCATGTCCCAGACCGCCGGATTGTTATGTGTGGTTTGAACCATGGAGCGCAGTATGCGTGCCGCGCCACACCGCGCTCTATCGGCGCGGGTCCGAAAACAGGCGTAGGAGGAAGGCGCAGAAGCGGGGTAGGAAACGTCCTACCCGCCTGATTCGTCGAGCAGCTTGTGATCGAGCGCGTAGCGGACCAGGTCCGCCGTGCTGGACAGGTTCAACTTTTCCAGTATCCGCGTCTTGTGCGTGCTCACGGTCTTGACGGAAAGCGAGAGCTGCTTCGCGATCGCGCCGACCGATTTCCCGCCGGCGATCATGCGGAATACCTGGAACTCTCGGTCGGAGAGCAGGGTGTGCGGGGCGGCATCCGTGCGCGGCACGGCGTCCCGCGCCAGCTGCTCCGCCGTCTCGGCGCTGACGTAGGCGCCGCCCGCCGCAATGCGGCGTATCGCCGCCACCAGCTGCTCGGTCGCGCTGTCCTTGGTGAGGTAGCCCGAGGCGCCCGCGCGCAGCGCGCGCACGGCGTACTGCTCCTCGCTGTGCATGGTCAGGACCAGGATGCGCAGTTTCGGCTTCTCGCCCTTGATCTGCTTGATCAGCTCGATGCCGCTGCGGCCGGGCATGGACATGTCGAGCACCGCGACGTCGAAGTCGGCCGCGCGGACCCGCTCGAGCACCTCGTGACCGTTGGTCGCCTCGGCGGCCACCGCGATGTCGCCGGTGCCGGCGAGGATCTCCTTGAGCCCGGCCCGGACGATCGCGTGATCGTCAGCCAGCAATACCCGTATCATCCCCCGCTTCCCTCCGGCGATAGCGCGCCACCGGGATCACGATTTCCACCAGCGTCCCGCCCGATTCGATGCGCTCGATGCGCGCCGTCCCGCCGAGCGAGTAGGCGCGCTCGCGGATCCCGAGCACGCCGTACGATTTCCGGCGCGCCACGACCTCGGCATCATAGCCCTTCCCGTTGTCGCGCACCGTCAGTACCAGCCGCTCGCCGTCCCCGACGGCGAGCGCGATCTGCACCTCCGTGGCCTCGGCGTGGCGGGCGACGTTGGTCAGCGCCTCCTGCGCCATCCGGTAGACCGAGCTCACCAGCGGCTCGCCGAAGTCGAGCCCCCCCTCCTCCGCGTCGAGGCTCACGACGATGCCGGTGCGCTCCGACATCTCGTGCAGCAGGCTTTCCATAGCGGCCACCAGCCCCAGGTCGTCGAGCATCACCGGACGCAAGTCCGACGCGATGCGCCGCACCGACGCCACCGTCGTGTCCACCGCCCCTTTCAGCTTCTCCACGCGGTCCGCGAGCTGCGGCGGGTCCCGCGGCAGCCGCGACGCGAGCCAGGAGACGTCCATCTTGATGGCGGTCAGCCACTGCGCCAGCTCGTCGTGCAGCTCGCGCGCCACCCGCAGCCGCTCGGCCTCGCGCACTTCGTGCATCCTCCCCGACAGATCCCGCAGCTCCTCGTACGAGCGCGCGAGCGCCTGCTCCGCCTGCTTGCGCCGCGTGATGTCCCGCAGGATCACGGTATAGAGCTTCCGGCCTCCGATGACGATCTGCGAAATGGAGGCGTCGATCGGAAATTCCTCGCCGCTGGCGCGCAGCCCGTAGAGGGCGAGGTGGTCGCCCATCATGCGCGTAGTGACCCGGGTTACGCCGAAGCGCTCGACATGCGCGCGGTGAGCGGCGCGGAAGCGTTCCGGGATGAAGCGGTCGAGCGGGCCGCCGATCGCGCGCTCCGCCGGACAGCCGAAAATCGTCTCCGCGGCCCGGTTGAACATCACCACGTTCTGCCGCTCGTCCACCGTGATGATCCCGTCCATCGCCGATTCGATGATTCCCCGCACCTGCTCCTCGGTATCCCGCAGATCGTGCTGGAGCCCGGCGCTCACGCGCACCTCGCGCGCCAGGCGCTGACCGGACTCCTCCAGGTCGTGCTGCAGACCGGCGCTCACGCGCGACTGCCGCATGAGAAAGAACAGCGCGACGGCAATGAACGCCACGGCGCCGGCGGCGCCGGCGCCGATCTGCCAGGCGCTGCGGCGCCACGGGCCGAGAACGAAATCCTCCGTGGACGATACCGCCACCACCAGCGGATAGCCCTGCAAGCGGCTGGTTGCGATGATGCGCTGTTTGGAATCGATCAGGCCGGCGCGGCGCAAGACACCCGGCGATAAGGCGGGCGGAGCTTCGTTGAACAGGGAATCATCCGCGAACGAGCGCCCGTACCACTTCTCTTCCGGAGGATAGGTCGCAAGCAGAACGCCGTCATCGCGAAACAGGAACACGCGCCCACTCTCGCCCAGGGTCAGCGCCTCGAACAAGCTCTGGAAGTAGGTCATGCCCAGCGCCAGGAACACGACGCCCCTGAGCTTGCCCCCCTCGTCCTCCACGCGACAACTGAATACATTGAGCCATTCCGGCATCAGCCTGCCGAACACCGGCAGGCCCACGTACAGCCCCTCGATGCGCTGCTTGAGGTGCGCCTGGAAATGGTCGCGATCGGCGAAGCTGACGTCCGCGACCGGAGCGGCGGGCACATGAAGAACCGGCTTGCCTTGCGGATCGACGAAGGCCAGCATGCGCGCGTTGGGCAGCGCGGCGATGCGTTCCTGCATGCGGCCGAGCAATTCATTGTCGGAATACAAGCGCTTCCCGGCGTAACGGTCCTTCAGTTCGCCCGCGGTCGTCTTGCCGAGTATTTCCAGCGTATGCACCGCCTGCCACGTCTGCTGGCTCAATGCCTTGGTGAGATTGCCGACGTACCACTCGGCGCGCGCCAGCGCCTCGCTCCGCAGCACGACCAGGACGACGACGGTGGCGAAAATGAGGATGACGATGAGGCCGATGCCGACCGCGAGAATTGCGCGGCGCGAGATCGCGTTGAGGATGTCCTGCGTTGCCACGGTAAAAACTAGTATAGCGCAGGGTAAATTGATCCTGATCAATAGGGCGGGGCCGGTGGGGCCTATGATGCGATGGATGAAGATCGAGCTACGCGGGAAGGTATCGTTCCTGAGCCGGCCCGAGAGCTATCCCGAGCACCCCACCGCGGTCGAGGTCGTGCAAACCCACATGTCCTGCGTGTTCCTCACCGACAGCCACGCGTACAAGCTGAAGAAGCCGGTCCGTTACGACTACCTCGATTTCAGCACGCTCGCGGCCCGCCGCGCCGATTGCGAGGAGGAGCTGCGCCTGAACCGCCGCCTGGCGCGCGACGTCTACCTCGGCATCGTGCCGCTCACCGTCGCGCCCGGGGGCGGCGTGCGCCTGGGCGGCGACGGCGAGGTGGTCGAGTGGCTGCTTATGATGCGCCGGCTCCCCCGCCGATCCATGCTCGACCAGGCGATCCGCGACGGCCGCGTCGCCCGCGACGATGTGCGCCGGTTCGCGCAGGTGCTCGCCGATTTCTACCGTCGGGCCGATCCCGTCGCCATGGACGCGGCGCGCTACCGCCGCCGCTTCGAAGACGGCATACGCGCGAACCAGCGGGCGCTGTCCGCCCCTGAGTACGGCATGCCGCGGGAGCTGCTGCAGGCGGTCACCGCCGGCCAGCTCGCCGCGCTCGCGCGGCAGGCCGCGTCGCTCGAGCGCCGCGTCGCGGAACGCAGGATCGTGGAAGGCCACGGCGACCTGCGGCCCGAGCACGTCTGCCTGGGACCCGAGCCGCTGTTCATCGACTGCCTCGAATTCAACCGCGAATGGCGGCTGGTCGATCCCGCCGACGAGCTCGCTTATCTCGGCATGGAATGCGAATACGCCGGCGCGGCCTGGATCGGCGAGGCCGCCTTCGAGACCTACCGGCAGGCGACCGGCGACGGCCCGCCGGATGCGCTGGTGCGCTTCTACAAGTCGTGCCGCGCGGGTGTCCGCGCGAAACTCTCGGCCTGGCACCTCGCCGACCATCCCGATCCGGCCGACCAGGGAAAATGGACCGCGCGCGCCCTGCGCTACCTGGAACTGGCGAACCTCTACATCCTGGCGCCCGCCGCCTGAGGCTGCCGCTTCACGGGGAAATGTGGTGCTTGCCGACGACGTGCACGGTGCTCGCCTGCGGCCCGCGCTCGCCCGCTTCCTCGTCGAAGCGCACCTCGGCGCCGACCCGCAGCTGGTCGAAATCCGCGCCCAGCACGCTGTTGCGGTGGAAATAGACCAGCCGGCCGTCCGGGGTCTCGATCCTGCCGTAGTTCTCCTGCGGATGCAGCTCGGCGATGCGGCCGTGCGGCGGCGCCGCGTGCGCTTTGAGCCGCTGGTCGTGCCGCCGCGCGTAGTCCTCGAGCTGCCGGCGCGCGGTATCGAAGGCATCACGGATCGCGACGTACACGTCGGTGTACGCGTGGTGCTCGTCCGGCTCGCGGCTCGCCACGAGCTCTGCTCCCGGAACGGTCAGGTTCACGCGGACGTGATAATGATTGCCGTGCTGGTGGTGCTTGTGCTGCTCCTCGATCACCACGCGGCAGCCCACGATGCGGCCGTAATATTTCTCCAGCTTGTCCGCGTGCTCGCGCACGCTCGCTTCGATCGCCTGCGATCGCCCGAGATTGCGGAACGTGACTTGTAGCGGTATTTGCATGGTCTCGGTCCTCTCCGGTCATTCAAATCATAGACGCGCACAGCGCGGGGGGCTTGACGTGGATCAACGGGGTCACGCTTCCTGCAGGTCCGTGATCGAGCCCCCGGTATGGAGGCGCCGGATCGCTTCCGCGAAGAGCGGCGCGGTATCCAGCACCGTCATCTTGCCGCGGACGAGGGCGGGATCCAGCCGGAAGGGCGGAACCGTGTCCGTGATCACGAGGCGTTCGAGGCCCGGGTCGCCCACCAGCCGGGCGGCGTCTCCGACGAATATCCCGTGCGTTGCCGCCGCGTACACGGCCCGGGCGCCGCGGCTGCGGCAGGCGGCCACGGCGCGGGCGATCGTCCCGCCGGTGCTGATCAAGTCGTCCACGATGATGGCGGTCCTGCCTTCGATGTCGCCCACTACCGCCGCCCCGCTCACGACGCCGGCGCTGCGGTATTTCTCCAGGAACGCGCTGCCCGCCTCGCGCCCCAGCCGGCGCGACAGCGCCTCGCGGAACCGCTCGGCGCGCTTGACGCCGCCGACGTCGGGCGATACCACGACGACCGGCCCGCTCCCGATTCTCGGGACGAAGTCGTCCACGAGCAGCTTCCGCGCCTCCAGATGCTCGGCGCGGATGCGGAAAGCGTTCTCGTACGCCGCGAGGTTGTGAACATCGAGCGTGACCACGCACTCGGCGCCGGCGGTCTCGAGCAGGCTCGCCACGTAGCGGGTGGAAAGCGGGTCGCGCGGCTGGGAGCGGCGGTCCTTGCGCGCGTAGCACAGGTACGGGACCACGGCCGTGACCCTGCCCGCCGCGGCATCGCGGACCGCGCCCAGGAAAAACAGCAGCCGCACCAGCTTGTCGTTGACGCTCTGGGCGGCCTCGCCGTAGAGCGAGTGGACCACGTAGACGTCGCGCCCGCGGACGCTCTCGCTCGGCCGCGCCTTGTGCTCCCCGTCCTCGAACTCGCGCTCCTCGTGCCGGGCGAGCGCCACGCCCAGTGCGCCGGCGACGCGCTCGCCGTAGGCGCGGCTCGCGTGCAGGGCGAAGAGGCTGAGGTCCACGCGGATTCCCCCGCTTCGGGCTCAGGTGCCGCCCGGCCGGGAGGGCACCGCGGCGGTGGCCGCCGCCGCGCGCGTTCCCCAGGCGCGGGCCAGGCACTCGCGCACGTCGTCGTCCGAGAGCTGTGCGAAATCGATGTACCAGCGGCCGATGGCCATGAAGATCTCGGGGGCGGCGAGACAGACGACTTCGTCCGCTTCGGCCTTCAGCACCTCCACCGTTTCGGGGGGCGCAACCGGCACCGCGACCACGAGGCGGGCGGGTTGCTGGCGGCGCAGCCCGGCGATCGCCGCGCGCATGGTGGCGCCGGTCGCCACGCCGTCGTCCACCAGGACCACGCACCGGCCCGCCACGG
>MERD01000035.1:42871-56874 GCA_001771935.1 Betaproteobacteria bacterium RIFCSPLOWO2_02_FULL_67_26
CGAGGGCCATTTCCGAAATGCCGAGCGGCCCGACCACGTCCTCGTTGAGGACGCGGATCCCGCCGCTGGCGATCGCCCCCATCGCGAGTTCTTCCTGGCCCGGCGTGCCCAGCTTGCGCACGATCATCAGGTCCACCTGCGCGCCGAGCGCCGCGGCAATCTCGCACGCAACCGGTACGCCCCCGCGCGGCAGCGCCAGCACCAGCACGTCACCCCGGCCGCGATACGCCTCCAGCGCCCGGGCGAGCATGCGGCCCGCCTGGACCCGGTCCCGAAACGGCAGCGCGACCTTTTCCATCACGCCCTCCGCGTCCCACTTACCGTTCCGGTGCGCTCACTTCCGGCGGGGCGGTACGTCACGGTCGTTTTTACCGGTCGCGTTGCCCGAATCGTGGAGATTGAGGAACAGCGCGAAGATCAGCAGCACCGGCAGCGCCGCGAGGAGCACCATCCACAGGCGCTCCCCCCACAGCCAGCTCAGGAATTCCGCCAGTCGCATGGCATCAATCCTGCTCCAATGCGCGCGCGTCATCGGGCAGTTGCGCGATCATGCAGTCCGTGGTGAGGACCAGCCCGGCAATGGAGGCGGCATTCTGGAGCGCCGAGCGGGTGACCTTGCACGGGTCGAGCACGCCGAATTGCACCATGTCGCCGTACTCGCCGGTCAGGGCGTTGAAGCCGAAGTTGTCCTTGCCTCCCACCACGCGGTCCAGCACCACGGAGGGCTCTTCGCCGGAATTCGTCACGATCTGCCGCAACGGCTCCTCCACCGCGCGCATCACGATGCGGATGCCCGCGTCCTGGTCCGGGTTCGCGCCGCGCAGGCCCTGCATCCGGGCGCGGGCGCGCAGCAGCGCGACTCCGCCGCCCGGCAGCACCCCTTCCTCGACCGCGGCATGGGTGGCGTGCAGGGCATCTTCCACGCGCGCCTTCCGCTCCTTCATCTCGGTTTCGGTCGCCGCGCCGACCTTCACCACCGCCACGCCGCCGGCGAGCTTTGCCGCGCGTTCCTGGAGCTTTTCCCGGTCGTAATCGCTGGTGGTGTCCTCGATACTCCGGCGGATATCGGCGATGCGCGCTTTGATCTTTTCCGGATCGCCCGCCCCCCCGATGACCGTGGTGTTGTCCTTGTCGATCTCCACGCGCTTGGCGCGGCCGAGGTCCTCGAGGACGACCCGCTCCAGCGTGAGGCCGGCCTCCTCGGAAATGACCCGCCCGCCGGCGAGCACCGCGATGTCCTCGAGCATGCTCTTCCGGCGGTCGCCGAAACCCGGGGCCTTGACCGCGCAGGTCTTGATCACGCCGCGCAGCGCGTTCACCACCAGCGTCGCCAGCGCCTCCCCTTCCACTTCCTCGGCAATGACGAGCAGCGGCCTGGCCGCCTGCGCCACCTGCTCGAGGAGCGGCAGCAGGTCGCGGATCGCGGCGATCTTCCGGTCGCAGACGAGGAGGTACGCGTCCTCGAGCACCACGCGCTGCTTCTCCGCGGAATTGATGAAATAGGGGGAAAGGTAGCCGCGGTCGAACTGCATGCCTTCGAGCACTTCCAGCTCGCTCGCGAGGCCCTTGCCGTCCTCGACCGTGATGACGCCTTCCTTGCCGACCTTCTCCATCGCGTTGGCGACGATCTCGCCGATGGCGCGGTCGTTGTTCGCGGAGATGCCCGCCACCTGCGCGATCTCGGTGCGCGTGGCGCAGGGCTTCGCGAGGCGCTTCAATTCGGCGACCAATGCCTCCACCGCCTGGTCGATGCCGCGCTTCAAGTCCATGGGGTTCATGCCGGCGGCGACGTATTTCATGCCCTCGGTCACGATGCCGTGCGCGAGCAGCGTGGCGGTCGTGGTGCCGTCCCCGGCGACGTCGGAAGTCTTGCTCGCCACTTCCCGCATCATCTGCGCGCCCATGTTCTCGAGCCGGTCCTCGAGCTCGATCTCCCGCGCCACCACGACGCCGGAATTGATGATGGCGGGCGGGCCGTAGGGCTTCTCCAGCACTACCGTCCGCGCTTTCGGGCCGAGGGTCCCCCGGATGGCATTGGTGAGCGTGCTCATCCCGGCGAGGATCCGGGCATGGGCGTTCCGGCGAAAGACGATCTGCTTGGCGGTCATGGTCGGTTGGTCATGGTCGGCTGGGGGCCGCTGGACGGCGGTAAGGCGATGGTGCGCCGGCACCCCCCCACCGGTCTTGATTTAGGTCAAGGGTTGCCCGCGGCGGCCGTGTAGAGTGCCCCTAAGGCCCGCGCCGCAAGTGCGGGCCGCAATCCGTCCAACCCATGCCAGGAGTCAACCATGAACGCACCCACTGAAAAACTGATCGGCGACGTGAAAGTCCTCGCGAACGACGTCGAGGAATTGCTGAAGGCCACCGCGGCGCAGAGCGGGGAGAAGATCGCGGAGGCGCGAGCCCGCACGCAGGCGGCGATTGCCCGTGCCCGCACCGTCGCGGTCGAGCAGGGCAGGCAGGCGGCGCAGACGACCGACCAGTACGTCCGCGATAATCCCTGGGCCGCCATCGGCGTCTCGGCCGCGATCGGGTTGCTGGTCGGCTTGCTGATCGGCCGGCGCTGAGTCCGGGGAGCGGGCGCGACGGGGGGAGATCAACGGCCCGCCACGGCGCGGATGACGCCGTTGCGGACGAGGCGGTCGTACAGCTCCGGGGCCGTCAGGCCCGTGAAATCCCGCGCAAGTTCCTTCACGGCGATTCCCGGTTTGAGCACGCCGCGCACCGTTTCACGCAGCAATCCCAGCGTGCGGGGCTCGGCGATCAGGACCACGGTGCCCTTCGCCCAGTCGTCCACGAGTCCCGCCGCGGTTTCGGTGATGCTCGAGGCGAAACGGCGCTCGATCTGAAGGCGGTGCCGCTCGCGCTGCGCGCCCATAGGGTGCACCGGTCCGGCCTGGCGATTGGTGTTGGTCTCGGTCCGCGGCCGGCCCGTCACGCTCGTCCCGAGCGTCCTCAAGTCGGGCTGGGCCAGCGCGGCCTGCTCGATAAGGCGCCCCCCCTTGCGTGGCCCATCGAGCTCCACGAAGAAAAGTCGCGCGCGCGCGCCGTCCGCGACCACGATGCAGAGTTCGTTCATTGGCCCGCGCTCCGGGGCTTGCGCGCGGCGCGCGCGATGCGGTGCGCCTTCGCGCTGCCGTCGCGGCGCCGGACGTGGTCCTCGATCTGGCGCCGCGCCGCGTCGAAGGCGTCGCGCACCGCGACGTAGACGTCCTCGCTGTGATCGTGGTTGACCACGATCTCGCCGCCGGGCACGCCGATGTGCAGGCGCACCACGAAGTGCCCGCCCTGGTGGCGGTGGTGATGCGGCTGCTCGACCACGACGCGGCAGCTCGTGATCGCGCCGTGGAACCGTTCGAGCCGGGCGGCCCGGCGCCGGATGTTCTCTTCCAGGGCCTCGGAGCGGGTGAGGCCGTGCAGCGTGATCTGGAGCTGGTTCGGCATGGTCCTTGACTGCCCTACCTGCGCGCCACGGCTTCGTGCGCCTGCTCGCGCGACACGATCCGGGCGAGCTCGCTCAGCTGCTCCGCCAGGACTTCCAGCAGGTCGTCGATGGTCACGATGCCGATCAACTGGCCGTCGCGGCCCACGATCGGCAAGCGGCGCACGCCCTTGTAGCGCATGATCTCCATCGTCTCGAGCAGCCCCTCGGACTCGCGCGCGGTGACCAGCGCGTCGCCCATGATGTCTCCCACCGTGATCGTTTGCGGGTCGAGGTCCATCGCCGTCACCTCGACGACGAGGTCGCGGTCCGTCACGATCCCGACCGGCAGGCGCTTGCCGCCGTTCAGCTCGTCCGCGATCACGAGGCTGCCGACGTGATGCTGGCGCATCAGCCGCGCCGCGGCCGCGACGGTCATCTCGCGCGTGCCGTACACCACTTCCCGGCTGCAGATTTCCCCGACATGGGTTGCCATGATGCGTTCCTCTCGAATCGTTGAATCCGGTTTCAGGCGTAGCGCTCGACGCCGAGCGCCTCGTCGTGAACCCGCTCGAAGTCGCGCAGGATGCACTCCACTTCCACCGCTTCGTCCTGACGGTCCGAGAACAACTCGGGCGGCTCGGGACTCAGTTTGCGCAGAGCGGCCTGCCAGCGTGCTTCCGCGGTGCACAGCGCCCTGCGCTGCGCGTTCACTCTTCTGGTGATCCGGGTTCCCATGACGATCTCCACTGTGCCGTTGTTATCCATCATACGAACCGGCAAGGGGCCGGCATTGATCTGGATCAACTCTAGAGTATGGAAAACCGCCGGTGCGCCATCGCAGCCCGCACGCGGCGCACGGCGATCGCCTCGGCCGCCGCCCGCGGCAGCACGCCCTGCCGCCTCGACTCGCCCAGCACCGCTTCGGTATTTGCGCGGATACGCTCGGCGATGGCGTCGAAGGCGGCGCTGCGCGTTGCGCCGGCGTACTCCATCGCCGCGCAGATGACGCCGCCCGCGTTGGCGATGAAATCGGGCACGATCAAGACCCCGCGCGCGGCGAGCGCTTTCTCCGCCCCGGCGGTGAACGGGATGTTCGCCCCCTGCAGCACGAGCCGCGCGCGCAGCCGGTCCACGTTGTCCTCGCGCACCACGTCCGGCCGCGCCGCCGGGATCCAGATATCGCATTCCACTCCGATAACCGCGTCGCGATCGAGCTTGGCTCCGCGCGGGTAGTCGCACACGCTTCCGCCCTGCCGCTTCAACTGCGCCAGCGCCTCGACGTCGAGTCCCGCCGGATCGGCGATCGTCCCCTTGCTGTCGGACGCGGCCACGAGCTTCGCGCCGCGGCGCGCGAGGAAGCCCGCGGCATGCCGGCCTACGGCGCCGAATCCCTGGACCGCGACGCGCGCGGCGTCGAGCGCGAGCCCTGCGTGCGGCGCCGCCACCTCCGCGCAGTGCGCGAGCCCCCAGCCGGTGGCGCCGAGCTCGTCGAGCGGCAGTCCGCCGAGCGCCTCCGGCAGGCCCATGGCGCGGCCGATCTCGTCCTTGATCCATGCCATGCAGGTCTCGTCGGTCCCCATGTCGGGGCCGAAGATGTAGTCTGTCTCGTTCTTGAGCGCGTGGGCGAACGCGCGAATCAGCGCTTCCTTGCGGCTGCGCCCCATGCGCGGATCGCCCCACAGCACCGACTTGCCGCCGCCGTGCGCCAGCCCCGCCGCCGCGTTCTTCATCGTCATCGCGCGCGCGAGCCGCGCGCACTCCGTGGTCGAGACGTCGGGCGCCATGCGCAGGCCGCCGATAGCCGGGCCGCACGCGACGTTGTCCACCACCAGCACCGCCCTCAACTGCAGGCCGGGCTCGCAGACCTGGATCACTTTGGCGGGACCGAGTTCATCGCCGCCCTGGAACACCTCCGTCACGATTCCTCCCGCGCGGCCAGCTGCCGCAACAACCTGCGGACCGACGCCTCGTCGGCTCCAGCGCACAGCACGATGCCGCCGCCCTCTTCTTCCAGCGCCGCGCGCAGCGCCTCCAGGTCGCCCGCGCGAACGATGCGCAGGCGCAGCGACGGCGGCAGCTCGACCGGCTCCTCCACGTTCGCGATGACGAGGTCGGCGTCCTCCGCCGCCGCCAGCAGCTCGACCAGGGGCGAGCCGCGCGCGACGCGGAACGACCAACGCACCGGGGCGCGCCCGGCGATGCTCGCCAGCATCTCGTGCGCCTCTTTCGCCAGCGCGCGCAGCAGGCGCTCCATGCTTTCGAGGTCGCGCGGGCGCCGCGTGGCGGACGCGACGCCCACCTCCCGCGCGAACGGCAGCGCCGCGAAATGCAGGAGATCCTGGTTCTCCACGAACAGCCCGACCAGCTCCGCCTCCATCCGCCCGGCGGCCTCGGCCGCCGCTTCCAGCAGCGCCCGGTGCCGCGGCGCGGGATCCAGCGCGACGATGACGCGGCGGATCTTCACGCGCGGTGCCCCCTGCGCCGCGGCTTCGTGCCGGTTGCCCCGGCCTGCGGCGCGCGGCTGCGGTCGGCGAACTCCGACAAGCGCTGCTCGACGCGGAAATTGACCGATCCGGCGGGGAACCTCCCGAGCGCATCGCGCTCGCCGGCCGGGACGCCGGTGAGCAGGGTCATTCCCTGGTCCATGGTTGCGACGGGGTAGATCGAGAACTTGCCCGCGGCGACCGCTTCCACCACGTCGCGGCGCAGCATCAGGTTCCTCACGTTCGACGCCGGGATCAGCACGCCCTGCCCGCCGGTGAGCCCCCGCGCGCGGCACACGTCGAAGAATCCCTCGATCTTCTCGTTCACGCCGCCGATCGCCTGCACCTCGCCGTGCTGGTTCACGGAGCCGGTTACCGCCAGCGACTGGTCGAGCGGCGCGTCGGCGAGCGCCGACAGCAGCGCGTAGAGCTCGGCCGACGAGGCGCTGTCGCCCTCGACGCCGCCGTAGCTCTGTTCGAACACCAGGCTCGCGGCGAGCGACAGCGGCTTGTTCGGGGCGTAGCGGCCGGAGAGGCAGCCGGACAGGATCAGCACGCCCTTGGAGTGGATCGGGCCGCCCAGCTCCGCCTCGCGCTCGATGTCCACGACCTTGCCCGCGCCGAGACGAACGCGGGCGGTGATGCGGTGCGGGACGCCGAACGCGAAGCCGCCGAGTTGCACCACCGCCAGCCCGTTGACCTGCCCGGCGCGGCTGCCCGCGGTGTCGATGAGCAGGCGCCCGCGCAGGATCTCCTCCTGCAGCCGGTCGCGGACGCGGTCCGAGCGCTCCACGCGGGCGTCGATCGCGCGCTGCACGTCCTCCGCCGATATCACCTTGCGCGCCGCGGTTCCCGCCCAGTAGTCGGATTCGCGCATCAGGTCCGAAATGTCGCGCAGCCCCACGGAGAGCTTCTCCGCGTCGCCCGCGTTGCGCGAGCCGAACTCGATGACGCGCGCCACCGCCGCGCGGTCGAACGCGCGCAGCTTCTCGTGGCGCGCCACGGTGGCGATCAGGCGCGCGAAGAGCAGATCGGCTCCGGGCTCGCGCCCCATGTCCTCCTCGAAATCGGCCACGACCTTGAACAGCTCGCCGAACTCAGGGTCGTGCGCGTGCAACAGGTAATAGATCAGCCTTTGCCCGACCAGCACCACCTTCACGTCGAGCGGGATCGGCTCCGGCTCGAGCGACACCGTGCTCACCAGGGACAGCATCTGCCCCAGCGATTCGATGCGGATCTCGCGCGAGCGCAGGACGCGCTTGAGCGCCTCCCACGCAAACGGCTGCGACAGCACCTTCAGCGCGTCGAGGATGAGGTAGCCGCCGTTGGCGCGGTGCAGGCTGCCCGCCTTGATGAGGGTGAAGTCGGTGACGAGCGCGCCCATCTGGGCGATATGCTCGATGCGTCCCACCAGGTTGTCGTGCGTCGGGTTGTCCTCGTAGACGATCGGCGCGCCGCCGGCGGCCTCGTGCCCGATCAACGCGTTCACCTGGTAGCGGCGCAGGAACGATTCACCGCCTTCGGGCAACGGCAGGGGCACGCCGAATAGCGTCGGCTGCTCGCCGTCCTTGGGCTGCCGGAACACCTCGGCGTGGTCGAGCACGTCCTCCTGCACCCGGGCGAGGTACTCCACTACCTGGGGCAGCGCCCGGTAGGCGGTTTTCAGCTCCTCGATGAGGCCGTTGACCGCCGCGCGCGTGACCTGCCGGTTCAGCTCGCGGAGCTTCCTCTGCCCCTCGCGCCGCCACTTCGGCGCCTCGTGGATGACCTGCTCCAGCTCTTCCTGGAGCGTGCCGATCACCTGCTCCAGCCGTTTCTGTTCCGCCTCCGGCAGCTTGCGGTACTCCTCCGGGCTCATCACCCCGTCCTTGTGCATCGGGGCGAAGCCGAACCCGCCCGGCGTGCGCACCAGCGCGATGCTCTGCGTCTTGGCGCGCTCTTCGATCGCGCCTATCCCCTGTTCCTGCCGCTCGGTGAACTCGGTCGCGATTTCCTTCTGGCGCGCGCGGTACTCGTCGGATTCGAAAGCCGCGGGTATGGCCGAGCGCAGGTCCTCAACCAGCCGCTCCATGTCGTCCCTGAACTTGAGGGCCTTGCCGGCCGGAAGCTGGATGGCGCGCGGCTTGTGCGGCGTTTCGAAATTGAACACGTAGCACCAGTCGGGAGGCGTCTCCCGGCGCGGCGCCTGCTCCTCCAGGTGCCGGCGCACGATGGTGTGGCGCCCGATGCCCTCGGGCCCCATCGCGAACAGGTTGTAGCCGTCGCGCGCCATGCCGACGCTGAACCGGATCGCATCGACGGCGCGTCCCTGCCCGAGGACCTGCGCGAGGTCCTCGAGCTCGTCCGTGGTCCGGAACGGCAGATTCTTCTCGTCGCAGGCGCGGCAGAGTTCACTGGCGGCAAGCTTGCGGACCGGAAGCATGGGGGAATCGCTCATATTCAGCGCCATTTTGCGCAAGGCCCCGATTCCGGACTTGATTTGCATCAATCCTTGGAGATCCGTTGATTTAGGTCAAGTTCCGACCGCCGCCGGCCGCTAAAGTGGGCCCATCAATCAGGGAAAAGGAAAGGAATCAGGCCTATGTCCAAACGCATACTGGTACCGGTGGACGGCAGCCGCCCGTCGAAGCGCGGCCTGGCCGAGGCCATCAAGCTGGCAAGGAGCCAGAAAGGCAGGCTGTGCCTGCTCCACGTGGTGGACGAGCGCGCGGTGGCGCTGAGTCCCGAGGCGGGAGGGGTCTACCTGGACCGCCTGCTGAACGTCATGCGCGAGAGCGGGAAGAAGATCCTCGCGCAAGCGGCGGGCGCCGCGCGCGCGCGCGGCGTCAAGGTCTCCACGGTGCTGGTCGAGAACATCACGCGCACCGTCGCCGACGTGGTCGTCGCGCACGCCCGGAAATGGCACGCGGACCTGATCGTGATCGGCACCCACGGCCGCCGCGGCGTTTCGCGCCTGGTGATGGGCAGCGATGCCGAAAACGTCGTGCGCACGACGCCGGTGCCGGTGCTGTTGGTTAGAGCGTCTACGCGCTCACGCTAGCACGTACCGGCCTGATTTGCGCGTCCCCACGCGTTTGACCAGGCCCGCCTCCATCAGCGGGCGCAGCAGGTCCATTGCGCCTTGCCGGGAGACGCCCACCCCGTCCCAGATCTCCTTCGGGCTCAGGCTGCGTTTCTCGCGCAGCATCCGCAGGAGCTGCTCCTGCTTCGGTCGCAGCACGAGTTTTTTTCCCTTTGAGCGCGCCGAAAGGCGTTGTATTCGCTGCCATGCCCGCTCGAGCGTAATCAGCAGACCTTCCGCGGTGTACTCGAGCCATGAAGTCAGGTCCTCTCCCTGCTGTCGCACGGCCTGCAACGCGGCGTAGTAGCGAGGGCGCCCCTCCCAGTAGTACTCATCCACCGAGAAGATATGGTGCGTGTCGAACCCGCGCCGGTACAGCTCCCACAAAGCCAATGCGCGCCCGGTGCGCCCGTTGCCGTCCGCGAAAGGATGGATCGCCTCGAACTGGTAGTGAACGATCGCGGAACTCAGCACGGGCGTCAGCGACCCGGAATCCCTGTTCCACCATTCCAGGAGCTCGAACATCAGCCCCGATACCAGCTCGGGCGGCGGCGGCGAATAGGGGCCGACGCGGACACGGATCGTCCGGTAGCGTCCCGCGTCCCCCTGATCCATGACCCGCCCCGCGATGATCCTGTGCAGGCGCAGAACGTCTTCATGGGTGATCGACTTCTTGCCGGCTCGCTTCTCGATATGCCGCAGCGCCGCGAAGTAGTTGACCACCTCCCGCCGCGCGCGGTCGGGAACGGCGGTCAGTGTCCGGCCCTCCTCGACGGCCCGCACCTGTTCGAGCGTCAGCGGATTGCCTTCGATCGCCGTCGAGGAATGCGTGTTGCGCGCCCGCGTGTCCTTTTGCAGCGCCGGGATCCACGGCACCTCGATCGTTGCGCCAGCGATGCGCTCGCGCAATACGGCGATGTCCTGGACGAGCGTGAGCAGGCGGGACGTGATGGTGAACTTTGGCTGGTAGCTCATGGCGCGAGCCTAATCCGTAAGTCAAGTATAAGTCAAGTTATCAGTCAACCCGGGGGCAACCTACGCCCCGTTCGCCGCCGCACACCCCAACTGCAAGGCAAAAGAAAAAAGATGGAAGGACGCGGATCACCCGGAGCGCTTCCTATGTGCCACCCTTGGCATGGTCTTCGCGGCCTTCGCGGTGAGGCTTTTCTGTTGATCTGCATCAATCGCTGACTTGGCCCGACCCGTAGCATAATCAGGCTCTTATGGCTCCCACCGAAGGTTCCATTTCCCCGCGCCGCTGGATCAAGCGCGGGCTGATCATCGCGCTGCTGCTCGCGGCAGCGGGCTTACTGTCACGCAATGTCATCCTCGGCACGCCGGTTGAAACGCATCGGGCGGTCCGCGGCGACCTGATCCAGACCGTCGTGGCGAGCGGGCGCATCACGACGCCGCAGCGCGTCGCGGTAGGCGCCGTCATCACCGGCCGCGTCATGCGCATCCCGGTGAGCGAAGGCCAAAGCGTGAAGCGCGGCGACGTGCTGATCGAGCTGGACGACAACGACGAGCGCGCTTCCGCCTCCCAGGCGGCCGCCGCCGTCGCGCAGGCCGAGGCGAAAGTGCGCCAGCTGCGCGAAGTCGGTCTGCCCGGCGCGGAACAGGGCCTCATCCAGGCGCAGGCGAACCTCACCCAGGCGCGCCGGCAGTTCGAGCGGGCGAAGGAACTGATGGCGAAAGGCTTCGTCAGCCAGGCCGCGCTCGACGACGCGCAGCGCAATCTCGACGTCGCCGAGAGCCAGCTGCGCGCGGCGACGCTGCAGGTGCAGTCGAACAGCCCGGCGGGCAGCGAATTCGCGCTGGCCCAGACCGCCCTCGCCCAGGCCCGGGCCAATCTCGGCTTCGCCCAGGCCCGCCTCGACCAGACGGTGATCCGCGCGCCGGTGGACGGCACGCTCATCGCGCGCGCCGTCGAGCCCGGCAACGTGGTGCAGCCCGGCAAGGAGCTGATGGCGCTGGCGCCGGCCGGCGAGACGCAGGTCGTGGTGCAGATCGACGAGAAGAACCTCGCGCAGTTGAAGCTCGGGCAGAAGGCGCTCGGTTCCGCCGACGCGTATCCGCGCGAGCGCTTCGCGGCGGAGCTGGTCTACATCAATCCCGGCATCGACGCGCTGCGCGGGTCGGTGGAGGTGAAGCTCAGGGTCCCGGACCCGCCCGCGTATCTGCGGCAGGATATGACGGTCTCGGTGGACATCGAGGTCGCGCGCAGCAGTGGCTCGGTGGTGGTGCCGGCCGACGCCGTGCGCGACGCAAACAGCGCGCAGCCGTGGGTGCTCGCCGTGGACGGGTGGCGGGCGAGCCGCCGCCCGGTGAAGCTCGGCCTGAAGGGCGACGGCCGCATCGAGGTGCTGGAAGGCGTTGCGCCGGACGAGCGGCTGATCTCGGCGGCCAACGGGATGGTGCGTGAAGGGCAGCGCGTGCGCGCCATCGCGGCAGCAGCGCGCGGCGCGCCGTGAAACGTTTCGCGTTTTTCGAGCTGATCGTCGCCTTCCGCTTCATGCGCGAAGGCCTGATGCAGACGCTGCTGATCATCCTCGGCGTCGGGCTCGGCGGCGGCGTGATCGTGTTCATGTCGGCGCTGCTCTCCGGGCTGCAGGCCAACGTCGTGCGCCGCACCCTCAACTACCAGGCGCCGATCCGCATCCTGCCGCCCGACCAGGTGGCGCGCCCGTTGCGCGCGGTCGAGGGCGCCGAGATCGCGGCGCAGGTCCAGCCGCGGTCGCAGCGCCTGCGTTCCATCGATCAGTGGCAGAAGATCCGCGACCAGATCGAGCGCACGCCCGACGTCGTCGCGGTGACGCCCGTCGTGGCGGGACCCGGCTTCGCCCTGCGCGGGGATGCCAGCAAGTCCGTGACCATCACCGGCATCGAGCCGGAAAGCTACTTCCGGGTGATCGCGCTCGACGAGAAGATCGTCGCCGGGCGCCACGACATCGGTCCGCTCGACATCGTCATCGGCACCGAACTGGCGAAGGACCTCGGGGCGAACGTCGGCGACAAGTTCCGGCTGGCGACCGCTGTCGGCGCCAACGCGACGCTCACCGTGATCGGCCTCTTCGATTTCGGCAACAAGGGCGCCAACGAGCGCAACGTCTACGTCGCCCTGCGCTCGGCGCAGAACCTGCTCGACCTCGTCGGCGGCGCCTCCGCCATCGAGGTCAAGGTGCGCGATCCGTTCGCCGCGGAGACCATCGCGCAGACGATCCGCGGCGGCACCGACCTGCAGGTGGAAAGCTGGATCGTGACCAACGCGCAGTTTTTCACCGCGATGCGGGCCCAGATCCTGACCAACACGCTGATCCGGCTTTTCGTCGGGCTGACGGTCGCGCTCGGCATCGCGAGCGTGCTGGTGGTGTCGGTGATCCAGAAGCAGAAGGAGATCGGCATACTGCGCGCGATGGGCGCCTCGCGCGGCCAGGTGCTGCGCGTGTTCCTGATCCAGGGCGGCGCGGTGGCGCTGGCGGGCTCCGTGCTGGGGTCGGCTCTCGCCTGGACGTTCCTCCTCGCCTGGCGCGAGCTCGCGCGCAATCCCGACGGCACGCTGATGTTCATCGTCGAGATCGAGCCTTCGCTGTTCGCGATCGCGATGGTTACCGCGACCCTGGTGGGCATCCTCGCCGCGGCGACGCCGGCGCGGCGCGCGGCGCGCCTCGACCCGGTGGTGGCGATCCGCAGCTAGGCCGTCCGGTGGAGACATTGCGACTATCGGGCGTGCACAAGTCGTACGGCGTCGGCACGCCGGTGGAGCTCGAGGTGCTGCACGGGATCGACCTCGTCCTCGAGCGCGGGGAGTTCACCGCGCTGGTCGGGCCGTCGGGATCCGGCAAGACCACGCTCCTCAACCTCATCGGGCTGCTCGACCGGCCGAATGCCGGGCGCCTATTCATCGAGGGGCAGGAGACCGGCGGCCTCGGCGAGGAGGACATCACCCGGCTGCGCGGCCGCTCGATCGGCTTCGTCTTCCAGTACCACTACCTGCTTCCGGCATTCACGGCGCTGGAGAACGTGATGATGCCGATCCTCGCCGCGCGCGGGCGGCCGGACGACGAGATGCGCGCGACCGCCGCGACGCTGCTCGACCGGGTCGGGCTGACGCCGTGGCGCGACAGCAAGGCGACCGAGATCTCGGGCGGGCAGCAGCAGCGCGTCGCGATCGCGCGGGCGCTCGCCATGAACCCGGCGCTGGTGCTGGCGGACGAGCCGTCCGGCAATCTCGACACCGCGTCGGCCGACGGCGTGTTCGACGTGCTGCGCGAGATCAACGAAACGAGCCGCACGACCTTTCTCATCGTCACGCACGACCCGCGCCTCGCGCAGCGCTGCGACCGCATCGTCGAGCTGGTGGACGGGCGCATCGTGTCCGACCGGCCGAACGCTCATGTTCTCCGGAGCAGCTCAGGCTGATGCCCGGCGCGACGCCACGACGCGCCGCAGCTTGCCGCTCGACGCGCTGCGCTCCAGGGGCGCGGCGTCGAGATGCAGCGCAACGCCCGGCAGCCCCTGCGCGTCCAGGTAGCTCCGCAAAGCGCGCGCCACATTGAGCCATAGCGACTCGCGCGCGTTTCGATCCGTCTCTTCCAGCCGCACGCGCAGCGCGTCCGGCGCGACCTGCACGACCTGGAACTGGTGCGCGCCCGCGAAATCCTCAACGACCGTCGTCAACGCGAGCGGGAGCAGTTCGACCCACTCGCCGTTTGCATTGCGGAGCCAGAGCTCGTCGTCGCACCGGCCCTGCACCCGCAGCGCGGGAAACGGGCTGCCGCAGGAGCAGGGCTCCGTGCCCAGCGTGACGCTGTCGCCGAGATCGTAGCGGATGACCGGCTGGACGCGGTTCGCCAGGTTGGTGAGGAGCACCGTGTGCGAGGCCGCGCCGGGCGGCACCGGGCGATAGTCGCGGTCCACCGGCTCGAGCATCGCCCAGTCCGAGTTGAGGTGCAGCCGGCCGCGGCTGCACTCGCAGGCGATGCTCATGCATTCCGACGCGCCGTATTCCTCGACGACACGGCAGCGGAAAGCGGCG
>MERD01000035.1:56889-74478 GCA_001771935.1 Betaproteobacteria bacterium RIFCSPLOWO2_02_FULL_67_26
GGCGTTGAGCGCCGCGACCAGGCGCGGCAACGGCTCGATTATCGAGAACACCCGCAGCCGGTCGGCGAGCGCCGGCGCGAGCGAGCGCATGCGCTCGACGGAAGCGACCCCGGCGAAATGCCCCCCGGTGGCCCCGACCATCGCGTAACGCCCGCCGGCGAGCAGCGAGCCCCCGGGAAATCCCGGCGCCAGGGGTCCCCGCCCCATCCGCAGCATCTCCAGCGCATCGTGCACCGCCAGCGAGTGGGCATCATGAACGAACAGTCCCGGCTCGCCGGTGCTGCCCGAGCTGGTCCAGACTGCGTAGCGGCCAAGATACGGCCGCCCCACGCGCTCCGGGTCGGCGACGAACGCCCCGGCCGATTCCCGCGTGACTTCCGGGTCGGTCACCCAGTCGTCGAAGCGCTCCATGAGCGCCCTGCGGGTGACCGGCGGGACGTCGCACGGCTGGATCCCCGCCGCGGGGAGCGCGCGATACAACCCGGCGTAGTACGCCGAGCGGTCGCGCGCGAACTGCACGAGCTCGGCAAAGCGCCGCGCGGCAAGGGCCGCGATCTCCTCGCGGCTCGCCGCGGCGGCGAGCCAGATGTCCCAGGCCGCCGGCGCCAGGTTCCAATAGGAGAACGGCGAGCAGCCCCCCCATCCGGCAGGCGCGTTGCGGCCGTCGGAGCGATCCGGCATCACGCCGCCGCTCCGTCCTGCGGCGCCGCGGCGCGGCGCGCGAACGCCTTCCGGCCTTCCTCCAGCGCGACCATCGCCACTGCAAACGGAACCGCGAACAGCCAGACATCGACGCCGACGGGAGCGGTGCCGAACGCGAGGTTGCCCCACGGCGTGTACACGATGGCGAGAAGGAGCGCGATCTCCGCGCCGATCCCCCACAGGATCAGGGGATTGCTGCCGAGCCCGTAGGCGAACGCCGAATCGCGCGAATGGCGGCACAGGAAGACGTTCACCACCTGCATCAGGACGATCGCCGTGAGGCACGCCGTCGTCGCCTGGAGGTAGAGCGGATCGGCTGCTCCCGGAATCTGCCCGTACTCCCAGCCGCCCCGGCCGAGCACGAAGAAGAATGCCGCCATCGCCGCTGCCGCCTCCAGCGCGCCCAGCCAGAGGTAGGCGCGCGCGAGGAGCGACCAGTCGATGAGCCGCTCGTCGCGCCGGCGCGGCGGCAGGCTCATGGTGCCGGGCGCCGGCTTTTCCGCGCCGAGCGCAAGCGCGGGCAGCATGTCGGTGCCCAGGTCCACGGCGAGGATCTGCACGATGGTGAGCGGCAGCGGGATCCTGAACAGCATGAACGCGAGGTAGGGAACGACCTCCGGGATGTTGGAGGTCAGGATGTAGGTCAGGAACTTGCGGATGTTCTGGAACACCGCGCGCCCCTCCTCGATCGCCGCGACGATGGAGGCGAAGTTGTCGTCGAGCAGCACCATGTCGGCGGCGCCGCGCGCAACGTCGGTGCCCACCACCCCCATCGCGATGCCGATGTCCGCGCGCTTCAACGCCGGTGCGTCGTTGACGCCATCGCCGGTGACGGCGACGACGTGCCCCTTGCGCTGCAGCGCCTCGACGATGCGCATCTTCTGGTCGGCGGTCACGCGGGCGAACAGGATCTCCTTCGCGTCGAGCGCGAGCTGGAGTTGCGTGTCCGTGAGGCGGGCCAGCGCGTCGCCCGTGACCTCCACCGGCGCGGCGGCGAGCCCGATGTCGCGCGCTACCGCGCGCGCGGTGTGCGGGTGGTCGCCGGTCACCATGATCACGCGAATGCCGGCCAGGTGGCAGGTCGCCACCGCCTGCGGCACTTCCGGGCGCGGCGGGTCGTGCAGCCCGACGATGCCGGCGAGCTCTAGCGCACGCTCCCATTCTTCGCGCGGCGCCCCTTCCGGCAACGTCCGGTAGGCGAGCGCCAGCACGCGCAGGCCCTGTTCCGCCATCGCGTCCTGCGCGGCGAGAAAGCCGCGACGCATTTCCTCCGTCATCGGGACGGCCTCCGGCACGCGGGCTGCGGCAGTCACGGGCAGCACGACATGAGAGCAGAGCGGCAGGACCTTTTCGAGCGCACCCTTGCAGTACAGCACGCGCCCCGCGGCGCCCGCGTGCACCGTGGACATGCGCTTGCGGTCGGCATCGAACGGCAATTCGTCCACGCGCGGCTGCGAGGCATCCTCGTGAACGGCGCGATCCGCCATTTCAACCAGCGCCACCTCCATCGGATCGCCGGCCAGAACGAAGGCGCCGTTCCGCTCCACTTTGCGCAGGCTGTGGCAGTTCCGCGCGATTTCGAAGAACGGCTTGCGGACCACCGCCTCCGCGGGCGACGGCGCGGCCAGCTCGCGCCCGCCATCGGCAAAATGCGCGCGCACCGCGCGCATGCGGTTCTCCGTGAGCGTCCCGGTCTTGTCGGTGACGATCACCGTCGCCGAGCCCAGCGTCTCCGCCGCCGGCAGGTGCCGGATGAGGGCGTTGCGCTTCGCCATGCGCTGCGTCGCCATCGCGAGCGCCAGCGTGACGGTCGGCAGCAGCCCTTCGGGCACGTTGGCCACGATGATGCCGATCGCGAACAGGAAATTCGCCCAGAAGCCGAGGCCAAGCGCCTGGCCGATCAGGAAGAACACGACGCCCATCACCGTGGCGAGGATGGCGATGATCCGCGAGAGCCGGCTGATCTCGAGCTGCAGCGGCGAGGGCGCCGCGCCCGCGGTCTGCGTGAGGTGCGCGATCCGTCCGAACGCCGTGCGCATGCCGGTCGCGAACACCAGCGCGACCGCCGAACCCGACACGACCGCCGTTCCCGCCAGCAGCACGTTGCGGCTCTTCAGCACGTCGTCGGCGTCGGTCATTTCGGCAGTTCGCGCCTTCGGCAGCGACTCGCCGGTAACGGTCGCGATGTTCACGCGCACGGCGTGCGCCTCGATCAGCCGGCAGTCGGCGGGCACGTCTTCGCCCTCTTGCAGCAGCACGATGTCCCCGGGAACGAGCAGCCCGCTCTCGATCTGCACCGCGACGCCGTCGCGGCGCACCGTGGCCTGGTGCGGCAGCAGGGCCTTCAGCGCCTCCACCGCGCGCTCCGCGCGGTATTCCTGCCAGAACGAGAACGCGCCGTTCACGATCACGACGCCGACGATGGCCCAGCCGAGCGCGGCCATGCCCTGCCCGGGCTCGCGCGCTTCCGCGAAAAAGGCGAGCGCCGCCGCGACCAGCAGGATGAGGGCGAAGAAATGCGTGAACTGCCGCGCCGCGCGCAGCCACAGCGGCTCCCCGGCAATCTCCTCGACCCGGTTCGGCCCGTATTCCGCGAGCCGGCGCCGCGCTTCGGCGGACGACAGCCCCGCCGGGTCGCTGCGCAGGCTGGCGATGGCTTCCTGGGGACTGAGGTGCGTGATCCGCATCAATGAACCGCAGTAAGCGTCATTTCACGCGGGGCTCAGCCCGGATTGCCGAGCGCCTGCACGGCTCCCGTGTACGGGTAGCCGCGCGCCGCTGCGACCTCCCGGCGCGTGACTGCCCCGCGGCACACGTTGAGCCCGTTGCGAAGGTGCTCGTTCTGTTTCAGCGCCTCCACTACGCCGCGCCCGGCGAGTTCCATGACGAACGGCAGCGTGGCATGGTTGAGCGCGTAGGTGGACGTGCGCGGCACCGCCCCCGGCATGTTGGCGACGCAGTAATGAATGACGCCGTCCACGGTATAAACCGGATCCGCGTGGGTCGTCGGGCGCGAAGTCTCGAAGCAGCCGCCCTGGTCGATCGAGACATCCACCATGACCGCACCCCGCTTCATGCCGGCGAGCATTCCCCGTGTCACCAGCTTCGGTGCGAGCGCGCCC
Source organism: Betaproteobacteria bacterium RIFCSPLOWO2_02_FULL_67_26 (assembly GCA_001771935.1). GTDB lineage: Bacteria > Pseudomonadota > Gammaproteobacteria > Burkholderiales > SG8-41 > SG8-41. The sequence continues at coordinate 60,714 of MERD01000035.1, forward strand.
GGTACCAGCGCCGCCCCGATCACCGCGTCCGCATCGCGCAACTGCGCTGCGATCGCTCCGGGAGTCGAGATTCCCGTTTTCACGCGTGGTCCGAACTGCGCGGCAAGGCGCTGAAGCGGACCGGTGGAACGGTTGAGCACCGTCACTTCGCCACCCATGCCGAGCGCGATCAGGGCCGCGTTCGAGCCGACCACCCCCGCCCCAAGGATCAGCACGCGCGCCGGCGGCACGCCGGCCGCCCCGGGAATCAACACGCCCCGGCCGCCGTGCGGCCGCTCCAGATAATGTGCCGCGACCTGGACCGCCATGCGGCCCGCGACGACCGACATCGGCGCGAGCAGCGGCAGCCCGCCGTCGGGCGCGGTCACGGTCTCGTAGGCGATCCCGATCGCGCCGCTTTGCACCAGTTCGCGCGTCTGGTCCGCGTCCGGGGCCAGGTGCAGATAGGTGAAGATCGCCTGGCCGGGCCGCAGCCGCGCGCGCTCCGGCGCGAGCGGCTCCTTCACCTTGACGATCAGCTCCGCGGCGGCAAAGACCTCCTCCGCGGTCTCCGCGATCGCCGCTCCGGCCGCGCGGTAGTCGGCGTCGGCCGCGCCGATCCCCTCGCCGGCTTCCTTTTCCACCAGCACGCGATGACCGCCCGCGACGAGCGCCCGGACGCTCTCCGGCGTGAGCCCGACGCGGTACTCGTGGACCTTGATCTCTTTCGGCACCCCGATCAGCATTGACGTTCACCCACGGAGCCAGTGTGATTCCGGCCCGGGCCTGCCTTCTTGACGTACATCAAGCGATACCTTGATGGCCGTCAAGGATCGGCGGCGCCCAGTGGGTAGAATCGCGCACGATGGACCCACGACTCGCCGTAGCAAACCCCCACGCGCTCGCGGCAAGCGAGGTCGCCGTCCGGCTCGGCACCGACCCGGAACGCGGCCTCTCCGTCGCCGAGGCCGCGGCGCGCCTCGCCAGCCACGGCCGCAACGAGCTGCCCGCCGCCGCGCCGACGCCGCCGTGGCGGCGCTTCCTCGCGCAGCTCGAGAGCCCGCTCGTGCTGCTGCTGATCGCGGCGGCGGCGATCTCGCTCGTCGTGTGGTGGTTCGAAGGCGGCGCGCACGCTCCGTACGAGGCGCTGACCATCCTCGCCATCGTGATCGCCAACGCGGTCCTCGGCTTCGTCCAGGAAGAACGGGCCGAGCGCGCGGTCGCCGCCCTCCGTCAAATGACGGCCGCGCAGGCGCTCGTCGTGCGCGACGGCGAGCGCCGCAACGTGCCGGCGGCCGAGGTCGTGCCCGGCGACCTGCTTGCCATCGAGGACGGCGTGAAGATTCCCGCCGATGCGCGATTGATCCAGTCGGTCTCGCTCCACGCCGCCGAGGCCGCGCTGACCGGCGAGAGCGCGCCGGTGTCGAAGACCATCGGCCCGGTCGCCGGCGACGCGGTGCTCGCCGATCGCGTGAACATGATCTTCTCGGGCACGGCCGCGACCTACGGCCGCGGTCTCGCGATCGTCACGGCAACCGGTCCGGAGGCCGAGATCGGGCGCATCGCCGCCCTGCTGGCGGCCACGGAAAAGCCTGCCACGCCGCTGCAGCGCCAGCTGGGAGTGGTCGGGAAAGCGCTGGGGCTCGTGGTGATCGTTATCTCGGTCATCGTCGCCGCGACCATACTCGGGATCGGGAAGGTCTACACGGCCCAGGTCCTCCTTGGCGTCTTCCTGTTTGCCATCGCGCTCGCGGTGGCCGCGGTGCCCGAGGGGCTCGCCGCCGTGACGACGGTCGTGCTCTCCCTGGGCATGCAGCGCATGGCGCGGCGCAACGCCGTCGTGCGCACGCTCGCGGCGGTGGAAACCCTCGGCTCGGCAACCGTCATCTGCACCGACAAGACCGGGACGCTCACGAAGGACGAGATGACGGTGCGCGCGCTCGCCACCGCGAGCGGCCGGATCGACTTCACCGGCTCGGGCTACGCGCCCGCAGGAGAGATGCGGAGCGAGGGCCGGCGGCCGGAAGGCGCGCTGCGCATCGAAGCCGAATGGGCCTTGACGGCCGGACACCTCTGCAACAACGCCACCGTCGCCGGGCGCGCGGGGCACTGGTCCGTGATCGGCGATCCGACCGAGGGCGCGCTGAAGGTCGCGGCGTTGAAGGCCGGGCTCGAGCCGGCGCGGCTCGAGGCGCGCTTTCCCCGGGTGGGCGAGCTTCCATTCTCCGCCGAGCGCAAGCGCATGAGCACGGCCCACGCCGAAAGCGGGCAGCCCGACGGCGCCGTGCTGATGGCGAAGGGGGCCCCCGACCTGCTGCTCGCACGCTGCACGCGGGAGCGGGCCGGCGATGCGGAACGCCCGATCACGTCCGGCCGGCGCGTCGAGATCCAGGCCACGGTCGACCGGCTCGCCGGCGAAGCGCTCCGGACCCTGGGCTTCGCCTGCCGGCACCTTCCGGCGCCGGCCCGCCCGCTGCGCGAGAAAGCCGAAGAGGACCTGGTGTGGCTCGGCGTCGCCGGCCTGATGGATCCTCCGCGCCCGGAAGCCGGTGAAGCCGTGCGCACCGCGCACGACGCGGGCGTGCGCGTGGTGATGATCACCGGCGACCATCCGGCGACCGCCCTCGCCATCGCGCGCGAGCTGGGAATCGCGCGAGCGGCCGACCGCGCGATCACCGGCGCGGAGCTCGCCCGGATGTCCGACTCCGATCTCGCGGCGACGACGGCGAGCGGCAACGTCTACGCGCGCGTGAGCCCCGAGCACAAGCTCGCCCTGGTGCGCGCGCTGAAGGCGCGCGGCGAGATCGTCGCCATGACCGGCGACGGCGTGAACGACGCGCCGGCGCTCAAGGCCGCCGACATCGGCATCGCCATGGGCATCACCGGCACCGACGTGGCGAAGGAGGCGGCCGACATCGTGCTCGCCGACGACAACTTCGCGTCCATCGTCGCCGCGATCGAGGAAGGGCGCTCGATCTACGCCAATATCCAGAAGTTCCTGAGATACCTGCTGTCGGCGAACCTGGGCGAGGTGCTGGTGATGTTCCTGGGTGTCGTCGCGGCGGGGACGCTGGGCCTCGTCGCCGGTGCCGGCGAGGCGCTCGTCCTGCCGCTGCTCGCGACGCAGATCCTGTGGATCAACCTCGTCACCGATTCGCTGCCCGCGCTCGCGGTCGGCGTCGACCCGCCCGACGCCGGGCTGATGCGGCGCCCGCCGCGCGATCCGCGCGTCGGCGTCATCACGCCACGCATGTGGTACGGGATCGGCGCGGCGGCGACGGTGATGTGCGTCGGCACGCTCCTCGTGCTCGACGCCGGGCTGCCCGGCGGTCTCATCGACGGGGGCGGCTCCGTCGAGCGGGCGCGCACGCTGGCCTTCAACACGCTGGTCGTGTTCGAACTCTACGACGTGTTCTGCGTCCGCTCCGACGAAGAGAGCGCGTGGCGCCCGCTGTTCCGCAATGCCTGGCTGTGGCTTGCGGTTGCCGCAGGCCTCGCTCTGCAGGCCGCGGTCATCTACCTTCCAGCGCTGCAGCAGGCATTCGGCACCGTGGCGCTGAGCGCGGGCGACTGGCTGCTGTGCGCGGCCGTCGCCATGGCCATCGTGCTCGCGCGCGAGGCGGGCAAGGCCTGGTGGCGCGCCTACGACCGGCGCGCCGGGACGCCGCTGAGCCAGGGTTGAGTGGCCGCCAACCGCGGCCGCGTCACCTGAGCAGCGCCGGGGTCTCGCCCGTCGCGCGGTCCACCCGCTCGGCGAGCTTGCGGAGCGCGGGCGCGATCTCGACGCGATACGGCGTGGCCGCATCGTCGAGCGCGCGCAGCCGCGCCGGAAGCTTTGCCAGTTGCTCCGCCGCGCGGGCGCGGATCGTATCGAGGCTCTCCTGCGCATGCAGCCTGCGGCCGTTCCGTGCGACGGGAACGAGCAGCGGCTCGCCCGGCTGTTCGTCGCCTTCGACGCTGATGACGTCGTGCCCGAAGCAGCCAGCGGTGTCAGTGTGCCGGTACACCTGCTTGCGGCCGGGCCAGGTCGCCTTGCCGGACGAGCGCTTGCGGCGCGGCTTGCCGGCGTATTCCTGCAGCTTGTAGACGGCATCCAGAACCGGCGCATCGTCGGAAGTGACGAGACTCGAGCCGATGCCAAAGCCGTCGATCGGGGCGCCGGCGGCGAGCAGGTCGTGCAGGCGGCGCTCGTCGAGATTGCCGCTCGCGAATATCGTGGCCTCCGGCAGACCGCCCTCGTCCAGGATGCGCCGCACGTGCCGGGCGAGCGTCGCGAGATCGCCGCTGTCGAGCCGCACGCCCTTCACGCGGATGCCGCGGCTCGCGAGCTTCCGGGCGAGCGCCACCACCTGCCGCGCCGCGGCTTCCGTGTCGTAGGTGTCGATCAGCAGGGTCGCGCCGTCGGGAAAGGCCTCGGCGAAATGCTCGAACGCCGCCGTCTCGCCGTCGTGGGCCTGCACGAACGAATGCGCCATCGTCCCGAATATGGGAATGCCCAGTTGCGGCGCGGCGATCGTCGTCGCCGTGCCGGCGTAGCCCGCCAGGTAGGCGGCGCGCGCGGCGAGCAGGCCGGCTTCCGCGCCGTGCGCCCGCCGCAGCCCGAAATCCACCAGCAGCTTGCCGGGGGCGGCGAGCACGCTGCGCGCCGCCTTGCTCGCCACGACGGTCTCGAAATGAACCAGGTTGATGAGCCGGCTCTCGACGAGCTGCGCCTCGGGCATCGGCGCGGTCACGCGCAGGATCGGCTCGTTGGGGAAGAACACCGTGCCCTCCGGCATGGCGTGCACGTCGCCCGTGAACCGGAGCACCGCGAGGTGCCCGGCAAACCCGCGCGGGAACTTGCCGCTGCGCTCGACCCAGTCGAGTTCCTCCGGCCCGAACCGCAGGTGCTCGAGGAAATCGAGCGCCTGCTCCAGTCCCGCCGCCAGCAGGAAGTTGCGGCCGGGCGGGAGCTTGCGCACGAACAGCTCGAAGACCGCCGTGTCGCGCATGCCGTGCGCGAAGTACGCGTGCAGCATGGTGAGCTGGTAGAGATCGGTGGTGAGCGGCGAGGACAGCAGGTTCATCGGTCGAGGTCCCCGATTTCGACGGCAACGGCGCCGGCCTCGCGCATGTCGCGCTCGGCGCGCTCGCCGTCCCCCGGCTTCACGTTGACCGCGCGCACGGCATCCCGCAGCAGCAGCACTTCGAACCCGTGCTGGCGCGCGTCGCGCACCGTGCCGAGCACGCAGTAATCGGTCGCCAGTCCGCCGACGAGCAGGCGCCGCACGCCGAGGTTGCGCAGCCGCTGCGTCAGGTCGGTGCCCGAGAACGCCGAATACGCGTCGGCGTCCTCGCGCGTGGCCTTGCTGACGATGCCGGCATCGGGCGGCAGCTCCAGCGCAGGCGTGAACTCCGCGCCGGGCGTGCCCGCCACGCAGTGCTCGGGCCACGGCCCGCCCCGCGCGCGGAACGAGCAATGGTTGCCGGGGTGCCAGTCGCGGCTGGCGAAGACCGGCAGCCGCTTGCGGCGGGCCAGCGCCAGGTAGCGATTGAGTACCGGGACCACCTCGTCGCCGCGGGCGACCGCGAGGGCGCCGCCCGGCAGGAAATCCTTCTGGACATCCACGATCAGCACGGCATCGTGCTCGTTCACGGCCAGGGTCATGGCAAAAATGTTAGGCGACTCAACGGGTTCCCCTTTTGATGTGGATCAACCCTTTGCGCGCCGCGCGCGCTAGGCTGCGACCAGGTGCGCCACCGATGAAGAGAATCTGGCTCGAGTCCTACCCCCCGGGCGTTCCGCCCGAGGTCGACACGCGCGCCTGCCCGTCGCTGAAGCACCTCCTGGAACGCAGCTGCGTGCGTTTCGAAAACCGGACCGCGTTCATCAGCATGGGCTCCGGGCTGACGTACCACGAGCTCGATCGCCTCTCGCGCGCCTTCGGCGCCTACCTGCGCGGCGCGCTGGGGCTGCGCCGGGGGGACCGCGTGGCGATCATGCTGCCGAACGTGCTCCAGTATCCCGTTGCCCTGTTCGGGGCGCTGCGCGCCGGCCTCGTCGTCGTCAACGTCAATCCCCTCTACACCGCCAGCGAGCTCGAGCACCAGCTCGCCGACTCCGGCGCGACGGCCATCGTCGTGCTGGAGAATTTCGCGCATACTGTCGAGCGCGCCTTGCCGCGCACCCCGGTCCGGCACGTCATCGTGACGCAGCTCGGCGACCTGTTCCCGCCGGCGCGGCGCTGGCTCGTCAACCTCGCCGTGAAATACGTGAAGCGGATGGTCCCGTCGTGGAGCATCCCCGGAGCAACCGGCTGGCGCGACGCGCTCGCGCTCGGCGCGGAGCAAGGGCTGCCCGAGATCAACCTCGGCCCCGACGACATCGCGTTCCTGCAGTACACCGGCGGCACCACCGGCCGCCCCAAGGGCGCGATGCTCACCCACGGCAACATGGTGGCGAACGCGGAGCAGACCGCGGCCTGGATCGGCCCCGTGCTGAAGGAGGGCGAGGAAACCGTGGTCACCGCCCTTCCCCTGTACCACGTGTTTGCGCTGACCGCGAACCTGCTCGTTTTCGTCAGGCTCGGCGGCACCAACGTGCTCATCACCAATCCGCGCGACCTGCCGCGCTTCGTCGCGGCGCTGCGGAAGCACCGGTTCACCGCGATCACCGGCGTCAACACGCTGTTCAACGCGCTGCTCGACGCGCCGGGCTTCGACGCGGTGTGCGCCGCGAGCCGCGGCGTGCTCAAGGTCGCGGTCGCGGGCGGCATGGCGGTGAGCCGCGCCGTCGCCGAGCGCTGGCAGCAGGCGACGGGCGTGCCGCTCATCGAGGGCTACGGTTTGACCGAGGCCTCCCCGATCGTTTGCGCGAACCCGATCGACGCGCGCGAGTTCAGCGGCAAGATCGGCGTGCCGGTGCCCTCCACCGAGGTGGCGCTTTTCAACGAGCGCGGCGACGCGGTGGAGATCGGAGGGACGGGCGAGATCTGCGTGCGCGGCCCGCAGGTGATGCGCGGGTACTGGAACGCGCCCGAGGAAACCGCCAGGACCTTCCTGCCGGAGGGCTGGCTGCGCACCGGCGACATCGGCCGCATGGACGGGCGCGGCTTCGTCGAATTCACCGAGCGCCGCAAGGACGTCATCGTCGTCTCCGGCTTCAAGGCCTATCCCACCGAGATCGAGGACGTTGCCATGCTGCACCCGGGCGTGAAGGACGCCGGCGCGGTGGGCGTGCCGGACGGGCATAGCGGCGAAGCGGTCGCGCTGTTCGTGGTCAGACGGGACCCGGCCCTCACCGCGGACGTGGTGCTCGCCCACTGCGCGAAGCATCTGACCGGCTACAAGCTGCCCCGGCGCATCGAGTTCCGCGACGCATTGCCCAAGTCGCCGATCGGCAAGACTCTGCGGCGCCGGCTCAAGGAAGAAGCGACGCCCGCCCGCGGCTGAATTCCCGGCGCACCTCGCGCGCGAGCACCGCCTGTTCGACGGGCGCACGGTCACGATCCGCCCGGTCCGGTCGATCGACGAGGCGCACGAGCGCGAATTCTTCAACCACCTGTCGGGCGAAAGCCGCTACCTGCGCTTCCACAAGTGGGTGCGCGTCCCGTCGGAGCGCCTGATCCACTTCCTCACCGACATCGACTACGACCAGCACATGGCTTTCGTGTGCGTCGAGCGCAAGGGGGGCGCCGAGGAAGTGGTCGGCGAGGCGCGCTACGTGGCGGATCCGGACGGCCGGAACTGCGATTTCGGGATCGTCATCGCCGACACCTGGCACAAAACCGGCATCGCGGGCCTGCTCATGGAGGCATTGATCGACTCCGCCCGCGCCCGCGGCCTGAAGACCATGGAGGGACTGGTGCTGGGGAGCAACCGGGCGATGCTGCGCTTCGCGCGGGCGTTGGGCTTCGAGGTCAAAACGGCGCCCGACGATCCGACGACCCGGCGTATCGTCAAGAAACTCTAAGAGCGCGTCACACCGCGTGCTCGGGATACGGCGAGCGGAAGTCGAGCGGCCAGTAGCGCTGCAGGAAATCCAGCACGTGCAGGTCGAAGTCGTGGGAGCGATAGAGCCACAGCGGCTGGCTCTCGTCGAGCTTGCCGAGCCGCTTGCTGCGCACCGCGACGTGGCCGAGGATCAGGCCCATTTTGCCGTACGCTTCGCGCTCGGCTGCGATGTGCGCATCGTCCTCGAACACCAGCCACTCGGCCGCGAACACGCCCTGCATCCGGTCGAGCTCGTGGGCGGCCGCATCGTCGACCGGAACCGGCTTGTCGAGCGCCGGCTCGCGCGCCGTGTATTGGTACTTCCAGCCGCCGTAGAGATCCATGCCCTCGGTCGCGTAGAAGCGGGTCGGCTTGGACGTGAAGAACTCCGCGAGCCTGAAATAGGCGGTATGAAACTCGGCGTCGCGCGCCCCGATCCACCAGCCGTAGACGTCGCTGCCGCGCTCGATCGTGAGCAGCCCGCACATCAATCCCGCCCCGAATGGTGCGTAAGCGATCAGGCTCTGCGGCGTGGACATGACGGTTCCTCTCGCTGACGGGCGCCGCGCGGCAAACGCGGGGCACCTTCGAAGAAGTCTAGGCGGATCGCACCAAGCGCCCGTTGATCTGGATCAAATCCCTTTGCGACGAGAAAGGTAGTCCACGGTGCTGTCGAGCGTCGCCAGCTGTGCGTAATCGCTCTCGGGAATGTCGATCTTGAGGATCTCGTGCAGCCGGATGATCACGTTGAGGAAGTCCATGGAATCGAGGTCGATCTGGTCGCGCAGCGGCTTGCCGGGATCGATCGTGTCCGGTTCGACTTCGGGCGCGATGGCGCCGAAGACGTCGAAGATGGTCTTTCTGATCTGCTCGCGGGTGAGTGTGGCCATGCTCTGCGCTTTCTCTGTATGTACTGTGGCTAGAGTTTCCCGGGGTCCTGCAGCAGGCGGTTGAGCGCGGCGAGATAGAGGCCGCCGCGGTGGCCGTCGCTCACGCGGTGATCGCCCGACAGCGTCGCGGTCATTACCTTGCGAACCGCTACCGTTCCCTGGTGCACCCATGCCCGCTCGGTGACTTTGCCGAGGCCGACGATCGCGACCTGCGGCGGGTAGATGACGCCGAACACGCCTTCGACGCCCTGCTCCCCGAGGCTGGAGAGCGTGATCGTCGGGTCTGACATCTCGGAGCTGCGCAGCCGCCCGCCGCGAACCCGCGTGGTGAGGTCGCGCAGGTCCGCCATCAGGCCATCGAGGGTCTTCCGGTCGGCGTCATGCATGGCGGGCGCGACGAGCCCGCCGCCGCGCATCGCGATCGCCATGCCGAGGTGCACCGCCGCGGACGGCCGGAATGCGCCCTCGGTCCAGGAGCCGTTCAGCTCGGGCACTTCGTGCAGCGCGAGCGCCACCGCCTTCATCAGCGGCACGACCGGCAGCAGGCGTTCCGCGACCCCGCGCTTCGTGTTTTCCGCGGCGAGCCAGTCGGTCACCGCCGTGACATCGATGTCGGTCGCAAGATAGTAATGCGGGATCTCGCGCTTCGACCGCGACATGGCCACCGCGATCGCCTTGCGCATCTGGGCGTGCCAGTCCGCCTCTGCGGGCTTCGCTGCGGCCGCGGGCGCCGGCGCGGCCTTTCGGGCGGACGCGGCGCGCTCGACGTCCGCGCGCGATATCACGCCGCCGGGCTCCGCGGATTGCACGGACCGGATGTCGATGCCCAGCTCTTCGGCGAGCTGGCGCGCCGAGGGCGAGATTCTCGCACGCGCCGGAGCGGCCGCTGGGGGCGCTTCACCCGGCGCCCTCAGGAGCGCGAGCACCTCGCCGACCGGGACTTTCCGGCCTTTTTCGACGACCAGGCGGTCCACGATTCCGGTCTCCCAGATCTCGACCTCGATCGCGCCCTTCTGCGTCTCGACCACCGCCACGACCTGGCCGCGCTTCACCGCGTCGCCGGGCTTCACCATCCACTCGACGAGCGTGCCCGCCTCCATGTCCGCCCCGAGCGAGGGCATGCGGAACTCAACCATGACGGGCGGCGGTGCGGAGCGCGGACTCGACGATCGTTGCGACCTGCGGGATCGCGGCGTCCTCGAGGTGCTTGGGATACGGGATCGGCACCTCCAAGCTGCACACGCGCGCGATCGGCGCGTCGAGGTCGTAGAACGCCTGCTCCATCACGCGCGCCATGATCTCGGCGGCGAGGCTGCCGCTCTTCCAGCCCTCGTCCACGATCACCATGCGGTGCGTCTTCGCGAGCGAGCCGAGCACCGTCGCCATGTCGAGCGGCCGCAGCGTGCGCAGGTCGATGACCTCGGCGCTGACGCCCTGCCCCGCCAGCTGCGCGGCCGCTTCGAGCGTCTTGCCGAGCGAGCCGCCGTAAGTGACCAGCGTCAGGTCCTGCCCCGCGCGCCGCACCACGGCCCGGTCGATATCCACCGCGCCCGCGTCCGGCGCCAGTTCGCCTTCCAGGTTGTACAGCATCGCGTTTTCGAAGATGATGACGGGGTCGGGGTCCATCAGCGCGGTCCAGAGCATCCCGCGCGCGTCCTCGAGCGTCGCCGGCGTGACGATTCGGATGCCGGGAATGTGCGCGTACCAGCCCTCGAAGCTGTGCGAGTGCTGCGCGGCGAGCTGCCGCCCGGCGCCGGTCGCCATGCGGATGACGAGCGGGATGCTGAACTGCCCGCCCGACATGTGGCGGATGGTGGCGGCGTTGTTGACGATCTGGTCGAGCGCGAGCAGGCTGAAATTGCAGGTCATGACCTCGACGATCGGCAGCATGCCGTTCAGCGCCGCGCCGATGCCCGCGCCGACGAACGCCGACTCGGAGAGCGGCGTGTCGCGGATGCGCTCTTCGCCGAATTCCGCCAGCAGCCCCTTGCTCACGGCGTAGCTGCCGCCGTAGCGCCCCACGTCCTCGCCCATGAGGAACACGCGCTGGTCGCGGGTGAGCGCCTCGCGCAGCGCCTCGCGCAGCGCGTCCCGGTAGGTGGTGCTCATGCCGCCTCCGTGTAGACGTGGCGCGCCAGGTTTTCCACCGGCTCCCAGCTTCCCGCCTCCGCGAAGGCGACCGCCTTCGCGATCTCATCCGCCACCTCCGCCTCGATTGCGGCCAGCCCCGGATCGTCGATCAGGCCCTCCATTTTCAGCCGGTTCGTGAAGGTGAGGATCGGGCAGCGCGGCTTCCATTGCTCGACTTCCGCCTTGCTGCGGTAGAGCTCCGCGTCGAACATGGAATGCGCGCGGAAGCGATAGGTCCGGAACTCGAGGAACTGCGGTCCGCCTCCCGCCCGCACTTCCGCCGCAGCCCGCGCGGTCGCATCCATGACGGCAACGACGTCCATGCCGTCCACCGAGCGCGCCGGCACCTTGTAGCTGCGGGCCTTCTCGCACAAATCGGTATCGGCCTCGGAGCGGTCGAGGGCGGTCCCCATCGCGTAGAGGTTGTTCTCGCACAGGAACAGCGCCGGCACTTTCCACAACTCCGCGAGATTGAGCGATTCGTGAAACTCGCCTTCCGCCACGGCACCCTCTCCGAAAAAACACGCGGTCACCCGCGGCCGGCGCATGAGCTTGTCCGCGAGCGCGAAGCCGGCGGCGAGCGGCAGCCCGCCGGCGACGATCGCGTTGCCGCCGTAGAAGCGCGTTTTCGCGTCGAAGATGTGCATCGAGCCGCCGCGCCCGCGCGAGCAGCCCTCGGCCTTGCCGTACATCTCGGCCATCACGGCCCCCGCCGGAATCCCGCGCACGAGCGCGTGGCCGTGCTCGCGGTAGGTGGCGAGGATCGCGTCGTCCGGGCCGAACGCCCGCAGGGCGCCCGCCGCCACCGCTTCCTCGCCGATGTAGAGGTGCAGAAAACCGCGGATCTTGCCCGCGCTGTAGAGCTCGGCGCACTTCTCCTCGAAGCGCCGGATGCGCAGCATGTCCTTGAGCAGGCTCCGCGCGAGCGCGCGATCGAGCGTCATGCGCCTCCCTCGAGCGTCGAGACATCGCCCTCGGGCAACCCCAGCTCGCGCGCCTTCAGCAGCCGCCGCATGATCTTGCCGCTGCGCGTGCGCGGCAGGCTGGCCAGGATGTCGATCTCCTTGGGCGCGACGGCGGCGCCCAGGCGCTTGCGCGCGAATCCCAGCAGCTCGCGCCGCAGCGCCTCGCTCGCCTCGAAGCCCTGCTTGAGCGAGACGAAGGCCTTCACCGTTTCGTATTGCACCGGGTCCGGCTTGCCGATCACGCCCGCCTCGGCGACCGCCGGGTGCTCCATCAGCGCGCTTTCCACCTCGAACGGGCCGATCAGGTGGCCGGAGGACTTGATCACGTCGTCCGCGCGCCCGACGAACCAGAAGTAGCCGTCGCTGCCGCGCTTCGCGAGGTCGCCCGAGAGATACCAGCCGCCCACGAAGCACTTGCGGTAGCGCGCCTCCTCGTTCAAATAGCCGCGGAACATCGAGGGCCACCCGGGCTTGAGCGCCAGCTCGCCTTCCTCGCCGGGCTTCACCTCCTCGACCGTGCCATCCGCAGTCTTGCGCACGACCGCGGCCTCGATCCCCGGCAGCGGCTTTCCCATCGAGCCCGGCTTGATATCCATAGCGGCGTAGTTGGCGATCATGATGCCGCCGGTCTCGGTCTGCCACCAGTTGTCGTGGATGGGCAGGCCGAATGCCTCCATGCCCCACATCACCGCTTGCGGGTTCAGGGGCTCGCCGACGCTCGCGATGAAGCGGAGCCGAGGGAATGCGTGGCGGCGCACGGCCTCGGCGCCGCCTTTCATCATCATGCGCACCGCGGTAGGAGCGGTGTACCACACGCTCACCCGCTCCTCCTTCAGGATCGAGTACCAGCGCTCGGCGTCGAAGTCGCCCTCGTCCACGATGCTGGTCACGCCGTTGGTGAGCGGCGAGACGATCCCGTACGACGTGCCCGTGACCCAGCCCGGGTCGGCGGTGCACCAGTAGATATCCTCGGGATGGAGGTCGAGCGCGTAGCGCCCCGTGACGTGATGCGCGACGACCGCCCCGTGCACGTGAACCGCGCCCTTCGGCTTGCCGGTGGTGCCGCTCGTGAAATGCAGCAGCGCGGGGTCCTCGGCAGCGGTGGGGGGAATCTCGAAAGCCGGGCTCGCGGCGTTGACCAGCCTCCAGAAATCCAGCGTTCCGGGGACCGCCGTCGCGCCGCCGCGCTCGCCGACCAGGATGACGTGCTTCAGCTTCGGCAGGCGCTCGCGCAAGGCCGCGACTTTCCTCGCGTAGAGGGTCTCGGTCGTAACGAGCACCTCGCCCTCGCCCATCGCGAGCCGCGTGTGGATGGGTTCCGGCCCGAACGCCGAGAACATCGCGCACGAGATGCCGTGGTTCTTCAGCGTTCCGAGCACCGTGATGTAGAGCTCGGGAATGCGCCCCGCGAGCAGAAACACGCGCGCGCCGTCGCCGATGCCGAGGCCCCGCAGCGCGTTCGCGAACCGGTTGGTGGCCTCGCGCAGGCCGCCGTAGGTGAAATCGCGCCGCGCGCCGTCCTTGCCGATGCAGCGCAGCGCCAGCTGCCCGGCGCGCGCGCCCGCGGCGTGCCGGTCCACCGCTTCATGGGCGATATTGATGCCGCCGTCCGGCAAGCCCGCGAGGTCCGGCGCCGCGCGTCCCCAGTCGAACCCGGCGCGCGTCGTCGCGTAGTCGCGCAGGTTGGGCGCGAGCCTCAAATCCTGCGGATTCTTGACGATGATTTCCGGAATCATCTCAGCGCTCGAGCACGTAGGTGCCGGGCGCGTCGGCAAGCTTCGGGAATTCCTTCGTCGCGAGAGGCGGCGGCGCTCCGGGCTCGCCGCAGTG
>MERD01000035.1:74490-79963 GCA_001771935.1 Betaproteobacteria bacterium RIFCSPLOWO2_02_FULL_67_26
CTGAGTTCCTTCGTGGTCTCGTGCCACGCGTCCGCCGCCTGGCCGCGGTGCGCCGGCGCGACGCGGTAGCGGCGCTTGGGCGGCGTCACCGGCGGATTGACGATGCCGAGGATGTGGCCCGAGCTGGAGAGCACGAAGCGCTTGTGCCCGGTGACCCAGCCGTTCAGGCGGAAGGTCTGGCGCCAGGGCGCGATGTGATCGTCCTCGGTGGCGACCTGGTAGAGCGGCTGGTGGATGCGCGCGAGGTCGATCGGCTCGCCGGCGAGGGTGAGCGCGTTCGGCTTGACGAGGCCGTTCCTCAGGTACATCTCGCGCAGGTAGAACTCGTGCATGCGGTACGGCATGCGCGTCGTGTCCATGTTCCAGTAGAGCACGTCGTGCGGCGCCGGCCGCTCGCCGTAGAGCCAGCCGTGCACCACGTAGTGCCAGATCAGGCTGTTCGAGCGCAGCAGCCGGAAGGTGGACGCCATCTCGCGCCCCTCGAGAAAGCCGCGCGTGCGCATCGAGTCGGTCAGCCAGCGCACGCTGCCCTCGTCGAGGAATACCTCGATGTCGCCGGGCGACTGGAAATCCACGAGCGTCGCGAACAGCGACCAGTGCGCGACCGGCATCGCCGCGGGGTCCGGGTAGCGGCGCGCGAGCCAGGCCATGTAAGTCGTGAGCAGCGTGCCGCCGATGCAGTAGCCGACGGCGTGGACCTTGTCCGTGCCGGAGAGCGACCGCGCCACGCGCACCGCCTCGTCCACGCCCTGCGTGAGGTATTCGTCGAACCCGGTCTCGGCCAGGTCCCGGTCCGGGTTCTTCCAGCTCGTGATGTAGACGTCGAACCCCTCCTTCAGCAGGTAGCGCACCAGGCTCTTTTTCGGCTCGAGGTCGAGCACGTAGAACTTGTTGATCCAGGGCGTGACGATGACCACCGGCGTCGGCCGCACCCGCTCCGCGGCCGGCGCGTAGTGGATGAGCTCCATCAGCCGGTTGCGGAACACCACCGCGCCCGGCGTCGTCGCGAGGTTGCCCCCGACCTTGAAGTCTTCCGGATCGGTCATGCGCACGGTGCCGGCTTGCAGGTCCTGCATGAAGATCTCGAAGCCGCGGCGCAGGCTCTCGCCCCCGCTTTCGACCCCCAGGCGCATCGCCACCGGGTTGGTGAGCAGGAAATTGGTCGGCGCCACGGCGTTCAGCCAGTTTCTCCACCAGAACGCGGCGCGCCGGCGCTCCCGCGGCGACATCCCGGGCGTCTGGAACAGGGCGTCCTGCACGTGGCGCGTGTAGAAGAGATACCACTGCTTGAGCAGGTCCCAGCCGGGCTCCCTGGACCACACCGGGTCGGCGAAGCGCTTGTCGTCCGCTTGCGGCTGCACCGCATCCGGGGTCCCGGGCCTGACGGCCTTGGTTCCCAGGTTGAGCTCCAGGGCCGCGAGGTCGCCCGCGAATTTCGTCGCGAGCTCCGTGAACTCCAGCGGGTGGAGCCACCAGGCGAATTGGGCGTGCGCCATCGGCGCCACGATGCCGAATGGGTCGAACAGGCTCTCGGCGCTTTTCCGTACCTCTTTCAGCCGCTCGGCGGTCAGCGACAGCGCGGAGCCGATGCCCGCGCCCTCGCGTTCCGGTTCCGGCAGGGAATGCTGTTCGGCCATACCGTTTTGTTTCGTCCTCGTGACTGCAACGAATCCAGTTTGCCGCCCCGGGGCGGGGTCCAATTTGATCCAAATCAAGCATCACCCACGAGCATCGACTACCCTGAAGGCATGCCAGCCCAGTCAGCAGCAGAGCATGCCGATGCGCTCCGCGCGAGCCTCCTGGAACTGACCCGGGCGATCGCGGACGAAGAGGCCGCCCAGCGCGCGAAAATCGACGCGGTCCTGCCGAAACACCGGCCGAGCGCCGTGAACCTCGCGCACTATCTCGCGCTGCGCAAGCACGACATCCATCGGCTGCAACTCGAGCTCGCGGCCGTCGGGCTGTCGTCGCTCGGGCGCTGCGAGGGGCATGTCCGGGACACGCTGCTGCGGCTCCTCGCCTGGCTCACGGACGGGCACCGCGGCGCGATCGCGGCGGACCCGAGCGAGCCGCTCGACTGGGCGAAGTCCGAATCGATCCTGCACGCGAATACCCGGACGTTGTTCGGGCCGCGGCCGCCGGACCGGCACGTCTACATCATGGTGACCGCGCCGGACGCGGCGCAGGCCAACGCCCGCTGGGCGGATGCGCTGATCAAGGCCGGCGCCAACCTGCTGCGGATCAACGGGGCGCACGAGTCGCCGCGCGAATGGAAGGCCATCGCATCGACTTTCAAGTCGCGCGCGGCCGGTCTCGACAAGCCGGTCCGCGTGATCGTCGACCTGCCGGGCCCCAAGCTGCGCGCGGAAATCCGCGAGATCGAGGACGCCGTGCTCCACCTGCCGCGCCGCAAGGACCGCTTCGGACGGACCGTGGCGACGACGCAGGTGCTGCTGGTCGCCGAATACGCAGGCGGCGCGCAGATTCCCGTCCCGCCGGAATGGCTGGCGCAGTTCCAGCCCGGCGACACCCTCGAATTGATGGACTCGGGAGCGCGGGAACGCGCGCTCGTGGTGCGCGGGCCGGCCGAAAGCGGAATCGTCGCCGAGTGCGACCGCTCCCTCTACGTGACGCCCGGCCTGGAGCTCGTATGGCGCCGCGGCGGGGAGTTGATGGCGGAAGGCCGGGTCGGGATGCTGCCCCGGCAGCCCGGAGAACTGCGGCTTGCGGCGGGAGACGCCTTTCTGCTCAACGGGGACGGACGAGGCCCGGACCCGGCGACGCCGGCGCTGGCCTTCCCGGAGCCGCAGCTCCTGGCGCAGGTGCGCCCGGGAGAGCGCGTGATCCTCGATGACGGCAAGCTCGTCGCCGTCGCGGAAGGCGCGCGCCCCGACGGGCTGCTGTGCCGCGTGCAGTACGCGCTGAAGGCGCCGACCCGGCTGCGCTCGGGCAAGGGCATCGCGTTTCCGGACAGCGAGCTCTCGCTCCATCAGATCGGGCCGCAGGACGAAGTCGCGCTGGATTTCGCGCTGGAGCACGCCGACGGCGCCGGCGTCTCCTTCGTCAATGCGCCGCAGGACGTGGCGTTGATCGGCGAGCGTATCCGGCAGGCCGGCAAGCCGGGCTTCGGGATGATCCTAAAGCTCGAGACGCGGGGGGCGATGCGCCACCTCGCCGGCATCCTGTTCGAGGCCCTCAAGTACGATCCGGTGGGGCTGATGATCGCGCGCGGCGATCTCGCGGTCGAGCTCTCGTTCGAGCGGCTGGCCGAGATGCAGGAGGAGCTGCTGTGGTTCGGCGAAGCCTGTCACCTGCCGGTGGTATGGGCGACGCAGGTGCTCGACACCGTGGCGCACACCGGCGTGCCGACGCGGGCCGAAGTCACCGACGCGGCGATGTCGATGCGCGCGGAGTGCGTGATGCTCAACAAGGGCCCCTACGTCGCCGCCGCCACGCGCATGCTGGCCGACATCATCCGCAAGATGGAAGCGCACCAGTACAAGAAGCGCTCGCTGTTCCGCCAGCTCGCCGTCGCGCGCGGCCCGCGCTGATTTCTAAAAGGTGTGATTCGCGAGCCGTGTTTCGACCCGAACACGAGCCGGTCCTGTCGCCACTTCACGCTGCCCGCGGATGCACCGTCTGTAGCGACTCGGCCTGGCCGATCCAGTAGCAGAGCAAGGGCGCGGGGACTTTCATGATGCGCGTGTCGGCGCCGGGGAGCTTTTCCATTTCGCCGAAATCGTTGAGCGCCTTGGTGACCACGTAGGCCCGGGCGATCTTCTTCCCGGCGCAGAATTCGGCGAGTCCGCGCAGGTCGCGCGGATTGGTGTGTTCCGAACGGTACTTGATCTCGAACGGGATGATCTCGCCGCCAACCTCGGCCACCAGGTCCACCTCCCGGTCCGCCCTGCCCTTCCAGTAGGTGAAGCGCACGTTCTGCTGGTAGTAGCGGGTGAACAGGTGCTTGAACACCGCGGTCTCGGTCGCGATGCCGAGGGCGGTGGGGTCTTCCAGCACGCTCTTGCCTTTGAGCATGACCGCTGGCGCAATCGCGGCGTCCACCAGATACACCTTGTAGCGCGCGCGCAGCACTTCCTTGCCGTAGCCGAACGGCGGCAGCCGGTAGATCAGGTGCGTCGCCTCGAGGAGTTCGATGAAGCTCTGCGCCGTCGGGCGCTTCACCGCGAGGTTGGAGCAAAGCTCCGGCATGTTGAGCAGCCCGCCGTCGTGCATGCAAAGGTAGAGAAACGTATGCTCGAGATCGAGCACGCGCCGCACGCCGAACAGCGCAGTCATGTCGCGCTTCAAGACTTTATCCACGATGTCCTCGCGCAACAGCCGCTGCGCTTTGGTGAAGCTGTCCACCAGCGCCGTCTGCGGGAACCCCCCGCGGATCAGGTATTCATGGAAGTGTGCAACGTAATCGGAGGCGGCTTGGGATGTTTCGTAAATCTTCTTCTGGTCCCAACCGAAGAGGCCCCTGAGCGAGCGTACGTCGGGAAGCGCCGCCAGATCGAGGCCCTTGATCTGGAGGTACTCGTAGAACGACAGCGTCGCCAGCCGGATGTTGTGCCACCGGCCAACGCCAGATTCCTGCTTCTCTTCGGCCAATGGCACCGCCGAACCGGTCAGGACGATGCGGCGGTTGCGCTCGAAATCAACCTGGTGCTTGACCCAGGTTCCCCAGTCCTTGATGAACTGCGCCTCGTCGAGGAAAACGAACTCGGGCCCCGCCGCGCGCGGCTCGCGCTCGCGCCAAGCTTCGATCACCGCTTCGATCCCCGCAAGCTTGAGGAGCGGATGATCGAACGTGGCGTAGAGAATGTTGGAAGCCGGGATGCCCTGCTTGACCAGCTCTTCCGCAGTTTGCAGCAACAGCGTGGTCTTGCCGACTTGGCGCGGGCCCGTAAGTAGGACGGCGCGAGGAACGGGCGGCTTGACCGTCCAATCGTAGAGTTCCTGGAACGCTGCGCGGCGCCATGGTGCTAGATCTGGCGTGGCTTCACCCCGCCACCAAGAATTGAACTGGGCTAGGACGGATATGAGTTCTGAGCGTGTGACCCTCACACATGGAATATTACCAAAACATTCGTTTTAGTGAAAGTATAGATTTACTGCAATACACGTTTAGTCAGATTCCTCGTGTGGAGGGCCTCCCGTATCTCCCTGATCTGTTGAATATATTCCGAGCAGCAAAACACAATTCAACAGGAACCTACGTGACCAGTGACCGGTGACCGGTGACCGGTGACCGGTATTGACCACCCATCACCCATCACCGGTTCAAGCGGCCGCATTCAGCCCGAAAAACGCGCGGATGCGCCTGAGCAGGTTCTCGGGCCGCGTGTGCGCCGCCGCCTCGGCATGGGCTTCCTCGGCGGCGTGCCGCAGGCCGCCGGCGCGCGCGCCCAGCACGCGCGACATCTCCTCGGCGATCGCCGGGCGCGAGTGGATGATGCCTTCGAACCCCGCC
>MERD01000035.1:79988-82452 GCA_001771935.1 Betaproteobacteria bacterium RIFCSPLOWO2_02_FULL_67_26
CTGCCCGGCCCGAGCGTCGCGACCTGGCGCCGCGGCGCATCGGCGGTGTCGAGCCAGACCTCGGCCTCGCCGTCCACCAGCAGGTAGAGCCAGTGGGCAATCGCGCCCTGGCGCGTGATGACGTCGCCCGCGGCGAACGGCGCGGTCACCAGGTGGTCGGCGAGCGCGCGCAGCTCGCTCTCCTCGAGGTGCGCGAAGAGCTCGACGCCGCGCAGCGCCGCGATGCGCGCCTCGATCTCGCGCGCGTGCAGCACCGCCTGCCGCGCCTCGCCCTCCTTGATCCGGTGCACGACGGTCTGCGGCAGGGCGAGCGCGATGCCGGCGCGCTGCAGCGCGGCCAGCAGGTGCATCCGCACCGCGGTGTCGGTCGCGTCGTCCGGCAGCGGGTCGCGCAGCCAGTAGCGCAGCGCGTAGCGGCAGCTGCTCGCGCCTAATTCCATCAGCACGCAGCTCGGTTTCGGCTCGCGCGCCACGTTGCGAATATCTGCGGCGGCCAGCGCCTGCTCCGCCGCCGCCAGCACCTTGGCCGCGGGCACCTCGAAGCCGACGTCGAACCAGATCCAGCGGCGCCAGCGCACCTCGGCGCGGTCGGGGTTGCCGATCAGCGTGAAGCGCGACTTCATGAGCGAGCTGTTCGGCACGATCACCAGCTCCCCGTTGCGCGTGCGGATCGCGGTGTGGCGCCAGCGGATCTCGGCGACGCGGCCCGACAGGTCGTCGAGCCGGATCCAGTCGCCGACCGAGATCGACCCGTCGAGCTCGAGGAACAGGCCGCCGAGGACGTTGCCGAGCGTGTCCTGCATGGCGAAGGCCACCACCGCGGTGACGACGGCCGAGGTCGTCACCAGGCTCGCCAGGTCCATGCCGGCAAGCCGCAGCCGCAGCAGCCCCCACGCGACGTAGGCGAGCACCAGCACGACGTCCTCGGCGATGCGCGGGGGGGTGAACCCCGCGGCCGGGAGCACGGCGCGGAAAGCCGCGATGCCGGCCAGGCGGATGATGGCGAGACCCGTGGCGACGATCGCGGCGTCGCGCACGATCGCGCCGGCGCGCGCAATGCCGCCGGCCTCGAGCAGCGCGCCGGCGAGCTCGGCCGCGACGCACAGCGCGAGGAAGATCAGCGTGTTGCGCAGGACCCTGCGGTCGGCGCGCAGCGCGCGCGCCAGTATCAGCGCGACGAGCGCGGCCGCCGCGAGCAGGTACGGCAGCTCATCGCGCCAGAACAGCCGCCAGGCCTCCGCTGCGATGGTCGACATGGTGGCCTGGCAGCGCGGCGGCGCTCAGCGCTTGCCGAGCGCGTTCTCGATCGCGCGCACGACGGTGCCGACCACCTTGGCGCGGGCGTGGTACTTGTCGTTGGCCTCGATCAGCGTCCACGGCGCGAACGAGGTGCTGGTGCGCTCGATCATGTCCGAGGCGGCGACCTCGTAGCCGTTCCACTTCTCGCGGTTGCGCCAGTCCTCGGGGGTGATCTTGAAGCGCTTGAAGCGGGTCTTCTCCCGCAGCTTGAAACGCCTGAACTGCTCGGTCTTGGAGATCTGCAGCCAGAACTTGCAGATGATCGCGCCGTTGCGCGCGAGCTGCTCCTCGAAATCGTTGATCTCGGAATAGGCGCGCATCCAGTCCGCCTCGGAGCAGTAGCCCTCGATGCGCTCCACCAGCACGCGCCCGTACCAGCTGCGGTCGTAGATGGTGAAACGGCCCTTCCGCGGCAGGTGCCGCCAGAACCGCCAGAGATAAGGCTGCGCGCGCTCCTCGTCGGTCGGCGCGGCCACGGGGATGTTGTGGTAGAGCCGCGGATCGAGCGCGGCCGTGATGCGCCGGATCGCGCCGCCCTTGCCCGCGGCGTCCATCCCCTCGAACACGCACACCACGTTGCGCTCGGGGAACTTCTTGTTCAGCGTGATCAGCGCGAGCCGCCGCTGGAATTTCTCCAGCCGCTTCTTGTATTCATCCCGCTCCATCTTCAGATTGAGGTTCATCCGCCGCAGGACGTGCACCCGGTCCACCGGGCGCACCATCGGCGCGGCCTGGCTCTTCGCCACCCGCCGCTCGGGCGGCGCCGCGAGGCGCTTGCGCATCGCCTCCAGCAGCGTCTTGCCCACCGTCACCGCGCGGTACTCGGGGTCCGAGCCCTCGACCACGATCCACGGCGCGTCGCGCGTGCTGGTCTCGCGCAGCATGTCCTCGCTGATGCGGTAGAAGCGGTCGTAGAGCTTGAAGAAATCCCAGTCGCGATCGCTGATGCGCCAGCTCGTCTCCGGGTCGGACTCGAGCTGCTTCAGGCGCTTCTTCTGGCGCTTCTTCGACAGGTGAAACCAGAACTTGAGGATGAGCGCGCCCTCGTCGGCGAGCATGCGCTCGAAGTGGTTGATCTCCTCGATCGACAGCATCAAATCCTTCGCGCTGGCGCGCTTGAACACGCGGTCGATGATCGGCGCGGTGTACCACGAGCCGAACAGGA
>MERD01000036.1:0-27310 GCA_001771935.1 Betaproteobacteria bacterium RIFCSPLOWO2_02_FULL_67_26
CGCCAGCAGCAGCCCCATCAGCCGCATGGCGATGTTGACGCCGGTTTTCCCGAGCCATGTGCTGACGGGGGTCGCGACCCGCAGCGCGATCCAGGTGGTGAGGCCCACCAGCAGGGCGCAGGCGATGATGGCGGCGAGGTGCGCCAGCGAGGATAGCGCGGTGGCGTAGATGATGATGGTCGAGATCGCCCCGGGCCCGGACAGCAGCGGTATCGCGAGCGGCACGACGGCGATGCGCTCCTTGTCGGCGGCTTCCTTCGCCTCTTCCGGCGTCTGCTTTTCCCCGCTCTGCGTGCCGTGCATCATCGAAATGGCGATCAGCAGTATGAGGATCGCGCCGCCGACCTTGAAGGACGCGATCGTGATCCCGAAGAGGGCGAGCAGCGGCTGACCGCCCACCGCCGCGACGATCAGCACGATGGCAACGGCGGTGCTGGCGGTGCGGGCGATGCGGTGCTTTTCGTCCGCGGTGTTCTCCGCGGTCAGGCTGGCGAACAAGGGCACCGCGCCGACGGGGTTGACGATCACGAGCAGCGCCAGCAGTATCTTGGCGTATTCGGTCCAGTCCAGCATGCGGCCAGTCTACTCTCCACGCCCCGCCGGGCGCGCGCCACCGGGCCCGGGTCGAGGAAAAAAGTTACACTGATCCCATTTACGCTAACTCATTTACCCTCACTGAACCGGGGAGATTCACATGAAGGCTTTGCACGGACTTCTGTCATCAGTCGTTGCGGCGTGCCTGCTCTGCGCCGCGCTTCCCGCCGCGGCGCAGAAAACCGGCGCGGCCGGCTACCCCTCCAAGCCGGTGCGCCTGATCGTCCCATTCGCGCCAGGCGGGGGCACCGACATCATTGCGAGGCTGGTCGCCCAGGAACTCGGCAAGAACTGGGGGCAATCGCTGGTCGTGGATAACCGCGGCGGCAGCGGCGGCACCATCGGAACGAAAATGGCGGTGGATGCGACCCCCGACGGCTACACGATGGTGATGTGCAGCCTGGGCGTCTCGATCGCGCCTGCGTTGTACTCGAAGCTCTCGTTCGATCCCCTCAAGGACCTGGCGCCGGTCTCGCGCGTTGCCCAGCAGCCCTTCGTCTACGTGGTGCCGTCGACGTTGGGCGTCAACTCGATGAAGGACCTGCTGGCGATGGCGAAGGCCAAGCCGGGACAGGTCCGTTACGGCTCGGGTGGCGTCGGCGGCTCCTCGCACATGGGCACCGAGCTGCTGAAGGTGATGACCGGGATCGACATGCAGCATGTCCCCTACAAGGGTACCGCCCCGGCGCTGACGGCCATGCTGACGGGCGAAATCCACATGCAATTGATCGGGATCGCCTCGGTCGTGCCGCATCTCAAGACCGGCCGCATGAAGGCGCTGGCGGTCAGCGGCGCGAAGCGCTCCCCGGCCGCACCCGATATCCCCACGGTCTCGGAGAGCGGCGTGCCGGGCTACGCGTTCGACGTGTGGTATGGCATGCTGTTTCCGGCCGGCACGCCGCGCGCGATTACGGGCAAGGTCAGCGCCGATATCAATGCCGCGCTCAATTCCCCGGCGCTCTCGCAGCGATTTGCCGCGCTGGGCCTGGAGGCCGCCGGCACCACGCCGGAGGCGTTCTCCGCGATACTCCGCGGCGACATCGCCAAGTGGCACAAGGTGGTGAAGAACGCGAACATCGCGGTGAGATGAGCGGGCGCCGCAATTCAGGGTCCCCGTGATCGCGACCGGGTCCGATTGCCCGTGAAACGAAGCGCACTGGCTGGTCCCGCCGCCTGGACCGGTTCGCGGATCCAGGACGATCCTTCGTGGATCGTGCGCCTTGACGCCGCGGCCCTGGCGGAGATCGACGCCGCGCTGGAGCACGCCAGGCTCGCGGGCGCGCGAATTCCGTTCGGCGCGGACAGGTTTCCGCTTCCCCGCGTCTCCGCCGCGCTCGACGGGGTGCTCGACGAGGTGATCAACGGCCGCGGCTTTGCCCTGCTTCGCGGCATCCCGCGCGACCGCTACACGGACGAGGAATGCGCGCTCATCTACTGGGGCATCGGCGCCCGGCTCGGCAATCCCGTGTCGCAGAACGCGCGGGGCCACCGCCTGGGCCATGTGCGCGACGAGGGACGGGTCATAGCCGACCCCAACGCCCGCGTCTACCAGACCAACCTGCGCATGGATTTTCACTGCGACCTGCTTCCGGTCGACGTGCTGGGATTGTTTTGCCTGCGCGCGGCGAAGTCCGGTGGCGCGAGCAAGGTGGTGAGCGCTCTTACCGTGCACAACGTGCTGCTGAAGGAGCGCCCCGACCTGCTCGAGGTTCTCTTCGGCGACTTCCATGTCGACTGGCGCGGCGAGGAGCCCGAAGGGGAGCGGCCGTGGTACACCCTGCCGATGTTCAGCGTCAGGGACGGGAAGTTGACCGCGCGTATCTGCAGCCGGTCGTATTTCCTGTCGGCGGCGCGCTTCGGAGAGTCCTGCCGGCCCACGCCGCAGCAGCTCGAGGCGCTCGATGCCGTGCAGGAAATCGCCAACCGGCGCGAGCTGATGCTGACGATGGACTTCCAGGAAGGCGATATCCAGCTGCTCAACAACCACGTCACGATGCACGCGCGCGATGCGTACGAGGATCACGAGGAGCCGGCCCTGCAGCGCCACCTGCTGCGGATGTGGATCGCGGTGGACGACGCGCGGCGCCATCCGCTCGCCGACGCCCTGGCCGAGCGCTATCGCTGGGTCGAGCGCGGCGGCATTCCCCTGAAGGCGTGACGCCGGCTAGAACGGAACCGAACCGCTTACGGTGACCCGGTGCATTCGGCGCCGGTAGGGCAACGCGTAGTCCTTGCTGTTCGCCTTGTGCAGCGACGAGCAATTGTCCCAGACGACCAGGTCGCCCACCCGCCACCGGTGGCGGTAGACGAACCGGGGCTGCGTGCAGTGATCGATCAGCTCCCTGATCAGTTGCCGTCCTTCGCTTTCCGCCATGCCGACCACGCCCGCCGCGGTTCCGTCGCTGATGTAGATGCACTTGCGGCCGCTTTTCGGGTGGGTGCGGACCATGGGGTGCATGACGTCCGGCGTCTGCTGCCGCTGCT
The DNA here is from genome assembly GCA_001771935.1 of Betaproteobacteria bacterium RIFCSPLOWO2_02_FULL_67_26. Taxonomy (GTDB): domain Bacteria; phylum Pseudomonadota; class Gammaproteobacteria; order Burkholderiales; family SG8-41; genus SG8-41. The sequence continues at coordinate 3,079 of MERD01000036.1, forward strand.
CCCCGGTGAGCGCAACCAGCTGCGAGCCGGACTGGCGCCTCTTTTCGTACTGGTCTCCGTACCGGTATATGACCTTGAGCGATTCGAGCTCGCGTTTCCTTTTTTCGGGCAATGCATCATAGGCCGCGAAGGTGCTGGCAAAGGAAGTGTCGCCTTTCGGCTCTCCGTCGATGACGGGAACCTCCAGCGCGTAGAGCAGCGAGTACTTCGCGGGGGCCGGCAGGTAGGAGAAGTCCGAATGCCAGGTCGGGCCGGCATCCGAGACGCCGATATTCCGCCCGTTCTCGACGACGTTGGATACGATGTAGACCTCGGGATGGCCCGGCAGCAGGTACGCCTTGGCGACGTGGATGGCCAGCTCGCCCAGGCGCGCGCCGAATGCCTTGTGCTGCTCCGGGGTGATCTTCTGGTCCCGGATCACCACCACTGAATGGCGGACGATCTCGTTCTCCAGCCGCTCGACCGTTGCGTCGTCGAGCGGTTTCGAGAGATCGACATCGGAGATTTCGAAGCCCAGGCGTGCGTTATCGTCCAGAACGGCGGTCATGGCGGTCCTCATCACATTGGCGTTGTGCTGAAAGACTACTGCAAGGGCGGCGGGTTGAGATAGGGCCTGGCATGCATGACGGCGAGCCGGGGGGGCGAACCGGGGGGATCGCAGAGACAGACCCCATTGAAAAGTTATATATTTCAATACGTTGATGTAGTGTTCCACACCCCTAGATCGTTCGTGCTGTTGCGCCATTTACTCCAGAGTGGCATAGTGCTACGTCTGGACATATGCGTTGATATGGGAACCCATATATGAAGACGACGGTCGAGATCTCCGACGCGCTTCTGGAGGAAACGAAGAAAATCGCCGCGCGCGAGGACGTGACGGTGCGCACGCTGATCGAGCAGGGGCTGCGCCAGGTGATCGCGCAGCGCAAGCAGAAGCGCGGGCCGTTCCGGCTGCGCGACGCGTCGTTCGACGGGCAGGGGCTCGGCGCCGAGGCGCGCGCGGCCGGTTGGGAACGTTTGCGTGAACTGGCCTATGAGGGCCGCGGCGGGTGATCGCGGTTGACAGCAATATCCTCGTCTACGCCCACCGGAAAGACGCCGAGTGGCACGCGCCGGCGCGCGCGAAGCTGGCGGAGCTGGCGGAAGGGCGCGGCGCGTGGGCGATACCCTGGGCCTGCGTACACGAGTTCCTCTCGATCGTAACGCACCCGCGAATTTTCCTGCCCCCCACGCCGCTCGCTGCCGCGGTGGACCAGGTCGAGGCGTGGCTCGAATCGCCTTCACTGGTGCTGCTCGCGGAATCGGCAGTGCACTGGCGGACGCTCAAGGAAATGCTGCTGAATGGCAAGATCTCGGGGCCACAGGTGCACGACGCACGGATCGCGGCGCTATGCGTTCAGCACGGCGTCAAGGAACTCTGGTCGGCGGACCGCGATTTCGGGCGCTTCCCGAATCTCGCGGTGGTGAATCCGCTCGTCGGCTGATTCCGGGCCGGTCCCAATCGTTATTCAACTCAGTCATGGACCTTCGCGTCGCCGTTCTCATCCTCGCGCTGATAGCGTTTCACGCGCCGTCGCAGGCTCAGTTCGGGAGCGGGAAGGGCGAGAAGAAGATGGGGCAGGCGCGGACGGATAGCGGAAAAAACGCAATCCAGGCGAGCGGCTTGCGACCGGTGTATCCGGTCGAGGCGCGTTGCCCGGAGATCGCGTCGCCGTATGCCTCGCCGACGCGCTATGACGGCAGCGCCCGGGCGCCGTGGGCTTTCGGAGGCTTGCATGGCGGCATCGACATCTCGCTCGACGAGGGCACGCCGCTGCTCGCCCTGGCCGCGGGCACGGTCGCCATGAAGGGCGAAGGGGGGATGCTGGAAGGCATCTATCTCTGGCTGCGCCATGCTCCGGAAGACACGGGACTCGCGTACTGGGTCTATTCGAAGTATCAGCACCTCGAGTCCATGCCCGATCTGGAGCACGGCGCGCCGGTACGATTGGGGCAGGTGATCGCGCGCTCGGGCCGAACCGGCACCGTCGGCAAGCATTACGGCATGTCGGGGTATCCCCATCTGCATCTCACGACGCGCAAGAGCCCGGAGGACGTCGTGACGGTCGGATCTCGAGAGTCCTTCGGGGGCGCCGCGCTGTTGGATCCGCTGGCGATTTATCACGAGGCCGGCGCGGTTCCCATCCCGTACGCGACCGCCGACGGCAAGATCGCCACGCCCGGCGCCCGCGTCGTCTGGCCCGTCGCCTGTCGGCCAAAATAGCTGAAAGCGATTCACATGGCCGAATTCGACCCCGCTAAGCCGCGCCCGATCCTCGACGAGGAGCAAGCTTCATTCTTCATCCTTATTGAACGGAGGTTGCCATGACGCTACAAGTGAGGCGGATCGTCACCGGCCACGACGCGAACGGGAAGGCCGTCGTCGCCAGCGACGAGCGGCTGACCGCGGTCTCGCGGCGGATCGGGGCGAGCATCACGGGCTGCGAGATCTGGTCGACCGACCGGATGCCGGTCGACAACTCGGCGGCGGCCGACGGCGCGCAACGGGCCGGTTTCGTGAAGCGCTACAACTACGTCGGCACCGGTGAGGGCACGACGATCCGGATCACCGAGTGGGCCCCCGGCCACACCCGATTCACGCACCGCACCGAAACCGTGGACTACGCGATCCTGTTGTCGGGCGAAATCGACCTCGAGCTCGACGACGGCGAGGTCGTGCATCTGAAGCCCGGCGATGTCGTCGTCCAGCGCGGCACGATCCACACCTGGGTCAACCGGGGCTCGGTCCCGGCGGTCACCGCCTTCATCCTGATCGACGCCAGGCCCGCCGAGGTCAACGGGGAGGTGCTGCGCACCCATTTCCCCGCATGACCGCAACGGCAAGCGAATTCAGGGTGATGACCTCCGGCGCCTTTACCGCCGCGTATCTGGCGTTGATCCCGCAACTGGAGCGTCTGACAAAGACGAAGTTCGTTACCGTCACGACTTCCGTCGGCACGGGCGAGGCGTCCATCCTGAACCGGCTCACGCGCGGCGAGGCCGCGGACATCGTGATCGTTGCCGAGCCCATATTCCGGCAATTCACCGCGGACGGCCTGGTGTTGACCGAAGGCCAGGCGATTGTTGCCCGATCGGTCATCGCCATGGCGGTGCGCGCGGGCGCCCCCAAACCGGACATCAGCTCGGTCGATGCATTGAGAAGCACGCTGCTGCAGGCGAAGTCCATCGGGTATTCCGCGAGCGAAAGCGGCAAGTACTTCTCCACCCAGCTGGTCCAGCGTCTCGGGATCGCCGACCAGGTGCTCCCCAAGAGCCGCCTTATCGGCGGCGGCGTGCGCGTGGGCGCCGTGGTCGCGAAGGGCGAGCTGGAGCTTGGCTTCCAGCAACTCAGCGAGCTGCTGCCCATACCGGGAATCGCTCACATCACGCCGCTGCCGCCGGAATTGCAGAAAGTCACGTCGGTTGTTGCCGGCATTTCCGCGAGCTCCCCGGACAAGGCCCGCGCCCGCTCGGTTATCGAATTTCTGGCCTCCCCGCAGGCCACCCAGGCCATTGCGAACAGCGGCCTGGAAGCCATGAAATAATCAGGGTCAGTTCAGTACGAGGTCTACCGCGCGGTGTTCAATATCTTCTACGCCATCATCGCAGTCTGCGGGCTCGCCGGGCTGCTGTTCCTGATACTCGCGGCGCGCCGGCTCCGGCAGTGGCGGCTGCTCGCCGGCGGCGTTCACGCCCTGGCGGGCGCGTGCTTCCTGCTCGCGGCGGCGGCGGCATGGATGCTCGGCTTCAGCGTGTTGACCTACGAGCGGCTGACCCATGAGCAGCCGGCGGCGGAGGTCATGCTGTCGCGCCTGGGCGAGCGGCACTATCGTGCCACGCTGACTTATCCCTCGGGCAGGACGCAGAGCTTCGAGCTGCGCGGAGACGAATGGCAGGTCGACGCGCGGGTGCTCAAGTGGCGCGGCCTCGCCAACATCGCCGGCTTCGACACCGTCTACCGCCTCGAGCGCATCGGCGGCCGCTACCGCGACATCAAGAGCGAGCGCGCCGAGCCGCGCACGGTCCACGTGCTCCGCGAGCCCGCGCGCGTCGACGCCTGGGAGCTCGCGCGCCGCTACCACGCCTACGTGCCCTGGGTCGACGCGCTTGCCGGCAGCGCGGCCTTTCTGCCGATGGCCGATGGGGCGCTGTTCGAGGTCCGCGTATCGCAAAGCGGCTTGATCGCGCGGCCGCTCAACCAGGCCGGACGCGACGCCGTTGCCGGCTGGCGATAAGCTTGTTCATATCCGCGCATTGACACGGTCTCCCGGGCGACTTACGGTACATTCACCCATTACATGCGCGGCGCGCCGGATACCCGCGGCGATCGCAACCAACAGGAGGGAACAATGGCACGCGAAGGCTACCTGATCATGGACAGCGACTTGCACATGATGGAACCGGACGACCTGTGGGCCCGCTATCTCGACGAGCCCTATCGGGCGAACCCGCCGCGGTTTTATGGCGGACAGCAGCAGCCGCTCTCGCCCAGCGCCGAGGACAAGGGCAGCGCCGATACCATCAGGGGGATGGAGGTGCAAGGGCTGGCGATCCCGGCGTTCGCCAAAGCGCAAGGCGCGGCCGCCTCCAGCCGCGAGCTGAGGCGGCGGAGCCGCGCGCGCCACCCGCATTTCAACGTCGCGCGGGCGCGCGGCTTCGATCCGGCCTCGACCCTGACGGCGATGGATATCGAGGGCATCGACGTTGCCGTGATGTACGGCACGCGCGGGCGGCAGATCCTGTGTCACGACGATCTCGCGCCGGATTACGCGGCGGCATTGGCCCGCGCTTACAACAACTGGGCCGGCGATTACTGCAAGAGCGATCCGCGGCGCCTCAAGTTCGCCGCGCAGATCGCGATGCACGACGTGGGGATGGCGGTGGAGGAGGCGCGGCGCAGCGTCAGGGAACTGGGCGCCGTCGCGGTTATCGGCACACCGAACCCGGTCAACGGCCGGCTCCTGCACGACGAGGCGTGCGAGCCGCTCTGGAACGAGCTCGAACGGCTCAATGTGCCGGTCGGCTTCCATCCGACCGGCAACACCTCGCTCAAGGAAGATGCCGGGCGGCGTTTCGTCGGCCACGCCAATTTCTATCCGATCGCCCACGCCATCCGCAACCCGGTCGAGCTGATGGGGGCGATCGCCAGCATGACCTCCGGCGGCATCCTCGAGCGTCACCCGAAGCTGCGCTGCGCGTTCCTCGAAGGGACGGCCGGATGGCTCTACTGGTGGCTGTGGCGGCTCGACGACCAGTGGGAGAAGTACGGGCCCGGCTGCGAGCATCAACTCACGATGCCGCCGAGCGGGTACTTCAAGCGCCACTGCTGTATCGCGCTCGATGTCGACGAGGAGCCGGCCGTCGACGTCGTCAATAAAATGGGGGCGGAATACTTCGTCGTGTCGAGCGACTATCCGCATTCCGACGGGGCATTCCCCGAAGCCATCGGGCAATTCCTCGGCCTGGCGCTGAATGACGAGCAGCGGCGCAAGATCCTTTGGGACAATTGCGCGCGTCTTTATGATATCGCGAAGCCTGCAGCCCCGCTGACCCGCGATCAGAACACGATTTCCACCGCCGCATAGAAGGCCGACAAGGGGTCGGGAACTTTTTGAACGAGGAGGAAGACCGTGAAACGGACACCACCCGCGATCCTGCTGTTCACGTTGTCCCTGCTGGCGGGAGGCGCCGCGTTCGCCCAGCAGGCGGCGAATTACCCGGTGCGGCCGCTGCGCGTGCTCGTGCCGTTCGCGCCAGGAGGCGCCTCGGACTTCGTCGCGCGCATCGTGCAGCCGAAGCTCGGCGAGGTGCTGGGCCAGACCGTCGTGGTCGACAACCGCGCCGGAGCCTCGGGCAACATCGGCGTGGAGGTTTCCGCCCGCGCCACCCCCGACGGCTATACCCTTTTTCTCGGCAATATCGGCACCATGGCCATCAACCCGAGCGTCTATCCGAAATTCCCGGTGAGGCCGCTGCGCGATCTCATCGCGATCACCCAGGTCGTGGACGTGCCCACCGCGCTCGCCGTGCACCCGTCGGTGCCGGCCGGATCGGTGAAGGCGTTCATCGCCTACGTCAAGGCGCGCCCGGGCAAGCTCAACTTCGGTTCCGCCGGCGCGGGCAGCAACGGGCGCCTCGAGATGGAATCGTTTTTGCTCGAGACCGGCCTCAAGATGGTGCACGTGCCCTACAAGGGCGGCGCCGGCGCGGCCAACATTGCGTTGGTCGGCGGAGAAGTCCAGGCCGGGATGCTCACCACCGCCTCGGTCATACCGCATTTCAAGGCGGGGCGCCTGAAAGTGGTTGGCGTGGCGGCCAAGAAGCGCGTCCCGGCGCTCGCGAGCGTCCCGACCATGCCCGAATCGGGTTTTCCGAAGATGACGACCGGTTCCTGGCAGGGAATGTACGTGCCCGCCGGCACGCCGCGGGAGATCGTGAACAAGCTGCATGGCGTGCTCATCAAGGTGATGGGCGACGCCGAGGTGGTCCGGCGCATCGAGCTGGGAGGAGCCGACGTCATCACCAGCAAGTCCCCGGCGGAATTTGCCGCGTTCATGAAGGCCGAGAACGACCGCTTTGCGATTCTTGTGAAGAACGTCGGCGCGGCCGTTCAGTGACCGCCGCCAGGCCCGCCAATGCATGCCAGGACCCCGGGTCCTGGCCTCATTCCTACGCTTCCAACCTTTGCTCAGTGAAGGACGCACGATGATCGCACGCACTTGCACGAAGGCGCTGGCGCTGCTGTTCGCGTTGCTCGCGCTGGCCGCGCACGCCCAGCCCTACCCGAGCCGGCCGCTGCGGGTGCTCGTGCCGCTGGCGCCGGGCGGCGGCATGGACACCGTCACGCGCAGCCTCGCGCAAAGCCTGGGCAATGCGCTCGGGCAGACCGTCGTCGTCGACAACCGCCCGGGCGCGGGCAGCCAGATCGCCCTCGAGATCCTGTCCGACGCGGCGCCGGACGGCCATACGCTGATGATGCTCAGCGCCACCACGGTGATCTACCCGCTGCTCTACAAGTCCCGCTTCGACATCGTGCGTGATTTCGCGCCGGTGTCGCAGGTCACCGCGCAGGGCTACGCGCTGGTCGTGCATCCGTCGCTGCCCGCGAAAACGGTCCTCGAGCTGGTGAAGCACGCGCGCGCGAACCCGGGCAAGCTGAACTACAGCTCGTCCGGCATCGGCAGCCCGATACACATGACCACGGAGCTGTTCCAGATCGCCACCGGCACGAAGATGATCCACGTCCCGTACAAAGGCATGGGCGCCGCCTACGCGGACCTGGTCGGCGGGCGCATCGAGCTGTCGTTCGCGACCATCATCTCGTCGCAGCCCCACATCCGGAGCGGGCGCTTGCGCGTGCTGGCGGTGTCGCCGCCGAAGCGCGCGCCGGCCATGCCCGACACGCCCACCCTCGCCGAGGCCGGCGTGCCCGGCGTCGCCGTGGTCAACTGGTACGGCCTCATCTCGCCCAAGGGCACTCCGAAAGCGGCCATCGACCGGGTCGCGGCCGAAACAGTGAAGGCGGTGCGCGCGCCGGAATTGAGGAAACGCCTCATTGCCGACGGCTCGGAGGGCGTGGGTACCACCGCCGCGGAATTCACGGCCCACATCCGCGCCGAGAGCGACCAGTGGCGCCGCGTGATCAAGCAGGCGGGTATTCGCGGACAGCGCTAAGGTCACGCTGCCATGCGCTACGAAGTGATCTCGGCGGATTGTCACGTCGATCTCTGCTGGCTGCCGCCGGAGCTGTTCACCGAGAACGCCTCGTCCGTGCTCCGCGAGCGCATGCCGTACGTAGCCGACGGGCCCGACGGCCGGCGGTGGACGACGAAGCGCGGCGCCAGCCTCGGCCTGGTGAACGGCATGGGCTCGGGGGGGCGGCAGTACATCCCCGGCAGGATCCATCGCTCGGACCGCATGGCCTCGACCGGGTTGTACGAAGACGGCAAGCGCGGCATCCGCCGCCTGACCGACCCTGACCTCCGGGTCAAGGACCAGGACCGCGACGGCGTCCAGGCCGAGGTCCTCTACGGCGTGCTCGGCGCCACCAGCCGCCTGAACGATGCCGAGGCCGCCGTCGAGGTCCTGCGCATCTACAACGAGTGGCTCGCCGGGTTCTGCTCGACGCACCCCGGGCGTTTCGCCGGCCTCGCCTCGATCCCGAACCACCCGATCGAGGCGGCCATCGCGGAGGTCGAGCGCGTCGCCCGGCGCGGCGCGCTGCGCGGCCTCGACATCGCCAACTCCCCGGATCTCAAGCCGCTGTGGGACCCGTACTGGAACCCGCTGTGGGAGGTCATCAACGCCACCGGGCTGCCGCTGCACTTTCACACGGTTAGCGGCTACGTGCCCGACCACATCCGCAAGATCCAGCTGATCGGCGGCGACCCGACGCGGGCCAGCCTCCCCGGCATGCCGGAGGTGGATCTGCCGGTGGCGCGGGCCGCGTTCGCCACGAACATCACGGCGTTTCAGCTCAACATGTCCAACATCCTCACCTCGATGATCTACAGCGGCGTCCTCGAGCGCTGCCCGCGGATCAACCTGGTGCTCGGCGAGGCGGGCATCGGCTGGATCCCGTACGTGCTGTGGCGGATGGACGCGGAGTGGGAGGACCAGTTCAAGGATCTCTCGCTCACGATGCCGCCCAGCGGCTACTGGAAGCGCCAGTGCCGGGCGACCTACCAGTCGGACCCGGTGGGGATCAAGCTGCTGGACGAGCTGGGCGCCGGGAACGTCATGTGGGGGTCGGACTTCCCGCACCCCGACGGCATCTGGCCGGACTCGCAGGAGTACATCGCGCGCGAGCTCGGCCACCTGCCCGCGGCCACGCGCCGCAAGATCGTGTGCGAGAACGCGGCGAAGCTGTACGGTTTCGCGCTGGCTTGATCCTACTGGTCGTAGTCGGTTGCGACGGCCTGGGGCGCCTGCCCGTCCCACACGCGCTTCATGTTCTTGTAGGCGAAATCGGCGCGGCGGAACCAGGTGTCCCACGTGGTGCCCGCGCTGTGGGGCGACAGCACTACGTTCTCCAGCTTGAGGAGCGGATTGGCGGGATCGACCGGCTCCTTCTCGAAAACGTCCAGGCCGGCGCCCGCGATGCGCTTTTGCTGCAGAGCTTCGGTGAGCGCGACCTCGTCCACGACCGGGCCCCGGCTCGTGTTGATGATCACCGCCGTGGGTTTCATCAGGGCGAGGTGCCTGGCGTTGACGACGTGGCGCGTTTCGTTGGTGAGGGGCGCGTGGCAGGAGATGATGTCGGAAGTGCGGAACAGCTCCTCCAGCGACACCCGCTTCGCTTTCAACTCGCGCTCGCGCTCGGGCGCGAGCGGAAACTTGTCGTAGTACTGGACGGTCGCGTCGAAGGCCTGGACCCGCCGCGCGACTTTCTGGCCGATATTGCCGAAGCCGAGCACGCCCACCACCTTGTTCGCCATCTCGAAGGTGTTCATGCCGTCTATGGCGGCGCTCCAGCGGCCTTCCCTCATCGCCCGGTCCGACGCCGCCAGGCGCCGGTAGAGCGACAGCATCGCCAGCACGGCGTAGTCGGCCACGGCCCAGGAATTCGCCCCGCCGTTGTTGGCGCAGGGGATCTTGAGTTCACGGAGGAGCTTGAGGTTGATGCTGTCGTAGCCCGCGGAGAGGATCTGCACCAGCCGGGCCTTTTTGGCCGACCGCAGTATCGGCTCGGTGAGCTTGGCGCGGAACGCCATGATGAAATCGGCGTCCTTGACGGCCTCCACCTGCTGGGCTTCCGGGGACTTGCCGTCGACCACGGTCGTGGTGAAGCCGGAGGGGTTGAACGAGACAATGGCCTCCACGATGCGCTGGTGCAGCCCGTGGAGGAAGACGACTCTGGCATCGGCCATGACGGGTTCCCGCATTCGGTAATGAATTGGGGTCAGTGTAACCTTTTCCGGGCGCCCACTCCCCTCTAACCGTGGCTGCCGATCCGTGGCCCGAGGAAATACCACAGGATCAAGCCCAGCAGCGGCAGCAGCACCACCGCGATTATCCAGATCAATTTCTTCTCGTTGGGAACGGTGCTTTGAAGAATATTGATAATCGCCCAGATATCACCGGCGAGCAGCAGCAGGCCCCAGAGGCCGTTGTATCCGATGTGCACGGGCAATGGGGTTAGATGGGGAGCTGGTACGGCAGCAAGCGGTCGAATTCTTTTTTCACCACCGCGTAGCACTCGCATACCCGTTTCTCCAGCTTCGGGCGGTCGAGAACGGTGATGTGACCCCGGCTGTATCGAATCAATCCGGCGGCCTGCAGGTGGCCGGCGGCTTCGGTGACGCCTTCGCGGCGCACCCCCAGCATGTTGGCGATCAACTCCTGGGTCATGGTGAGCTCGTTCGAGGACAGCCGGTCCAGGCTCAACAACAGCCAGCGGCACAGTTGCTGGTCCACCGAATGGTGCCGGTTGCACACCGCGGTCTGCGCCATCTGCGTGATCAGCGCCTGCGTGTAACGCAGCGCCAAATGCTGCAAATGACCGCCCAGTGCGAATTCCCTTTTCAGAATGTTCGCCTTGAGCCGGTAGCCGTGGCCTGCGCTTTGCACCACCGCCCGGCTCGGCGTGCTCTCCCCGCCCATGAACAGGGAGATGCCCACCAGACCCTCGTTGCCGGTGATGGCGATTTCGGCCGTTGCGCCGCTTTCCATGACGTAGAGCAGCGAGACGATGCTGGTGGTCGGGAAATACAGGTAGCCCATCTGGTCGCCGGACTCGTAGACCGCCCATCCCAGCGCCATCGCCATGTGTTCCAGGTCGGGCAGCAGGCGCGCGTAATCCTCCGGGGGCAGGGCATCAAGAAGATGGTTTTGCTTCGGGGTATGCGGTGAAGACATGACGGTTGTCTCCGGCAGACTTCCTGCGTCCTATTTGAAATGACACGCCGAAATGGATGTCAGTGTGCCGCAATACTTGCTGAGCAGTTTGACGGTGGAAGCAGAAATGGTCAGGAGGCTGGCGCGATGATCGCTCGCATGTTTGCGCCGCGTTACGACTTCGCGTTCAATCAGCCTGGCCAATTTGCGGCGTACCGTCGTGCGCGAACTGAGATTCAGCAGGAACAGCTGTTTCAGCGTCAGGGGTTGCTCCTGCTCTTCCGCATATCCGATCTCGACGACGATATCGAAATCGACGACCGCCTTGAGGAATGGCAGTTGCCGCCTTTCAAACTCCCTGATCTGCTTCAACCCGGTGAATAACTTCATGGTTTATTTCGTTTTTGACTGCTGTTAGCGTTGTTATAGTGTGGCCCAATCATGGCGCTGGCAAGCAAAATTGGGTTCCTTTTTGGCACGCATAAAATAGTGAATCCGGGGGGCAGCTCAGTCTGTCCCCGTTAAACTTTTACCGATCCGTGGCCCGCGCGTGTACCACACGATCAAGCCCAGCAGCGGCAGCAGCACCACCGCGATTATCCAGATCAATTTCTTCTCGCTGGAAACGGAGCTTTGAAGAATGTTGATAATCGCCCAGATATCACCAGCGAGCAGCAGCAGGCCCCAGAGGCTGTTGTGATCGATGTTCATGAAACGTACATGGGGTCAGAGCAAGAAGATGAAAGGCGCGATAACTGTGACAACGGTCACAGCAATGAAAAAACCCGCCGACTGGCGGGTTTTGCTTTGCGCGTGCCGCGCGACTTCCCGATTACCGGTGCCGGGGCAGGGTCTTGGCGATGGTGACTGTCGTGCCATCCTTCCGGATATACCCGCCCTCGGTCAGATCCTTCAGTATCCGGCTGACCGCTTCGCGGGACGCGCCGATCCGGTACGCGATGTCCTGCGCGGACAGCTTTTCCTTGATGACGAGCTGGTCGTTCTCCAGGGTGGCCTGCTCGAGCAGTATGCGCGCCACCCTGCCGTAGACATCCAGCAGCGCGAGGCTCTTCACGTCCCTCAGCAATCCTCGCGTGCGCAAGATCAGCTTCAGGATCACCCGCATCGCGAAGTCCGGGTTCCTGGTCAGGTATTCCCTGAATACCGACAGCGGAATGACGGATAACTGCGAGGGCACCATGGCCACCACGGAGGCGGACCGCGGGCCTTCGTCGAGCACCATCTCGCCGAAAAAATCCCCCGATTCCAGCACTTTGATGTCCACTTTATTCCCGTCTTCACTGCGCAGGAATACTTTGACCCGGCCCGAGCGGATCAGGTAGACCGAATGGGTCCGTTCGCCCTCGTTGATGATTACCGTGTTCTTCGGAAATGCCTTGACGGCCGTATGCGCGAACAACGTCTGCAACTCGTCTACTTGCAAGTCCGAAAAAGCTGGAAACCTGAGCGCGGGGGTTGGCACGGTAAGCGCGCGCATCGCCAAACTTACGCCTTGCCGCCCCGTGGCCCGAGGAAATACCACAGGATCAGGCCCAGCAGCGGCAGCAGCACCACCGCGACGATCCAGATCAACTTCTTCTCGTTGGAAACGGCGCTTTGAAGAATATTGATGATCGCCCAGATATCACCGGCGAGTATCAGCAGGCCCCAGAGGCCGTGGTATCCGATGTTCATCATAGGTAAATGGCGCCAGTCAATCCTCACGCGCAATGATCAGTATCCCACACCGGCAAACCGGGGTCTGTGCGGAGTCGTACACACCATCATCGCAGTCTGCGGGCTTGCCGGCTTGCCGGGCTGCTGTTCCTGATCCTCGCCGGGCGCCGTTGACGATGAGGGGCAGAAGCCGGCGGGCCGAGGCGAGCGGCAACTTGCCGCTGGTGGAATTTTCACGTAGCTTGCGAAGCTACGCGTAAATTCAGGAAGACTCCGATGATCTCCCACGAAGTGACGGGCGCCATCGCCCATATCGAAGCGCACCGGCAGGCAATGGAAAAGGAGTCCAATGTCGCGGCGGCGTGCAACGAGGCGCTGCGCAAACTGCATGAGCTCCTCGACCGCGAGCGGGACGCGTTGCAGTCGCGCGGCCCGGATGGCGGGCATGCGGCGAACATCGATGCCGTGACGGCCGAGATCGAGAGGGTAAAGCGACTGGCCGGCGCGGCCGGCAAGGGCGTGATGCCGAAGCCCGGGCGCTCGCCGATGCGGAAGAACGTGGGGCCGGGCCAGGCGCACTATCGCCCGCGGCACAAGGGCCGCCGGACGATGGGGCGAAGCGGCGGTCGCGGATAAGAAACAGGGTCGGAACCATTCATCACCCCATGTATCCGAATACATTGCTCTACATCAACGGCGCCTGGGGCCCGGCCGCATCCGGACGCACGCTGCCGGTCGTCAACCCCGCCACCGGCGCCGGGATCGGCACCGTCGCGCACGCCGAACGCGCCGACCTCGACCGCGCGCTCGAGGCCGCGGAGCAGGGCTTCAAGGCCTGGCGCAAGGTCCCGGCGTTCGAGCGCTCGAAGCTCATGCGCAAGGCCGCGAACCTGTTTCGCGAGCGCGCCGACCAGGTCGCGCCGATCCTGACCGCGGAGCAGGGCAAGCCGCTGGCCGAGGCCAGGCAGGAAGTGCTCGCCGGCGCGGATGTCATCGACTGGTTCGCCGAGGAAGCCCGCCGCGCCTACGGCCGCGTGATCCCGGCGCGCGCGGAAGGGGTGTACCAACTGGTGATCAAGGAGCCGGTGGGGCCGGTGGCCGCCTTCACGCCGTGGAATTTCCCGATCAACCAGGTGGTGCGCAAGCTCTCGGCCGCGCTGGCGGCCGGCTGCTCGATCATCGTCAAGGCGCCGGAAGAAACGCCCGCTTCTCCCGCGGAGCTGATCCGCGCCTTCGCCGATGCCGGGGTCCCCGCCGGGGTGGTCAACCTCGTGTACGGGGACCCCGCGGCGATCTCGAGCTACCTCATCCCGCACCCTGTGATCCGCAAGATGTCGTTCACCGGCTCCGTCGCGGTCGGCAAGCAGCTCGCGGCGCTGGCGGGAACCCACATGAAGCGCACGACCATGGAGCTCGGCGGCCACGCGCCGGTGATCGTGTTCGACGACAGCGACGTGGACGCCGTGGTGAAGACGATGGCGTTCATGAAGTACCGCAACGCCGGGCAGGTGTGCATCTCGCCCACGCGCTTCCTGGTGCAGGAAGCCGTCTACCCGAGCTTCGTCGAGAAATTCGTCGCGGGCGCGAGGGCGGTCAAGGTCGGCGACGGGATGGACCCGGACACGAAGATGGGCCCCCTCGCGAATCCGCGGCGGAGCCGAGCGATGGAGGCGCACGTCGCGGACGCGAAAAAGCACGGCGGCAAGGTGCAGGCCGGCGGCTACCCGATCGGCGAGAAGGGCAACTTCTTCGAGCCCACGGTGATCACGGAGCTCCCGAAGGAAGCCATGGCGATGAACCAGGAGCCGTTCGGCCCCGTGGCCATCATCAACCCGTTCCGCAGCTTCGACGATGCGGTGGCCGAAGCGAACCGCCTGCCGTACGGGCTCGCCGCCTACGCGTGGACGCGGTCCGCGAAGACGGCGAATGCGATAGCCGCTTCCGTCGAGACCGGCATGATGACCATCAACCACATGGGCCTGGCGCTGCCCGAGGTGCCGTTCGGCGGCGTCAAGGACTCCGGCTACGGCTCGGAAGGCGGCAGCGAGGCGATCGAAGCGTATCTCAATCCCAAGTTCGTGTCGCAGGCGGGCTTGTGACCGCTGTGCCGCGGTCTCGCGCGGCGCGCGTCGCCGCGCCCCGTGCCGGCGGGTGCGACTGTGTCAGGAAATTCCTGACACCGATTGTCAAAGATGCCCGACACGGGCCGGGCCCTGATTTCCGCATCATTCCGAAGTATGGAAATGCCGCTCCGCTACGTGTACCTGATGTTTCACGCCGATTCGAATTGCATCAACGCGTGCCGGGTGCCCGGAAACCTGGACCAGCTCGAGAAATGGCGCAACAACGGCGTCATATTGCTGGATAGGTCGCGGCCGGCGTTGGGCGAGGGCCGTGCCGGGCCGGGCAAGGCGCACCGGCTCCGGGCAGCCAACTACCTGTTTTCAGCCCGCTATGCCGATACGCCTGACGATGTGAAACTGGTCGAGCGGATCGGAATCCTGCTGTACCCGGGAGGACCCGAAGACGCGGGCCAGGATGACGATGTGGAGAGCGTCTTCAGGGCCGCGAAATACCAGCGGATACTGATTACCAGTGGATCCAGGTCCGGATCGCTGCCCTGCAGGATACTGGGCACCTCGGAACGTCTGGAGCGAGAGCTGGGCGTAAAGGTCGTTACCGACGCCCAGGCGCTGGAAAGCGTAACAAGGGCCATCGCGCAAAGGGATGACATGGCGCGACGCGTTTCCCGGGAATTCGGCATCAAGCTCCCCGCCTGGGTGGGGCGCGACTAGACCCCCGGCGGAGCGATAGAATGGCGGCAGCGCCAGGCCATGGAATATTTCGGGGAAGCCGAGGGGACGGGCCACGCTGAATGGACGCGACCGACGAGATCACTACGTGGCTGGCCAGGAGCGGGCGCAAGGCGCTCGATCTCGAGGCGGCGAAGCAGCTCGCGGCGGAATCGCCGCAGCTGTGGTATGTCGCGTCCTACGGCGCCAGGGGTTTTCTGGTCGGGAAAATGACCATGCAGAAATTCTCGCAGCGGCACATCCTCGTGGATGAAGCCGGTCAAGTCGTGCTGTTCCCCACGATCGAGGGCGCGAAGGCCTTCCTGCGCACCGAACTCAAGGTAGCGGACCCGCACGTCTTCAATTTCTGAGGGCACCCGGGCCCCATGCCGCGTCCGGGCCGTGTGCCGCATTTCACGCGCCGCGCTGCGAGATGTAAGCAAGCGTAAATTCCGGGATAGCCCGCTTGTTCTCATGTTCCAATGGCGTATGCAGCGAATGTGAGGCCGTCCCCGATGGTTCATCGTCCTGAAAAGCAGTTGATGCCCCTGGTTCCGGGCGCGGGCCTTCTCATCCTGCTCCTGGCGACGGGTTGCGCCGGGATGGATCGCGCGGCGCAGGACGAGCCGCCCGCGGCGGGCGCGGTGCAGGAAAAGGCGCCCGCGCTCGAGCCGCAGAAGCCTGCGCTGCCCGTTGCGGCCGAGCCGGCCCCCCCTGCGGCTGCCGCCCCGCCTCCGTCTCCGCCGCCAGCCGCGCTTGAGAGCGCCGCTACGCCGGACGTGCCCGCCGCGAAGCCGGCAACAGTGGCCGCCAAGCCGGAAGCGCCTGCCGCAAAGCCGCAGGCGTCCGCCGAAAAGCCTCCAGCCAAGGCTCCCGCGTCCCCCGCGCCGAAGGCGCCGGCGCCGAAGAAGGAAAGTGCGGTTCCGCCAGCGCCCAGGCCGGCGGCGCCGACGCTGGACCTGACCGCGCTGGAGACACGCCTCAAGGAAACCGGCGCCATCGGCGTATTCACCAAGCTCACGCTCAAGAACCAGGTGGACGACCTGCTGAACCGCTTTCGGGCGTACTATCAGGGGCGCGCCAAGACGACGCTCGCCGAGCTGCGGCAACCGTACGACCTGCTGATCCTCAAGGTGCTCACATTGTTGCAGGACGGAGATCCGTCCCTCGCCGGCGCGATCCGGGCGTCGCGGGAGGCGATCTGGGCCATACTCACGGATCGGGAAAAATTTTCAAAGCTCGCGAGCTGACACAGGAGAAACGCGATGAGCCTACTTGCGAAGTGGTGCACCCTGATCATGATGACGGCAGCGCTCCTCGGCGGGCCGGCGCAGGCCGCGGACGAGCTCGGCAAGGACCTCACCTCGACGATCGCGCTTCTGGGCCTGCCATGCGGGCAGGTCGTCAGGGCAAAGCGGCTGGGTGACAACGACTACCTTGCGACCTGCAGCAACAAGATGACCTACCGGGTGTTCGTCAACGCCCAGGGCCGGGTCGTGGCGCAAAAGCAATAAGCCATGCGAGCGGGTGATGCGTGATGGGTGACGGGAGAAAGTCAGCCGTCGATCGTCACCGCTTCGCGGCCTGAATGCTGGAGGATAAGCCGGTTCGGGTAGCGTCCGGCACGCTGCTCGTCGCGCTGGTCTGCGCGGCGCAGGTGCTGGTCCAGATCGGCGCGTACTTCTGGCCGGCGCTGCTGCCGGGGATGATCCCGCTGTGGGGGCTCAGCAACAGCGAGGCCGGCTGGATCACGGCCATCTTCTACGGGGCCTACATGGTCTCGGTGCCGGTCCTGGTGACCCTGACCGACCGGGTCGATGCCCGGCGCGTGTATCTCTTCGGTGTCGGCTGCACCGTGGCGGCCCATTTGCTGTTCGGCCAGTTCGCCGAGGGCTTCTGGTCGGCGCTCGCGCTCCGGGCGCTGGCCGGCATCGGCTGGGCCGGCACCTACATGACGGGCCTGAAGCTGCTCGCGGACCAGGTGGACGCGAAGCTCATGTCGCGCGCCGTGACCGGGCACGCCGCGAGCATCGGCGTCTCCGGCGCGCTGTCGTTCTCGGTCGGCGGCGTGCTGGCGGAATCGTTCGGCTGGCCTGCCGCGTTCATCGCAGCGGGGCTCAGCGCGGGCACCGCGTGGCTGATCGTGGCGCTGTCGGTAGCGGGCCGTGCACGACCCACGCCTCCCGCCGCCGCCGGTTTCAGGCTGTTCGATTTTCGCCCCGTTTTCCGCAACCGCTCCGCGATGGCCTACTCGATCGGCTATTGCATCCACACGCTCGAGATGAACGCGCTGCGCGGCTGGGGCGTGGCCTTTCTCGGCTACGTCGCGGTCAGCACCGGCGCCACCGGCTCGCTGCTGTCCCCGACGTTCGTGCTGACCGCGCTCGCCCTGATCGGCACGGCCGCGAGCGTGCTGGGCAACGAGGCCGCGATCCGCTTCGGCCGGCGCCGGCTCATTGGTTTCGCGATGCTGGCCTCGGTCGCGGTCGGCGGCAGCATCGGCTTCGTCGGCACGCTGTCGTACCCGGTCGCCGTCGGCCTGCTGCTCGCCTACGGGCTCGTCGTGTGGCTCGACTCGTCGTCGTTGACCGCGGGATCGGCCGGCACCGCCGATCCCGCGCGCCGCGGCGCGACGCTGGCGGTGCATTCGACGCTCGGCTACGCGGGCGGTTTCGTCGGGCCGCTGATGGTCGGGGTCATCCTCGATCTCGCCGGCGGCATGTCGCGCGCCGCCTGGGGCGCCGCGTTCCTGGCCGTTGCGGTGCTGATGCTGCTCGCGCTGGCGGCGTTCTGGCTGATCCGGCCGCGCGAGCTTGCCGGTGATCGCGGCGGGCAGTAGATTCGCGGCAGTACTCCCATATGGACGCGGACGTTCTCATCGTTGGCGCCGGCCCGACCGGGCTGATGCTCGCCAACCAGCTCGGGCGCCGCGGCGTGCGCGCGCTGATCGTTGACCGGCATTCGGGGCCGGCGCAGCAGTCGCGGGCGCTCGGGGTGCAGGCGCGCACCATGGAGATTTACGCGAAGCTCGGCGTTATCGAGCGCGCGCTGGAGCTGGGACAGCGCGGCACGGGCGCTAACCTGTGGGCCGAAGGGCACAAGATGGCCCGGGTCCCGCTGGGCGAGATCGGGCGCAGCGTGAGCCCGTATCCGTTCCTGCTCATCCTGGGCCAGGACGACAACGAGCGGATCATGGGCGAGAAGCTGCGCGACTGGGGCATGTCCGTGCAGTGGAATACCGAGCTCACCGCCCTCGAGCAGTCGTCCGGCCACGTTATGGCCACACTGAGGCAGCCGGACGGCTCGACGCGGAAGATCGCCGTGGCGTGGGTTGCGGGATGCGATGGGGCGCGCAGCGCGGTGCGCGAACTCTCCGGCATCACGTTCCCGGGCGCGCCCTACGAGCACGTGTTCTTCGTCGCCGATACCGTGGCGACAGGCGACATGGTTCCGGACGAGCTCAACGTTTACCTGTGGCGCGAAGGATTTCACCTGTTCTTCCCGATGCGCGGGAAGGATCATTGGCGGGTCGTCGGCATCCTGCCCGCGAACCTGCGGGGCCGGGACGACTTGGTGTTCGAGGAAGTGGTCCCGTCGGTGCGGCGGGAGGCGGGATCGGGGTTGTCGTTCAAGTCGTGCTCCTGGTTCTCCACCTACCGCATCCACCATCGCAGCGCGGAGCGGTTCCGCGACCGCCGCTGCTTCCTGCTCGGCGATGCGGCGCACGTCCACAGCCCGGTCGGCGCGCAGGGCATGAATACCGGCCTGCAGGACGCCTACAACCTGGCGTGGAAGCTTGCGCTCGTCGTCGAAGGACGGGCGGATGCCGCGCTGCTCGACTCGTACGAGAACGAACGCATCCCGGTCGCCCGGCGGTTGCTGGACACGACCGACCGGGCGTTCATGCTGATCGTTTCCGATAGTTGGCTCGCCGGCCTGTTCCGCACGCAGGTGCTCGCCAGGATCATGGCGTTCGCGATGGGTCGCGCGCGCGTGCAGAGATTCGCGTTCGGCGTCATCTCCCAGACCGGCATTCACTACCGGGACAGCCCGTTGTCGGAAACACTTCCAGGCCTCCCTGAAGGCGCGCCGCGCGCCGGCGACCGTTTTCCGTGGATGCGGCTGATGTTTCAGGCAAACGGACCGGTCGAGGACCTGTACCGGAAACTCGACGACACGCGCTTCAACCTCATCGTCATCGGGCAGCCCGCGCCCGCCGACGGAACGCCGGGGCTCGGCGGCCTGCTGCGCACCCACGGGGTTGCCGACGACCCGTCCAACGCGAATGAACTGGCGTCCCGGGCGCGGATCTCGGGGCCGGCGTTCTACCTGCTGCGTCCCGATGGCCACGTAGGGCTCGCCGGGACCCGGCTGGAAATCGCCGCCGTGACGCGCTATCTTTCGGAAAGGCACATCTTCATATGAACAGCAGCCCGCTCACCCGCGTCACCACCCTCGCGTTCGACATCTTCGGCACGGTGCTGGACCTGACCGGCAGCATCACGCCGCCGACCCGGGAGTTCCTGCGGCGAAAAGGCGCGGCCGTGGGCGCGGAGGCGTTCTGGGACCAGTGGCGGGCGCGGCAGCGCATCGAGCAATACCAGGACAGCCTCATGATGCTCGGGCACAGCGGCTACCTGGAAACATGCCGGAAGGCCCTCCTGTACTGTCTGCGGCTCAACCACATCGCGTTCACGGACGAGGAGGTGAGGGAGGCGATGCGCGCTTGGCAGGGGCTGACGCCGCATGCCGACGTGGCGGAGGGGCTGCGCCGCCTCAAGCCGCGCTACCGGCTGGTCGCGCTATCGAATGGCGAGCAGCCGTACCTGGAGCGCCTCGAGAAGGAGCGCATGCGCTTCGGGTTCGATGCGCTGATCTCGGTGCAACAGGCGGGAATGTTCAAGCCGCACCCGTCGGTGTACCGCACGGGAGCCACGCTGCTCGGCGTGGAACCGGGCCAGATCATGATGGTCGCCGCGCACGCTTTCGATATCATGGGCGCCCGGGCCTGCGGCTTCCGCGGGGCGTACGTCAACCGCTACCGGCTGCCGTACGAAGAATCACCGCACCGGCCGGATATCGAGGTGCGGGATTTCGTGGAACTGGCGGATGCGCTGACCTGACCGCGTTATCATTGGCGGCAACCGCTTCGAATTCAAACCATGTCAATCGCAAGGGAGGGAGCATGATCAAAGCCGCCATCGTCGGGCTGGGCTGGTGGGGAAAGACGATCGTCGAGTCCGTGCAGGGCAAGAGCGATCAGATCACATTCGTCGCCGCCAACACGCGCACCCGCGCCAAGGCGGAAGATTTCTGCCGCGACAGGAAGATCGACCTGCGCGACGATCTCGACGCGGTCCTGAAAGACCCCGGCATCGATGCCGTCGTCTTCACGACGCCGCACCGCCAGCACGAGGAGCACGTCAAGCGCGCGGCGCAGGCGGGCAAGCATGTCTGCATGGAAAAGCCCTTCACCCTGACCGCGGCGAGCGCCAGGTCCGCGATCGAGGCGGTCAAGAAGGCCGGCGTCGTGCTTGCCGTCGACTTCCAGCGGCGGTTTCACCCGTCCGTCGGCGAGATTCGCAGGCGCGTGCGGGACGGCAGCCTGGGCCCCATCTCCTTCTGCGTCGGCGAAGTGTCGACGCCGAGCGGGCTGGCCCTGCCCAAGGAGTCCTGGCGGGTGAACCCGGAGGAAACGCCGGCGGGCGCGATGACGGGGCTCGGGGTACACCTCGTGGACGCGTTCATCGATCTCTGCGGCGAGGTGGAGGAGGTGTATTGCATCAACGCCCGCCGCGCAGCGCCGCTCGTGGACGACACCACCGTCTTCACCATGAAGCACAAGAACGGCGTGATCTCCACGAGCTATTGCACGCTGGCGAGCGCGGCGAGCTATTGCATCGCGGTCTTCGGCAAGAACGGTATCGCCGATACTGCCCGGCCGAGCCTCGACACGTTCCGCTTCATGCCGGTCGCCCAGGGCGGTCCCCACGCGACGGCGCAACCGGAAATCATCGAGCACAAGGGCGTCAATCTGGTCAAGGCGGTCATGGAGGCGTTCGCGACGGCGGCGCAGGGCAAGACGGCGTTTCCGGTCACCCACGATCAGATCATCCACGGGGTAGCAGTCTTCGAAGCGATCGTGCAGTCCGCGAAGACCGGCAGGCCGGTCAAGGTCGCCTGAACGCGGAAGGCGGTTTGTCGGCCGGAGGGGAAACCCGATGGAATGGGCTGAAGCGACAAGGCAGCAGGAAATCGAGGGCCAGATCGGGCTTTGCGTGAGAATCGCCCGCCTGGGCTTTGGCCCGGATGTCATGCGGCTGGCGCTCGAGCGCAAGGGTGTCCCGCCCGACGCGGCGAAATTGATTGCGCTCTCGGTCACGAGTTCCCATGCCGCGCTGAGGACGATAGAGGCGGGAGCTTCGTGCGGCGAATCAGCCGGCCGCGAGCCGACGGAGCGGGACCGCGAGCAATATCGCAGGTCGCGCGCGGCAGGCTATTTTCTCGGAAGAATGCTGGTATTTTTCTGGTTCGGGCTGGTTGCGATCGGTGGCGGCCTGGCGCTGGGGTGGATGGTCGGTTTCGAATACGGCGCAGCCGACGGCTACGACTGGATGCAGCGCTCGATTGAGCGGCTGTTCTGGCGCTGATCAGGGCATCCAGCGCGCTCGCGGTTGCACCGTATTGATTCGGCGCGCCTATCTTTGCGGCGGTACTTGGCGTATAATGCGCCGTCGAATGCGCTTTGGGTCTGTCTGCAGTTCGTTTCCGGCTGGTTCCTTCGGTCCTCTCCCACAGGTAATTTTGATGCCACGCGCACTATCGCGCGCGGCCACGCCACCTCTGGAGGACATAATGTCTACCACCGGCACCGTAAAGTTTTTCAACCCCACCAAGGGCTTTGGTTTCATTCAACCCGACGATGGTTCCAAGGATGTGTTCGTGCACATCTCCGCGGTCGAGGCCGCGGGCCTCGGCACGCTGAGCGAGAACCAGAAGGTCTCGTTCGAGGTGCAGAAGGGCAACAACGGCAAGTTTTCCGCGACCAACCTGAAGGCTGCCTGATGCACTGTGCCGGATGAGAATCCGGCGCGCAATCACGAAACCCCGCTTCGGCGGGGTTTCGTTTGGTGCGGCCGCCACGGGCATTTCTCAAGGTCTCTACCAGGAGTTGACATGAATATCTTCGTGGGCAACCTCGGTCCCGACGTGACCGAAACGGAAATCTCGGACCTGTTCAAGCCATTCGGCCAGGTGGTGTCGGTGCAGCTGGTGCGGGAGCTCTTCACCGGCAAGCTCAAGGGCTTCGGCTTCGTGGAGATGCCGGGCAAGCAGCATTCGCTCGCCGCGATCGCCGGGCTCAACGGCAAGGAGCTCGCCGGGCGCCCGCTGACGGTGAACGAGGCGCGGCCCCGGCCCGAGCGCGGCCGGCGGCGGTAGGTGCGAGCCAGCATGCACATCTGGGTCGACGCCGATGCCTGCCCGGTGCCGGTCAAGGAAATCCTTTTCCGCGCTGCCGAGCGGTCGCGGTTCCCGATGACGCTGGTGGCGAACAAGCCGTTGCGCACGCCGCCGTCGCGCTTCATTCGCACGGTGCAGGTGGCGCGCGGGCTCGACATTGCCGACAACGAGATCGCCCAGGGCATCGAGCCGGGCGACCTCGTGATCACTGCCGACATTCCGCTTGCCGCCAAGGTCATCGGGCGCGGCGGTCACGCGCTCAATCCGCGCGGCGTGTTTTACACCCCGGAGAACGTCCGCGAGCACCTGTCGATGCGCGATTTCCTGGAGGCGTTGCGCGGCGGCGGCGTGCAGACGGGCGGCCCGGCGCCGCTCGACCCGGTCGATTGCAAGCGCTTTGCCGATCAGCTGGACCGCTTCCTGACCCGCCGTGCCCTCGCGCATTCCAGAGGATGAAGCATCCGCGGGGGAAACATTGATTGCCCTGCGCGCTGGAACCGCGTATAACAACAAAGGCGTTTAGTTTCCTCTCCTTGGGCCCGTTTCATGCCGGGCCACTCCTGTAACTGCTGCCAGGACCTGGGAATAAACAACCCCGGGCTTGCCTCCCCATCGTGCACCAAGGACACCCGTGAGCGCCATCGAAACCGTAGGAATCACCCGGGCGAGCTGGATACCGTTGCCGGGCTGAGCCGCACGACAAGAGCGCGAGCGATGGATCAGGCGATCGGTTTTGACGAATTGCGCTGGCTGCAGGAACTGACGTTGAAGACGCCGAAGGAGGCGGTTCCCGAAGTCATCGGCGCCAGGCTCCTGACGCGGGGGCTCATCGAGCGCAAGGACGGCGGCTTCGCGCTCACGCCGCGGGGCCGGATCGCGATTGCCAAGCTGGCTTGACCATGAAAACACAGATGATGCGCGTCGAGAACCTTCCCGGCCGCGTGCTGGTCGGTCCGAAGAAGCTGCGGAACGCCTATGTCCGCATCGTTTCCCAGAGAGACGGCTCCGGACGCATCGAACGCTACGATGCGGGCTCCGGCAACTGGGCGCCGGCGCCCGAAAGCGTCACGTTCAGCGAGGTCTGGAGCGCGCCGTCCGTATCCGCAATGGCGTGGGCAGATATCGACCGCAAGCCCTGATCCCCTTGCCGGCTGATGTGGCAACCAGCGGGGGGCCGGCGCATACTATCGAGGATCGAATGCGGGAGCTCATCGGTAGGGAAGCGATGAACGATGCAACGCAGCTTTACGAAGTGGAGCGCCGCGCCCAGCACGCCGCGCGCCCCGGATTCCGCATCCAGGAAATCCAGATTTCCAGGACCCAGCAAGTGCCGTGGCACTATCACAACAACGTGCAGGACACGTTTTTCGTGCTCGACGGCAACCTCAGGCTGTTCCTGCGCGAGCCCAAGGAGGAGGTGCGGCTCA
>MERD01000036.1:27317-53318 GCA_001771935.1 Betaproteobacteria bacterium RIFCSPLOWO2_02_FULL_67_26
GGGATGCTTCGGCGACGTTCCTGGTGCTGCAGGGCATCGGCGAGTACGACTTCGTCCCGCTCGTCGACAAGCCCGCCAGGGCGCGGACGGGGCCGGGCTGACCCCGCGGGCTACTTGATCAGCCGCAAGGCAAAGGGATACTTGTAGTCGAGCTGCCCGTTCGAAACCTTGACCGCGGCCATGATCGTCAGGACCAGCGCGCCGATGCCGACCACGAACAGCAGCAGAAAGCCGATCAGGACCAGGGTCAGCAGGGCGCTGATGATGAACGCGATCAGCACCGTGATCTGGAAATTGAGCGCCTCCTTGCCGTGCTGATCCACCAGCGGCATGGTGTCCTTCTTGATCAGCCACACGATCAGCGGGCCGAGCACGTTGCCCAGCGGGACGACGAATCCGGCCAGCGCGGCGAGATGGCAGTACATCGCCCAGTTCTGTTCTTCCTTGGACACTTGCGGGCCATCGCTCATTTTCCTCTCCTGTCTGGCGGCCTCTGCGGGACGTAGGGACAGAATACACCAGATACGGGATCGCAAATGAATACGGAGAAAATCACGGTGCGCGTCACGGAAACCCGGCAGACCCTGGACGTCGTCGTCTTCAGCAAGCGGGCCGACGTGATCGAAGTGGTGATCGGAGAGGGGATACACAACGTGAAGTGCGCGCTGACGCCGACCCGCAACGGGCTGGCCTACGCCGGGACGGTCATGGGGCGGGAGATCGTCTACGAGCGCAGCCGCGGGCAGGTCCAGGCCGATATTGAAAAACTCAACCCGGTGATGCGGAAGCCCAGCCGCCGCTGATTTTGCGCTTTGCCGGTGTTCGCGCTAGATTATCGGGCGGAGCTTTCCGCGCCTTCATGAGCGAACACGATCACCAACATCACGGCGACGGGCACGGCCACGATCGGCCGCTCTCCGGGCCCGCGCTGCGGGTGAAGGCGCTGGAGTCGCTGCTCGTCGAAAAGGGTCTCGTCGATCCGAAAGCGCTCGACGAGCTGATCGACACCTACGAGACGAAAGTCGGGCCGCGCAACGGCGCCCGCGTCGTCGCCCGCGCTTGGGTCGATCCGGCCTACAAGCAGCGCCTCCTCGCGGATGGCGGCGCCGCCATCGCGGAGCTCGGCTTCGTCGAGCGCGACGCGGATATCCTGGTGCTCGAGAATACGCCCAGGGTCCGCAACCTGGTCGTGTGCACGCTCTGCTCCTGCTACCCGTGGCCGGTGCTCGGGCTGCCGCCGGTCTGGTACAAGTCGGCGCCGTACCGCTCGCGCGCGGTCATCGACCCGCGCGGCGTGCTGAAGGAGCTGGGCGGCGGAATTGCGGACGATGTCGAGGTGCGCGTGTGGGATTCGACGGCCGAGCTGCGCTACCTGGTGCTGCCCGAGCGCCCGGCGGGGACGGTGGGCTGGACCGAGGAGCAGCTGGCGGAAATCGTCACGCGCGACGCGATGATCGGCGTCGCCGCGGTCACCGTTCCGGCGGGGAGCCGGCGTTGAACGGCGTCCACGACATGGGCGGCATGCACGGCATGGGGCCGGTCGAGATCGAGAAGAACGAGCCCGTCTTTCATGCGGATTGGGAGGCGCGCGCGTGGGCGCTCACCGTCGCCGCCGCCTCGCACCGCAAGTGGAATATCGACATTGGCCGGCACTCGCGCGAGCGGATGCCGCCCGCCGCGTACCTCGCGGCAACGTATTACGAGCGCTGGCTCTACGGCCTGGAGAAACTGCTCGTCGAGAAGGGGCTGGCGACCGCGAAGGAGCTGGAGACGGGGCGCCCCGAATCAAAAGGGGACGCGACCCGCACCCTCCGCGCCGCGGGCGTGGCGGAATTCCTGCGCGTGCGGATCCGCGCCCGGCTCGACGAGAACGTGCCGCCGAAGTTCAAACGCGGGGATCGCGTCGTCGCGCGCAACATTCATCCGGCCGGCCACACCCGGCTCCCGCGCTACGCGCGCGGGCGGTGCGGCGTGATCGATCGCGACCACGGGGTGTTCATCTTTCCCGATACGAGCGCGATGACCGGAGACAGGAAGCCGCAGCACTTGTACAGCGTGCGCTTCGCTGCGCGTGAGCTGTGGGGGCCGGACGCCTCCACGCGCGACTGTGTGATAGTGAACCTCTGGGATGACCACCTCGATCCCGCCTGAGGCCGATCTCGGCGCGCTGCCCGCGCTGCCGCGCGACGGCGAGGGTCGCGTGTTCAAGGCGCCGTGGGAGGCGCAGGCTTTCGCAATGACGCTCTCGCTGCACGCGCGAGGTGTCTTCAGCTGGCGCGAGTGGGCCGATGCCCTCGCAGCCGAGCTTGCTGCCGCGGCTGCGCGCGGGGAGCCGGACGACGGCACGCGTTACTACGAGCACTGGCTCGCCGCGCTGGAAAAGCTCGCCGCCGGCAAGCAGCTCGTCACGGGGCAGGAGCTGGAGCGGCGCGCGGACGAATGGGATGCTGCCGCGCGGGCGACGCCGCACGGCAAGCCGATCGAGCTGCCGCGCTGAAACTGACGGTGACGAGATGCGGGTGACGAATTGCGAGTGACGAGATGCGGGCGAGTTACATCACCGGCTCATCTGCATCCCGGTTTGCTTCGCGAGCTCGGTCCACTTCTTGCGCTCGGCGCGGACCTTCTTCTTGAACTCGGGCGGCGTCAGCAGCTCCGGCTCGGCCGCCTCGACGAGCAGCCGCTTCTTGGTGTCGGGGTCCTGGAGGATGGCGGTGAACGCCTCGTTCAGCTTCTTCATCGGGCCGCGAGGCACGCCGGCGGGCGTGACGATGCCCCACCACACCGCGACCTCGTAGCCCGGGAAGCCGGCCTCGGCGACGGTCGGAACCTCGGGCACCGCGGGGTTGCGCTTGGCCGCGCCGACCGCGAGGAACTTGAGCCGGTTGTTGCGCACGTGCGGCAGCGCCTGCGTCACGGAACTGAACATGATCGGCACCTGCCCGGCCATCACGTCGATCATCGCCGGGCCGCCGCCCTTGTAGGGCACCGGCGTCAGGCTGATGCCGGCGACCTTGTTCAGCAGCTCTCCGCCGAAATGATTGAATCCGCCGACGCCGGTATGCGCGTAGTTGATCGCTCCGGGCTTCGCCTTCGCCTGCTTGACGAGATCGCCCAGGGTGCGGAACGGGCCATTCGGATGGACGACGATCGAGTTCGGCGCCGATCCAATCGTCGCGATCGGGTCAAAGGACTTCTCGATGTCGTAGGGAAGAGGGAATGTCCGGACTGCGGCATTCATCACCCAGGACGTGGACACCATGAATATCGTGTAGCCATCGCTCGGCGACTTGGAGGCGATCTCGGCCCCGATGATGCCGTTGGCGCCGGCGCGGTTGTCGATCACGATCTGCTGGCCGAGCCGGTCGGTGAGCTTGATGCCAAGGTAACGGCCCAGGATGTCGTTGCTGCCGCCCGGCGGGAACGGGATGATCCAGCGGATCGGCTTGTTCGGGTAATCGTCAGCCTGCGATTGCGCGGCGGCGTGTGCCGCCAGCAAGGAACCGGCGATCAGGCCCAACACGACAAGTACCCTGCGGCTGCGTGACTGCATGGCGACCTCCTCCTCGTTAATGCCGTGCGGGGACGGCGTTGGATTTTGGAAAAGTATAGTCTGCATCGTGAGCCGGTTCAAATTCCCGCATTTACCCCGTTGAAAATACGGGCGGAATTTCCATTTTTTGACCCCATTACCGCGCGGGCGTAGGATATTTTTCACCCCGATCCATTTGCGGTTTATCGCGCCTCGAGGCTCACATGGCACACCGTTCGATCCGATCGATCATCGAGCAGCAGGCAGTCATCACGGCCCCGGAAAGCATGACGGTAACCGCGGCCGCCTGCCTGATGAAGGACAAGCAGGTGGGAGCCATACTGATCATGGATGAGGGCAGGCTCGTCGGGATATTCACCGAACGCGACGCGTTGTTTCGCGTCGTCGCGGAGGGCCGGGACGCGAGGACCGCCCGCCTCTCGGAGGTCATGACCCGCAACCCCCGGACAATCCACCCGGACAAGCCGTTTCCGGACGCGCTGCACCTCATGCACGAGGGCGGTTTCCGCCACGTGCCGGTCGTGGAAGATGGCCGCCCCGTCGGCATGATCTCCGCGCGCGACGCGCTCGGACCGGAGCTCGAGGATTTCATCTACGAGCTGCTGCGCCAGGAGCAGGCGCAGGACGTCCTGTCCGGATAAGCTGGCGGGCCGGCGCCGAAGTCATCCCGACGAGTGATGACTGGCGCGTGCGGCGGCGACGAGCGGCGCCCTGGACCGGCGCCCTCCCACGGTTCCCGGATGACCCTCATCCCTCGACAGCCTGTTTTGCGCCGCCTGGCGCTGCTCTGGCTGCTCGCGAGCATCGCGATGCTGGCGGTGATGCTGCTGCGGCCGGGGATCCATGAGAACGAGCGATCCGCCCTGGCGGTGCTCGTGCCGCTGTACTTTCTTGCGCTCCCGTTCGGGCACCTCGGCGTGATGGCATCGAACAAGCTCAAGCTGAGCCTGGTCCTCGAATTCAATATCGTGCCGGGAATACTTGCCGAGGGCCTGGTTTTGTGGACCGCCCTGGTGGTGCTGGGCTACGCGCAATGGTTCATCGTTCTGCCGTGGGTGTCGCGCAAGTGCCTGCAACTGTCCCGTTTTCTTTTCAAGCGGGACCCGGCACGGTAAGATGGCCGCTCCAACCAGCGAAACGGCGGCACCCTTGCCGTAGTTCGAGGAGAGCACCGTGAACCCTGCAAGCCGTGTCAACCGGTCGTCGCCGCGCTGCGCGGCCATCGCGCTCGCCGCGGCCTGCCTGGCGGCCGTCACAGCGATCCCGGCGCACGCCGCCGAAAAATACCCCGCCCGGCCGGTTCGCTTCGTGATCCCGTTCCCGCCGGGGGGCGGCAACGACATACTCGGGCGCGCCTTCGCCGAGCGGCTGGGCGAGCGCCTCGGCCAGCAATGGGTGGTGGACAATCGCGGCGGCGCGTCCTCCATCATCGGCGCGGAAATCGTGGCCCGGTCGGCCGCCGACGGCTATACGCTGATGCTCGGAACCAACAGCACGCTCGCGGTGGTTCCGAACGTGAAGAAGGCGATCCCGTTCGACCCGATCAAGGACTACGAGCCCATCTCGCTGATGTCGTCCTCGCCCTACCTTCTGGTCGTGAATCCCGGCTTCCCGGCCAGGACGGTGAAGGATCTCGTCGCTCTGGCGAAAGCAAAGCCGGGCGAACTCAACTTCGCGTCGCCGGGCCATGGGACGAGCAACCATCTCTCTTTCGAGCTGTTCAAGCTGATGGCGGGGGTGGACATCACGCACGTTCCCTATAAGGGCACCGCGGCGATGATCAACGACCTGATGGGCGGACGGATTTCCGTCATGCTGGTCTCGACGGCGTCGGTGCGGCCGCACGTGCTGGCGGGGAGGCTGAGGGCGCTCGGCATTTCGATCGCGAAGCGCTCGCCCGCGATGCCCGATGTCGCGCCGATCGCGGAATCCGGGGTGCCGGGCTTCAACACGGCCTCGTGGGTGGGACTGATCGGGCCGCGCGGCCTGCCGCCGGCCATCGTGGCGCAACTCAACAAGGCGATTGCCGACGTTATCCAGGGGGGCGACCTGCGCGAGCGGCTGACGTCGCAGGGGTTCATTCCGGAGCCGAGCACGCCGCAGCAGTTTGCGGCCTATATCCGCTCGGAGCTCGAGCGCTTCCGCAAAGTAGTCAAGGCGGCGGGCATCCAGCCCGAGTGAGCCGGCGGGCGGAGCACGCGTCCGCCCGTCTCTTTTCATGGATCCCGATCGCGCCCGCCTGAACCAGGTCTTCGAGCGCAACTATGGGCGCGTCGCGCCCCACACCCTGCTGATGAAAGCGCAGGTGCGCTCGATCTTCGACCGGCTGGTGGACGTGCGCGGGCTGCCGGGGGATGCGATCGAGTTCGGGGCGTACCAGGGCGGGCTCAGCTTCTTCCTGGGTCTGTGCATCAAGGACCTCGGGCTGGCGAAGCGGGTCTTCATG
Source organism: Betaproteobacteria bacterium RIFCSPLOWO2_02_FULL_67_26 (assembly GCA_001771935.1). Lineage (GTDB taxonomy): Bacteria > Pseudomonadota > Gammaproteobacteria > Burkholderiales > SG8-41 > SG8-41. The sequence goes on from MERD01000036.1 coordinate 33,317, forward strand.
CTGGACAGCTTCGAGGGCCTCCCGCAGACGGATCCCGGGCTGGACGGCCCGTTCGAGCGCGGCACGATGGTCAGCGACGCCCGTGTCGTGGGCGAGCTGCGCTCGCGGTTCGGTCTCGATGACATCGTCGACATCCGGCCGGGCTGGTTCGAGGATTCCGTGCGGGACCTGCCGGGCGACGCGCGGTTCTGCCTCGCTCACCTGGACGCCGACGTCTACCGCAGCACGAGGGTCGCGCTCGAGTTCCTGTTGCCCCGCCTCGTGGAAGGCGGCGCGGTCGTGCTGGATGACTGCGTCTTTCCGGGCGCAACGGGTGTGATCCGGGCCGCCGACGAAGTGCTTGGAACGGACCAGCACCTGCACCTCGGGCCGAAAACGCAGGCCTTCGTGTTCCCGAAAGGGGACCCGAGGCCGCAGCGGCCCGCGCCCGTGTGGCGGTCGTTGGGCGGTCGCCGCTACGACCTGGCGGACCTGCTTGCCAGGACCGACTACCTCGAGCTCGTTCGATGGGAGCATGCCTACTACGACGACCACGCGCAGTGGTACCGCAACTACCTCGACCTGCTGACGGGCGCCGCCGACGGGCCCGAGAGCTTCAGGATCACGGACCGGATCGGGCTGGTCCGCCGGGAGTGACTGTCAAGAAGCGGACGCGACCGCCGTGACCGTTCGGCATCTAACGGAACATCCAGGGATGAAGCGCGTAGATGCCGACTGCCGCCGCAGCGCCGATCACCAATGCGAGCCAGGGCAGCTCGCGCCAAACGAGGGTATTGCGGCCGGCGAGGATCGCGACGAACGGCCAGAACGAAGTTTCCGCGAAAAACGGCCCGAGCCGCTCGCGGTCGGTCACCCGCTTGCGGTCGTCCTGGTGCCGTGCTCCGATCAGGCTGAAAAACAGCAAGCCCCCGAAAAACAGGACATCGGTCGCGTAGCCGTTGAGCAGCAGGTGGGCGCCGGCCCACAATGCGATCCCCATGAACAGCGGGTGGCGCGTGATGCGGACAAGTCCGCGCGTCACGGGCGCCCCCTTCATGCCGACGAGCGCCGGGCTCGGCTGAAGCACCGCTGCAACGACCAGCGCGATACCGAGCACGGCGAGCAGCATCGCGAGGTGCCGCACGCCCTGCGCTGCAACGAGGTACCACAGCAGCCCGCCGGCGTGCCGGTGGTCGAGATAGACCGACACCAGCGGGACGAAGGTTGCGAGCGCAATCAGCGAGTAGAGGCCGAGAAAGGTCTTCTCGCCCAACGCCGCGACCAGTCGCTGCCGAACAGGGAGGGCGGACAGCACGATGTGGGTGCCGACGAACGCCGACCACCAGAACGCGATCCAGAACGAGGCGCTCATGCCTTGAGAATTTTCATGTCATGCCTCGCCATGTTACGCTACCTGGTCAGACGCGCGAGTGGAGGAGCGATGAAGCCGGCTTCATCCTGTCCGAGATGGCCAAGTGGGGCAAGGTGGTGAAGGAGGCCGGGATCAAGGCGGAGTAGGTCGCCGGGAATCCCATCCACCGGGTAGGCTCGAACGTATCAGGGAGAGTTCTCCCTATTCGAGGATAGACCATGACACGCAGGGGCTTATTGCAGGGCATGCTGGCGGTGGGATTGTGGAGGGCCCTGACGGGCCACGGCGAGGCTGCCCAACCGCGGGTGAAGGACATGAAAGGCATCGAGGCGCTGCAGAAGAACTGGAAGATCTACCTCGCGGAGGGCTACAAGGCGCCGTTGCCGAGCGAGCCGCTCAAGCTCGCGAAGGAGGAATGGCGCAAGCGGCTCTCGCCGCTGGCGTACGACGTGCTGCGCGAGGAGGGCACCGAGCGCGCCGGCACCAGCCCGCTCAACGGAGAGAAGCGCGAGGGCGTGTTCGTGTGCGCCGGCTGCGACCTGCCGGTCTACACCTCCGCGATGAAGTACGAGAGCGGCACCGGCTGGCCCAGCTTCTTCACGACCATCCCCGGGGTGTTCGACACAAAGAAGGATTACGGCCTGTTCCTGCCGCGCACCGAGTACCACTGCAAGCGCTGCGGCGGCCACCACGGCCACGTTTTCGAGGACGGCCCGCCGCCGACCGGCCAGCGCTGGTGCAACAACGGGGTGGCGCTGCGCTTCGTGCCCAAGACCGGAAAGGCGTGACCCGTAACTGTCATCCCTTATCCCGCGGCACTGTTCGTGACGCGGTATTTTTCGGTATAGTTACGCCATGCCCGCTCCAATCTACCGCCTGGGCCTGCCCGCGGACGCTTACGAAATCGCGGTGATGTCGCGCTACCTGATCGAGGTCGGCTTGCGCGGCTGGACCTGGCCTCCCGACCGGGTCGCGAAGGTGATCAAGGCGCGCGACACCAACGTGCTGGTGGCGGAGGTCAGGCAGCACGTCGTCGGATTCGCGATCATGGACTTCGGCGACACGTCGGCGCATCTTTCGCTGCTCGCGGTGAAGCCGACGCACCAGCGCTGCGGGGTCGGCAGGCGGATGATGGCGTGGCTGGAGGAGGCGGCGCTGACCGCGGGGATCGGGACGGTCAGCCTCGAGCTGCGCTCGAACAACTTCGGCGCGCGCACTTTCTACCGCATCCTGGGCTACAAGGAGCTGTCGTACCTACCCGGCTATTACCGCGGCGTGGAAACCGCGGTGAAGATGGCCCGCGACATCAGGCGCAGCGTGCCCGCCACGCTGCGCAAGGATGCATGACGCAGCGATTCATTCGGGCTTCATCTTTGCCGCTTTCACCACCTTGGCCCACTTGTCGATCTCGGAACGGATGAACGCGGTGAACTCCCCGGGCGTGCCCGGCGCGGGCTCGGCGCCCTGGCTCGAGAGTTTGCTGGACACATCGGGCGCGCGCAGCGCCCTGACGGCCTCCGCATTGAGGCGCGTAATGACGTCCCGGGGCGTGCCCGCCGGCGCGAGCAGGCCGTACCAGCCGCTCGCGCCGTAGCCGGGCAGCGTCTCGGCGATCGAGGGCAGGTCGGGCAGCAGCTTCGAGCGCTTCGCGCCGGTGACGCCGAGCGCCCTGACCTTGCCGGACTTGATGTGCGGGACGATGATGAGGCTGTTTTCGAAGGTCAGGTCCACCTCGCCCGAGACGATCGCGACCAGCGCGGGCGCGCCGCCCTTGTACGGCACATGCACGATGCTGACGCCGCCCAGGAGCTTCACCAGCTCGCCCGCGAGGTGCGTGATGGTGCCAGCGCCCGATGAGCCGTAGTTGAGCTTGCCGGGGCGGGCGCGGGCCAGCGCGAGCAGCTCCTTCACCGATTTCGCGGGCACCGACGGATGCGTGACGAGTATGCTCGTCACGTTGACGGCCTGGGTGATCGGCGCGAGGTCGCGCAGCGTGTCGTAGCCCCGGTTCGGCAGCAGGCTCATCGACACGGCGAGGCCGCCGATGGTGCCCATGACGAGCGTGTAGCCGTCGGCGGGCGACTTGGCGACCAGTTCCGTCCCGATCACCCCGCCGGCGCCTGCGCGGTTCTCGATCACGACGGTCTGCTTGAGGCCTTCGGTCATGCGTGGCGCCATCAGGCGCGCGACAGTGTCTGTCGGGCCCCCCGGCGGAAACGGAACCACGACGCGCACCGGTTTCACGGGGTACGCCTGCGCCGAAGCATTGCCGGCGACGGCGGACAGCGACAACACCAGAACCCACTTGCCCATTTCTGTCAAATTGTGTCGATTCACGATTCACCTTTCACGGTTGATGAGGCCTTCAGCACGATCAGCGCGTCGGCGGCGACGACGCCCTTTTCCCGCACGAAGAGCGGGTTCACGTCGATCTCCGCGATGCGGCCGGCGTGGTCGGCAATCAGCAGCGATACGCGGGCAAGCGCGTCCGCGAGCGCGGCGCCATCGAGCGGCGGCCGGCCCCGGTAGCCGTGCAACAGCGCCGCACCCTTGATCCCGGCGATCATCCCGCGCGCCGTTGCGGCGTCCAAGGGTGCAAAGCCGTGCGTCACGTCCTTCAGCAGCTCGGTATAGATGCCGCCGAGCCCGAAGGCGACGGTCGGACCGAAGGTGGGGTCGTTCACCGCGCCGACGATGACCTCGAGGCCCGTGGCCATTTCCTGCACCAGGATGCCGTCGATCCGCGCATCCGGCTTGTGGGCCCGCGCGGCTGCCAGGACTTCGCGCGCCGCCTGCTTGAGCCCGGGGAGATCCCGGATGTCGAGCCGTACCGCGCCTGCCTCGGTCTTGTGCGGCACGTCGGGCGATTCGACCTTGACCACCAGCGGGAAGGCGAGGGGCGGCGCCTTGAGCGCCTCGATCTCCGACGGTTGCAGCAGCGCTTCACCGACCACCGGGACGCCGTAACGCTTCAACAACTGCTTGGAGCGGTGCTCACCCAGGGTCGCGGGCCCCGGCGGCAGATCGAGCGCCTGGCGCGCGATGGCGCGCTCGAGCGGGCGCTTGCCGCGCTCGCGATATTCGTCGCGCTTGCGGGCAAAGTCGGCCAGCGCGGCAAGGGCGTGGACCGCGCGCCCGGCGCCCAGTATGCACGGCACGCCGTTGCGCTCGAGATACTCCAGCACGTCGCCGTTGTCGTCGGGCGCGGTCGGCCAGTTGAAGATGACCGGCTTGCCGGTGCTGCGCAGCAGCCCGACGAGGCTTTCCGACCACGGCCGCGCGGACTTGCCGCGGGGGATGCGCGCCACCACCTGGTCGATGTTGGGATCGGCGAGCACCAGGCGGACCGCCTCGCCGTAGGCGGTGAAGTTGTCGTTGTAGCCGTGCGCCGTGGCGTCCACGGGATTGCCGACCGAGGCGAAATCGACCAGGGTCTCGCGCAGCTTCTTGGTCGTGGCTTCAGCCAGGTCGGGCAGTTGCAGGCCCTCCTCGATGCAGCGGTCGGCGAGCAGCACGCCGGCGCCGCCCGAGAGGGTGAGCACGCCCACGCGGTTGCCGGCGGGCAGCTTGCCGATGAGGAATGCTTTCGCGACGTCGATGAGATCGTCCACGTCGCGGATCTCCACCAGCCCGCCGCGCCTGAACGCGGCGCGGTAGAGCTCGTAGCCCGCGGTCATCCGCGCCGAGTGCGAGGTCGCGGCCCGGCTGCCGACGTCGGTGTTGCCGACTTTCCAGGCGAGGATCGGCTTGCCGAGCTCGAGCGCGCGCTCGCCGAGCGCGATCAGGCGGCGGCCGTCGTTGATCCCTTCCATGAACGCGACGACGATCCCGACCTCGGGACGCTCGATCAGGTCGGCAACCCAGTCGAGCAGCGTGAGGTCGGCCTCGTTGCCGCTCGAAATCGCGTAATTGCAGCCGACGCCGAAATAAGCGGCGGTCGCCATCACGCCGAACCCGAAGCCGCCGCTCTGCGTGACCATCGCCATCGGCCCGGGCTTGAGCGTCTTCAGGTGCGCGGTCCCGCCGAAGCCGATGCGCGCGTTGTCCTTGAGGTTGAGGATGCCGAGGCAGTTCGGGCCCACCATGCGCACGTTCGCCTTGCGCGCCGCCTCGACCAGCTCCGCCTGCAGGCGTTTTCCCTTGTCGCCGACCTCGCTGAACCCGCCGGCGAGCACGAGCGCGAACGGAATGCCGGCGCGGCCTGCCTGCTCGATCGCGCCCGCGACCTGGGATGCGGAGAGCGCGATCAACGCCAGGTCGCAGGGCCTGGGCACCGCGCCCAGATCCGGGTAGCAGGGCAGTCCGCCGACCTCGGGGTATTTCGGGTTGACGGGGTAGATCCTGCCTTGATATCCGAAATCGACGAGGAGCTTCAACGCCTGGCCGCCGATGCGCGTGGGATCGGCGGACACGCCGACCACCGCCACCCCGCGCGGGTTCAGGAAGCGCGAGAGGTCCACGCGCGCCGGCGGGTCTTGTCGTTCAGGTCGAGTCACGAGCCACCCGTCACGAGTCACGCCGTCCGAGCTGGTTCAAGTACGCGAGGACGGCCTGAGCAACCGCTTCCGGTTGCTCAGGGAGCAGGGCGTGCCCGGCGCCCGGGATCACCGTCATCGTCACGCGGTCCGCGCCGAACTCGTCGCGATAGCGGTTGCGCGTCTCGGGCGGCGTCATCACGTCCCGTTCCGGCTGCACGTCGAGAACCGGGGCCGTGCCGGCGTGCCACCATTCCTCCCGCGGCGTCGCTTCGGTCGCCGCGCGCTCGGCGTGCATGACGTCCTCGTGCCAGTCGCCCAGCCAGACGCGCGGGTCGTTGCCGGGCGCGAAAAACGCGTGCTCCATGGCGCGGATGCGCTCCGCCTCGGGCAGCGACATGTCGTGGCTCTTGTTGATGGAGGCGCGGACGTCGGGCGGCACCGGCCAGACATGCGTTGCCCCGAGCAGCACGACGGCCTTCACCAGGCCCGGAAAATCGGCGGCCGTCGCGCGCGCAACGAAGTTGCCGAAAGCGTGACCGGCCATCACCGCAGGCCCGCCGCCGTCGCTCTCGATCACGGCGGCCACGTCGCGTGCGAAATCGTGAAGCGTGATGCCGTGCATGGGCCCCCGGCTCTTGCCGATGCCGCGCGGCTGCGGGCACAGCGTGCGGTAGCCGGCCTCCGCGAGGCGCCGCGACAGGTCGTCGAAATCCCCGGCGGGGCGACCGAGCGAGGGAATCATCACGACCAGGGGGCCGCGGCCCTGGGACAGCAATTCGATGCGGACCTCGCCGCGCTCCACGATACTGCGCGTTACGGGTGTCGTCATTCGTCCACCGGCACGGTGTTGCGGATGGAGGGCCGCTGGGAGAAGGTTTCGTACCACGCCGCGATCCTCTTGTGACCGTCGCGCCAGGCCAGCTCCGGAAAGCGGAAGTCGATGTAGCCCAGCGCGCAGCCGATGCCGACATGGCCGATGCCGATCGGGGCCGTGCCGAGCGCCGCGGCTTCGGTGTCCAGCATCGCCAGGGCCGCGCGGATCTTGAGGTCGAACGCCGCGAGGATCTCCGGGGATTGCTGCGGCTGCGGCCGGATCAGCTCGTTGCGCCAGAGCACCAGGTTGTCGAGCATGTTGTCGGCGAGCGCGTGCCAGCGCAGGGCCTGCCAGCGCTCGCCCGGGGCCTGCGGGAAATACCGGGGCCCGCCGTGCAGGCTGTCGAGGTATTCGCAGATGACGGTCGAATCGAAGAGCACCTCGCCCTGGTCGGTGACGAGAGTAGGGATCTTGCCGAGGGGGTTGATGCGCATCAGGTCGCGATTGGGCTGCGTCATCGCCGCCCGCGTGCGCACCGTCTCGATGCGCCCGGCCAGGCCGACCTCGTGCGCGAAGATCATCACCTTGCGCACGAACGGCGATCGCGGCGACCAGTGCAGTTTCATCTTTTATTCCCCATCACCCATAACCCATCACTCATCACCGCCCTTGGAACTTGGGAGGCCGCTTTTCCTTGAACGCCTCCACCCCCTCCTTGTGGTCGTGCGTGAGCCGTGCGGCGCCGGAGGCGAGCGTTTCCAGCTCCAGCAGCTGCTCGAGAGTCGGCACGCACATCGAATGAAACATCTTCTTGGCGAGCGCGAGGGCGTAGGTCGCGGACTCCGCCATCTCGGCGGCCAGCGCGCGCGCCTCGCCATCGAGCTTGTCGTCGGGCACGACGCGCACCACCAGCCCCAGCCTGAGGGCCTCGTCGGCGGCTACGACGCGCGCCGTGTAGACGAGGTCCTTGGCGCGCGCAATGCCGAGGATCTGCGTCAGGAAGAAAACGGCGCCGCCGTCGGGCACCACGCCGACCTTCTTGAAGGCCATGGAGAACTTCGCGGTTTCCGAGGCGACGACGAGGTCGCAGGCCAGCGCCAGCGCATTGCCGATCCCGTATACCGGGCCGCGCACGGCGGCAATGACCGGCTGTTCCAGGCTGTAGAGCGCCTGGACGGCGCGGTGGCGGCGTTGCGAGCGCTTCCGGCCCGCTACCACGTCCGACTTCGCCATCCCCGTGACGTCGCCGCCGGAACAGAAGGCGCGCCCCGCGCCGGTCAGGATCACGGCGCGGACCCCGTCGTCCGCGGCGATCGTTCCGAGGTGCTCATACAGCGCGTCCCACATCGGGTCGGCCATCGCGTTCAGGCGCTCCGGCCGGTCCAGCGTCAGCGTGGCGATCGCCCCGTCTTTCTCGAACCTCACATTCATGGCTTCTTGTTTCATGTTTCTCCCGGCGCCTCGGCGGTTCAGGATCTTCAAATTGAATCCCAGGGAAACACGTCCGCCGTCCGGTCGAGCGGGAAGAACCAGCTCTTCAGCGCCGGCAGCATGTGCCCGGCGCAGGTCTCGGGCGTCCAGCCTTCGGCGCGGTGGATGCCGCGCAGCGGGCGCGACTGGCTCATGAGGAAGATCTCGTTCTTGCGCACCGAGAACACCTGGCCGGTGACCTCCTTCGCGGCGTCGCTCGCGAGAAACACGGCGAGCGGGGCGTTGTGCTCCGGCGTGACCTGCTTGCGCTGCTCGATGCGCCGGGCGGCGGCGGGATCCTTGGAAGGGATGGAGGCCGTCATGCGCGTCCACGCGACCGGCGCGATGCAGTTCGAGCGCACGTTGAAGCGCTGCATGTCGATCGAGATGTTCTTCGACAGGCCGACGAGGCCGAGCTTGGCGGCGCCGTAGTTGACCTGGCCCATGGCCCCGACCAGCCCCGAGGTCGAGGTCATCTGCACGAAACTGCCCGACTCCTGCTTGCGGAAGTGGTCCGCCGCGTGGCGGCAGGTGTTGAACGCGCCCTTCAGCATGACCTTCACGACCGAGTCCCAGTCGTCCTCGGCCATCTTGTGGAAGATCACGTCGCGCAGGATGCCGGCGTTGTTGACCACGCAGTCGATGCGCCCGAAGGTGTCCACGGCGCACTGGATGATCCTGCCCGCCGAGGCGAACTCCGCGACGCTGTCGGAACTGGCAACCGCCTCGCCTCCGGCTTTCTTGATCTCGGCGACGACTTCCTGCGCCGGTGTCTTGTCGCCGCCTTCACCCGCCAGGCCGACCCCGACGTCGTTCACCACGACCTTCGCGCCGTGTCGCGCCATCAGCCTGGCGATTGCGGCGCCGATCCCGCGTCCCGCGCCCGTCACCACCACTACTTTTCCGTCAACCATCCTGGCCATGTTCATCCTTCCTTTGCCGTAGCTGGACTCATCACCCATCACCCATCACCGTATTTCAGCGCGCCCGTTGTCGAGCACCGTCACGCCCCGCGCGGGAACGGTCGAACGGAACGAAACCACGTTGCCGTCCCGCCACATCTCCGTGCGTATCGTTTCGCCCGGATAGACCGGGGAGGAAAAACGCCCCTCCATCGCGACCAAGCGCGACGGGTCGTAGCCGCACAAGGTCTTCAGGATCGCGTGCCCCGCGACGCTGAACGTGCAGCGGCCGTGCAGGATGGGCATCCTGAAGCCGGCCTTCTTCGCGTACGCAGGGTCGGCGTGCAGCGGGTTGTAGTCTCCCGACAGGCGGTAGATCAACGCGGCCTGGGGCAGGGTGGGGAGGTCGCACACGTGCTGCGGCGGCGACTCCGGGATCTCGCGCGGCGCCTTGACCGGTCCGCTCGGCCCGCTGAAACCGCCGTCGGCGCGACAGAAGGTGGTGGACGTGAGCGTGCAGACGACCTCGCCGCTCGCCTTCTCGCGTACCGTGCATTCCGTCATCACCAGCGCGCCCTTGTCCTTGCCCTTGTCCACCACGCCGGTCACGCGCGTCTTGCCGAGGATGTCGCCCTCCACCGGCAGCGGCTTCACGATGCGCAGGCCCTGCTCGCCGTGCACGACGTGGCTGCGCGTGATGCCGGTGTCGGGATGCGCGTGCCACGGGCCCGGGTAGCCGAGAACGATCGCCATCGTCGGCAGGGCTTGCAGGCCGTTCTCGTACACGAAGCGGAGCTGGTCGGCGTCGCAGGGATCGGCGCCAAGACCGACACCGAGCGCGTAGAGGATGGTGTCGCGCCGGGTCAGGTGCTGCTCGACCTCGGGAATTTCCCAGCGGACCAGCTTCTCGTAGTGGATCGCCATCGCGCTCAGACCGTCGATGCGCCCCCGAAGATCACCGTGCACTGGCTCGAGAGCACCCCGCCATTGCCGTGCGCGAGGGCGACTTCGCAGTCCTTCACCTGGCGCTTTTCGCACTCGCCGCGCACCTGCCGCACCGCCTCGATGATGACCAGCAGGCCGTACATGCCGGGGTGGCAGTAGGACAGCCCGCCGCCACTGGTATTGACGGCGAGCTTGCCGCCCGGGGCGATCCTGCCGTTCGACACGAAGCGCCCGCCTTCGCCCTTGGGGCAGAACCCCAGGTCCTCCAGGAACAGGATCGGCGTGATCGTGAACGCGTCGTAGAGCGAAAGCATGTTGATGTCCGAAGGCTTCAGTCCGGCCATCCTGCAGGCCTTGGGACCCGATTCCGCCGCGGCGGTGACGGTGAGGTCCGGCATGCTCGAGATGGAAGCGTGGCTCAACGATTCGCCCACGCCCAGCACGTACGCCGGCTTCTTCCTGAGCGATTTCGCGCGCGCCGCGGAGGTCAGGATCACCGCGCCGCCGCCGTCGACCACCAGGCAGCAGTCGCGCACCGTGAGCGGGTAGCTCACCATGCGCGACTTCAGGACCTGCTCGACGGTGAGCGGCTCCTTCTCCCACGCCTTCGGGTTCAGCAGGGCCCACTTGCGGGCGGCCACCGCGACTTCCGCGAGTTGCTCGCGGGTGGTGCCGTACTGGTGCATGTGGCGCGAGGCCGCCATGGCGTAGGCCGACGACGGCATGAAGGGGCGGTACGGGCTCTCGTACGGGTTGTACTCGCGGGGCGAGGCCGCCGCGCGCGAGACCGAGCGCTGGGTGCTGCCGTAGGCGATCAGCGCAACCTCGCACAGCCCGTGCTCGATGGCGGCCTGCGCGTGCGCGACGTGGGTCATGAAGGAGGAGCCGCCGATGGCCGTGCCGTCGAAGTACCCGGGCTTGATGCGCAGGTATTCCGCAAGCGTCATCGGCGCGGTGCGCACCTGGGTGGCCGCTGAAAATATCCCGTCGATATCGGAGAGCTTGAGCCCGCAGTCGTCCAGGGCGCGCATCGTGGCCTGCGCCATGAGATCGACGGGGCTGGTGTGGGGCGCGACCTGGCCGAGATCGGATTCCGCGGCGCCGACGACGGCGACGCTGCCTCTCCTGAGCGCGCTCACTTTCCACCTCCCGCCGGCGCGAACACGGGGTAGGGCGGCTGCTTGTCGTCGCCCGGGTGCATTCTCACCTGCACCCGCATGCCGATTTTCACCTGGACCGGGTCGATGTCTTCCACCCGGCTCATCATGCGGAAGCCCTCGTCGAGGTCGATCAGCGCCACGTTGTGCGGTGGTTGATCCCTGGTGAACACGGCCGTCGTGGCATGAACCGTCCCGAGGCCCTTGGAGACCCGCCACTCGAGCTTGTCGCTGCCGGTGCCGGGCGCCACGGCGCGCGGGTAGAACACCGCCTTGCCGTCCGCATCCACCTGGTAGGCGAGTTCGCCTTTCTTGCAGTGCTCGAGATACCTGCCGAGCGGAGATTGTTTCATGAGATCTGGCATTGCAAGTTCTCCTGGTTGTGATTCATGCCGCGCCCGCCGCACGGTCCTGCAGATTGAAATCGATCAGCGCCTGCGCGCGCAGCTTGTTCTTCTGCACCTTGGCGCTGCCGGTCATGCCGATGTCGTCGAACGTGTCCACGATCTTCAGGTAGCGAGGCACGCGGAAGTTTGCCATGCGGCCGCGGCTCCAGGCGATGATTTCCTCCGGCGCGGCGGCCGCGCCCTCCCGCAGGATCACGTAGGCCGCCGGCACTTCGGTGAGCCGCGGGTCGGGCACGCCGACCACCTGCGCCTGCTTGATCGCGGGATGCTGGTGCAGCACCTCCTCCACCTCGGAGGGCGCGACATTCTCGCCGCCGACGCGGAACACGTCCTTGATGCGGGCGATGAAACGCAGCCGACCGTCGCCGTCCATGACGCCGAGATCGCCGGTGTGCAGCCACTGCTTCGCGTCGATCGCCTTCGCGGTCTGCTCGGGCATCTTGTAATAGCCCTTCATCACGCTCCAGCCGCGCACCAGGATTTCGCCCGCCGTGCCGGGGGGGCGGGCCTTGCCGGTTCCCGTGTCGACGATGCGCGCCTTGACGCCTTCGAGGAGGTGCGCCCAGCCGTTGATCCGTTTCTCCAGGTCGTCGTCGTGGCGGGACATGCACACGTTGGGCGACGTCTCGGACAGCCCGTAGGCCTGGCAGAGCCCGCTCATACCCATGCGCTCGACGACCTTGCGCGAGACCTCGGGGCCCGCCGAGGCCCAGCCCCCGCGCAGCTGGAGCGGGAATTTTCCGAAATCGGGGTGGTTGAGCAGCATCAGGAACATCGTGTCGTTGCCGGACGTGTGCGTGCATCCTTCCTCGCTCATCAGGCGCAGCGCTGCGCCGGGCTCGAAGTGGGGGCTGGAGAGCAGGCAGGCCCCGGAGACGAGCGCCGCCAGCAGCGAGAGCGTGGTGCCGGCGACGTGATAGAACGCGCGCGCGCTGTAGTAGCGATCGCCGGCCCTGAGATCGAACCGCTCGCACACGCACGCGGCGTTGCGCAGCATGTTGTCGTGCGTGAGCATCACGCCCTTCGGGTAGGACGTGGTGCCGGAGGTGTACTGGATGAGCAGCACGTCGTCGGGGCTGACCTGAGGCAGCACGCGCTCGCGTGCCCTGCCGCCCAGCCCGAGCAGCGTTTCCCACGAGATTCCCGCCCGCGGCACATCGGCGCCGAGCACGACGACGTGCTCCAGCCCGGGCAGGTCCGCGTGGGGAAGGCGGCTGTCTATCCCGGGGCACGCCTCCCGCAGCATCTGGATGAAATCGATATTGAGGAAGCGGTCCGCGACGACGAGCAGGCGGGCGTCGGACTGCTTCAGGCAGTAGCGCAGCTCCTCGGCCTTGAAGCGCGTGTTGACCGGCACGGTCACGGCGCCGATCGCGGCCGCGCCGTAGAAGCACAGCGCCCACTCGATCGAATTGCCCATGCACACGGCCACGTGGTCGCCGTGCTTCACGCCGAGCGCGTGCAATCCCGCCGCGACCTGCCTGACCGACGCCCACACTTCCGGGTAGGTGAGCCGGCGCCCGCCGATGACCAGCGCTTCCTGGGCCGGGAACAGCCGCGCGCTGCGCGCGAGCGCCCGGGCGAGAGTCTGTTTTCTCCACTTGGCCATGGCTTCAGGCGTGCGGTTTTCTGATGCCGGAGGCGGCCCGGCCGTGGCCGGCGCCGTTGTGGCGCGGCGTTCCCGCCTGCGCCTTTTCCTCGAGGTAGGCCGCGCGGGCTTCGGTCATGATCCTGCCGAACGCGCGAAGAAACGTCTTGCGCAGCTCCCCGTCCAGGCAGGCGAGCAGCCGCTCGCTGCGGCTGCGGGCGCTCGAGAGGATGCGGCGGTAGAGCCGCCAGCCGGCCGGGGTGAGTCTCAACACGATGCTGCGCCGGTCTTCCCCGTTCACGCTGCGGTGGAGGAGGCCGCGCGCCAGCAGGCCCGCCACGGTGCGGCTCGACTGGCCCTTGTCGAGGTCGAAGCGGCGCGAGATCTGCTGCAGCGACAGCGGGGCGTTCAGCGCGAGGCTGCCGATCACCCGCCATTCCATCAGGGTCACGCCGAATTCCCGGGAGTAGCGCGCCGCCGCGCCGCGGCTCAGGGTATTGGCGAGCACGCTCAGGTTGTAGGTGAAGAGCTGGGAGAGGTCCGGGTCGTCCGCGCGCGGCGCGCGGGCGCGGCGGATGGCGTGTGGGCGGCGCATCGCCCGGCACTGTAAGCCCCATTAGTTGAGCATGTCAACTAACTGGGCGGGCCGCCCCCGCCCCGTTCCGCATTGTGTAACCGTGCAATGGGACCCGGGCGCTGGGATATACTCACTCGATCCATTGCACCGGGACATCAACAGGGAGAGCGCGAATCCGGAGCCGCGGCCATGACCCTTGCGCTGACATCCTCTGTCTTCACCCAGAACGGCGCGATTCCCGGGCGTTATACGTGCCAGGGAGAGGACATTTCGGTTCCACTCGCCTGGAGCGGCGTGCCGCCCGGAACGAAGAGCCTCGTCCTGATCGTGGACGACCCCGATGCGCCCGATCCCAGGGCGCCGCGCATGACGTGGGTGCACTGGGTGCTCTATAACATCCCTCCGGCGGCGACGGGGCTTGGGGAGGCCATCCGGCCCGGCGAGCTGCCGAAAGGCACGATGGAAGGGCTCAACGACTGGAAGCGCACCGGCTACGGCGGGCCCTGTCCGCCGATCGGGCGCCACCGCTACTTCCACAAGCTCTACGCGCTCGATGCCGTCCTGCCCGCGATGGAGAATCCGACCAAGACCGAGCTCGAGCAGGCAATGAAGGGTCACGTGCTCGGAAGTGCCGAGCTGATCGGCACCTACCAGAAGTCCTAGATTCAGCCGTCAGCTGTCTGCCGCCAGCCGTCAGCGCCAGCGCAACGCTTGACGGTAGCCCGCGGCCTGTTGACGACTGACGACTGACGACTGACGACTGACGACTGATAACTGACGGCTCGCGAAGCGCAGATGCACGGATCGCTGGATCACCTGAAAATCGAAGTGGACATGCTGGCCCCGGGCGGGGAGCGCATCGTGGGCAAGAGCCCGCCGCTCGACGTCATCGCGCGGGGCATCGTTTTCGGCGAAGGCCCGGTGTGGGACGCGCGCAACCGGCAGCTTTTCTTCACCGACATCATCGGCGACACCATCTGGAAGTGGAAGCCGGGCGGGAAACAGGAGGCGGTCCTGCGCCCGTCGGTCAAGGCGAACGGCCTGTGCCTCGACCTCGAGAACCGGCTGGTGGTCGCCGGCTGGGGCGGGCGCACGGTGTTCCGTTTCGAGAAGGACGGCTCGCGCCAAACGCTCGCGGAGCGCTGGGACGGCAAGAAGCTCAACAGCCCGAACGATATCGTGGTGAAGTCGGACGGCTCGATCTGGTTCACCGACCCGCCGGGCGGGCTGCTCAACGTCGGCATGGTCGGCGACGATCTTCAGAGATATCTCGACAATCAGCCCGTGTTCCGGATCTCGCCGGACGGCAAGGCGATGACGATCGTGACCGACGATTTCGTCTATCCCAACGGCCTGTGCTTTTCCCCGGACGAGAAGCTGCTCTACGTGAACTGCAGCCGCGAACGGCTGATCCGCGTCTACGACGTGAAGGCCGGCGGCAGCTTGGGCAAGGGGCGGCTCTTCTACCAGTACACCGGTCCCGAGCGCGGCGTTCCCGACGGCATCAAGTGCGACGTCGAAGGCAACGTCTATTGCACGGCTCCGGGGGGAATCTGGGTGCACGACCTCTCGGGCAAGGTGCTCGCGCGCGTCAAGACGCCGGGGCACCATGCGACCAACATCGCCTGGGGCGACGACGACTGGCGCTCGCTGTACATCACCCTGATCGGTTCCGTGGTGCGCACGCGGTTGAACATTGCAGGCGTTCCCTCGCGGTAACGGAGACCGGGATGGCCTGGACCTTCGATCTCGTCGCCGGCCCGCGCAAGGGCAGGACCGGCGGTCTGGCGTGGGACGGGAGCGCGATGCTGTTCAGCGCCGTGCTGGAGGAACGCATCCTGCGTTACGACCCCGGCACCGGGAAAGCGGACATCTTCCGCCAGTACACCGGGCGCACCAACGGCATCGCCGTGGCCGCCGATGGATCGGTGTACGGCGCGCAGGAAGGCGGCCGGCGCGTCATTCATTTCCTCAACGACGGCTCGACGGCGCAGACCCATGATCTTCTGGACGGAGCCCATCACAACCAGCCGGCCGACGCCGTCGTGGACAGCAAGGGGCGCGTGTGGATCGCCGATCCCTACAACGCCCAGCCGCCCTATGGTCCTCCTGCGTATCCGTTCCTCGATCATGCATCGGTATTGCGGCTCGTGCGCGACCGGCGCCGCGCGTGGAAGCTCGAGCGTGTTACGCACGACACGCGGGGCCCGCGCTCGGTGTTGCTGTCGGCGGACGAGAAGACGCTGTACGTCGCGGACGGTGATGCGGACCGGGGCGACGTTTGCCAGCTGCTCGCCTGTCCCGTGAAGGCGGGCGGCGCCGTGGGGTCGTGCAAGGTATTGATGGTATTTGCGCCAGCGGAGCGCGGCATCGAGGGCATGTGTCTCGACAGCGAGGGCAATATCGTGGCGTGCGCGGGCTGGAAGAAAGGCGGCGTCGGGCCGGCGGTCCACGTCATCTCGCCGTCGGGGACGCCGCTGGAGACGCATCCCGCCCCGGCGGACCTGCCGATGCGTTGCGCGTTCGGCGACGCCGGATTGGCGAGCCTGTACCTCACCGCCGGCGACGGCGGCCTGTATCGCGCCCGGAACACCGGCCGTCGCGGATTGAACCGCTGAATTCGGAACTAGGGGGAGGCCTCATGCCCAGGATGACCGGCTCTCGGTTGTTCGCGGAGATGCTCAATGGTTACGGGGTCACGCACGTGTTTTTCGTGCCCACGATCCTGATGGATGCGCTGGCCGAGATGGACGACCTGGGCATCCGCAAGATTCTCACGCACGGCGAGAAGGCGGCGGCCTACATGGCCGACGGCTATGCGCGCGCGGCCAACCGGCCGGGCGTGTGCATGGCGCAGCAGATCGGCGCTTCGAACCTCGCGGCGGGATTGCGCGACGGATACATGGCGGGCTCACCCCTGATCGCCTTGACCGGCGGGCCCGCCACGGCGGGCCGCTACCGGCACGCCTACCAGGAGGTGGAGGACTTCACCCAGTTCGACGCGGTGACGAAACTCAACCTGCAGCTCGACGACCTGGCGCGCTTCCCGGACCTGGTGCGCCACCTGTTTCGCGCGGCGACTTCAGGAGCGCCCGGGCCGGTCCATCTGCGGTTGCGCGGCTCCCAGGGCCAGGGCGTCGAAGGGGAGGCCGACCTGCAACCCGTGGTCGAGACGCAGTTCGCGCGCGTCCCGGCGTTCCGTCCCGCCCCGGAAATGGATCGCGTGCGCGCGGCCGTTGGGCTGCTCTCCAGGGCGCGGAAGCCGATCATCGTCGCCGGCGGCGGCGTGGTTGCCTCGCAGGCGCAGGCCGAGCTGGTGGAACTCGCCGAAAAACTGCAAGTGCCCGTCGCCACTTCGCTCACCGCCAAGGGCGCCATCCTGGATACGCACCCGTTGTCAGTCGGCGTGGCGGGCACGTATTCGCGGGCGTGCGCGAACCAGGCCGTCTCGGAAGCCGACCTCGTGTTCTTCGTCGGCTGCCATGCCGGCGGGCAGGTGACCGCCAACTGGAGGATACCCGCCCCCGGCACGGCGGTGATCCAGCTCGACATCGACGCGGCGCAGCTCGGCAGGAACTATCCCAACGCGGTCTCGCTGCTCGGCGACGCGAAAGTCGCGCTGCGGCAGATGTGTGATGCCGCGGAGCGCAAGGAGCCCGAAAGCGCGAAGGCATGGACCGGGCACGTTCAACAGCTCGTCGCCGGGTGGCGCGCAAAGATGGAGCCGATGCTCGCATCGGACGCATCGCCCATGCGGCCGGAGCGCATCTGCCGCGAGGTCGCGCAGGCGCTGCCGGCCGACGGCGTGCTGGTTTCCGATACCGGGCACGCCGGCATGTGGACCGGGCAGTTGCTGGACATCACCCGGCCCGGCCAGCGCTATATCCGGTGCGAAGGCTCCCTGGGGTGGGGATTCCCCGGGGCAATGGGCGTGAAGTGCGCGCTGCCGGACCGGACAGTGGTGTGCTTCACCGGCGACGGCGGCTTCTACTACCACCTGCCGGAGCTCGAGACCGCGGCGCGCCATGGCATCAACCTCGTGGTGGTGGTGAACAACAACGGCGCGCTCAACCAGGAGATCCCGCTGGTCCGGGCGGCGTACAAGGAGAAGCGCGACGACCGCTCCGGCGAGCTGTGGCGGTTCCAGAAAGACGCCGACCTGGCCAAGGTGGCGGCAGCGCTGGGCTGCGCGGCATTCCGCGTGGAACGTCCGGGACAACTGAAGGATCTGCTGCCGCGCGCGTTTGCCATGGGCAAGCCGGTTGTTCTCGATTGCATCAGTGACGAGCAGGCGCTCGCCCCGACGGCGTGGCTGCCGGGAAAATAGCAGGGAGACCGCGATGAATTTCAGGGAAATGATGGCAAGCAGGCAGGCGTACCTCGCGCCGGCGGTGTTCAACCCGCTGTGCGCGAAGATCGCCGAGGCGGCGGGCTTCCAGGTGCTCTATCTCAGCGCCGGGGCGCTCGGCTACGTCAAGTGCAGCCTCGAGGCCAACCTGGGCGTGGCCGAGCTCGCCCAGGCGGGCCTGGACATCCGGGCGGCGTGCAGGCTGCCGTTGATCCTCGACGGCGCGTGCGGCTTCGGCGATCCCATGCACCTGCACCAGACGATGGCGATGGCCGAGGCGGCCGGGTTCTGCGCCATCGAGATCGAGGACCAGCTGCTGCCCAAGCGCGCGCACCATCACATCGGCATCGAGCACATGATCCCGCAGGAGCTGATGGTGGCCAAGATCAGGGAAGCGGTCCGCGCGCGCCGCGACCCGGACTTCGTGATCGTCGCCCGCACCAACGGCGTGCGCTCGAGCAGCATGGACGACGCGCTCAGGCGCTCGGAGGCGTACCGCAAGGCGGGCGCGGACATGCTGTTCTTCATCCCGCGCAACGCCGAGGAAGCCCGATTCATCGCGGAGCGGCTGCCGCCGCCGTTCATGTTCTCGGTCCAGGGCGACGGCCTGCAGACCTACGGCGGCATGACGCTGGAGGATTTCGGCGCGCTCGGCTACCGCATACTGGCGCTTACCACGCCGACGTTCTCCTTCCACCGCGCGATGCAGCAGACCTACCGCGCGCTCGCCACCGGGCAGCCGAGCCCGGTGCTGGCGGGCACGACGCGCAAGGCCGAGCAGGCGGCGCTGCACGACACCATCGGGCTGGACGCGCTGCTCGCCATCGAGAAGGCGACGGTCGAGAAATAGCGACGTCGTCCCCGCTGGATGGCGGGGCGGGCGGCGTTATTTCGACTTGCGGAAGAGCACGATGCGGTTCGAATTCGTGCCCAGGCTGTTGTTCCTGACGCCCCAGATGTTGGCGGTCTTGGTGAAGCGCTGGGTGTTGATCAGGATCGCCATGCACTCGAAGCCGGCCCGTGCGCCCAGCGGCGCGACGACCTCTTCGAGCTTGACTTCGCCGCGCCGGATCTCGCCGACCTCGAACGCGACCCATCCCCCCTCGCGGGTCACCCGGTAGAGCTCGGCGAACACCGGTGCCATCGCCTGCTCCCATTCCTCCACCGTCTTGCTCATGGTGATGCGCCCGGCGATCTTCTCGGGGTCGAACCCGTTGAACCAGCTGCGCAGCCAGTTGTCGCGTGCGTACTGCACGACGTCGAGGAACGGGGGAGAGGTCACGGTGAGCTGAACGCTGCCGGTCTCGAGGTCGAGCGTGCTCGAAGCCTCGCTC
Organism: Betaproteobacteria bacterium RIFCSPLOWO2_02_FULL_67_26; assembly: GCA_001771935.1. Lineage (GTDB taxonomy): Bacteria > Pseudomonadota > Gammaproteobacteria > Burkholderiales > SG8-41 > SG8-41. The sequence continues at coordinate 52,688 of MERD01000036.1, forward strand.
ATCATGTAGTGGGCCTCTTCCGCGGCCGCGTGCAGCCGCCACCGCTCGGCGGCACTCAGCCGGCCTTGCAGCTGCATCGATTTTTTCAGGATCAGCGCCCGGATGTCGCGGTACCCCGGCTCCTGCTTGAGCCGGGCGTTGATCCGGAGCTGGTCTTCCGGGGAAACGGCCTGGTTGGGGGGCAGGGTGTAGACCGAAAAAAAGCCCGGGGAGTGTCCGGTCAGCCGGTTGGTCGCCACCATGCGGATCCAGCGGTCAGCGCGGTCCTCGTCGCCGTTCTGGCGCCGGCGGTAGAGATACTCGCGCAGGCCCAAAATCTCGTACTCGGTGTCGGGGTGGAAGAACATCGAGAGGTCGATGCCGCTCGGCGGCCGCGCCGCAAAGCGCAACGTTCTCAGCCGCGCGTCGATCTCGGCCACCGGCGGCAGCTCGAGCCGCGGGCGCGTGAGGATCGTGGATAACGGATTGACGTCGTTGACGATGACGTTACGCCCCTGCAGCGCGGCCTCCACCGCGGTCGTGCCGCGGCCGCTGAAGGGATCGTAGACGACCTCGCCGTGGCGCGTAAGCCGCTCGATGAAGTACGCCGGCAGTTGCGGCTTGAAGCAGGCGCGGTACGAGATCTCGTGGA
>MERD01000036.1:53367-53492 GCA_001771935.1 Betaproteobacteria bacterium RIFCSPLOWO2_02_FULL_67_26
CGGGACGGATAAGGAGGTTGCTGTTTGCTGCTTACGTTCCGGACGGCGCTCGACCTGCATATGTCGCGTGGCAGAACGCTGATTTAATACAAGCATCTCGATTCCTCCGTCTGACAAGGCGAAGA
>MERD01000037.1:0-9685 GCA_001771935.1 Betaproteobacteria bacterium RIFCSPLOWO2_02_FULL_67_26
CGCGAGTACATCGCCCCCAGCGGCTGCAGCAGGAATGTGAACGGGGGCAGGGCGAACATGAACAGAACGAGCGCCATCGCGGGAGAGGGGGACGCGACGCCGAGGCCGGCGTAAAACCAGTCCTGCCGCATGAGGAAGCCGATCAGCAGGAAGAAGACGAGGCTGAACGCCGAGCTCCAGGCCATCCGCTTCAGGACGTGCCGCAGCCTGAAGTGGCCCAGCTCGTGCGCCAGCACGGCCTCCACCTCCGCCGGGTCCAGCTGCTTCAGCAGCGTGTCGAAGAACACGATGCGCTTGGTGTTCCCGAAGCCGGTGAAATAGGCGTTGCCGTGGGCGCTGCGGCGCGACCCGTCCATCACCATCAGGCCCTTCACCTTGAACCCGCAGCGCGCGAGCAGGCGCTCGATGCGCGCCGTCAGCTCCGCGTCCTGCAGCGGCGAGAACTTGTTGAACAACGGCGCGATCACCGTCGGGGCGATGAATTGCACGAAGATCCCGTAGGCGACCGTCGCGGCCCAGGCACAGGCCCACCAGGTTTCGCCGATTTCCCGGATGAACCACAGGATGGCCGCGGCGAGCGGCAGCAGCAGGAGCGCGCCGACGGCCAGGCCCCTGGCGGCGTCCGCGAAGAACAGCCCGCGCGTCGCCTTGTTGAAGCCGAAGCGGCTCTCGATCACGAACGTGCGGTAGTAGTCGAACGGCAGGTCGATCAGCGCCACCACGAGGCCGGCCAGGGCGATCAGCGCCAGCCCGCGGGCGATGCCGTCCGGCAGCCACGAGGCGGAAACTTCGTGCAGCAGCTGCAGGCCGCCGCCGAACGTGAGCGCGACCGTGACCGCCGCGCCGGCCGCGACGTCCGCCATCGCGAACCGCGTCCTGGCGCAGGTGTAATCGGCGGCCTTCTGGTGCGCGGCGAGGTCGATCTCCGCGGCGAACGCATCGGGCACGCGCGCGCGGTGCGCGCGGACGTGGCTCACCTGGCGCCGGGCGAGCCACAGGCGCGTGGCGGCGGCGAGCGCCAGCGCCGCGAGAAAGACGAGTCCGAAGGGGTGCATGATCCGGTAACGGGGTTAACGTGCCGACGCGAACTATGACACAATACGCGTCGAAAAAATCCCGCCGCCGAAGCGGTCATAAGCATGCCCCAGGACCCCAACAACCTCATCTGGATCGACATGGAGATGAGCGGGCTCGACCCCGACGCCGACAAGGTGCTGGAAGTCGCGATCGTGGTCACCGATTCCAGGCTCAACACGGTGGCGGAGGGGCCGGTGCTGGTGGTGCACCAGCCGGACGCCGTGCTCGATGCCATGGACGAGTGGAACCGCGGCACGCACGGCAAGTCGGGCCTCACCGGGCGGGTGAAAGCCTCGACGCTGACCGAGGCGGACGTCGAGCAGCGCCTCGTCGCGTTCCTGGCCGGGCACGTGCCCCCGAAGGTGTCCCCGATGTGCGGCAACTCGGTGCACCAGGACCGCCGCTTCATGGCGCGCCACCTGCCCGCGCTGGAGGCTTTTTTCCTCTACCGCAACCTGGACGTGAGCACGCTCAAGGAGCTGGCGAAGCGCTGGAAGCCGGACATCATGGCGGGGCTCGTGAAGCACGGCAAGCACGAGGCGCTCGCCGACATCTACGAGTCGATCGAAGAGCTCAAGTACTACCGCGAGCATTTTCTCAAGCTGTAGTCACTCCAGCCGGATTTCGCCGTCGAACTTCACCTCGAGGCCCAGTTTCCCGATCGAGAGCACCATCGAGGCGGGGAAGGCCTCGTTGCCCTTCAACTTCCCGTCCGCGACCGCTTTCTGGACCGCTTTCTCGACGGCGAGCTGCGAGTTCACGCCGACGGTCTTGAGGAACTTGCGGATGCTCATGTTCAAGGCTTCGTCGTTCATGTCTTTCTCCTCTGCTTCCTGTAGTGGTTGATCAGTCCGTCGGTTGATGCATTGCGCGCCGGCAGCGGGGCGGCGCCCCCGAGCTCGGGCAGGATGCGGCCGGCGAGGCGCTTGCCCAGCTCCACGCCCCACTGGTCGAAAGCGTTCACGTCCCAGATCACCGATTGCACGAACACCTTGTGCTCGTAGAGCGCGAGGAGCGCGCCGAGCGTCCGCGGCGACAGCTCGTCGAGCAGGATCGAGGTGGTCGGCCGGTCGCCGTCGAACGTCCGGTGCGGCAGCAGCCGGCGGACTTCCGGCTCCCGCAGGCCCGCCGCGCGCATGGCCGCGCCGGCCTCCGCGGCCGTCATGCCGAACGCCAGCGCCTCCGTCTGCCCGCAGAAATTCGCGAGCAGCCGCTCGTGGTGGCCGCGCAGCCGGTGGTGCGGGCGGCAGCAGGCGATGAAGTCCGCCGGGACCGCCTGGGTGCCCTGGTGCAGCCACTGGAACCAGGCGTGCTGGGCGTCGGTGCCGGCGCTGCCCCAGGTGACCGGCGCGGTGGCGTAGTCCACGGGCTCGCCGTTGCGCGTGACGTGCTTGCCGCAGCTTTCCATCTCGAGCTGCTGGAGGTACGCCGGCAGCAGCCTCAGGCGCTCATCGTAGGGGATGACCGCGCGGCTCGCGGCGCCGCGGATGCTGGCGTTCCACACCTCGATCAGCCCCAGCACCACCGGCAGGTTGCGCTCCGGCGGCGCGCCCGCGAAGTGCTGGTCCATGGCGCGCGCGCCCGCGCGCAGCTCGTCGAAGCGTCCCATGCCGGCCGCGAGGGCGACGGGCAGGCCGACCGCCGACCACAGCGAGAAACGGCCGCCGACCCAGTCCCAGAGGCGGAACACGCGCCCGGCGGGAACGCCGAACTCGGCCGCGCGCGCCGGGTCGGCGGTCACCGCGCACAGGTGCTTCGCGGCGGCCGCCTTGCCGCGCAATTTCCGCTCCAGCCAGGACCGGGCGGTGCGCGCGTTGGCGAGCGTTTCATCGGTCGTGAAGGTCTTCGAGGCGATGACGACGAGCGTGGCCGCGGGATCCAGGCGCCCGATCACGGACGCGATCGCCGCGCCGTCCACGTTGGAGACGAAGTGCAGCCGCGGCCGCGCCTTCGCGTACGGGGCGAGCGCTTCGCACGCGAGCCGCGGGCCGAGGTCCGAGCCGCCGATGCCGATGTTGACCACGTCGGTGAACGGGCGCCCGGCCGCGCTCCGGATGCGGCCGGACCGCACGCCCCGCGCGAAGCGGGCCATCGCGGCGAGGACGCCCCGAACGTCCGCCGTCACATCGCGGCCGTCGAGCACGACCGGCGCGGCCGCGCGCAGCGCGACGTGCAGCGCCGGCCGGTTCTCGGTCAGGTTGACGCGCTCGCCCGCGAACATGCGCTTGACCTGCGATTCGAGCTCGCACTCGCGCGCCAGCGCGGCGAGCAGCCGCAGGGTCTCCTCGGTGACGAGCTGCTTGGACCAGTCGATCAGTATTCCGCACGACGCGAGCGAAAATTTCCGGAACCGCCCGGGGTCCCGCGCGAACAGGTCGCGCAGGTGCGGGCGCGGGGCGGCGTGCTGATGCTCGGTGAGTTTCTGCCAGGCGGGAAGGGCGGAGCGGGAGGAAGGCATTACGGAGCGCGGCGCGTAGGGTGCGGGCATTGTACCCGCATTCCGCCGCCGGGCCCTTAAAATAGGCGCCATGTCCCCGGTATTCGGCGCCCTGGGCTCGGCGCTGCGCGACCTGCGCGAGCCGCGCATCCTGGCGCTCGCGCTGGTGCCGCCGCTCGCCGTGATCGCGGTGTGGGCGGCGCTCGCGTGGGTGCTCGCCGACGACTGGGCGCGGCTCGTCGCGGACTGGATCGCGACCACCCCGTGGCTCGACTGGGTGGGAAGCTGGGGGCTCTCCGCGATCTTCATCTGGGCGAGCGGGATCGCCGCGTTCGCGCTGCTGCTGCCGGTGATGCTGATCACGGCCGTGCTCGTGACCGACGTCGTGGCCATGCCCGTGATCGTGCCCTTCGTCGCCGAGCGGTACTTTCCGCGCCTCGAACGGCGCGCGGGCGGCACCATTGCAGGGAGCGTCGGGAACGCCGCGACGGCGGTCACCGTGTTCGCCGTGCTGTGGATCGTCACGCTGCCGCTGTGGTTCACGGGCATCGGCGCCCTCGTCCTGCCGCCGCTCATCGCGGCCTGGTTCAATCAGCGCATGTTCCGCTACGACGCGCTGTCCGAGCACGCCAGCGCGCGGGAATTCCAGGCGCTCGTGAGCGGCACGGGCCGCCGGCTGTACGGGCTGGGACTCGCGCTCGCCGCGCTGCTCTACGTGCCGCTCCTCAACCTCGCGGTGCCGGTGCTGAGCGCGCTCGCGTTCACGCACCTGTGCCTCGGCGAGCTGGCGCGGCTGCGCCAGGAGTATTATTCGATCTCCCGATTTCACGACCACCCGATCTCACGGAAATGAAGATCTGCCAGTACGCCCCCGGCCGCGCCGGCGTGGTCGAGCAGGACCGGGTTTACCCGATCGGCGACGCCCTGGTCAACGCCGGCCACCTGAAGGACGGCCACACCCTGCTCGAGGTGATCGAGGCGCTGGCGAACCGGCCCGCCGCGATGGATGCGGCGCGCGGCTGCCTGAACACCGGCCCATCGGTGCCGCTCGGCTCCGTGAAGCTGCTGGCGCCGATCGTCAATCCGCCGGCCATCTGGGCCGCCGCGATGAACTACCGCGACCACCAGGCGGAGATGCGGGAGCGGGTGGGATCGGCGGACCATTCGAAGCTCGCCGGCGACGACCTGATGGCCGAGTTCTTCCTGAAGCCGGTTTCGTCCATCATCGGGCCCGGCGGCCCGGTCATGCTGCCGCGGGGCTCGAAGCACGTCGATTTCGAGTGCGAGCTGTGCGCGGTGATCGGGAAGACGGCGCGGCGCGTGACCGGGGACGCGGCGCTCGACCATGTTTTCGGCTACACGATGTGCTGGGATTTCAGCCAGCGCGATCCGTGGGGAATCGGCCGGCAGAACACGCGCAACATCCGCAAGGGCTTCGACACCTTCACCGGCCTCGGCCCCTGGATCGTGACGAAGGACGAAATTCCCGATCCCCAGGACCTGTCCATATACGTGGAGCAGAACGGGAAACGCGTGATGAGCGCGCACACCCGCGACATGATCTGCGGGCTGCGCGAGCACATCCGGTTCCTGTCCGGCGTCATGACGCTCAGGCCGGGCGTCCTGATCACGACCGGCACGCCCGCGGGCGTGAGCCGGCTCGCCGACGGCGACCACCTCAAGGGCACCATCGAAAAAATCGGGGACATGGAACTCGACGTCCGCGCCGAGCGCTGAACAGGGTCGGGATGGTGAGCTATACTTTTGTCCGGACCGGAGGAGGACCACCATGCCGTTTTCGCTCTCGATCACTCACGTCGGCATCTACGTCGCGGACCTGCCGCGCATGGTGGACTTCTACACCCGCGTCGTGGGCTTCGCCGTCAGCGACCGCGGCCCGCGCACGCAAGGCGGCGGCGAGATCGCGTTCCTGACGCGCGATCCCACGGAGCACCACCAGTTCGTGCTCGCGACCGGCCGGCCGGCCGATCTCGGGTTCAGCATCGTGAACCAGATGTCGTTCCTGGTGGACGGCCTGCCGACGCTGAAGGCGCTGTACCGCGACATCAAGAGCGAGCCGGACGTGGAGGACCTCGGGCCGGTGAGCCACGGCAACGCGCTCTCGGCGTACTTCCTCGATCCCGAGAAGAACCGCATCGAGTTCTACCTGCACACGCCGTGGCACGTGCCCCAGCCGCACCGCATGCCGGTGGACCTGTCCCTGCCCGACGCCGAGCTGTGGGCGGCGGTCGAGAAGCGCGTGCGCGCGACGCCCGGCTTCAAGCCGCGCGAGGAATGGATCGCGGACATGGAGCGGAGAATCGCGCAGGCGACGGAGCGCCGCGGCGCGCGCGCGCCGGCGCGCGTATAGAAGGCAGAAGGCAGAAAGCGGGGGATGGTCAAAAACCGGTCGAGGTGCGCTTTCCCTGCTAGAATTTCCCGTTCGGAACACTTTTCAGGACTCAGGAGGAGAACCCATGATCAAGCGGATTCCGGCACTACTGGCGGCCATCGCCGCGCTCGTATCATTCGGCGGGGCGGCGCAGGCGCAATCGTTCTTCGAGGGCAAGACCGTGCGCATCGTCGTGGGCCTGGGCGCGGGCGGGGGCTTCGATACCTACGCCCGGGTGATCGGCCGGCACCTCGGCAAGCACATTCCCGGCAACCCGACCGTCATCGTGGACAACATGCCCGGCGCCGGCAGCATCCTGATGACCAACCACCTGTTCAAGGTGGCCAAGCCCGACGGCCTGACGGTGGGGCATTTCAACGGCGCCATCATCCTCGGCCAGGTGCTGGGCCAGAAGGGCATCGAGTTCGACGCCCGCAAGTTCGAATACCTGGGCGCCGCGGTCAAGGAGAACGTGGTCTGCGGGCTGACCAAGGCCAGCGGCGCCGGCAGCATTGAAAGCTGGCGCGCCGCCAAGGCGCCGGTGAAGCTGGGCGGCGTCGCGCCGGGCGCCACGCCGGACAACTCCGGGCGCATCCTGAATGCCGCGCTGGGCCTGCCGGTGCAGGTCGTGTCGGGCTACAAGGGCACCTCCGCCATCCGTCTCGCCGCGGAGAGCGGCGAGCTGGCGGGCGGCTGCTGGTCCTGGGAGTCGATGCGGGCGACCTGGCGCAAGGGGCTCGATTCAGGCGAGGTGATCCCGGTCGTGCAGATCGTCGCGAAGCCGATGGCGGACATTCCCAACGTGCCGCTGGCCATCAGCCTCGCCAAGACCGACGACGCGCGCAAGCTGATCCTGGTGGGCGTCCAGAACAGCAGCGCCTTCGCGCGCCCCTTCGCGCTGCCGCCGGGCACGCCCAGGGACCGGGTGGACATGCTGCACAAGGCGTTCCACGCGACGCTGCAGGATCCCGCCTTCCTGGCCGAAGCGCAGAAAGCCAAGCTCTCGATCGACCCCGTCACGGGCGCCGAGATGAACAAGCTGGTCGCCGACGTCTTCACGCTGGATGCCGGCTTGCTCGCCAAGCTGAAGGACGCGCTCTACCAGAAGTAAGGGGACCGCGCCGATCCCGCCGGGCCCCGGGGCCCCGGGGCAGCGGGAGGAGGAGAGTTGCTCGCCGAAATGGCCGGGGCGTTCGCCTCGGGCCTGTACCAGGTTTTCACGCCGGGCACCCTGGGCCTGATGCTCGTGGGCATCGCGCTCGGGTTCGCCGTCGGCATCCTGCCGGGCCTCGGCGGGCCGACCACGCTCGCGCTGATGCTGCCGTTCATCTTCACGATGCAGCCGGCGGAGGCGTTCGCTTTTCTCCTCGGGATGGCGGCGGTCACCGCCACCACCGGCGACATCACGTCCATCCTGTTCGGCGTGCCCGGCGAGCCCACGACCGCGTCCACCATCATGGACGGCCATCCGATGGCGAAAAAGGGCGAGGCGGGGCGGGCGCTGGGGGCGGCCCTCATGAGCTCGCTCGTCGGCGCCATCTTCGGCGCGCTGGCGCTCGCGCTCGCGATCCCCGTGGTGCGCCCGCTGGTGCTGGCCTTCGGCTCGCCGGAATACTTCATGCTCGCCGTGCTGGGACTCACCTTCGTCGCCGCGCTCGCGGGGGACAATCTCCTGAAGGGGCTGGTTGCCGCGGGCATCGGGCTCATGTTCGCCACCGTCGGGCTCGACCCGATCTCCGGCGCGCAGCGCTACACCTTCGGCCAGCTCTTCCTGTGGGACGGCATCGGGCTGGTGCCGATCACGATCGGCTTTTTCGCGATCCCCGAGATCATCGATCTCGCCGTGCAGCGGACGGCGATCGCCCGGGCCAACCTCGGGCGGCTGGGCGGCGTGATGGAAGGCGTCAAGGACACCTTCCGGCACCGGTGGCTCGTGCTCCGGTGCAGCGCCATCGGCGCCTACGTCGGGATCATTCCCGGCATGGGCGGAAGCGTCACCCAGTGGCTCGCCTATGCCCACGCGGTGCAGAGCTCGCCGGGCAGGGAGCGCTTCGGCAAGGGCGCGGTCGAGGGCGTGCTCGGCCCGGGCGCGGCCAACAACTCGACGCTCGGCGGCCACCTGATCCCGACCATCGCGTTCGGCGTCCCGAGCGGCGTCACCATGGCGATCCTGCTGGGCGCATTCATCATCCAGGGGCTGGTTCCCGGCCCGAGCATGCTCACGCCGGAGAGCCGGGGCGGCCACCTCGGGCTGACGTTTTCCTTCGTGTGGACGATCGTCATCGCGAATATCGTCACGGTGGCGATCTGCTTCCTGTTCCTGAACCAGCTCGCGAAGGTGACGCAGGTGCGGGGCAGCCTGCTGATCCCGCCGGTGCTGCTCCTCATCTACCTCGGCGCCTTCGCCGAAAAAAACGCCTTCGAGGACCTCTACCTGGTGCTGTTTTTCGGCGTGCTGGGCTGGGTGATGGAAAAGCTCCACTGGCCGCGGCCGCCGCTGATTCTCGGCCTGGTGCTGGGACCGCTCGCGGAGAACCGGCTGTTCCTGTCCACCGACAACTACGGAATGGAGTGGCTGATGCGCCCGTGGGTGCTCGTCATGATCGCGCTCACGCTCGCGGGCGCGTTCTACCCGCTGCTCAAGGCGTGGATGCGGAGCCGGGAGGCGCCGTCCGCGCCGCGCAAGTCCGCGGCCCCGCGCGCCAACCCGAATACGCTATTCACGCTGATCCTCGTCCTCGCCCTCGCCGCGGCGCTGTGGCAGAGCCGCGATTTCGGCCCCCGGGCCGGCCTCTTTCCCTGGGTCATCGGATTCCCGGTGCTCGCGCTGGCGGCGCTGCAGCTCGTCCTCGAGCTGGCGGGAAAAGAGCAGCGTGCGGCGATGTTCGTGCCCGAGCCGGGTCCCGGGATTCCGGCGCCCGAGCTCAGGCGCCGCACGGCGGCCATCCTGGGCTGGATCGTCGGCTACCCGGCGGTGATCTGGCTGCTGGGGTTCACGCTCGGCGGCACCCTGTGCACGTTGCTGCTGCTCAAGCTCGGGAGCCGCGAGCGCTGGCCGGTCTCGCTCGCCATGACGGCGGGCGTGGCGGCGTTCATCTACGGCGTGTTCGGCCAGGCGCTGCACGTCCCGTTTCCGCCGGGGCAGGCCTTCGCGTGGTTCGCCGGGTGAGGCGTGCCGGCGAACCAGCGGTCATCCCATGTCGAACGGCTTGCCGTTCACCTCGACGTGGCTGTGGAGCGGCACCTGCTGCGTGATCAGGCCCTCGGCGAAGCAGCCGGCCTTGGCGTTCCGGATGAGGTGCGCGAGCCTGTCCGCGGGCTCGTCGCTGTCGACCGTGAGGAAGGTGCTCACGGATTCCCAGCGGTTGAACACCGTGCCCTTCAGCACCGAGCCGCCGAGATGCTTGCGGAAGACGACGCGGCATTTCGCGTTGCCCACCTTCAGCTTCATCATGTGCGCGTACCGCGCAACCTGGGTGAGCAGTCAGAAGCCGACCGCCATCGCGAGATAGGTCATCGGCGACGGGTAGCGGTCGGTGCCGCCGATGCGCGCCGCCTCGTCGGAGAACACCTCGAACTTGCCCCACCTGCCGCGCTTCAACTGCAGCTCGCCGGCGATGGTTTCCGTGAGCACGTCGTTCTCGTTGGTGATGCCCTGCGCCGGCAGCTCGGCCTTGTCGATCACCCGCTCGCCGGGCTTCTCGGACAGGTCTTCATTGCCCAGTGGCTTCGTCATGGGGTTCCTCCAGTCGTCGCGGCTCGCGCCGCGGGTTGAATCG
>MERD01000037.1:9712-13464 GCA_001771935.1 Betaproteobacteria bacterium RIFCSPLOWO2_02_FULL_67_26
GCGCGCCGCGAGACGCTCGCCCCGATTTGTGCGCCCCCGATGGCCACATACTGGACAGGGCACCGGCGCCACGGCGGCCGCAGCCGCTGGCCGGGTCCTGTCGGAACGGCCGGCGCCTGCTCCGCTTCTCTGACGCGTTCGGGCAATTGACTTGGCCGTCGCGTTGTCTTGAGTCAGTACCAGTACCGGGAGAATCGGATCAGTCACCGGCCATTCCGCCACCCGGCCGCGGCTGGCGCGTTTGTCCCACAGAGTGGAAACGGCCCGCTCGACCGCCCCCACCGCCCGCCCTGTTCGATCCATCGAGAGAGGGGACGCGCGCCTTTTCTATGCCTCCGCGAATCTGAAAAGGGTTGCGTCCCGGTATTTCCCGAACGCGCTCGGTGAGGACATCATCGTGCCCGCGGCGGTGGGACGACAGTTCGTTTTCTGAACAGCGCTGCCGGAAACCAAAACGCCGCGCGATGACCGCGCGTCGTTTCGCTAGCAATGCCTTGCACATCATTTTTTTGGCTCTTTTAATGCCACGACGTAAAGCACGATGTCGGACTTCCCGACGTTCTTGGGCACAAAGGGGTTGTCTGGCTCGTAGACTTTCACCTCGCCGGTCTTGTACACGACCTTGTCGATCTTGCCGTTGGGGTGGGTGCGCTGAATGGTTCCGCCCTTCAATACACGGATGATGCGAAACGGGCGCGGAATATTCGGGCCCTGATCGCCGGGCCTGAACGTCACCTCCTGCACCCGAACCTTGCCGTTTTCAAACAGCAGTTTTGTCGGCACGCTCTCTTGTTTCGCTTTCGCCGCCTTCCTATCTGCCGCCTTCTCCTGTGCCACTGCCGGACTCGCAGTTACCCCTGCCAGCATGAATGCAGCGGTCAGAAGGCCCACAAAGAAACGTGCTGAATTGCTCATACCCACCTCCTGTTATTGAGAAATCCGCGAATAGACGTTGATTGGCCCTGCGACCCATGTGTAACGGAGACTCAGGAAGAAAGTCCCGAACAAACGACTAAGTTTTGGCGAAGGATGCAAAACACCGCATAATTCAGCACGTTGGAATGACGTTCCATTGAGGCCGAACAATGCCCGCTGGCACTGAAACCCCTGCCGCACAGGCTACGGAGCGGTTGCGGGTCGGTGGCTGGACCGTCGAGCCGGCCTTGAATCAGCTCGTGGCCGAGGGCAAGACCGTGAAGATCGAGCCCAAGGCCACGGCCGTTCTTCTGTACCTTGCGCATCGGCCGGGGCAGGTCGTGAGCCGGGAAGCGCTGCTTTCAGCCGTTTGGTCCGGTTTGGTGGTGGGCGACGACGCCCTCACTCAGGTCGTTGTCAAATTGCGGAAGGCACTGGGAGATGTGCCGGAAGACCCGGCCTATATACAGACGATCTCAAAGGGGGGCTACCGGCTGATCGCCCCGGTAGACCGGTCGGTTGAGCATCCATCCGCGCAGGTTCGGTCAGAAGGGGGACCGCTGCGGATCCAAGGCAAACGGCGCTTCCTGTGGCTCGCAGGAGCGGGGGGCGCCGCACTGTTGCTCGCTCTCGCCGGGGCTTGGTGGATGAAGGGCGAGCCCGGAACCATTGTCGCGCGGGAACAGGCGGTAGCCGCAAATGCCTGGATGGCCCGCGCGGCGCAACCGACTGTTGCCATCAGACCGTTCGAGGCGCTGGGCAACGACCCTCAGGAAGTACTGCTGGCCCGGGGCATCGCGGCGGACCTCCTCACCGACCTGTCAAAGGTATTCGGGATCTCGGTCATCGGCGTTGCGTCCACGGGCGGCCAGGGGAACGGCGAGGTGGCGGCAGATGCGCCACCGGTCCGCTATTTCGTATCCGGTACTGTCCAGCGAGTTGACGATCGCCTGCGGCTCCAGGTTCATCTCACGGACGCGGAGACCGGGAAACAGTTGTGGTCGCAGCGTTTCGATCGCGCGCTGACTGACCTTTTCGAGATCCAGGACGAGCTTGGGCCGAAGATACTCCAAGTGCTGCCCGTGAAGGTCAGCGAGGCCGAAAGGCGGCGCGTGGCGCAGCGTTACACCCGCAATCTGGAAGCGTACGAAACCTTTCAGCGCGGGCAGTCGGCGCTCCATGTCCGGCGAAAAGCGGAGAACGAGACCGCCCGGGAAATGTTCCGACGCGCTATCGGCCTGGATGCGGGCTTTGCCCGTGCATATACAGGGCTCGCGCAGACTTACGCCGCGGACTTTCGCAATCAGTGGACCGAGGACGGTGCCGCCGCCCTGGACCGCGCATTCGAGTTGGCCCGGACTGCGCACCAGATGAACCCGGACATTCCGGAGACCTATTGGATGCTTGCCTATGTGTACGTGCATCGGCGCGAGCACAACCAGGCGCTGCAGTATCTGGAAACGGCCGTGCGGCTTTATCCATCGTACGCCGACGGCTATGCTTTTATGGGTGCCATCTACTCGGGTCTCGGGCGCCCGGCGGATGGCGTGCCGCTGCTGCGCACCGCGATGCGCCTGATGCCGGAGTCGGGCTATCTCTATTTCATGCTGCTCGGACGGGCCTACCTGTTCCTCGGCGACCTGGAGCAGGCGCGGGTCAACCTGGAGCACGCGTTATCGCGCAACCCCGAGTTCCTCGATGCGCGCGTCTACCTGGCGGCCGTGTACGTAGCGGCGGGCGATAAGACCGCGGCATCGTGGGAGGCGGAGGAAATCCGCGCGCTGCAGTCCGGCTTTACCGTTCGTCGTTGGCTCGAAACCAATCCGACTGCCGACGCCACGCTGAGGACGAAGCTCATACAGGCGTTGGGTGAGTTGGGATTCTGAGGCGGCGGCCAATCGGGACGCATCCCGTCACCGCTCAAAAGAAAACGCCGCGCGGTTCTCGCGCGGCGTTCCATTTATTGAGCTGTTCCTCTTTGCGGCTTTGCGACTTTGCGTCTAGTTCAACCGCTCGAAGACGGCTGATATGCCCTGCCCGCCGCCGATGCACATCGTCACCAGCGCGTACTGGCCGCCGCTGCGCTGCAATTCGTAGAGCGCCTTGACGGTGAGCACCGCGCCGGTCGCGCCGATCGGGTGGCCGAGGCCCACCGCGCCGCCGTTGGGATTGGTCTTTTTGGGATCGAGCTTGAGATCGCACGAGACCGCGAGCGCCTGCACCGCGAACGCCTCGTTCGATTCGATCACGTCCATCTGCCCGGCATTGAGGCCGGCCTTTTCGAGCGCCTTCCTCGAGGCCGGCACCGGGCCGATGCCCATGATCTTGGGGTCCACGCCCGCGATGCCGTAGGAGACGAGGCGCGCCATCGGCTTCAGCCCCTTCTTCTCGGCGGCGGCGCGCTCCATCAGCACGACCGCTGCGGCGCCGTCGTTGATGCCGGACGCGTTGCCGGCGGTAACGGAACCGTCCTTCTTGAACGCGGCGCGCAGCTTCGCCATGCCCTCCAGGCTCGCGTCCGCGCGCGGATGCTCGTCGCGATCGAATACCGTCGTGCCCTTGCGGGTCTTCATCTCGATCGGCAGGATCTGGTCCTTGAAGTAGCCTTTCTCGATCGCATTGATCGCGCGGCGGTGGCTCTCGACCGAGAACTCGTCCTGCTGCTCGCGCGTGATCTTCCATTTCTCCGCGATCGCCTCGGCGGTGAGGCCCATGTGCACGGTGTCGAACGGGTCGGTCAAAGCGCCGACCATCATGTCCACCACGCTGCTGTCGGACATGCGCGCGCCCCAGCGCAGGCTCGGCATCAGGTAGCCGCCACGGCTCATGGACTCGGC
>MERD01000038.1 GCA_001771935.1 Betaproteobacteria bacterium RIFCSPLOWO2_02_FULL_67_26
AGAAAGAGCCGACCTTCGCGATCGGCATGGTCACCCGCGATGCAGGCGGGCAAATCCGCCTCGGCGACGAGGTTACTCCGGCTAGCCGCCGCCGACGACGTAGCCGGACGGCGCGCCAAGGACCGTAGTGCGCTCCATGTGCCGCAACTGGGTCTCGTCGAAATCGCCGAGCGCCTGGTGCATGACGCAGCGGTTGTCCCAGGCCAGGATATCGTTCTTCTTCCACTGGTGGCGGTAGACGAACTCCGGGCGCGTGGCGTGCCGCACCAGGGTGTCGATGAGCGGCCGGCTCTCGTCCTCCGTCATGCCGTCGAAGCGCTTGACCTTCTCGCCGATGTAGAGCGCCTTCCGGCCGGTCTCGGGGTGCACCCGCGCCACGGGCTGCGCGACCGGCGGATTGATGCGCTTCTGCTCGGCCATGCGCTCGATGCCCGTATTGTCGTTCGCAAGCTTGCGCGTGCCGGAGAGGTGGATGCCGTGGAGATTGGCGATCAGCTTCTTCATGCCCTCCGACAGCGCGTCGTGCGCCAGGGTCATGTTGGCGAACAGGGTGTCGCCGCCGACTTCGGGCACCGCGTAGCTCTTGAGCAGCGATCCGAGCGACGGCGCGGTGGTGAACGACATGTCGGAATGCCACTGGCGGCCGGTGTACTGGGTGTCGGAAGGGCTGCCGTCGGACTTGGGCTCGTTGGTGACCATCAGCAGCTCGGGATACTGCGGGTGCCGGTCGCGCGGCAAGGCCTCGTGCCGGTCGAGCTCGCCGAAGCGCCGGCTGAACTCGATGTGCTGCTCGCGCGTCACGTCCTGGTTGCGGAACAGCAGGATGCCGTGATCGAGAAACGCCTTGTAGATCTCGCCGAACTGCCGCTCGCCCATCGGCCAGGCGACGTCAATGTCGCAAACCTCCGCGCCGAGCGCGTAGGAGAGCTTGCGCAATCTCAGTGCCATCGGATCCCCCTTCGGTTGCGGCGGTAATCATAGCTCCACCGCGGCGGCGGCGATAGGACGGGGCGTTTGACCCGTCCCGCCGGGTGAGCTAACTTCACGAAGAGCGGTTTCCGGTCCCGGACCCATAATCAGGAGGCAACATGCTACGCACATGGCTGCAGGTCGCGGCGCTGGTCGCGGCCGCGGGAATTCCCGCATTCGCGCCGGCGCAGAACTATCCCACCAAGCCGATCCGCTTCCTGGTGCCGTTCGGCCCCGGGGGCGTGGGAGATATCACGGCGCGCGTGGCCGCCCAGAAGATGAGCGCTTCGCTCGGGCAGCAGGTGATCATCGACAACCGTCCGGGCGCCGGCGGGATCGTCGCCTCCCAGCTGGCGGCAAAGGCCGAGCCGGACGGCTACACCATGCTGCTGCTCAACAACGCGCACGCGATCAGCATGGCGCTGTTCAAGTCGCTCCCCTACAACACGCTCGGGGACTTCGCGCCCGTGTCGTCCCTGGGCACTTTCAGCCTCGTGCTGATGGTGAACCCGGATTCGCCGATCAAGTCGGTGAAGGACCTGATCGCCTCCGCGAAGGCAAACCCGGGCAAGCTCAACGTCGGCACCATCCAGATCGGGGCGACCCAGCACCTCTCCACGGAACTGTTCAAGTCCATGGCGGGCGTGAACTGGGTGCACGTTCCCTACACCAACACCGGACTGGTGCTGGGCGGGCTGCGCGGCAGCAGCATCCAGGTGGCGTTCGAGTTCATCGCGCCCGTCTTGGGCATGATCAAGGCCGGACAGTTCAGGGCGCTCGCGGTCACCACGCGCACCCGCTTCTCCGGCCTGCCGGATGTCCCGACGGTGCAGGAGGCCGGCGTGCCCGGGTTCGAAGTCACGTCCTGGAACGGCATCGGAGTACCGGCGAAGACGCCAAAGGCGATCATCAACCGGCTCAACCGGGCGGTGGCCGAGGCGCAGGCGGATCCGGACCTCAAGCAACGCTTCCAGCAGATGGCCGTGGACACCTTCCCCAACACGCCCGAGGGCTACCGCAAGCACATCGCCGCGGAAATCGCCAAGTGGACGAAAGTGATCGAGACGGCCAAGATCCCCAAGCAGTAAGCGGCGGTCATCCTTTGAGCTTGTCTCCCGCCTCAGCGATGCCGTTCAGGTAGTGTTCCCACACGCGGAGGTTTTTCTCGCACGCGGCGACCACCGCGTCCTCCATGTGAAGCTTCTTCGCGAAGAGCTCCACCGCCTGCCAGCCGGCGTTGCTGTGCTCGATGTCGGCCTGCTCGT
Organism: Betaproteobacteria bacterium RIFCSPLOWO2_02_FULL_67_26; assembly: GCA_001771935.1. Classification (GTDB taxonomy): domain Bacteria; phylum Pseudomonadota; class Gammaproteobacteria; order Burkholderiales; family SG8-41; genus SG8-41. The sequence goes on from MERD01000038.1 coordinate 2,235, forward strand.
GCAGCTCGAAGAAATCGAGGTCCGCGTCCGGCAGCTTGAAAAGCTTCCCCCAGCGATGGCGCTCGAGTCCGAACCAGCCGGCCTTCCGGAACAGGCCCGTGCCGTATCCGGGAATGTTGGCGCGCTCGGCGCAGGTGTTGGCGACGATGCCTTCCAGCCAGTGCTTGCTCGCCATCAAGCCGTCCCACGCCGCCCAGCAAAGCTGCGTCGAAGGCAGCGGCTGTGCCTGCTGGATCGCCGCGCGCTTCATCCCGATGCGCACGCCGAGATCTTCCAGGATCTGCCAGTGCGGGCGGCCGCCGCCGTGGGCGTGGTCCGCGATGACTTCCTCGCTGCACGCCTGAATGATGCGGATGCGCGTGTCCCAGTCGGTGCAGTTGGCCGCGACCTTGAGCTTCAGCACCGAGTTGCGCTGCCGCGTGTTCAGGCGGTGCTGCATCACGAACATCCTCGCCCGCCCGCGGGTCATCGGCTCGTGAAAGTACCGGCAGCGCGCGACGAAGTCGTTCACCACCCGGTCCATGCGCCTGACGACGCTGCTCTTCTTCGCTGCCATATGCTTATCCGTTTCTCGTTATTCGCCTCCCGCCTCACGCTGCCTTGGCCGCGCTGTCGAGCCGCCGCGCAAAGGCGAGGATCTGCTCGAGCGTGTTGCGCCCGTTCTGGTGCGGCGGCAGCACGTCCCACAGCTCGGCCTGCGGCATCAGCTCCTTCAGCGCCCACGACGCTGAATGGGCGTGCGACGCGTCATTGCCCGACTGGATGAATGCCGGGATCTGGATTTTCTGGAGCTCCGCGCCGCTCGCGCCCGAGGGCATCGTATCGTTCCAGAGCGTGTCGCGGCTGCGCGCGCAGACATCGAGGTACCGGTCCACGTCCTGCTCGACGAACTGCGCGGCGAATTCGGGGTAGAGCGCGCACGGCGAGCCCCACGGCCCGATCTCGGGGTCCATCCAGAAGTTCTCGCCCTGCGGCGCGCGCCTCACCACCGCGGCGAGGCCGTGCTCGCGCACGAAATCCGCGTGGCGCTTGAAGAAGGTGTGGCCCTTCATCATCCAGCGGTAGCCGCCCACCGGCCAGTGCAGGTACAGCCCCCTGCAAGCCGAGGGGTGCCGCACCGCGAACGCCAGCGCGAGCGCGGCGCCCATGCAGCTGCCGAGCACGATCGCCTGCTTCGCGCCGGCGAGATCGAGCAGCGCCTTCGCCTCGAGCACGTAGAGGTCCCACGTCAGGTGCTCGACGCGCCCGCCCGACCGCCCCGCCTCGCGGCGGTCGTAGGCGATGGTCGTGAAATGGCGCGAGAGCGTCGCGAGCGCGTCCATCTCCTTCCACTCGCGGTTGCCGTCGGCAGCGGTCCAGCGCGACATGACCGAGCGGAAGCCGCCCGGCGCGAACATGAGGAGCGGCGGCCCCGAGCCCTGTATCCGGTAGTTGACCTGGATGCCGTTGAGGGTCGCGAATGGCATGTCCCGCCCTTTCCAAAAGCCTGGAACGCAACCGGAGAATAGACAGGATTGACGGGATAGACAAGATTCCCGTCTCTCGTATTGATGCCGTGCCGCGCCGGGACTAAGATGAGCCACTGATTTCCGCTTCCATCATTCAGGCGAGGCCGCCGGGAGGTTGCCCATGGCAGTGAGGAAGAAGGCGAAGGTCAAGCGCAAGAAGACGCCGGCCAGGCGGCCGGGGGGGCGCAAGACGGTCAAGGCCGGGAAAAAGCCCGCCAGGAAGGCGCCGGTCCGGCGCGCATCACCGAAAGCGGTGAAGCCGGCAACGAAGCCGGAAGGGCCGCTTGCGAAGCCCGCTCCGCCGGGCGAGCGCGTGGGCATCGTGACCCATTACTTCAGCCATCTCTTGGTCGCGGTGATCAAGCTGGACCCGGGCGCGCTGTTGCGCGTCGGCGACACGATCCACATCCAGGGGCATACGTCCGACTTCAAGCAGCGGGTCGAGTCCCTGCAAGTCGATCACGCGCCCGTCACCGAGGTCGGGCCGCGGGATGACTTCGGCATCAAGGTGCGCGAGCACGCGCGGGAGAACGACGTCGTCTACCTTGTCCGATGAGGCGGGACGCGATCCCATCAACTCACCGTTCACGGCTCACCATTCACGCCATTCAAAGGTTGAGCGCATCCTTGAGCCACGCCGCCACGATCCCGGCAACGTGATCTTCCCGGCCGTTGTAGAAGTGGTCGCAGCCGGGAACGATCTCGACCCGGCACGGCCCGCCCGCCGCGCGCTGGAATTCCTCGGCGGGATAGCGATCCGCGTCTTCCTGGTCGCCGCGGATGCAGAGCACCGGGCACGTGATCTTCGGCGCAAGCGCGATCGTATCCGGCACGGTGCCGACGCGGTCGAGAAAGCTCTCGGCGCTGATCACCCACCACCAGCCCGGCATGAACAGGAGTTCCCGGCCGCGGCCGGCATCGACCAGCTTGCGCGCCTGGGCGGTGAGCTCCGCCTCCCGCTCGCCGGCGAACAGGCGTTCCCGGCCGCCCGACACCGTCCGCGCGCCGCCGCGGCCGGCGGACAGGAGCACCAGCGCCGGGGTTTGCGGGTGCTCGACAACGTGTTGCGTGCCGAGCATGCCGCCGTTGCTGTGCCCGATCACGACCGGGGCGGGATAGCCGCGCGCCGCGAGCCATGCCGCCGCCGCGCGGTTGTCGGCGACCGCGTCGCGCGTGAACTGGAACGCGCCCCCCTCCGCCTGCCGGCTGTTGCGAGTGCTGAGGATATCGTGGCCGCGGCGATTGAAGGCGAGGCACGCGAGGCCGAGGCGGGTCAGCACCGGCGGCAGGAAGCGCGGCGCCCCGACGTAGAAGTTCATCGTGTTGCCGTGGAACAGCAGCACCGCGCCCGCGGCCTTCCCGCCGTCGGGCTCGTGAAACGCGCCCTCGAGGGAGATCGTGTCGGTGGAGATCGAGACGAGCTGCGTGCGCATATTAGAGATTTTTCCGTATGATATACGCTACAAATAACAGGAGGAGGAGCCCATGAAGACCAAGAGCACCACGCAATTGCTGTGCGCCGCGCTGGTTATGGCTGCAGCCGGAACCGCTTTGTCGCAGGGCTATCCCAGCAGGCCGGTGCGCGTGATCGTGCCTTCCGCGCCGGGCGGCGGAACGGACATTTTGACGCGGCGCATCACGCCCGCCTTCTCCAGGCAGCTCGGTCAACAAGTGATCGTGGACAATCGGGGAGGAGCAGCCACGATCATCGGCAGTGACATCGCCGCCCACGCCGCGCCCGACGGGTACACCCTGCTGATGGGGCTATCGACGCTCACCATTCTGCCGTCAATCCGCAAGGCGCTGCCGTACGACGCCCTGAAGGACCTCGCGCCCATCACCCAGGCCGTCGCGGCGCCCAACATTCTCGTCGTGCACCCGTCATTGCCGGTAAAGACGGTGAAGGAGCTGATCGCGATTGCGCGCAAGCGCCCGGGGGAGCTCAATTACGCCTCGGCCGGCATCGGCAGCAATCCTCATCTTTCGACGGCGCTGTTCCTCAATATGACGGGCCTCAAGATGGTTCACATCACTTACAAGGGGCTGGGGCCGGCGCTGGTCGATGTCATCTCCGGGCAGGTCGTCGTGATGTTCGGGACCATGCTCTCCTCGCTGCCTCACGTGAAGAGCGGGCGTCTGCGCGGGCTCGCGACCACCGGGCTCAAGCGCTCGAGCGCGCTGCCCGATCTCCCGACGCTCGATCAAGCTGGAGTCAAGGGCTACGAAGTCACGCAGTGGTACGGACTGCTCGCCCCCGCCGGGGTGCCGGCGTCGGCCATCGCTGTTCTGAACAAGGCGATGGTTGCCGCACTGCTTTCAGAGAAGCAAAAGTTCGCGGTCGACGGCGTCGAGACGGTCGGGAACACGCCCGAGGAGTTCCGGGGCGTACTGCAGGCGGAAATGGTCAAGTGGGCCAAGGTCGCGCAGGCCGCGGGCATCAAGCCGCAATGAGTCGTGAATCGGCGAAATCCGGGGCAACACCAGGAGGAAGACTTCCATGAAACTCAGCAGAACTGCTGGCCTGATCTGCGCCGCGCTCGCGGCGGCGGCCGGGGCCGTCCCGTCGACAAGCTCAGGACAGGCTTATCCCGTGAAGCCGGTGCGGGTGGTGGTGCCGTCGTCGGCCGGCGGCGGGACCGACATCGTCGCGCGCATCATCATGCCCGAGCTCGCGAAGCGCCTGGGCCAGCAGGTGGTCATCGACAACCGCCCCGGCGCCGGCACCATGATCGGCATCGAGGCCGCCGCGAAATCGCCCGCCGACGGCTACACGCTCCTGATGGGGCTGTCGACGCTGGCGATCAACTCGGCGCTCAAGAACAACGTGCCGTACGACCCGGTGCGCGACTTCGCGCCGATCACGGTGGCGGTCACGTCGGCCAGCATCCTGGTCGTGCATCCCTCGGTCCCGGTGAAGACGCTCAAGGAGCTGATCGCCTTCGCGCGCGCCCGGCCCGGGCAGTTGAACTACGCGTCGGCCGGCGCCGGCACCTATCCGCACATGACCTACGAGCTGTTTCTCTCCATGGCCGGGCTCAAGATGGTGCACATCCCGTACAAGGGGACGGCGCCGGCGATGATCGACATGATCGCCGGGCAGGTCGCCACCATGGCGGCCACCGTATTGACCGGACTTCCCCACATCCGGACCGGCCGCCTGCGCCCGCTCGGCATCACCAGCGCGAAGCGCAACGCCATCGTCCCCGATATCCCGACCGTCGCGGAGGGCGGGCTACCCGGCTACGAATCGGTGCAGTGGTACGCCGTGCTGGCGCCCGCGAAGACGCCCAGGGACATCATCGCCAGGCTGCACGCGGATTTGGTCCAGATCCTGCACTCGCCGGGAATCAAGAAGCGCTTCGCCGCCGACGCCGCCGAGACGGTCGGCAACACGCCGGAGGCGTTCGCGCGCCACCTCCGCAGCGAGCTCGACAAGTGGGCAAAAGTGGCGCGGGATGCCGGTATCGAGAAGCAATGAAGTTCAGCGGGCGCGCTTCGCCATTTCCTTCAAGACCCGGTCGGTGATGTCGACGCTGGGCCGGACGAACGCGGCTTCCTGCAGGATGAGGTCGAACTTGCCCGCCTCGGCCACGGCCTTGATCGCGGCCTGGGCCTCCCCGATGAACCGGACGGCCAGTTCCCTTCTTCGCAACTCGTACTCGTCCTTGAGGGCGCCGAGCATCTGGTCCGACTTCCGCATCATGCCGGAAATCTCCCGCCCCAGCGCCTGCTGCTCGGATTGCGGCATCTTTTGCCCCTCTCTCTCGAGCCGGGCCCGGGCCGCGGAGATCTTCTTCTGGAACTCCTCGATCTGCCGGTTGCGCGGCTCGAATTCCGCCGTCAGCGCCTCGGACGCGCGCTTGGCGGTCGCGGACTGGCTTTCGAGACGGGCCAGGTTTACGACCCCGACTTTCACGCTCTGCGCGGCGGCGCCCGCCGTTAACAGCGTCAGTGCAGCCGTCAGCACCACGAAAAAAGCTTTCATCGGTAGCACCTTCCCTTCAGGCCCGGTCAACCATCACAGCACGTCAGTGCAAATCTAGCGCGTGGCGCTTCAACGCGGACAGCGGCGCGAACTTGAGGACTCGCTCGTGCGTCGCTTCGAGCACGACGCTGGGCGCCTTGCCGGCCTCCCACGCCTCGATCCAGCGCAGCACGTGCAGGCACCAGCGGTTGCCGGGCTGGAGCCCGCGGAAGCGCATCTCGGGACGCGGCGTGCCGAGATCGTTGCCGCGCTCGCGCGAGAACGCGAGAAAGTCCGCCGTGACCCTCACGCACACCAGGTGCGCCACGCCCTCCTCGCCGCGCGTCGCGCAGCATCCGTCCCGGAAATAGCCGGTAACCGGATCGAAACTGCAGGCCCGCAGCGGACCGCCGAGGACATTCTTCTCCTTGGAGGCTTCTTCGCTCATATGCGGAAGCCTCGACTCATCCTTCAAGCAGGCCCTGGGCTTGCGCTTTGAGCAGGTAGAAGGTCCAGATCTTGGCGACGACCTTGGGATTCCACACCTGCCGCCGCGCCTCCTCCAGCTCGCCTCGTTCCATCGCCCGCGGCGTTCCGATCATGGCGGCGCGGTACTGGCGCACCGCGTTGTCCTCCAGCAGCACGGAGGCGACGAAGGCTTCCTCCACGCTGCCCCCGACGATCACCGCGCCGTGTCCCTGAAGGATGACGGCGAGGCTGTTTCCCAGCGCGCGGGCCACGCCATCACCCTGTTCCGGGCGCTGTATCAGCGTCCCGTCGGCGCAAACCGGCACCGACTCCCCGAAGGGGGACCCCATCACGCCAATGGGCAATATCGGCTTGCCCACGACGCTGAACAGCGTCGCGGTGGGAAGATGGAGGTGGAACACCGCCATGGCGTCGGGTCGGGCGCGGAATACGCCGGTGAAGATCGGCGTTTCGCTGGGCGGGTTGTTCTCCCCCTCCACCTTGCGGCCTTCCGGGTCCACTACAACGAGATCGTCGGCCGCCATGATGCCCGGATGGCGCCCCGGCGTGCCGCGCATCTCGCGCGGGTTGAGCAGCAGGTTTCCGGTCTCGGGAATGCGCGCGCCGGCCAGCCCCGCGTGATCCATCAGCCCTTCCATGTACAGCAGCCGGCACGCGGTGGCGAGTTTTTCGCGAAGCTCCTTCGATCCCTGCATCCCGCCTCGCACCCCAGTCCAGGCCGTGAATTGCCGAATGTTAACCGATACGCGGCGACGGCGCAGAACGGAATCGGATATGCTTCGAGACTCGCCAGCCATTCACAGGGAGAATCCGCAACATGACGACCAACGAACTCGCGGGCAAGGTGGCGCTCGTCACCGGCGCTTCGCGCAACATCGGGCGTTCCATCGCGCTTGCCCTCGCGGCGGCCGGCGCCGCAGTGGCGGTCAACGCCCGCACATCGAAGGAGGACGCCGGGAAGGTCGCGCAGGAAATCCGCGCAGCGGGCGGCCAGGCTGAGGCGTACCTGGCCGACATCGTCGATCCCAAGGCGGTCAACGCGATGGTCGACGGCGTGGTGAAGCGCTTTGGCCGCCTGGACGCCCTGGTGCTCAACGCCTCGGTGCGCAAGGAAACGCCGTTCGCCGACATGAGCTTCGACGAGTGGAAGAGCCTCACGTCGGTGACGCTCGACGGCTCGTTCCATTGCGTCAAGGCGTGCCTGCCGCATCTCATCAAGGCCGGCGGCGGCGCGATCGTCACCCTCGGCGGCATGACGGCGCTCTCCGGCGCGAAGCGGCGGGTGCATGGGTCGGTCGGGAAGTTCGGGCTCTACGGGATGACGCGCGCGCTCGCGAAGGAGCTGGGAGAGCACCAGATACGCGTGAACTGCGTCTCCCCCGGCCAGATGAACACGGCGCGCGCGTCCGACCGCTCGGCGCGTCCGGACGTGTCCAACGTGCCGCTCGGGCGCCGCGTCGAGCCCGGGGAAATCGCCGACGCGGTTCGGTTCCTGTGCGGCCCCGGCTCCAGGATGATCAGCGGCCAGCTGATATACGTGGACGGCGGCCAGCAGCAGTTCTAGAGGCAGGGAAGCCTATAATTTCCGGAACCTGGCCGGCGCCAGCGCTTTCAAGGAGGGCAAATGAAAATATCGCGTGTCGAGTCGCTGGTCTACGGCGTCAAGGACGTGGACGCCGGCATCCGCTATTTCGAGGACTGGGGGCTCCCCTGCATCGAGCGCGGGGCGCGCGGCGCCGAGTTCAGGATGCCGTCGGGACAGTCCATCCTCGTGCGTTCGGCGGCGGACCCCGCGTTGCCCGCGAGCGCCGAGAGCGGCTCGACGCTGCGCGAGGCGATCTGGGGCGTGGACGATGCGGCGTCGCTCGAGGCGATCGGAGCGGAGCTCGGCCGGGATCGCGAGGTCGGGCGCGACGCCCAGGGCGGGCTGCATGCGCGCGACGAGACCGGCTTTGCCATCGGTTTCCGGATGGCCGCGCCGGCGGCCCCGCGGGCTCCCGCGGCATCCTCGCGCATGAACCGCCCGTTCGACCCGGAACGCAGGGCGCGGCCGCGCAAGGTCGGGCATATCGTCTTCTCCATCGCCCGCGGCGACCTCGAGAAAGCCACCGCGTTCTACTTGCAGCGGCTGAAGTTCCGCCTCAGCGACGGCACGCCCGGCGGCAATTTCCTGCGCTGCGCGGGGACCCACGACCACCACAGCCTGTTCCTGCTCTCCCGGCCGGACCGCCGCGCGTTCGATCACGTCGCGTTCGAGGTCCGCGACATCGACGAGATCATCCTCGGCGGCAAGTTCATGATGGGCCGCGGCTGGAAACCCAACACGTCGGTCGGGCGGCACATCCTGGGATCGAACCTGTTCTGGTACTTCGACAATCCCTGCGGCGGCCGGACCGAGTACTACGCCGACATGGACCAGATGGACGACGACTGGAAACCGCGCATCTGGGAGAAGCACCCCGGCTACGCGATGTGGATCATGGACAAGGACGAGCTGCCGGGGCTCACCCACATCTGAGGGCCAGGAGCGTGAGTCGTGGGTAGCGAACGGGCCTCGCCCGTTCATTCAGCTCTGGCGCCGGCGTCGCGGATCACCTTCGCCCACTTTACGGTGTCCGCCTTTATCCTCGCCGCCATCTGCGCGGGCGTGGTCGGGATCACCTCGTAGCCCTGCGCCGCCAGCCGCTCGCGGTTCCCGGCCTGTCCCAGCACGCCGGCCAGTCCCTCGTGGAGCCGCGCGATGACCGGTCGCGGGGTGCGCGCGGGAACGACGATGCCGAACCAGCTCTCGTAGCCGAACCCGGGCACGCCCGCTTCGGCGATCGTGGGGAGCTCCGGCGCGAGCGCGGAGCGTTTCGGATTAGCCACCGCGAGCACCCGCGCCCTGCCCGATTTCGCGAGCGGCAGGCCCGTTGTCATGCCGATCAGCATCAGCTGCACATCTCCCGCGAGCATGGCATTCACCGACAGCGCGCTGCCCTTGAACGGCACGTGGACGATATTCACCGCTGAAATGGTCTTCAGGAGTTCCATGCCGAGATGGAAGGCGCTGCCGCCTCCCGAGGAGGCGTAGTTGAGCCGTCCCGGCTGCGCCCGGGCGAGCGCGATCAGCTCCCGCACCGATTTCGCCGGGAGCGCCGGATGGACCAGCAGGATGTGCGGGGTCATGACGGTCACCGACACCGGCGCGAAATCGCGCAGCGTCTCGTACGGCGCCCTGGGAAAAAGCGTCGGGTTCACCGCGAACGTGGAGTTGGTGCCGGCGAGCAGCGTGTGGCCGTCGGCGGGCGCCTTGGCCACGATCTCCGCGGCGATCATGCCGGAGGCGCCGGGACGGTTGTCGATCACCACCGCCTGGCCAAACCGCTCCGAGAGCTTCTGGCCGATGATGCGCGACTGAATGTCGTTGGCGCCGCCGGGCGGCGAGGTGACGACGAGGCGCAGCGGCCGCTCGGGATACGGCTGCGCCAGGACGGTTGCGCCCGCAACCGCGAGGCAGAAGGCGGAAGCCGGCAGGCAGAAGGAAAAGTCTTTCGCCACTCGTCACCCCTGTCTCGTCACTGTCATTTGATGGCCATGGGATTGATCGGCGACCCCACCGCGCCGGTGATCGGCAGCGGCGGGCCGCAGAACAGGAAATCATAAACCTTGTCGGCGGCGCAGTCGTCCGCGAGGTCCTTGAGGTAGAAGATCTCGCCCATGGTGATCCCGACCATCGGGATGATGATCCAGTGCCACGGCTGGAACGCTTCCGTGCTTTCGTTCGGCCGCACCTCGCAGCCCCAGGTGTCGAAGCAGATCGCGGCGATCTCCTTCCCGTGGATCCACTCGCAGGTCTCGAAGCGCAGGCCCGGCGCATCCCCCGCCGCGTAGGCGCCCCAGTCGCCCTGCGCAAGGCAGTGCTCCATCTGGCCGGTGCGCACGATCACGAAATCGCCGCGCCGCACCTCCACGCCCTGGGCCCTGGCGCAGGCGTCGAGCTCGGCGTTGCCGATCCCGAAGCCGTCCTCGAGGTAGTCGCCGCCGAGATGGCGCGGGATATCGAGCAGCACGCCGCGCCCGACCATGCGGTCGCGCGTCTTGTGGATGCCGTTCTTCTTCGCGCCCGTGGAATCCACCAGCCGCGCGTCGTAGCCGTTCCACATCCTGTCCTGGTAGAAGATGTGGCCCAGCGCGTCCCACTGCGTGCCGCATTGCAGCGGCATCGACACCATGTCGTCCGCGTAGCGGATCTTGCCTGCGTCCTGCGTCCCGGCCACCGCGTCGGTCCCGGTCGCGAGCATGGTGTGGATGGGATTGAAGCGCCCGCCCCAGCCCGTCCTCTGCGGGCCGCTGGAATTGAAGTCGAGCCCGAGCGCGTACGACTTGCCCTTCTTCACCAGGGCCGCCGCCTTCCTGATGTCCTCCGGCGTCACGAAATTGAGCGTGCCCAGCTGGTCGTCGGGCCCCCACCGGCCCCAGTTCTTGACGCGCGCGGCCATCTGCTCGAGCGTCTGCAGCGTGACGTCCTGCTTGAGCGGCCGCTTCGGCACCCCCTTCATCGGCAGCGTCGGCTTGCCCATGCTTTGCCCTCCTCCCTTCGTAAGCGTATTACAACACGGATCACCGGTCACGCCTTCCGGCGCTCAGCGTACGTTCTGGAGCAGCAACAGCAGGCCGCCGAGCAGGGCCACCCCGTTGAGCAGCAACAGGCGCAGGGTATTGCGCCGCGCCGGGTCGGTCGCGTTCCAGAAGCGGTGAAAGAGGCCGTTGGCGACGACCGTGAATACGATCAGGACCAGGACGCCGATGTCGGCGTGCCAGCCCGTCAGCAGCAGCGCGCAGCCGGTGAATTGCAGCGTCATCCCGAACCAGAACGCGGCGGCGGGCAGCGGCACGCCGAACCCCGCCAGGGCCTCGATGTGGTCCCGGATCCGCTGCTGCGTCAGGTTGCAAAGCCCCGCAACCACGAAAAACCCGCCGATCAACAGCCGGCCGGCGGTGTCGAGCCAGAATGCGTCAGCGTAGTTCATCCGTAGTTCATCTTAGGGTCCGGGGAATCGTGACTGATATGCTACGCTGGCGCAACAAAGACGATAAGGAGGATGTCATGCCGTTCGCGCGTTGCCTTGCCCTGCTGCTTTGCCTCGTGTGCTGCGCCGCGGTGGCCCAGCCCTACCCGTCGCGCCCGATCCGGATGATCGTGCCGCAGGCGCCCGGCAGCGCGTCCGACACGATCGCGCGCATCGTCGCCGCCGAGCTCTCCGGGGAACTCGGCCAGCAGGTCGTGGTGGACAACCGCCCGGGCGGCGCGTTGACCATCGGCATGGAGCTGATCTCGAAAGCCACGCCCGACGGCTATACCATCGGCTACGCGCCAGTCGGCGCGCTCGCGATCAGCCCCAACCTGGTCAAGCATCTCTCGTACAACGTGCTGAAGGATTTCCAGCCGCTCGCGCAGATCGCGTCCAACCAGATGCTGCTCGCGGCATCGCCTTCCCTGCCGCAGAAGTCGGTGCGGGAGGTGGTGGATTACGCGAAGCAGAACCCCGGCAGGCTGCTCAATGCTTCCTCGGGCAACGGCACGCCGGGGCAGGTGGGCATGGAGCTGTTCAAGCTGTTGACCGGCACGAAGATCGTCCACGTGCCGTACAAGGGCGGCGCGGCGGCCATCGCCGACCTGATCTCGGGACAGGTGCACCTGATGATGGAGAGCCTGAACTCCGCGACGCCGCACGCCCGCGCGGGCCGGATCCGGGCGCTCGGCGTGAGCGGGCCGAAGCGCTCGCCCGCGCTGCCCGAGGTGCCGACGATCGCCGAGGCGGGCGTGCCGGGCTACGAGGCGACCACCTGGAACGGCATGGTCGCGCCGCCCCGCGTGCCGAAAGCCCTCGTCGCGAGATTGAACGCGGAGATCAACGACGCCCTCCGGTCGCCGACGCTCAGGAAACGCTTCGCCGCGCTCGGCGCCGAACCGGTGGGCGGCACGCCGGAGGCGTTCGGCACGCTCATCCGCAACGAGCACGCGAAATGGGGCGACGTGATCCGGCGCTCCGGCGCGAGAATCGACTAGGCAACGCTCACGACGACTTTGCCGAGCTGCGCGTTGCTCTCGACGTAGGCCTTGGCGGCCGCCAGCTCGGCGAACGGGAACACCCTGTCGATCACGGGCGTGATCCTGCCTTCCGCGAAGCCCGGCAGCAGGTCGCGGGCGAATCCGCGCATCGCCTCGGCCCGCTGCGGCGCGGTCATCAGCGCGTTCGATACGCCGAAAATCTGCAGGCGCTTGCCGTGCACCGTCTCGAGGTCGATCTCGGCGTGGTGCCGGTCGTCCACGTAACCGATGATCGCGATCCGGCCCTGGTTGGCGGCCGAGCGCACCAGGTCGGGAAACGCGCTGCCGCCGATGAGATTCAACGCGACGTCGGCGCCCTTGCCGCCGGTCGCCGCGAGCACCTGGTCGGCGAAGCCGCCGCCGGACGCGACGATGCCGACATCGAGGCCGCTCGCCTTCAGTTTCTCCAGCTTCGCCGCCGAGCGCGAGATCCCGATGACCTTCGCGCCGAGGTATTTGCCGGCCTGCACGGCGATGACGCCCACTCCCGACGCCGCGCCCGCGACGAGCAGTGTCTCGCCCGCCTTGAGCTTCCCGTACTGGCAGATGGCCTCGTAGGCCGTCACCGACACGATCGGCACCGCCGCCGCCTGCTCCCAGCTGAGCCGTTCCGGCTTCGCCGCCGCCTGCGCGGCGCCCATCACGACGTACTCGGCGAAGGAGCCGCGAGCGCGCCCCAGGATCGCGTCGCCGGGCTTGAACGCGGTGACGCCTTCCCCCACGGCTTCCACCTCGCCCGCGCAGTCCCCGCCCGCGGGATGCGGCTCGTGCACCTGGTGCAGGCTGATGCTGGCGAGAATCTCCCCGCGGTTGAGCGACGCGGCGCGCACGCGCACGAGCATCTCGCCCGCCCTGGGTTGCGGCTTGGCCACTTCGCGCGGCTCGAACGCGGTCTTGCCGTTGACGGAGGTGATGTAGTAGCTCTTCATATATTCCGTCCTCGTTGGTCGTCAGTTGTTGCTACTTGATGCGAAAGTCCGCGACGGAACGGGCGTAGCGCCCGTCGCGCAGCTTGAGCGCCCGCGTCACCGCCCTGGTGGCGCCGAAGGTCCAGATGACCGCCGAGTGCTTGCCCGCGCCGCCGATCACGGCGATCAGGATGTCTTCGGGCCTCTGCACCATGTACACCGGCGCGTCCATGCCGGCGGCGGCGTACTTCTCCTTCCACGTAACGCGCACGCGGCGCTCGATATTCTCATTCGAGAAGCGCCCGAGCGGCAGGTGCGCGTGCTCCTGCAGGAAGCGCTTCGCGGCGGCCTTGCTGTAGCCGCCTCCCGCCACCGTTTTCGCGTGCTCGGGCCCCATCACGACCAGCGGCTGTGACTCGTAATACACGTCGTTCGCGCCGGTGGACAGCATGGTGCCGGCGATGGTGGTGAGGATGCCCTCGGCGGTGATGCTTTCGTGATCGTTCACGTTGTGCGGGCATTCCGCGCCGATCACGGTCACGGCGCTCGCCTCTTTCGGCAGTCCGCGCTCGACGTGCAGCGGCTCCCACGGGCTCGCCGCCTCGTTCTCGGCGGCGAGGTAGGAATACTTCGACGGCGCGCCGAAGGTGGACATGTCTCCGAGGGTGGGGATCGCGCCGCCGATATTGACCAGCGCCAGCCGGATCGCGCGCCCGATCGTGGCGTTAGCCTGCCAGCCGGGGCCGAACGCATTGTGGCCGGAGTTGATGGCGAGCTCCTGCGCCACCGGGCCGTTGACGATCACGAGCGGCGCGCACAGGTGCGTCGTCGCCTGCACGCCGTAGAGATTGAACGGCTCCTCGCACATCGCCTCGATCGCAGCCACGAGCACGGGAAAGTACTCGGGCCGGCAGCCCGCCATCACGGCGTTGGCGGCGAGCCGCAGCGGCGTCGCCTCGCCCCAGCGCGGCGCCACCTTCGCCACCGGCTCGTTCCACGGCCGGTCGCACCAGGCGAGCATGTTCTCGACGCGCCGCGCGGTCGGCGGCACGATCGGCAGCCCGTCGCTCCAGCCGCGGTCGCGCATCAAAGCGTTCACTGCGTCGAAATCGTCGTCGCACTCGAGGCTCGCGCCCGGCGCCTCAAGCAGATCGGCGAGGTTCGTCATTTTGAAAGCCCCCTGATGAGCTCGAGCACCTGCGGGATCGCGTGCGCGGCCCGCCCCTCGACCTGCTCCAGGGACAGCCCGCCGAGCGGGTGCGGGATCAGCAGCAGCGGCAGGTCCGGCACGCCGAGCACGCGCGCCTGCGTCTTCCCCAGCTTGAGGAAAGGCTCGGAGACGATCACGGCGGTGACGAGGCCGCGCTTCCGGAGCTCACACATGTCGTGGACACTCCACGACGTGCACGACCCTCAATCGGCCATCGCGCTGATGACGAAGTCCGCTTCCCCGGTGAGCTGATCGAGCACCGCGGCCGGCGCCGGCAGGCTGACGCTGCCCTTGCGCGTCATCACGACCGACGCGACCGGCCACGCGGCCGTCACGCCCTCGACGATGAACCGGAGCAGGTGATCGGCGTTGCCCTTGCTGTTGTCGAGTATGCCGAAACGCAGGCCGGCCTTTCCGGCCTCGCGCCTCCCCGGGGTGACCGCCGCCCCGGGCACCGGCGCCTCCGGCACGACCAGTAGTACCTTGCTCATTGCTTCTCCTTCAGCGATGCGTGCACGACGGATCGAATCCTAACATCCTAGAACGCGGACTTGGCCGGGATCACGATCTGCGTCTGGGTCACGATGGCCGCCACGCTGCGGTCCGGGTTGCGGATCGTCGTCTGCCACACCATGGTGGTGCGGCCGATATGCAGTGGGACGGACACCGCCCTCAGCACCGGGCCCTTGCCGGCCCGGAAAAAATTGGTCTTGGATTCGAGGGTGCCGGTGCGGTGCCCGGGCGGCAGGTTCGCGACGGTGCCGGCCGCGCCCACCACGTCCGCGAACGCCATGAGCGCGCCGCCGTTCACGCGCCCGGCGCGGTTGATGTGCATCGGCTTCACCCGCATCTCGGCCACGACCTTCTTCTTCGTCAGCGAAACGAGCCGCACGCCGAGCGCGCGCGGCATGCCGCTCTTCAGCACCCGCTGCGCCGCCACCGGCCCCACGCCCAGAGGCTGGTGCGCCCGCGCCTGCTTCTTAACGGATCCCATCACTCATCACCCATCACTCATCACGCGTCATTCAGAACGGCGGATTATCCATCCGCCCTTCGCGGCTGGCAACGCGACCGTTACGGCGGCCCGGTTGACCTGCTCCCGCTCCTGCGTTAACTTCGTGCCGGACACCGCGCAGGCCCGCTCGGGCCAGGAGGCCCCACGACATGGTCGAGAAAACAGTCAGGATCATCCCGGCACCCGATCCGAACCCGGTAAAGCCCCAGTACACGCCGCCACCCGGGGCGTGCGACGGGCACTGCCACGTCTTCGGCCCGGTCAAGAAGTTCCCGTTCGCGAAAGACCGCCGCTACGAGCCGCCGGATGCGCCCAAGGAAAAGCTCGCCGCCCTGCACGCGCACCTCGGCCTGTCGCGCGCGGTGCTGGTGCAGGCGAGCGTCCACGGCACCGACAACAGCGCGATGCTCGACGCGATCAAGTCCTCGAAGGGCGCCTGGCGCGGCGTGGCGATGGTCGCGAAGAACGTGACGCAGACGGAGCTCCAGCGCCTGCATGCCGGGGGCGTGCGCGGCGTGCGCTACAACTTCGTGAAGCACCTCGGCGGCAATCCCGAGCTCGACGCGGTGGAGAACATGGTCGCGCGCATAACGCCCATGGGCTGGCACCTGCAGCTTCATCTCGACGCCGAAAACATCTCGGAGCAGCGCGAATTCCTGAGGAAGCTGAAGATCCCGTTCATCGTCGACCACATGGGCCGGGTCTCGGCGCGCAACGGCGTCGGGCAGCCGGCGTACCGCCAGCTGCTGGAGCTGTTGAAGGACAATCCGAACGCATGGGTGAAGATCAGCGGGCCGGAGCGCGTTTCCGTGAGCGGCAAGCCGTTCCACGACGCGATCCCGTTCGCGCAGGGCCTGGTCCAGGCGGCGCCCGACCGCGTGCTGTGGGGCACCGACTTCCCGCATCCCAACGTCAAGTGGATGCCGAACGACGGCGAGCTGGTGGACCTCTTCGCGATGATGGTCACGGACGACGCGACGCGGAAGAAGATCCTCGTCGACAATCCGACGAAGCTCTACTGGGCCGAGACGATCAAGAAGAAGTAGTGGCTTCTTATCCCGAACTCTCCGGCCGCGTCGTCGCCGTTACCGGCGCCGCGCAAGGCATCGGCGCGGCCACCGCGCGGGCGTTCGCGGCGCAGGGCGCGGCCGTCGCGCTGCTCGACATCGATGAAGCGGGCATGAAGGGGGTGGCCGACGCGATCGCCGGCAAGGGCAAGAAGCCGCTCACGATCAAGTGCGACGTCACGGACGAGCGCTCGGTCGCGCAGGCGATCGAGCGCGTGGCGGCGGGGCTGAAGGGGCTCGACGTGCTGATCAACTGCGCCGGCGGCTATGGCCGTCTCTCGAGCGTCGCGGACATGCCGCCCGACGAATGGGACCGCACCATCGCGCTCAACCTGCGCAGCGTGTTCCTGGTCTCGCGCGCGGCGATCCCGCATCTCAAGCGCTCGAAGGCCGGGCGCGTGATCAACGTCTCCTCCATCTCGGGCCGCGCCGTGACGGTGGCCTCCTCCCCCGCCTACGTCGCCTCCAAGGCCGGCGTGATCCAGTTGACGCGCTACCTCGCCCAGGAACTGGGCCCTCACGGTGTCACCGCGAACGCCATCGCGCCGATCACGACGCTCACCCCGCGCGTCGCCGCCCTGCGCACCGAGGCCGAGGTCGAGCGCATCGCTGCGCTCGTGCCGTTGAAGCGCCTCGCCGAACCCGAGGACCACGCCCAGGCCATGCTGTTCCTCGCCTCCGACGCGGCGTCCTACTTGAACGGCGTCACGCTTGACGTGAACGGCGGACGGGTCATGATGTAAGACCAAAGTCGAAAGGCTAAAGTAAACATGACGGTCCGTTCCCTGCAGCACATCGCCCTGGCGGTGCCGGACCCCGCCGTCGGCAGGCGGTTCTACACCGATTTCGGGCTGGAAGCGCGCGACGACGGCAGGCGCGTCGTCCTGCGCTGCCACGGGCGCGAGCAGGACCAGGTGATCCTCGTCGAGGGCAAGCAGAGGCGCTTGCACCACGTCGGCTTCGGCGCGCGCGCGGAAGCGATCGACGGCCTCAAGAAACGGCTGGAGCAGAACGGCAGCAAGCTCCTCGACGCGCCGCGCGAATTGCCGGGAGACGGCATCTGGTTCCGCGACCCGGATGGCGTGCTCATTAACGTCCAGGCCGCAGCCCCCGCGCAGTGGCTCCCCGCGCCGGATTGGAAGATCAACAACCCCGGTCACCTCAACCGGGTCGGCGTCCCGGGACATCCGCCGCGTGACATGGCGGTCCGCCCGCGGCGCCTCGGCCACACCCTGCGCTTCACACCCAACCTGGACCAGCAGATCGACTTCTACACCCGGGTCGTGGGCATGCGGCTGTCGGACCGCGCGCAGGACATCGTGGCATTCCTGCGCAGCGGCGAAGGCGGCAGCGACCACCACCTGCTCGCCTTCCTGAAGAGCGACCGTCCCGGCTACCACCACGCGAGCTTCGAGGTCGCGAACGTGGACGAGATCGGCGTCGGCGCCTGCCGCCTGCTCGACAAGGGCTACCGCAACGGCTGGGGCTTCGGCCGCCACGTCATCGGCTCGAATTTCTTTCATTACATCCGCGACCCGTGGGGCAGCCTGGCGGAGTATTTCTGCGACATCGACTACATACCGGGCGACGCGGACTGGAAGCCGAAGGACTATCCGCCCCAGGACTCCCTCTACGCCTGGGGTCCCAGCGTGCCGGAGGATTTCGGGATGAATTTCGAGCCGGGCAAGTGATGGGGCCTTTCCACGAGATACGGATGACGGGTCACTTGCCGATGGCGAGCCCGACCTCCGGCAGCCAGGTCGCGGCTTTCGGAAACGCGGCGATCACGACGACCGCGGCGAGCAGCGCGAACCAGTACGGCACCGCGCCGCGGAAAATCTCGCCCACCGACGCCTCCTGCGGCAGCGCCGCCTTCACCGTGAACACGAGCAGCCCGAACGGGGGCGTCAACAGTCCGCATTCGATCGCCAGGATGCCGAGCACCGCGAACGCGAGCGGATCGAACCCGAGCGCCGCGGCGACCGGGCCGAAAACCGGGACGGTCAGCAGGATGATGGAAATCGAATCGATCAGGCAGCCGAGGACGAGCCAGATCGCGACCATGATCGCCAGCACGCCGATGATGCCGAAACCCGAGGCGATGAACAGCTCCTTGGCCGCCGCGGTAACGCCGGTCATGGACAGCACGCGCGAGTAGAGCTGGGCGCAAAACAGCAGCAGCAGCAGCGGCGCCGAGGTGCGTCCGACCGAGAGGATCACTTCGAACAGCTCCCTGGCCCTCAGCCCTTTCCAGAGCGCGAGCAGCAGAGCGAGCGCGGCGCCCACGCCCGCGCCTTCGGTGGGCGTGAAGAACCCGAGCCAGATGCCGCCGAGGGTCGCCGCGATGAGCGCGATCACGAGCAGCGTGGAGACGAGGATCTCGCGGAATTCGGCGTCGCCCAGTTCGGCGTCCACCTGCTCGCCGCCCGACGTCAGCTGCACGCCGATGCCCACCCGCTCCGGCTGCAGCCAGGCCACGCTCAGGATGTATGCGCAATAGAAGGCTGCCAGGATGAAGCCGGGAATGATCCCGGCGATGAAGATCTTGCCGATCGCCTGCTCGGTCAGCACGCCCCACACGATCATCAGCACCGAGGGCGGGATCAGCATGCCGAGGCAGGCGCTGCCCGCGATGCAGCCGAGCGCGAATTTGGGCTCGTAACCGTGGCGCTTCATCTCGGGGTAGGCGATCCGCGAGAATGCCGCGGCGGCGGCGATCGAGACCCCGCTCACGAACGCGAACACCGCGTTCGCGAACACGGTCGCGATCGCAAGGCGCCCCGGCACCCGGCGAGCGAGGCGGTTGATGAGCGCGAACAGGTCGCGCGCCGCGCCGCACTTGGCGAGGAAATCGCCCATCAGCATGAACAGCGGGATGACGGCGAAGACGTAGTCGCGCAGCGCCTCGTACGCGGTGCCGGCAATGAAGGCTCGCACCACCGTGATGTCGCCGTGCATGAAGTAGATGCCGGCCACCGCGCCGATGCCGAGCGCCACCGCCACGTGCACGCCCGCGAACACCATCAGCAGCATGATGCCGAGCAACGCGAACATTTCCCCGGTGCCGAACATGAGAATGGCTAGACGATCCGCTCTTCGGGCCTGATGCCGGAGGGCGGCGGCGGGGGCGGGCTGCCGGAAAAGAGCGCGCGGGTGCGCTCGATTGCGATCAGCAGGTAGTTGAAGGCGGCGAGAAAACTTCCGAGCACGACCAGGAACCGCGCCGGCCACACCGGTATGCGCAGCGCGCCCTCGCCCTCGAACTCGTTCGAGCGCCACGCGTAGAGCGCCGGATCAATGCTGCCCCAGCACACCAGGCCGAAGAACGCGATCCCGAGCAGCGCGCCCAATACGTCGCACACGCGCTGCGCGCGGTTCGGAAGGTGCGTGTGCACGGCGTCCACCCAGATCATGCCGCCGCTGCGGATCGCGTAGGCGGCCTGCAGCCACAGGATCATCACGATCGAGATCTCGACTATCTCCTTCGTGCCCTGCAGCGGCCGGCCGAAGACGTCGCGGCCGAGCACATCGGCGCAGACGACGAAGGAGAGCAGGAACGCGAGCACCGCCGCGATCGTCAGCAGCGCGCGCGCGATCCAGTCGTTGATGCGGATCAGCACGCTATCAGCCAGCGAATGGCGGGCAGGATACGGGAGGATCGCCGTGAGAGCGGGAGAGCGTGAGGGCGGGAGAGCGAAATTTCCATCTCCCGATTTCCCGATCTCCCGACCTCCCGGATTTTGCCGACTAACGACTCACCACTCACGACTCACGTTTCACTTCACCTGATAGCGCACCGGCCACTTGTGGCCGAGCTTCTCCGCCTGCTCGAGGGCGAGCTTGAGCACCTGGCTCGCGGGCAGCCCCTGCTTGTCGAGCTCGGCCGCCTTCTCCTGCGGCCAGCCCTTGAGCGAATTCGCCCACTCGACGCGCACCGAGTCGGGCACCGACTTCACCACCGCGCCGAGCGACTTCATCTGCGCCATCTGCTTCGGGTAGGCCTCCTTGTTGAACGTGCCCGTGCGCGCTTCGTACTCGCGCGCGACTTCGCGGATGATGCCCTGCACGTCCTTCGGCAGCTTGGCCCAGCGCGCCTTGTTGACGGTCAGCCCGTGCCAGGTGATCGCGCCGAAGCCGACCTCGGTGTAGTACTTGCCCTGCTCGTAGAGCTTGAAGTTGACCCACCCGGACGGGAACATGATCCAGCCGAGGTAGACGCCGGTCTGCATGCCGGTGTAGGCCTCGGGCAGCGACCCCTGCACCGGCACCGCGCCGGCGTACTCCAGCCACTTGAGGTTGAGGCCGGCCCCGGCGAGCTTCTTGCCCTTCAAGTCGGCGACCTTGCTCCATTCGAAGTTGGTGCCGAGGTTGTAGCCGTTGTCCGCGATCAGCGCGATCAGGTGCTGGTTGAACTTGTCCTCGAACACCTTGCCCATGTACGGCACCTTGTCGTACACGGCGCGCGCGAGCTTCACGCTCACCACCGGGTCCATCGTGCCGAACGGCAGCATGACCTGGAACGCGTGCAGCGGCAGGTTCGACGGCTCGAAGCAGAAGCAGTAGCCGCCGATGTCGATGATGCCGCTCTGCACGCCTTCCAGCGTGTCGGCGACCTTGACCATCGCGCCGCCGTAGCCCTCGATGAACTCGACCTTGTGCTTGGTGCGGGCGGCGACGCGCTTGGTCACCTCCGGCACGAAGAAATTCTGCATCAGGTTGACGTAGGTGTTCGCCGGCGGATGGCCGGAGGCGATGCGCAGCTTGATGTTCTCCGCGCGCGCAACGTTCCCGGTGGAAAACGCCAATACCAGCGCGGCCGCGCCGGACGCAAGCATGAGCCGTTTCATGATCCCCTCCCGAAGTGAAATGAACGGAAAAATCCCCCGTGGATGTTCCTCATTCTCCTCGCTGGTGTCAATAGCACCGCACCCCGCGCGTTGCGCGGTGCTGGAATCACCGGGCGTTCGACAGCGTCGAATGTCGAGGTGTTCGAGCATTCCAGCGAGGAACTCGCCGGACGCGCGACTATGCCTGACAGCCCCACTTGCGCCCGCCGCCGCCCTGCGCCAAACTGGATGCACAAGAAACTCAGCGCACCGACGGCCAGGGTGCTCCGCGACTGGCCTCGACAAGCGGAGGAGAACCATGAACAAGATAGCTGTCGCCGGCCTCGCGCTGGCATTTGCACTCGTGCCCGGGGCCGTCCAGGGGCAGGCCTATCCCACCAAACCGATTCGCGTGGTCGTGCCGTTCCCGCCGGGCGGCACCTCCGACATCATCGGGCGCACGCTGGGGCTGAAGCTGTCCCCGGCGCTGGGCCAGCCGGTGGTCATGGACAACCGCGCGGGCGTCGCGGGCAGCGTCGGCGCGGCGGTCACGGTGAAATCGCCGCCCGATGGCTACACGCTGCTGGTGGGCAACGTCGGCCCGATCGCGGTCAACAACCAGATCTACAAGGCGGTCACCTACGATTCGCTCAAGGACTTCACGCCGATCACGCTCGCCGTGACGGCGCCGCAGCTCGTCGTGGTCCACCCTTCGGTGCCGGCGAAGACGTTCAAGGAATTCAACGCGCTGGTCAAGAAGCACAAGGGCAAGATCAACTACGGGTCCAGCGGGCCGGGCAGCATTTCGCACCTCTCCGCGGAGCTCTACAAGCGCATGACCAAGAGCGACATGCTGCACGTGCCGTTCAAGGGCTCGGCGCTCATCACCACCTCCGCGATATCGGGCGAAGTGGACGTGGTGTTCTCCGACATGGCGGTGATCCTTCCTCACGTCCAGTCCGGCCGGCTGCGGGCGCTCGCGGTCACGGGCCCCAAGCCGACCCCGCTCGTTCCCGGCGTGCCGACCGTCGCGGACTCGGGGGTGCCGGGCTTCAGCATGACGAGCTGGTGGGGCATATTCGGACCCGCCGGCATACCCCAACCGATCGTGACGCGGCTCAATACGGAGTTGACCCGCATATTGAAGCTGCCCGACGTCCGGAAAACCTTCGCCATGCTCGGCGTGGATGCCGCGACCAGCACGCCCGAGGAGCTGGCGGCGCTGATCCGGGTCGAGGTCCCCAAGTACGCCAAGCTGATTCAGGAGATCGGCATTCCCAAGCAGTGACGTCACGCGTTCGCCTCAGCCTTCGTAGTTCCATTCCCGCCAGCCGTTGAGCAGCGGGAAATAGAGCCCGAGCCGGATGGGCCGGCTGTCCAGCCCGCGCATGAGGGCGGCGTAGCGCTCTAGCTGCGGCCGGTAGCGCTCGCGTTCCCGGTCGAGAAAGGCGTCGAGGTCGCCGCCCGCGTGCGTGCCGGTCTTGTAGTCCACGATCCAGCGCGTGCCGCGCTCGTCCACGAAGGTGCGGTCCATCACGATGTTCACGATGCCGTCGTGGGTCGCGCCGGTCAGCCGCAACTCCGACTGCGCGGCTTCGCGCCGGCCGAGCAGCCAGCGCCCGCGCTCGTCCGCCAGGGTCTGTTCCAGGATCGCCGCCACGCGCGCGGCCGCCTCTTCCAGGGCGCCGGCCGGCAAACCGCGGGCGACCAGCCCATCCTCCATCGTTTTCCGCAGCGCGCGCACCCGCTTGGCATCCCAGCCCTCGAGGTCGTCCTCGGCGATGCACTGCAGCCAGCGGTGCACGACGCTGCCGACGTGCCGCGCCGTCTCGCCCGCCCACGAGAACTCGATCGCATCCCGCGCGCGTGCCGGCTCCCCGGGCGGCGTCCATTCGACGCGGGGCGGAGGCAGCGGCGGCCGCCACCCGGAAACGATACGGCGCAGAGACTGATCGATCTTGTCCGCTGCCGCTCCCCCTCTTGCCGGGGGGAGGGAAGATTCAAACAGGCGCTTCGCCGCCTCGGCATAGACGGGCTCGACCAGGGTCCAGAGTTCCCCGAGCAGCGTTCTTGCGCCCGGCGCCTTCGGCACGGGCGCACCGTCCCCATCGGCCTTCAAGCTCGCATCGCCGAGCAGGTGCAACCGCTGCCGGGCGCGCGTGGCGGCCACGTACAGCAGGCGGCCGGCCTCGAGGCGCCCCTTCCCGGCCTCGAGCTTTTGCAGCCACCGGTAGATCGGATCATCCTCCGCGCCGGTCTCGTGGATCGGCGCGAGCAGCAGGTCGGCGGCGCCGTCCCCGCTCTTGCGCGGCTGCTCCATCCACAGGAACAGCCTGGCGTCGTCGCCGCGCGGCGCGCGGCCCAGGCCGGGCACGATCACCGTGTCGAACTCGAGGCCCTTCGCCTTGTGGATGGTCATGATCTGCAGCTGCTCGTCGGCCTGCAGGTCGGGCAGCGCGTAGAGATCGGCGAGCCCCTTCTCGAACGCGGCCGGATCGGCGATCTCGCCCGCTTCCTCGTGCGATTCGAGATAGTCGAAGTAGATCTCGGCGTCCTCGAGGTCGGTCGCGTCCTCGACGCAGGCCGGGCCGGAGAGCGCGAACCACGCCCCGGCCGTGCGGCCGCGCAGCGAGCCGCGGCAGCGGTCATCGAGGCACGGCTGCAATACGGCGCGCACTCTCTGCAGCCGCTCGCGGCCGTCGCCGGACACAAGCGCGAGGCGAGCGTCGTCGCCCAGCAACTCCCACACCGCGCGCTTCGCATCGCCGCCGGCCAGCGCCTGGAGATCGGCGAGCTTCAGGCCGCACCACGGCGCGCGCAGCGTCGCGAGCCACGCGAGCCGGTCCGCGAGGTGCGACAGCGCGCGCGTCAGCGCCAGCAGGTCCTGCACCACCGGGCGGTGGCCGAGCGGCTCGATCTCGATCGCGCGGAAGCGCAGCCCCGCATCCTTCAGCCGCGGAACGATCTCGCGCAGGTGGCCTCGATTGCGCACCAGGATGGCGACTTTCCCGCCCGGGTCTTCGCGCCGCGCCTGCGCGACGAGATCGACCACTCGCGCAGCCTCGCCCGCACGGTCGTCGTTGAAGAACGGGTGCACGCTGACCGCCGCGCCGGGCAGCGCCGCGCGCGTCGCGACCGACGGCGTGTACGGCACCGAGCCGGTGGCGACGTCCTCCCGCTCCGGCATCACCCGCGCGAACGTGGCGTTGACCCACTCCACGATGCCGGCCTGCGAGCGGAAATTGGCGGACAGGCCGATCGGCCCCAGTTCGATGCCCGCCATGCCCGTGGCGCGCGCGCGCAGGAACAGCCCGACCTCGGCCTCGCGGAAGCGGTAGATCGACTGCATCGGGTCGCCGACCGCGAACACGGTGCGCCCGTCGCCGGGCTCCCAGCCGGCAGTCAGCCTTGCGATCAGCTCGTACTGGCTGATCGAGGTGTCCTGGAATTCGTCCACCAGCAGGTGGCGGATCCGGTAATCGAGCGCGAGCGCGAGGTCGCTCGGCGCGTCCGCCCCGCCGAGCGCCAGCAGCGCGCCCTGCGCGACCTCGGTGAAATCGACCTGCCCGCGCGCCTGGAACGCGAGCTTCAGCTGCCCGGTCGAGCGCGGCAGCAGCCGCATGATGGCGCCCAGCACTTCCCACTGTTCATCGCTGTACCGTTCCGGGGGGAGGCGCTTCAAGTCGGCCAGCGCGGCGCGGAAGGCGTCATGCGGCCGGAGCGCCGCGATGAGCGCCAGCGCGCGGTCCTTCCAGGCCTGCGCCGGCTTGCCCGCGGCAAACCCCTCGTTCTTCGTGAGCCGGTGGCGCCACTCGTCATCGCCGGTCACGTAGGCGCGCGCCAGCACGGCCCAGTCCTCGATGCCGTCGGTGAATTTCCCGCGGCCGAGGTTGTCCAGGACGTAATCGGCCAGCGGCTTCCACTGCGCCCGCGCGTCCCCGGGAAGCAGTCCGCGCGCGCGTTCGAGCGCATTGCGCCTCGCGCCCTGCAGCGCCGCCTCCAGCTCCACGCGCTCCTTGCCGTGCACGTGGCGCAGCCAGTGATCGCGGCGCCTGAGCATCCCGGCAAGCAGTTCCTCGATGCGCCCGACGTCGTTGTCGAGGTGCGTGAGCAGCCGTTCGATGTCCCGCGCCACCGCGCCGTCGCTCTCGACCAGCTCGACGGTCGCGCGCGCGGCTTCCAGATAGAGCTCGGCCGCGTCCTCGATGCTCTCCGGCTGCGAGCCGAAGCGGGACAGCATCGGCATCTGGCGCGTCAGCGCCGCGCACAGCGAGTCGATGGTCTGGATGCGCAGCCGCGCCGGGTTTTCGGTGATGCCCCACCCTGCCGCAACGTCGCGCGCGAGCGCCGCGGCGGCGAGCTCGAGCGTCGATTTCTCGTGCCCGCTCGCGGGCGCCTTGCCGGCGCGCGCGTCCACGAGCGCGCCCAGCACGCGCTCGCGCATCTCGCCGGCCGCCTTGCGGGTGAAGGTGATTGCGACGATCTCCTCGGGATGGTCCACGGATGCCAGCAACCGCAGGTAACGCTGGATCAGGAGCTCGGTCTTGCCCGAGCCCGCCGGGGCCTGCACGATGAACGAGCGCGCGGGGTCGAGCGCGCTGCGGCGCGCGGCGAGATCGGGCATGCCCGCGCCGGTCATTCCGCATCCCTCATTCTGCGTCCTCCTCAAGCGCGTTCTCGAGCCGCTCGTAGATGCGGCAGAACGGCTTCACGTCGCAGTACAGGCAGGTATCCGGATAGCGCTTGGGATCGACCTCGGCATTGCCCCCCGCAAAGCCGGCGGCAATGCGCGCGAGATCGGCACGCCAGGCGTCAATTTGCCGCGCCCAGGACGGCTCCGCCTGCTTGAGCTTGCCGTCCGGCAGCGTGCGCACGTCCGGCAAGACATCGGCATCGCGGGCCAGCCCCGCGAACTTCATGTCGCCCGCCCTCACCTGCGCGAACGCGGCCGCCACCGCATCCGGCTCGGTGCTGACCAGGTAGAGCGGCAGCTGCGGCTCATCGGGCCGCGCGCCGATCATCGCGCCGGGCGACGCCTTGCCGGTCTTGTAGTCGATCACGACGCGCCGCCCGTCTTCGGCCTGGTCGACGCGGTCCAGGCGGGCGTTCAGCGTCAGCCCGCCGATCTCGATGCGGCGCTTGTCCTCCGTCGCGAGCACCGTGAAGCCGCCGCGCCGCTTCTCCACGTCGAGCCATGCACGCGCGAGCCGCACGAGTCGCCGTTTCTCGATTTCCGCGAAGCGGCCCGACAGCACCGTCGGCCGCTCGCGCCGGATGCGCGCAACCGCGTCCTCCGCCGCCTGCCGGAGCAGCCCATCGAGGCCGGCACCGGTGATCGCCTCAAGCGCGCTTCTCGTCTTCAACTGCGCCCACGCCAGCGCCAGCACGCGGTGCACCAGCGTGCCGCGCTCCATCGCGTCGAGACCGGCGTGCGGTGCCGCCAGGCCCTCGGCGCCCAGCCGGTGGCGCGCGAGCGCGCGAAACGGGCACGCCGCGTGATCCCGGATGACCGCCGTGCCTCCGCGCTCCACGGTCGCCGCGCCCAGCGGCGGCGCCTTGGCATCTTCGCTGCGCTCGAGCTTGCGCAGGTCGTGCACCGCGCCGCGATAGCTCGCGTAGCCGGGCAGCGGCAGCGGCTGCTCGGGAACCGCGAAAATGAGCGGGCTCGGCTTGAACTCGCGGTCGTCCTCGCGCCGCGGGTGGCTCAGCACCACTTCGCCCGCGCACGACAGCCACTCGCCGGTCAGCCTTCGCGCCTGCCCGAGCATGCCTGCGGCCGAACCCTGCGGCACCCCGGCTGCGCGCAGCAACTCGACCGGAAGAAACGGGTTCGGGCGCGGTCCGCGCGGCCAGGCATCGTCGGACAGGCCCATGACCCACAGGTGGTCGAATGCCATGCCGGTGGCTTCGATCTCGCCGAGGACCTGGATCGGCACGTCCGGCGTCTCCGGCTGGAACAGCGCATCCGCCGCCATCCGCCGCAGCCGCGACACGGCGTCGGTGTAGCCGGTGCGCGGCAGGACGCGGTCGAGGCCGGCGAAACCGGCGACGATTTCGTGCCACCTCGCCAGCGTCTGGAATTCGGCCGAATCAAGACCGCGCTCCCCGGGAAAACCGATGAGCGCCAGCGCTTCCGAGATCGCCCGCGCCCACGCGGAGGGCGGCTGCCCGCCGAACAGGCGCGCCTTGCGGAACTCGGCGAGCGCCACCAGGCGCTGCGCGAGCACCGGGCAGGCCGCGTCTTCGCTCGTGATCAACGCGAGCAGGCGGTCCAGCGTGACGACCGGTTCGGCGCGCTTTCTCAGCCCCGCGTCCAGCCGCGCGCGCCGCGTGAGCTCGGCGTCCGCGCCGGCAAGAAACGGGGATCGGATCAGCCGGCTCGCGCGCTCGAAGTCGATCTCGCGTCCCGCCAGCTCGAGCGCGAGAAACGCGGCGTTGACCAGCGGGTACGTGGTCAGCGCCTCACCGAGGGAAATATTGAACGGGAAGGCCGGGTGGCGGTTGCCCGGGAGCGCGTAGCCCGGTTCCATGACGGCGCTGAGGATCCGCTGGATCGCCTTGCGCTGCCTGGCCAGCTCGGGCACGACGATACCGATGCGCGCCGCGCCGTTCGCCTCGAGGCGCGCCCGCGCCCACGCCGCCGCGCGGCGGATCTCCTCGGTGCTGTCCGCGCAAGCCACGCGCAGGCGCCCGCCCCCGCGCGGCTCCGGACCGGCGCCGGTGACCTCGCACCCGGCAGCCGACAGCGCCTGAAAAAACGCCGCCTGCTGCGGCATGACGAGGTCAAAGCCATAGTGGACCAGGGATCCCGGCTTCCTGATCTCCGGCCCCGTTACGCGCGCTCCAGCCACGTCGGCGAGGCGCGCGCCATCGGTGTGCCGCTCGCGCCGCGTGACGGCCTCGTAGCGCCGCGCCCATTGCTGGAACGCCTTCGCGTCATCGTTGAGAGGATATTTTCCCAGCCGCGGCACGAGACCCCAGGCATGCGCGAGCCGCCACGCTTCGCGAGCGAGCGCGGCCGCCTCCGGGATGGCGAGCAGGGAATTGCCCGTTTCCGATTCGCGGATGATGTTTTCCCACAGCGCCAGCTCCTGGGCGGGCGCGAGCGGGACCGGAAGCCCGGCGGCCCGGCCGGAATGGAGCGCGTCCCCGTAAACGCGCTCGACGAGCGCCGAGAACGGCAGGATATCGGCGGTGGGCCAGGCTGATTTGCCGGCCGCGATCTGCCGCGCGTCGTACTCGTGCTTGAGGTTTGCCGCGAGCCTGCGGTTCGGGGTGACGACCGCGCACCCGGCTTCGATCTGCTGCGCGAGGTCCGGCCTCATGGCCGCAAGAAAATAGATCCGTGGAAAACCGGCGTCCCGCTCCGCGAGGCTACTTCTCGAGAAGGTGCGCTTTCTCTTTGATCTTGGCCCACTCGTCAGCGTCCGGGGGCGCCGGTTTTTTCTCGATGATCGGCTTCCACGCCTTGGCGAGCTCGGCGTTGGCCTGGGTCCAGTGCTTCTGCTTGTCGGGCACGTCGTCCTCGGCGAAGATCGCCTCCACCGGGCACTCCGCGACGCACAGGGTGCAGTCGATGCACTCGTCGGGATCGATCACCAGCATGTTGGGGCCTTCGCGAAAGCAGTCCACGGGGCAGACGTCGACGCAATCGGTGTACTTGCACTTGATGCACGTCTCGATGACGACGTAAGTCATAGTAATCGTTCGGGATTTCGGCCCGGCTTGAAGTTGCGGGAAGGGTCCATATGTTAACAGAGGCAGCCGGTCGTGCCGATTTGCCGGGTTGCCTCTGGCCCTATGCAAAGCAGGGAAATTTCGCTAGCATTATGGGGCAAGTCTCATGGCCACACTTCTCGTGGCGCTTTCCGATTGATTCCCGAGGGTATTTGCTTTCATGAGCGAACACATCCATTACGTGACCGACCAGACCTTCGACCCCGAAGTGCTGCAGTCCCAGACGCCGGTGCTGGTGGATTACTGGGCCGAATGGTGCGGCCCGTGCAAGATGATCGCGCCCATCCTCGACGAGGTGGCGAAGGAGTACGCCGGCCGCCTCAAGGTCGCCAAGCTGAACATCGACGAGAACCAGTCCACGCCGCCCAAGTACGGCATTCGCGGCATTCCCACCCTGATGCTCTTCAAGAACGGATCCGTGGAAGCCACCAAGGTCGGCGCATTGTCCAAATCACAATTGACCGCTTTTATTGACAGCCACATCTAAATCCCCAGACTTTTCCCTCAAGCGTCCGGGCGAGAACCGCCCGGCCCCGCAGCCAGAAACGGCCGCCCCGGGCGCTGACGCCGTTTCTTCCCCTTCTTTCTCCGGTACCACCCACAAAGGGTCGCAGTTTATGCATTTATCCGATCTCAAGAACCTCCACGTCGGCGAGCTGCTGGAAATGGCGGCCAAGAACGAGGTGGACGGCGCCAACCGCATGCGCAAGCAGGAGCTGATCTTCGCGCTCCTCAAGAACCAGGCCAAGAGGGGGGAAAGCATCTACGGCGGCGGCACGCTCGAAGTGCTGCCCGACGGCTTCGGCTTCCTGCGCTCGCCCGACACCTCGTACCTCGCCGGCACGGACGACATCTACGTCTCGCCGTCCCAGATCCGCCGCTTCAACCTGCACACCGGCGACACCATCGAGGGCGAGATCCGCACGCCCAAGGACGGCGAGCGCTACTTCGCGCTGGTCAAGGTGGACAAGGTCAACGAGGAGCCGCCCGAGAACTCGAAACACAAGATCATGTTCGAGAATCTCACGCCCTACCATCCGACCGAGCTGCTCAAGCTCGAGCGCGACATCAAGGCCGAGGAGAACATCACCGGGCGCATCATCGACATCATCGCACCCATCGGCAAGGGCCAGCGCGGGCTGATCGTCTCGCCGCCGAAAGCCGGCAAGACGGTGCTGATGCAGCACATCGCGCACGCCATCACCGCCAACCATCCGGCCGTGGTGCTGATCGTGCTGCTCATCGACGAGCGTCCCGAGGAAGTGACCGAGATGATCCGCTCGGTGAAGGGCGAGGTCGTGTCCTCGACCTTCGACGAGCCGGCCTCGCGCCACGTGCAGGTCGCGGAAATGGTGATCGAGAAGGCCAAGCGCCTGGTCGAGCACAAGAAGGACGTGGTCATCCTGCTCGACTCGATCACGCGGCTCGCGCGCGCCTACAACACCGTCGTGCCCGCCTCGGGCAAGGTGCTCACGGGCGGCGTGGACGCGAACGCGCTGCAGCGCCCGAAGCGCTTCTTCGGCGCGGCGCGCAACATGGAGGAAGGCGGATCCCTCACCATCCTCGCGACCGCCCTGATCGACACCGGCAGCCGGATGGATGACGTGATCTACGAGGAATTCAAGGGCACCGGCAACATGGAAATCCACCTCGACCGCCGGATGTACGAAAAGCGCATCTTCCCGGCGATCAACGTCAACCGCTCCGGCACGCGGCGCGAGGAGCTGCTCATCAAGCAGGACGTGCTGCAGAAGATCTGGGTGCTGCGCAAGCTCCTGTACCCGATGGACGAGCTGGAAGCGACCGAGTTCCTGCTCGACAAGATCCGGGCGACGAAGGGCAACGCGGACTTCTTCGACAGCATGAGGCGAGGTTAGACGCCGCGAGGGCGGGAGCGCGCGAGAGCGGGAGGGCGATATGATGTCTTTTTCGATCTCGCGAGCTCCCGAGCTCACGATCTCCCGTCTGCTGTTCCTGACGGTCCTGCTGGCGGGCTGCGTGCAGCTGCCGCCGAGCCCGCAGGACCTCCAGGCAAAGAAATTCGAGGCCGTGCCGGACAAGGCGGTGATCTACCTCGTGCGCGACTACCCGGATCACAGCGAACGGGCCGCGACGATCTGGCTCGGGGACGCCACGATGATCACGACCTATGCCGGCACCTACTACCGCTGGGAAGTGGCGCCGGGCGCCCATCGCATCACCGGTTACGGCGCCGACACCGGCTCGATCACGCTCCGGGCCGAGCCCGGCAGGCTCTATTTCGTGCAGCAGCGCATCGCGCCGCTCGGCCGGTTCGCGCAATCGTACTTCCAGGTCGTCAGCGAGCCCCAGGGGCGCACCGCGGTCATGCGCGCGGTGCTGCTGGGCGGGTCGTGATTCGCGCCGGGCGCGGCGCGGCGGGCCGCTCCTGGCTCGTCGCGGCCGCCGCAGCCGTCGCGCTCGCCGGCTGCACGTCGGTGCCTCACGCCGCGCCGGAGCGCGACGCGGAGGTGAAGCAATTCCTCGATCATCCCAATGCCGCCACGCTCTACGTCTATCGTCCCGACTTCGCGGCCCGGCGGGCCGACGAGTCCGTGTTGTACGTGGACGGCCGGCTCATCGGGGCAACGCTGCCCGGAACGTTCTTTCGCATCGATCTGCGGGCGGGCCCGCACCTGCTGCACGGCTACGGCTACGACCAGGGCAGGCTGAAGGTGGAGACCCGCAACGGCGAGATCGTTTTCGTCTCGCTCAATGTGATGGGCGGCACCTCGCTCTTCGAGCGGGTCGCTCCCGGGGACGGCAGGCGCGCCGTTGTCGATTGCTGCGTGCTGCTGGAAAACTGGACGCCCGGCCAGCGGCCGCTGCTGCGCTGAGAAACGACCTCCCGATCTCACGATCTCCCGGCCGCTTGCAGAACGCGGCCAAATTGTGGATAATCCGCCCCCTTATGAAGCCCAAAATCCACCCCCACTACAGCACCATCACCGTCACCTGCAGCTGCGGCCACACGTGGGACACGCGCTCGACCATGGGCCGCGACCTGCACGTGGAAGTGTGCTCGGTGTGCCACCCGTTCTACACCGGCAAGCAGAAGCTCGTGGACACCGCGGGCCGCGTCGAGAAATTCCGCCAGAAGTACGCGCGCAAGCCCGACGCTGCGAAGACCGCGGCGTAACGCCGGCTTGAAATCGTTTCGAATCGCCGTCATTCCCGGAGACGGCATTGGCAAGGAAGTCATGCCCGAGGGCCTGCGCGCGCTGGAAGCCGCCGGGCGCAAGTTCGGCATCCAGTGGAAATTCGACGAGTTCGACTGGAGCTGCGATTACTACGCGAAGCACGGCCGCATGATGCCGGAGGACGCGCTCGACCGGCTGCGGAAGCACGACGCGGTGTTCTTCGGCGCGGCGGGCTGGCCCGCGGCCGTTCCCGATCACATCTCCCTGTGGGGCCTGCTGATCCCGTTCCGCCGCGGCTACGACCAGTACGTGAACCTGCGCCCGGTGCGGCTGATGCCCGGCATGAAGTGCCCGCTCGCCGGCCGCAAGGTCGGCGACATCGATTTCTGGGTGGTGCGCGAGAACAGCGAGGGCGAATACTCCTCCGTCGGCGGGCGCATGTACGCCGGTACCGAGCGCGAGGTCGTGACGCAGCAGTCGGTGTTCTCGCGCCAGGGCGTGGACCGCATCCTGAAATACGCGTTCGAGCTGGCATCGAGGCGGCCGAAGAAACACCTCACGTCCGCCACCAAGTCGAACGGCATCACGATCACGATGCCGTACTGGGACGAGCGCGTGAAGGCGATGTCGGCGCAGTACCCGGGCGTCCGCGTCGACCAGTACCACATCGACATCCTGTGCGCGCATTTCATCATGAATCCCGACCGCTTCGACGTCGTGGTCGGCTCCAATCTCTTCGGCGACATCCTGTCGGACCTGGGGCCGGCGGCGACCGGCACCATCGGCATCGCGCCCTCGGCCAACATGAACCCGGAGCAGAAGTTCCCGTCGCTGTTCGAGCCGGTGCACGGCTCGGCGCCCGACATCTACGGGAAGAAGATCGCCAACCCCATCGGCCAGGTCTGGGCCGGCGCGATGATGCTCGACCACCTCGGCTGCCCCGACGCCGGCGCCGCCATCGTCACGGCGATCGAAAAAGTTCTGCAGGAAGGGCCGAAGACGCCCGACCTCGGGGGGAAGGCAGGCACTTCCGATCTCGGAAAAGCTGTCGCAGAAGCAATCTGATCACTCTTGTCATCCTTTGCTAGCGGCCGGGTCGCCGCTAGTAGGCGGCTACCGCGCCATCGCTCCGCGGGTCCGCGCCACCCTCCAGCACACCATTCGCATGACGCACGATCGCCCCGGCGTGGCCCATGGCCGCGTCGTACTCGCCAAGCACTTCCATCACGTGACCGCGCCGGGCGAGGTCGGCGACGACGCCGGTGGAAAAGCGCGACTCGAGCTTGAGGCTGTCGCTCGTCTCGCCCCAGGTGCGCCCGAGCAGCCAGCGCGGGGCGTTGACCGCCTGCTGCGGGTCCATGCCGAACACCGCGATGCGCGTGAACACCGCGCTCTGCGTCTGCGGTTGGCCGTCTCCGCCCATCGTGCCGTAGACGAGCGTGCGCCCGTCGCGCAGCACGGCCAGCGCCGGGTTGAGGGTGTGGAACGGCTTGCGCCCGGGCTTGAGGCTGTTCAGCGCCCCGGGATCGAGCGAGAAGCTGCAGCCCCGGTTCTGCCAGGTAATGCCCGTTTCCTCCAGCACCACGCCGCTTCCGTACTCGTGGTAGAGGCTCTGGATCATGCTGACGGCGCGCCCGGCTCCGTCCACGACGCCCATCCATACCGTGTCCGCGGGCGGTTGTCCTGCGCTCCAAGGCAGCGCGCGCCCGCGCTCGACGCCGGCGGCGAGCTCCCGTATCCGCTCGGGAGCGAGCAAGTCCTGCGCTTTCACGGTCATGTAGGCCGGGTCGGTCACGCAGCGGTCGCGCACGCCGAAAGCGCGCTTCGCCGCTTCCACCGCGAGATGCACGTAATCCGCGCTCGTGGGCCCCGTGCTCCCCGCTCCGAGCGCGTCGAGGATGCCGAGGATGAGGAGCGAGACCACGCCCTGCGTCGGCGGCGGCAGGTTGTAGACCGTGCCGAGCGAGTGCCCGAGCGCGAGCGGGGCGACGAGCCTGGCGCGATGGCGCTCGAAGTCGCCGGGCGCGAGCGGGCTTCCCGTTGCGGCGAGATCGCGCGCGATCGCCCCGGCCAGCCGGCCGCGATAGAAGTCATCCAGCCCCGCGCGGGCAAGGCGGGCGAGCGTCGCGGCGAGCCGCGGCTGCCTGAAAACCGACCCCGCCGACGGCACGGCGTCCCCCGGGAGAAACGCTTCCCGGAAACCGGGCTGGGCCTCGAGCTCGCCACGCTTGGCGGCGGTCGTGGCGGACTGGCTCGCGCTGACGGGAATCCCGTGCTCCGCGTAATGAATCGCGTCGGCCAGCAGGCGCTTCACCGGCAGCCGCCCGCCCCACTTGCGCGAGAGCGTGAACGCGGCGCCCCAGCCCGACACGGCGCCCGCGACGGTGTTCGCGGCCATGGCGCCGCGATGGGGAATGGTGCTCGTGACGCCGCGCGCGGCATACCACGCGATCGAGGCCGCGCGCGCCGCCGCGCCGCAGGCGTCTATGCCTTGCGGCGCCCGGCGCGGCGTGTGGATGAGCCAGAACGAATCGCCGCCGATCGAATTCATGTGCGGGTAGGCGACGGTGATCGTGGCTCCTGCCGCGATCATCGCTTCGAGCGCGTTGCCGCCCTCGCGCAGCACGTCGAGAGCCGACTGCGCGGCGAGCGCGTGCGGCGCGACCGCCATGCCGCGCGTGCCACGGGTCGAGTGGATCATGCCGGGATTCTACCGGACGCCCCGCCCTCTTCCGGATTCTAGAAATGAAAAGCGCGGGATGAACGGCAACCGCGTTGTCCGTTCGATCCCGCGCAGCTAAACCGGCGCCTTTGGCGTCCGGCTTTAGCAAGATTTAGTAGGTCTTGTACTGGAGATACTTCCCGCTCATGGTGATCTTCACCCGGTCGCCCTTCGGGTCGGGCTCGCGCGTCAAGTCCATCCTGAAGTCGATCGCGCTCATGAT
>MERD01000039.1:0-23133 GCA_001771935.1 Betaproteobacteria bacterium RIFCSPLOWO2_02_FULL_67_26
CACCGGCTTGCCGCTGAAGTCCTTCCAGCACTTGTACTTGCCGGCTTCCTTGGCCGAGACGGCCATCATCGATTCCATCGGATAGGAATACCAGGCGTGCGCGATCTCCGGCATTTTGGGCTTGTAGTCCTTGAATCCGCCGATGCGTTGCTGGAACTGGGTCATGCCGATGTCGGCGGTGTAGGCGATCTCGCCGTTGCCGTCCATCACCGCCTTCATGGCGACGGTGGGGGACGTGTAGGGCTGGACGGTGACGGTGTATTCGCCGCCGAGCGCCTCCTCCACGATCTTGGTCATCGAGGCGGCGATCTGGTAGCCGTAGGAACCCACGGGCGAGGTTGCCCAGCGCAGCGACTTGCGCTGCTGGGCGTTGGCCGGCTCGACCGCCGCAACAGCGGCCACGACGAAAACTGCAATGCCCATCATGGCCCCGATCCACGCGGACCCGCTTTTCCTGCCTGCATCTGATTTCATGCGAAAGTCCTCCTCCACAAAGTCACGCCACGCTCCAGACTCAACCGAAATCCATCTTGTGGACGTAGCCGATGTAGGTTAACAAAGTGGCAAACCATTCGCAACGCGGACAGCGCGTCGCTTGAGCCAAATGCTTGATCTGCATCAACGTGAGACGCTATCGGCGCCCTGGCCGGCGCATCGCGGCGTTCCAGACGGGTCGGATGGCGGGCTCGCCGTCCGATGCCTGATACTTGCAATCCACGCCAATGCCAGCGGCCCAAACGAGGTCCACTCCGCAAAAGATCAGGGGCATGTGGCCACGCTGCCACGGCGGGACGCGCGCTTCCTGCAGCAGGTTCTTCAGGCTGCGGCGCGGGCGGCGGCGGTCGGGCTGCAAGCGCTCGCCGCCTCTGCGCACCCGGATCGTGACTGTGCCCCCACGCAGCCGCTCGCGGCTCACGCCCTGCCCGCGCGACGGCGTCATCACCAGAACGCCGCCGAGCTCGCGCAGCGCGAGCATCCGTTCGCCGCGCCAGCGCCGCGTGTACTCCTGGCGCACCGGCGGAAAGCGCGGCACGACGTGCAGTCGGCCCTGAAATCGATGAAGCTCGAACGCGCCGAGATCGACCTTCACCCGCGCATCCTGCTTCGCGCCGAGCGACTGACGAAGCGCTTCCTCGAGCCGCTCCGTAGCGGGCATGCTGACGCCATGGCCGCCCAGGAAATACCGCAACAGGTTTCTCGCCCGCGCCGGGGCGAGCCGTCGCAGTGCCGCCACCTCCAGCGCGCCGCCGTTTACGCGTCCCGCGCCATCGGCCGCGGCCACCTCGTCCAGCAATCGGGCGGCCTCGGCCAGGTGGCGCGCCGAGCGCGCGACCGTCGCGCGGTACGCCGGGAAGCGCCGCGCAATGACTGGCAGTACCTCGTGCCGCAGGAAATTGCGCTGGAAATAGATATCCTGGTTGCTTTCGTCTTCGATCCACTTCAGCCTGCGCTTCTTCGCATAATCGAGGATTTCCTGCCGCGTTACGTCGAGCAGTGGACGGAGAATCCTGAGGGATGAGGGATGAGGGACGAAGGATGAGGGATGACGGACGAGCGGCATGGCCGCGAGTCCCCTCACTCCGGCGCCACGCAGGAGCTGGAGGAACAGCGTTTCGACCTGGTCGTCGCGGTGATGCGCCAGCACGATGTAGTCGCAGCGCTGGCGTGAAAACACGGCGTAGCGCGCGGCGCGTGCCGCGGCTTCGAGGCTGTCGCCGCGCCGCACCTTTACGCTCGCGCTCTGGAACGGGATTCCTCGCTCGCGGCACAGGCGGCGGCAGAACGCCAGCCAGCGACCGGCACTCGGGCTCAACTGGTGGTTGACGTGGAGCGCCGACAACCGGAAGCGCAGGGTGCGCGCCGCGCGTTGCAGGCCATCCAGCAAGACAACTGAATCGACGCCGCCGGAAAGCCCCACGACCAGGTGGTCCGAAGGCTTGACGATGTCCTTGATCTGTACCGCCACGCGGGCGGCTAGATCCGCGGCGCCGGGTCCGGGGCGCTTACCGCTGCTCGACTTCCTTGAACTTGCCATAGCCGATGATCTTCCCGAAGCGGCTCTCGAGCAGCCGCTCGAGCGGGATCTCCTTCAACTGCCGCCAGCTCTCCTGCAGCGCTTTCTTGAGTGTCTGCATCATCGCGTCATGGTCCCGGTGCGCCGCGCCGGGCGGCTCATTGATGATACGGTCAATCAGTCCCAGCGACTTCAGGCGCGTCGAGGTGATGCCGAGCGTCTCCGCCGCTTCCTCCGCATGGTCGGCGCTCTTCCACAGGATGGAGGCGCAGCCCTCCGGCGAGATCACCGAGTAGGTCGCGTACTGCAGCATCAGCACGGCATCCCCCACCGCGATGGCGAGCGCGCCGCCCGAGCCGCCCTCGCCGATGACGGTGCAGATGACCGGGACCCTGAGCTCCGCCATCGCGTAGAGGTTGCGGCCGATGGCTTCGGACTGGCCGCGCTCCTCCGCCCCGACGCCGGGGTAAGCGCCCGGCGTGTCGATGAAGGTGAACACCGGCATGCCGAACTTCTCGGCAAGTTTCATCAGGCGCAGCGCCTTGCGATAGCCCTCGGGCTTGGGCATGCCGAAATTGCGGAAGATCTTTTCCTTGGTGTCGCGGCCTTTCTGGTGGCCGATCACGACGCAGGCGTCGCCGTTGAAGCGGGCGAGCCCGCCGACGATCGCCGGGTCGTCCGCGAACGCCCGGTCGCCATGCAGCTCCTCGAACCCCGTGAACAGCTGGCTGGCGTAGTCGAGCGTGTACGGCCGCTGCGGGTGGCGCGCCACCTGCGCGATCTGCCACGCGCTCAACTTGCCGTAGATCTCCCGGGTCAGCGCCTGGCTCTTCTTCTGCAGGCGCGCGATTTCCTCGGAAATGTCGAGCGCGGAGTCGTCCTGGACGTAGCGCAGCTCCTCGATCTTGGCCTCGAGCTCGGCGATCGGCTGCTCGAAATCCAGAAAGGTGGTCTTCATTCTGGCGCAATGATACCGGATGCGTCAGTACTCCGCGCCGCGCGGGTCGCTCGCCGCGACCGCGAGCCCGCTGCGGCGCGATTTGAACACGGCCTGCATGTTGCCCCACCGGCGCTTCGCGGTCTCGACGCGGTGACCTCTCGCCTCGAGCCCGGCGCGCCAGGCGCCGCCATAACCGCCCGGCTCCACTTCCACGCGATCCGGCCACCATTGATGATGGTAGCGCGGCAGGCCCACCAGGTAATCGAGGTCCACCCGCCGCTCGCGGAGGTACTCGAGCACGCCGAGCAGCACCTGGCTGACGATGCGCGAGCCGCCGGGCGCGCCGATCACCAGCACGCCCTTCCCGTCCTCCACGAACGTCGGCGTCATGCTGGAGAGCGGCCGCTTGCCCGGCGCAATCGCATTGGCGTCCCCGCCGCGCAGCCGAAACGCGTTCGGGACGTCGGGCAGGACCGTGAAATCGTCCATCTCGTTGTTGAGCAGCACGCCGGTTCCCCCGGCGACGACACCGGAACCGAACAGGAGATTGATAGTCAGCGTCGCCGCAACCCGATTGCCTTCGGCGTCGATCACGGAAAAGTGCGTCGTGCTCCCGCCGCCGCGGGGCTCGTGCGCCGGCGTTTCGCTGCGCGTGGCTGCGTTCGGCCGGATCGTGGCGGCCTGCTGCGCCGCGTACGACTTGCTCGTGAGCCGCTCCACCGGCACCGCGACAAAATCCCCGTCCCCGAGATGCAGAGCGCGGTCACGGAACGCGCGGCGCAGCGTCTCCGCGACGAGATGCGCGGTCGCAGGCGCGTGGCCGTCGGCGAGGTCGTAGCGCTCCAGCATGTTGAGGCACTGGACGAGCGCGATCCCGCCCCCGGAGGACAGTGCGGCGGTCGTGATGGTCGCGTCGCGGTACCTGACCGTCAGCGGCGCGCGCTCGATCACGCGGTAAGCCGCGAGATCGGAAAGCCGCCACGCGCCGCCCGCGCGATTCACCGAATCGACGAGCGCACGGGCGACGGGCCCATCATAGAAGCCGTTGCGCCCCTCCCGCGCCAACCGCTCCAGGGTGGCCGCGAGATCGGTTTGCTGCAGCAGCCATCCCGCATGCGGCGCCCGGTTCCCGTCAAGATAGATGCGCGAGGTCTCCGCCTGGTCCTGCAGGAGCCGCTCGCGCAGGCCGGCAACGCGCGCGTAACGCGCGTCCACCGCGAAGCCCCCGCGCGCATGGCGGATGGCCGGGGCCAGCGTCGCGGCGAGCGGCAGCTTGCCATAGCGCTCCGCGACGTGGATCAGCGCCGCGGGGGCGCCTGGAATCGCCGCGGCCGTCCCGCCTCGCGTCGTGGCGTTGTGAACCGGCCTGCCTGCAGGATCAATGTAGAGCTCGCGCTTCACCCCGGCCGGCGCGGTTTCGCGCGCGTCCACCATCACCTGGTGCCCGTCGCGCGCGCGGTGCAGCAACCAGAAGCCGCCGCCGCCGAGCCCCGAACTGTAGGGCTCGACCACGGCCAGCACCGCGGCCACTGCGACCGCGGCGTCGAAGGCATTGCCGCCGCGCTCGAGGATCTCGTGGCCCGCGGCGGTGGCGAGCGGATGCGCCGACGCGATCGCCGCGGCTTGCTGTTCGGCCGCCTGGGCGACGGCGCCAAACGGAAACAGAAATGCAACGCACAGGGCGAGCCGGCGCAGCGCTTGTCGCCAACGGGTCTTCATGCAAAGAGAAAACTCGAACAACAAATGGACAGGGTCTATTTAGGTGTAGCCGCGGACACCGGCGTTTTTGCCGGGCGCCACCCGGCCTCCCACAGATCGAGCGGCACGATCGCGGGCGGCTTGCCGTTCTCGAAAAACCACGAATCCACGGCCCACTTCGCGCCGCCGGCCACCTCACTGACCACCGCCGTCGTGTGCGGCCAGCCGAAGATGAAAAAACCGCGCGTCACGCGCGCCTCCACCCGATGCCACCGGAGCAGGCCCGCGCGGGCGAGGATGCGCAGATACGTTGTCGAGTTGGTGGATTCGTCGATGCAATCCATCTGGCTTTCCCAGTTCCGGCCAGTCCGGTTTTCCGCGCGGTCGTCGGCGGTGTCCGTGAGCGCACCGACAATGTTTTCGAACCGCGCGATGGCCTGGGCGATGCGGCCACGCTCTTCCTCTGCAGCGCGTGCCGGCGACGGGAATACCGCCGCGATCTGCCCCCATTGCCCCTCGTCCAGGCTCACCGGGCTCACAATATTGCACGTGCCCCCATGACACACGGAAAAATTTTCCGGCGCCGGATCCGTGACGATATCGCTGCGGACGAACGTGTCGATCGCGTAAGTGCCGGCGGCGTGCGCGGCACTAAACACCAGCGCCAACAGGGCAGCGGAAACCAGGCCCGGCAGGTTGATCCTCATGCCGCATTTTAGGGTAAGCTACGCCCTCTCGTTTTCCACCCCTCCAGGAACAGGAAATGACACCCAAGGAAGCCATCGTCCACGACTCACCGGTACGCTCGCGCGAAAGCGCCGAATTCTGGGGCAGCGACGCCATCGCCGCGGTCCTGCGCGAGCTCGACATGCCCTACATCTCGCTCAACCCGGGCGCGAGCTACCGGGGGCTGCACGACAGCATCGTCAACTACCTCGGCAACCGCACCCCGCAGATGCTGCTCTCGATCCACGACGAGAACGCGGTCACCATCGCCCACGGCTACGCCAAGGCGACGGATCGCATGATGGCGGCGGCGCTGCATTCCAACGTCGGGTTGATGCACGCCACGATGTCGATCTTCGACGCATGGTGCGACCGCGCGCCCGTCCTGATCCTGGGCGCGACCGGCCCGTGGGACGCGGCGAAGCGCCGTCCCTGGATCGATTGGGTGCATACCGCATCCGACCAGGGCGCGCTCATCCGCGACTTCACCAAGTGGGACAACCAGCCCGGCTCGGTGGAAGCGGCGATGGAAGCGATGCTGCGCGGCTCGCAGATCGCGCAGACCGCGCCGCGCGGACCGGTGTACATCAATCTCGACATCTCCCTGCAGATGGGCAAGATCGGCGCGATGCCCGGCCTTCCCGACGTGAAGCGCTATGCCGCGCCCGCGATGGTGCGGCCGGCGCCCGAGCAGGTAGCGGCGGCTGCGAAGCTGCTGTCCGATGCGAAAAACCCGATCCTGCTCGCGGGGCGCTGCTCGCGCGACCTCGACGCGTGGAAGGCGCGCGTGGCGCTCGCGGAAAAGCTCAACCTGCGCGTGCTGACCAACATGAAGGTTGCCGCCGCGTTCCCGACCGATCACCGCCTGCACGCGGCGCCGCCGGCGAACCGCTTTGGCCCGGAAACGCTGAAGATGATCGCCGACGCGGACGTCATCCTGTCGCTCGACTGGCTCGACCTCGCCGGCCTGTTCAAGAGCGCCTATGGATCGAAGCCGGTCACGGCCAAGGTCATCCAGGTTTCGTGCGACCAGCACAGCCACCGCGGCTGGAGCATGGACCACCAGGGACTGCCGCCGATCGACGTCTACCTGATGTGCGAGCCGGAAGCGGCGGTGCCGATGCTGCTGGAAGCGACGAAAGCGCGCACGGCAGGCGTGCCGGACGCACCCGCGCACAAGAAGCCCGCCGCGCCGGCGGACGCGGTCTCGTTGACCGGCGTCGCCGACGCCCTCAACCGGGCGACGCGCGGAATCGACGTCTGCTACGCCCACCTGCCGATCGGCTGGAGCGGCGCCAACACCGTCTTCCGCCACCCCCTTGACTACCTTGGCGCCGAGGGCGGCGCCGGCGTGGGGTCCGGGCCCGGCATCTGCGTGGGCGCCGCGCTGGGCCTGAAAGGCAGCGGGCGCGTGCCGATCGGCGTCCTCGGCGACGGCGACTTCCTCATGGCCAACACCGCCATCTGGACCGCCGCGCACTACCAGATCCCCTGCCTGATCGTGGTCTGCAACAACCGCTCGTTCTTCAACGACGAGCTGCACCAGGAACGCGTCGCGAAGGAGCGCAGCCGCCCGGTCGAGAACCGCTGGATCGGCATGCGCATCGGCGACCCCGACATCGACATCGCGGCCATGGCGCGCTCGCAGGGCGCGGTCGGGATCGGTCCCGTCACGAAACCCGGCGACCTCCAGCCGGCCATCGACAAGGGCCTCGAGACGGTGCAGAAAGGCGGCCTGTGCGTGATCGACGCGCGCGTGCTGCCGGGCTACGACGCCGACGGCTGACGCGTCAGCTCTGTTTTGCTGCGCTCAGGGCTGCGGCTGCCCGCGCTGCAGCTTCAGCTCAAGGTCCATGATCATGCCGGAGGCGCTGTCGATCTGCCGCATTTTTTCCTCGGAGACTTTCGCGGCGTCCTGCGGCTGCCTGATGATGTAGGGCGTGATGATCACCACCGTTTCCGCGGTGCCCGTAATCTCCGACGAATGCGAAAAAAGATTGCCGATCACCGGCACGTCGCGCAGTAGCGGCACGCCGTCCTTTTCGGTATTGCTGCTTGCCCGCATCAGGCCGCCGATGAAGATGGACTGGCCGTCCTCGCAGATGAGCTCGGTCGTGACCTGCGTGCTCCTTTTCGAAGGTATGCCCGCCGCCAGGGATGCGGTGCTCACCTCCGGCTGCACCTTGAGCTGCACCCGCCCGCGCTGATCAACCGAGGGCACGACTCTCAGGATGACCCCGGACTCCAGGAACTGGATGGACTCGGTCGTCACGAGATTGATGGTGGTGGTGACCTTGTAGCCCGTGCTGTCGCCGATGATCACCTTGCTCTCCTGGTTCTCCAGCGCCAGCAGCTTGGGCGTGGAGAGCGTCCGCACCCGGCCCGCGGTCGCCAGCGCGTCGAGATACGCGGTGAGGTTCCCGCTGCCGCTCAGGAGGCTGAAGAAAAATCCCCGGCTGGGCGCGGCGAGCGTGCCAGTGGCGAGCCCAGAAGTGCCGACGGTGCCGGATGTGTTGCCGGGCGAGCCAAATATTTTCTTCCAGTCGATGCCGAAGCGCTCGCTTTCGTCGAGCGTGACCTCGAGTATCCGCGCCTCGATCATCACCTGCTTGGGCTGGATGTCGAGCTGCTCCAGCAGCTTCTCCACGCGGTCCACGTACCCGGGCAGATCCTCCACCACCACGAGCTTGCGGCCGATCAGCGGCGTGATCTTGCCGTAGCGCGATGCATACCGGGTCAGCAGGTCCGCGACTTGCTTGACATCGGAATACTGGACCGTGAAGGTCTTGACCTGCGTCTGCGCGCCGGTGATGTCCAGGCTCGTTTCCTTGCCGAGGATGATGTAGTCGCCGTTGCGCATCTCCACCCAGTAGCCCGCGGCGCTCGCCACGGCGTGGATGGCCTGGTTGACCGTGACGTTGTAGAGCTTCACCGACACCGGGCCCGTGACGCCCTTGGCCAGGATGATGTTGACCTTGTCCCGGCGCGACAGCAGGTCGAACACTTCCTCGATGGGCAGGGCACGGAAGTCGAGCGTGACCCGGCCGTTGCCGGCCTCCTGGAGCGCTGCCGGCGGTGGAGGTGCAATGCGCAGGGACGGACCGATGGGCGGGGCTACGGCGGGGGTCACCTCGGGGGTGGCCGGAATGGCGGTATCGGCCGCGTCGAGTAGAGGCACCATCACGGCGGTCCAGATGAGCGCCATGGCCATGCGGATTGCGTATGTTTTCATTTTCCTTGCCCCTCCCTGCCGCTCAATGACAGTACCACCCGCTTCCGGTCTTGTACAGCGATGAATACCGCCTCCGACTCGCGTACTGCCACGAGGCGATGGCCGTCGATGACTTCGCCCACGCGGACCATGACGCCGCCGACTTTCACCATCGAGTCCTTGCCGGCCGACAGGATCGCGGTCAACTCGGGATTCCAGGACATGACGGGCGCATCGGCGACGCGCGCGGCGCTGGGGACGTTACCCGGAGCCGGCGCGCCGTGCGACGACAGCAGCGGGCGGGCGAACGGATCATTTTTCAGCGCCGGCGCCTGCGCGACGGCCAGGCCCGTTGCCAAAGCCAGTGCCGCGGCGAGGCACGGCATGACGCGCGTAATGCGGCTCTGGCGGTTCATTTCGCCGCTCCTGGAGCCCGCAACGGGCGGTACAGCACCGCTTTCAAGTTCAGCGCAACCAGGCGCCCCTCGTCGGCGGATTTCATCGTGAACTCGCTCACGGTCGCGCTCCGGCCCAGCGTGCGCTCGAAGTCGAGCAGCCACTGGCTCAGCCGCAGATACTTGCCCTGGGCGCTCACGTCGAAGGAAACCTCCTCGAACTCGAGCACCTGCCGCCGCACGCCGGGCCGAAAACCGGTCAGCGTGATACCGTTCGCCGCGGCGGAGCGATCGAGACTCGCCATGACTTCGGACGCCATCTGGTCGTCGGGC
Organism: Betaproteobacteria bacterium RIFCSPLOWO2_02_FULL_67_26; assembly: GCA_001771935.1. GTDB lineage: Bacteria > Pseudomonadota > Gammaproteobacteria > Burkholderiales > SG8-41 > SG8-41. Next base: position 9,318 of record MERD01000039.1, read on the forward strand.
GTAGCCGCCGGCATCTGCCCGGTAAGCTGCGCCGAAACCTGCCGCAGCTCCTCGGCCAACTGCGCGAGGTCGCTCTCTTTCCGGGGCAGGCTGTTGAGGCTGGCCGAGAGGCTCTCGCCGGCCGTGATCAGCGTTCGGTACTCGGCATACGGTTTGCTCAATACCAGCAGCCAGCCCTCGCCGGCTATCAGTCCGGCGATGAACAGCAACCCGCCCAGCAGCACCCGCGGGTCCAGCCTCGTCAGCACGGCGATCAGGCGCGGACTCACTGCGACCTCCCGGGTTGGGACTCGATGAGCAGCGTCAGGCTCAGGTCGATCACCTGGGCGTTGGTGTAGGTGCGCAAGCCCGTGTCGAGCAGGCGCACGTCGGTGATACCCGGCTGAGCGCTCAGGCTGCGCATGAATTCCGCGAGCCGGGTGTGGTCGGTGGCGTGGCCGACGATCTCCGCGCGCTGTTCGACGCTGGGACGGCTCGCCGCGACTCCGGGCCCGGGCACGCTCCCCTTCGGGTTCACGAGAACGGTCGAGCCCGCGCCGCCTGCCGGCGGTTTGAGCGTGCCGGCGGGCAGGTTCTCGCGGCGCAAATAGCGCAACTCGTCAAGCCAGATACTGGGGCTGTAAGCGGCATCGATGGCATGCAGCAGGACCGTGAGCCGGTCGCGCCCGCGCAGTTCGTCCAGGTGCGCCAGCCGCGCTTCGTCGATCCTGCGCTGCTGCCGGTAGCCGTCCGCTTTGGCTTCCGTCTGCGAATAAATATCGACGGCCTTTTGCAGGCGCGCGACGGTGGCGGTTTCAGAGACGATGGCGCGGCTCAACGCCACCCGCGCGCCGCCCACCAGCACCGCCACGGCGATCGCGGCGATCAGGAACCGCGTCACGAGCCGCTGCACGAGCTGGCGCTTCAGGTAGGCCGCCGGAATCAGGTCGATGTCGGCCACGTTCAGGGCACCCCGCGTAATGCCAGGCCGGTGGCCGCTGCAACGCCGGAAAGCGGCCGCAGCTCCGAGACTCTCGTGTCGGCGAGGCGATGTGGAAGGAGCGAGAACAGATCGAGGATCTCGACGGGAACGGAGAACAGCTCCCGCAGCAACTGTTCGATGCCGGGATAGCACGCGACGGTGCCGGTCACGTAAATTCTGTCAACGGTGCGCCCGTGCGTTCTCGATGCCGTGTAGACCAGGGTCTTGTTCACTTCGGCTGCCAGCGGGGCGAACTCGGAGCGCAGCACTTGCTTCAGGTCGCGACTTTCCCTGCCGCGCTGCGCGACCGGGACGAAGCCGGTCTCGAGCAGGAGCCGGCTTGCAGCCGTCTCGGGCATGCCCAGCGTCTCCTTGAGCCTGGCCAGCAGGCGCTCGTCGCCGAATTCGATCGGCCGGTCGAGCATCAGGCCGCGGTCCCATACCACCGTCAGGTAGCTGTTCCGCGAGCCGAAGTTGATCAGCATCAGGTTTTGCGACGCGGCCGGGTCCTGCGAGCCCATGCGCGATATGAGGCGCGCCAGGGCCGCGGGCACGATGTCCAGCGCGGCAACCGTCAGCCCGGCGGAGGACAGCACTTCCAGGTAGGCGATCACTTTTTCCCGGTCGGCCATCGCCACGATCGCCTCCTTCGGGCGCGACGGGTTGTCCTGCCGCACCGGAAGGTAATCGACCACCATGCCCTCCAGGCCGCCCGGAACGCGGCCGCGCAATTCGCGCACGACCGAATCGGCGTCCGGCACACCGGGAAGCGCGGGGTAAGTGAGGAGCAGGATCTTCACGAGTTCGTTCGGCAGGCAGGTCACCACGCGCTTGCCGCTGAAACCCTGCCGCCGGAAAGCCTGCTTCAACAGTTTCTTCAGGAGGCGCGGGTCGTTGCGCACCTGCTGCAAATCCGCGCCGTGGGTGATGGACGAGATTGCGCGAACTGCCGGGCCCGTGTCCCCGGGCCGCAGTTGCACGACGTTCAAATGCTCGCGGCCGACATACATCCCGATGTCGTAGCCCTTGCGCCCGCCGAAGATCCGCTTCAAAAATTCCCTCATGGCGCAGGCTTCCGGATTTGACGGATGGGTAACATCAGTAGCTCACGACCAGTTGCGGCCGGTTGCCCGCGGTCCCGTTCTCGGCGCTGGGGATGGTCATCGAGTCGGCGACCGTGGACACGAGGATCACGCCGTTATTGACGGTTATGCCGTCGACCCACTCCTGGGCCAGGGCGGTCAGATCCCAGGTCAGCCACCCGGTCGTGAAGCCGGCGGGCGGCGGCGATATGCCGGTGCTCTCCTGCCGGGCGACGGCGACGATGGCCGGATTGAAAGTGCCGCCGGCCGTCGTCCAGTTGATCGCGCCGGTGCGTGAATTCCAGGTGGCGCCGCTGCCCGCGGCGCCCGTGCCTTCCACCCACGCTTGCGTGACAGAGTAGGCATTGATGACCTTGGGATTGCCGGTAGCGCCGGCTGTGCCCGTGACGCGCATGCGCAGGGTGGCGCTGACGATGAGGGCGCCGGGCGGGACGTTGCTCGTGTCGAACAGAAGAATGTTGCGGCTCTGGTTCGCGGGGCCCTTCAGCACCATGGTGGTGGTAACGCCGTAATTCGTGTTTGTCGCCGCGCTGTTGAGCCGGTTGTCCTGGGTGGGGTTCAGCGTCTGGGTCAATCCCCACGTCGGCGCGACCGCGCCGCAGGGCAGCAAGTACGAAACGAAGAGCCGGGGGCGCCGGAAGATATTGGCCGCCCCACCCACGTTGCTCGCGTAGTAGCGGGCGTTGTTGATGGCGGCGCCCACGGCGCGCAGCCAGATGCCGAAGTTCGGATAGACGCCGCTCATCCACGCCACGGCCGCATCGGACACGTCGAGGTCCTGCCAGCCGATCGCAACCTGGTACGGCGCGGTCGATATCGTCCGCGCGTCGTAGCCGACCCCGGGCGCGGGCCAGTTGCTCACCCCGTCGTAGGTGTTCCAGGTGGCGCCGTTCGCCACCCCGAATCCGTTCATGGTGCCCGCGACCCAGCTGCGGGTGATGAGCAGCGTCGCGATCGAATCGACGGCGGCAGCGCTGACGGCTGTCTTGTATATCGACAACTTTGCGCCGGGCTGCAGCGCGCCGGCGGTGGCGTCGTACCACGGGATGACGCGGCTGCCCGCCGGCAGCGGCGTCAGATCGAATTCAAGGAGACTTTCGTAGCGCGCCGACTGGATTCTCAAGATGGTGCTGCCGCCGAAGTTCCGCGTAACGTTCGAATCGTCGAGATGAGTGTCCTTGCCGGTCCCGGGGGCCGGTTGCGAGCCCCAGGTTTTCCGGGCCCCCTGGTAGGCGTACACGCCGGCGCGGTTCAGCGTGACGGAAGCGCCGTTGTACGTTCCGGTCGAGGTCAGCGTCATCGGCGACCCGACAAGCCGGTCGGAATACGCCGTATAAGTGGCGCCGCCGAAATTGTTGTCGGTCACCGGCGTACCCAGGACCGGGTAGCCCCCGGGGCAGCCCAGCGCCTGGACCGCGTAGTTCGCGGCCTGCAGCCCGGCTTCAGCCGCGTAACGCGCCCGCTCCTTGTCGGCCTGGCTGGCAACCAGGTTCACATTGATGCCGTTGTCGCGATTGAGCAGGAAGGCGATGGCCGCGATCAGGCTCATCGCGAGGATCACCGGCAGCAGCGTGAAGCCCGCAGGCGATCGCCCGTGACCGCGTGACGAAGTGAAGGGCCTCACAACGTGCCTCCGCCCAGCCGCACGCTGCTCGTGAGCGTGACCGGCTGAGGCGCGTTGCTGTGCGTCAGCGTGAGGCTGAGCGAGCCGGTGGGCCTGCCCACCGGACCCACGCCGGCGATGAGCGCAGCAGAGAACGCGGTGACATTGCCGGCGATGACCGTGGCGCCGGCGCAGGCGGCGTCGGCGGTGGTCGTCTCGATGATCTGGCTGGCGGCGTTGCGGCAGTACATCACGCAGGCCGCGCCCACGCATCCCGCCGGCGCGAACCAGTCGCCGGTGGTGCCGGCCGCGGGGGCCGTCAGCAGCTTGGGCGCGACGCCGCGGGCCCGGTCCACCATGCGCTCCAGCGCGAACCGCCCCTGGTAGACCAGCTCGTTCTGCTGGCGGCCGGTGACCTGCGCCTGCAGCCCGAGCGAGACGACGGAGTTCAGCGCAGCCAGCGCGATCGCGCCCAGGGTGACGGCGATCAACAGCTCGACCAGGGTCATCCCGGATTGCGCCCGGCGCGTGAAGGTCATGTCACCACCATCGGCCCATCAGCGTGCTGAGCGCGCTGGCGGTCCCCTCGCTCTGGTAGTACACGCTGACGTAGAGCAGCCCGGTATCGCCGGCGCTCAATGCCCTGGCCGCCGCGTCGTAGCGGTACAGCACCACCACCCGGCGGTTGACCGCGGCGGCGGCGTCGGAGTAGGTCGCGTTGATCGCGGTGGTGTTGCCGCCGGGGAGATAGGTTTCCACGTAGAGATCGCCAAAGGGGACGGCGAGCACTTCTTCCATCTTGGCGCGCAGCGTCGGCGCGCTGGCGGCGAGCGTCGGCGTTGCGCCTCCGGAAATACCGGTCTGCAGGGCCTGCAGCGCCGGGACGAGAAGCACGGCCAGCAGCACGACCGACAGCACCACCTCCACGTAGGTGAAGCCGTTCTGCTTCAGGGGGCGGGAGGCGGAGAGCATGGGACGCGCAAACAAGGCAGATCCTCAAGGAATGGCCACGAAGCCGGTGGTCTCGTTGATCGTCACCGTCACGCTTTGGGTCCCCAGCGCCAGCACGATGCCGCTGCCCGCCTGGAGCACGCCCTTGTTGACCCCTGGGCCGTCGAATACCTGGAGTTGCATGGCCGGACCGATCAGCAGTTGCAGGTAAGGCACGCCGCCTTGCATGAAGCGCGCGGTCATGCTGACGGGGGCGGAGCTCGATGCTTCCGCCGTCACGATGTCCACCGCCCGCTTGGTCAGCGGGTCGTTCACCGCGCCCAGGTCGGCGCCGGTCGCATCGGACTTGATTAACTTGAGATGCCCGGACGCAGTCTTGGCGTCCACCAGCACGTAGGCACCGGTGCGGCCCGCTTCGTTGAGGGCGAACCGCAGGGCATTGCCCACTTCCTCCGCCGCGGCGTCGAACTTTTTCGAGTCCTGGGACTGCAGCAGCGGAACGGCGACGGCAGCGATAACCGCGATAATCGATACGACTATCAGGATCTCGGTAAGGGAAAACCCCTCCGGCCGCGCTGGCTTGGTTGCAGGCTGCAATCGGAGGGGCCCAAGACAAAATCGACCTAGTGGGTCGAGTACGCCTTGCCTTTACTGTCCAGCGCGTTGCTGTTCATGACGACCTGGCCGGATTTCGTGTCGGTTGCCCAGCCGCCGGTGGCTGCTCCCGGCGCGATCGGCACGCCGGTCGTGGTCACGACGATTTCGGCGGGGAGCGAGCCTTTTCCGGTAATCGGATCGGCGGGGACTTTACCGCGCACGTACGGACCGAATTTGTACACGGCGGCGTCACCTACGGTGCAGGTATTACCGGCGGCGTCGGAGTACATGATCATGCTGTCGATCCACGCCTGGGCGGTATTGATCGCGCCAGTGCCCTTGGCCGCAGGCGCGCCGCAAGCCGCCCCGGCCGAGGTGGCGACGGCGCCAGGGTAGATGCCGTTGGTATGCTGGACCCGGTACAGCTCTATTGCGTTGCGCATCGCCGCCAGGTTGGCGTCGAGCGCCGATTCTTTCGCGTCGGTCGTGGAACTCGAGAACTGGGGAATGACGATCGCGGCAAGTATGGCGAGAATGATCACCACGATCAGCAGTTCGACCAGCGTAAAGCCTGCCTGCAGGTGTTGCCTTATCGGCTTCCCCATCGTAACCTCCTTTGATATGTCGTGCAGGAATATACATGATTTGTCAACGATTTACAATCCCCCCCTGAGAAACAACCTTAATGAACGACCCGGGAGAGCTTGAATATGGGAAGAATTAGGGACGCTACGATCAGACCGACCACGACGCCCATCACCAGCAGCATGATGGGCTCCACCCCTTTCGCCACGGCCGCAATGCGCTTGTTGAGCTCCCGGCCGTAAAAGTCAGACACCCGGGACATGACCTTGGCGAGATTGCCGGTCTGGTCCCCGGTCGCGATCATCTGTTTCACCATGGGCGGGACGAAGTCCGTCTCCAGGAAGCCGATAGCGACCCCCCGGCCTTCGTTGACGTGGCGCTGGATGGTGCGCAGGAAGTCGAAAAAGATCGAATTGCTGACCACGTCCTGCACCGCCTTCAGCGCGCCGGTGATGGGCACCCCGTTGGCGAGCGACATGCCCAGCACGCCCAGCGTCTGGTAAAGATAGATCTGGACGTAGATCTCGCCGACGACCGGCGCCCGCATTTTCAGCAGGTCCATCGTCAGATTGCCTCCCGGGGTGCGCAGCCAGTACGTGAAGAGGAACGCCGCGATGACCAGGACTCCGATGATCGCCCACCAGTAGTGGCGCAGCATGTCGGAGGCGAACATCAGCACGAGCGTCGGCCACGGCAGCTGGTCGCGGATCGACTGGAAGAGCTCGCTGAACCTGGGGAAGATGAACACGAGCACGAAGACGATGACGGCGAACGAGAACAACATCAGGAACGCCGGGTACGACACCGCCGCTACGATGTTGCTGCGCATCTGGCTGTTTTTCTCGTCCATGTCGCGCAGTTGGTTGAGGACCTCGGGCAGAAAGCCGCCCTCCTCCGCCGCCGCGACGAGGCTCACGTAGGTCTGCGAAAAGAACTCGGGATGCCGCCCGAGCGCCGCGGAAAACGGCTTGCCTTCGCTCACCGTGCTGGAGATCGAGGTGAGAATGCCGGCGAGCAGCGCATCGTCGGTCTGGCGGCGCAGCACCTTGATCGCTTCCGCAAGGCTCACGCCGGTCTCGAGTAGCAGCGCCAGCCGCTCCGTGAAAATCATGCGCTCGTCCGCGCCCAGGCTCCGCTTGCCGAACGAAAGCGCCATGTTCAGGTTGAAACGGCGCGCGGGCTCGACCGACGGGGAACCGGGCGCTCTCGGGGAGGCCGCCCGCGGCTCGGCCTTTCGCGCCTCGAATTCGATGGCCATCGGCTCTAGGTCTCGTGTATGACGCGCGTGACTTCTTCGAGGCTGGTGCGCCCTTCAAGCACCCGCTGCATGCCGTCCTGGAAGAGAGACACGTGCCCGCTCTTGCGGATGAACGCCTGCAGTTCCTCTTTCGAAGGGTTCCTGATCATCAAGCGCTCCAGGTCCGCGGAAGCCTCGATGATTTCGTGTATCCCCATGCGCCCGCGGTAACCGGAGTCGAAACACGCCGGGCAACCGCGGCCTTTCGCGAGCTTTACGTCCGCCGGCCAGCCTTGCGCGGCCGCCATTTCCGGCGATGGCGTGAACGGCGCACTGCAGCTCGGGCACACCTGCCGCACGAGCCGCTGCGCCACCACGCCAATCAGCGCCGAGGACAGGAGATAAGGCTCGACGCCCATCTCCATCATTCGCGACAGTGCGCCGACGGCGTCGTTGGTATGCAGCGTGGAGAGCACGAGGTGCCCGGTCAGCGCGGCCTGCACGGCGATCTCCGCGGTTTCGCGGTCACGGATCTCACCCACCATGACGATGTCGGGATCCTGGCGCAGGATATGGCGCAGCATCCGCGCGAAGCCCAGCCCCGTCGCCTCGTTGACCTGGTTCTGGTTGATGATGTCGAGCTGGTATTCGACCGGGTCCTCGATGGTGACTATGTTTTTTTCTATGCTTTTCAGGAAGTTAACCGCGGCATAGAGCGTGGTGGTCTTGCCGCTGCCGGTGGGTCCCGTCGCCAGCACCAGTCCGTAGCTGCGGCCCAACAGCTTCTTGAACAGCGCAAGATTCGGCGCCGTCATGCCGATCTTCTCGACGTCGAGTATGGACCGGTTCCGGTCCAGCACGCGCAGCACCACCTTTTCGCCGTAAATGCCCGCGAGCGAGCTGAAACGCAGATCGATCGTGCGGCCCTGCGTCATGACCTGCAAGCGGCCGTCCTGCGGCATGCGCCGCTCCGCGATGTCGAGCCCGGCCATCACCTTCAGGCGCGAGACGATGGCCGGATGCATGTCGGGGCGCACCTGCATGATCTCGTGAAGGATGCCGTCGACGCGAAAACGCACCATGCCCCGGGCGCGCGAGCACTCGATGTGGATGTCGCTCGCGCCGTCGCTGACCGCGCGCTGTATCAGGCCGTTGACGAGGTTGATGACCGAGCTGCCGCCGGCCATCTGGTCGATGGTGGTATAGTCGGTGCGCTCCTGCTCGACAAGCTCGACGTCGCCGGCGACGTCTCCCAGCGCGCCGCCCAACTGTTCCATGCCCCCTTCCAGCGCCCGCGACGCCTGCTCCGCGCTGTACGCGTCGAAGTGGCACTTGGTGATTTCCTCGCGGCGCGAGAGCACGAGGCACAGCTTGCCGCCGGCAATGGACTGGATTTCGTCGAACGCGGGGATTGCCTGCGGGTCCGCGGTCGCGAGCGTCAGCGTGTCGCGCACCTTGAACATCGGCAGGACATTCAACCGGCGCGCCGTCTCGCCCGGCACCATCGCGGCCGCCGCCGGCTCATACAGTCCCGTGCGCAGCGCGATGTACGGAATTCCCGATTGCCGGCTCAACGCCCTGTAGAGGTCGGTTTCGGAGAGCGCTCTTCTTTCGATCAGTATCGCGCCGAGCTGCTTGCCGCTCTTCGTCTGCAGTTGCAGCGCTTCGGCGCGCTTCGCGTCGTCGATGAGCCCCATCTCGATCAGGATCTCGCCGATTTTCCTGGGCTGGGGCGCGAGGCGCTGGCCCGCAGGCATCACCGTGTTCGTGCCGAGGCCCGACGACGGGTCGGAGGACGTGATGCCGTTGGCGATGAAAATGTCGGTGACGAGCGGAGACGCGTTGACAAACTTGAGGCTGCCGCCTGCGGCTGTCAGCCGGTCGTTGGCGTTGAGGATGACCTCGAGTCCCCTGCCGTTGACGAGCGGCACCCGGTCGAGGTCAAGCACGACTTCCGCGCGGCTGGTTTCGACGCAGGCGCCCACCGCTCCGGCCAGAGCCGCCTGCATATGCTCTTCGCCCAGGGAACCCGATGGGGCCAGGTAGGTGATGCTGCCGATACTGCTTTGGGAGACGAGATCCGCCATGACTACGCGTGCGCCTTGCGCTGGGGGTCGATGATCTTTTCCAGCTTGCCGAGCACGCGCATGCAGGGCAGCACCTGCGCCAGGCTGCCGTTCGGCTCCCGCTTCCCCTGGATCGCGGCGATGAACTCGCGGTCCTCCAGCTCGATGCCGTCCATCGACACGTCCACTTTCGACACGTCGATCTTGTTGTCCTTGCCGTCGCTCAAGTCGTCGTAGAACGCCTTGTAGGTGCCGTTGTCGCAGATGTAGCGGAAGAACGAGCCGAGCGGCCCGTCGTTGTTGAACGACAGCGACAGCGTCAGCATCGCGCCCGACGGCACCCTGGCGACGATGCCCATGTCCATGGCGATATTGAGCTGCGGATGGATCGGCCCCTGCACGGCGTAGCAGTCTGAAATATCCTCGCCACACTGATACGCGAAGAGATCGATGGTGTGGGCGGCGTGGTGCCACAGCAGGTGATCGGTCCAGCTGCGCGGATTGCCGGCGGCGTTGATGTTTTTGCGCCGGAAGAAGTAGGTCTGCACGTCCATCTGCTGGATCTTGAGCTCGCCCTTCCTGATCCGCTTGTGCACCCATTGATGGCTCGGATTGAAGCGGCGCACGTGGCCGCCCATGGCGGTGACGCCGGTCTCCCGGGCGATCCGGACCAGATTCTCCGCGTCCTCGACGCTGTCCGTGACCGGGATTTCGACCAGCACGTGCTTGCCGGCCCGCATCACCTGCTCGCCCTGCCGGAAGTGCATTTTTGTCGGCGTGGTGAGGATCACCGCATCGGCGCGCTGGATGCCTTCGACGAGATCGTGCCCCCAGTGAGGGATGCCGTATTTCCTGGCTACCGACTCGGTGCCGGCGGGATTGCCGCCGATGAGCGACACGATCTCAATGCCTGCAATCCGCTTCAATGCATCCAGGTGCTTCTGCCCGAAGGCCCCCTGTCCGGCAACGCAAATTTTCATCGATCTGCCCTCTTATCGTCGCGTATTTTCGAGAATGATGTGGCCCAGCGCGGTGTTCGACGCCGGCACGTGATAGAAGCGATGGACTTCCCTGACGTCGTCATCCAGCGCCCCGCGCATGATCAGCCACATCACCATTTCGATGCCTTCAGAGCCGGTCTCGCGCAAGTATTCGAAGTGGGAGATTTTCGCCAGCGCCCGGGGGTCCCGGGTCAGATTGTCGAGGAAGCGCGTGTCGAATTCGCGATTGATCAGGCCGGCGCGCGGGCCCTGCAATTGATGCGACATGCCGCCAGTGCCGAAAACAACCACGCGCAATTCCTTGTCGAAAGACTCGACCGCCTTGCGAATGGCTTTGCCCAGCATGTAGCAGCGATGCCCGGTCGGCACCGGATAGACCACCACGTTGACGGACAGCGGAATGACCGGGCACGGCCATTGCACGGGCTGGCCGAACATCAGGGTAAGCGGCACGGTCAGCCCGTGATCCACTTCCATCTTGTTGACGATGGTGAGGTCGAACTCGTCCAGGACCACGGACTGCACGATGTGCGACGCCAGCTCGGGGTGGCCCTTGACAGGAGGAACCGGGCGCGGCCCCCACCCTTCATCGGCGATCGGGAATTCCGCGGCGCAGCCGATCGCGAAGGTCGGAATGATCTCGAGCGAGAACGCCGAGGCATGGTCGTTGTAGACGACGATACAGACGTCCGGCTTCACTTTCGCGATCCAATCCTTGGAGCGCTCGAAGCCTTCGAACACGGGGCGCCAATAAGGCTCTTTCGTCTTGCCGTTGTCCCATGCTGCGCCGACCGCGGGTATGTGGGAGGCCGCTACGCCGGCGACGATTCTAGCCACGAGCCTTCCACTCCGATTTGCTGCGGTTTCCATCCACCGGGCGGCCGCCCTTCAACATCATCTGGGCGTATTGTTCCTGCGTCGACCCGGTCATGATGGCGGCTATCTGCTGGAACGACAGCCCATCGGTCGCCGCGATCTTGGAGGTGAAATAAATATTGCCCCCGACCGCGAGCATGCCGTTCCAGTCGCGCTTCAGGACCGACTGCTTCTGTTCCTCCGTCATCGGCCATCGGTCGAGATAAGCGCGCTCATCCGCCTTGAAGGCGGCACGGTTTTCCGGCTTCATCAGCGACATGCAGAACATGTTGAGATGATAGCCCTGGCGCGCCTGGTCGGCATCGAACACGACCGTGCCGGGAAGATCGTCATATTCTTTCGGGAGCGCCATCTTCGCCTCTTAGGTCCAACAGGGCCGCATGGGATTGTCGACTGGCAGCGCCATTTCAATGCAGGCGCACACGCTACAATGATAGCAAAATCCTCCCCCTCGACGCGCCCCGTCGCCCGCACCTCGTCACTTTTTTCTGACGACGGCGGGCGCGAACGCCACGCCGTCATCAACGATGCGCTGATTGAGCAGCCCGGCCGCAGCCCCGCAACAAGGACCGGGCAGCGGCCGATCGTCTCAGGAACGAACGTGCGACTGCAGCGGCACCGGGACCGCGGCGGCACGCTGACGCACCAGCAACGCGAACTTGTCCGCCGGCACCGCCGCGCTCAGATGATAACCCTGCATGATGTCGCAACCTATCAGGGAGAGCAGCTTGAACTGCTCGGCGAGCTCGACGCCCTCCGCTACCACCGACTTGCCCAGGGCATGTGCCATGTCGATCGCGGCGCGCACCACCGTCAGGGCGCTGGCATCCTCATGGATTGATTTGATAAACGCACGATCCAGCTTCACTGCGGCCACCGGCAGGTCACGCAGGTGCGCGAGGGAAGAATAGCCGGTGCCGAAATCGTCAAGCTCGAGCGGCGTGCCGAGGGCGTTCAGTGCGGCGAGATTGGCGCGCACAGCGACCTGGTCGCCAAGCACCGCGCTCTCGGTGAGTTCCAGGTGGAGCGCGCTGGCCGGCACGCCAAAAGCCTGCAGCGCCTCGGCGACAGTTTCGGAAAAGCCGCTAGCTTGGAACTGGCGTGGCGACACGTTAACCGACACGTACTCAATGGGCAGGCCTTCGGCCCGCCACGCGACGAGCTGCGCGCAGGCCGCCTTGAGCGCCCACTGCCCGACGGGATTGATCAGGCCGCTGGTCTCGGCGAAGCCGATGAACTGGGCGGGCGGCACCAGGCCCCGGACCGGGTGGATCCAGCGCATCAGCGCCTCGCCGCCGACGACGCGCCCGCTCTTCAGGTCGAGCTGCGGCTGGTAATAGAGCTGCAACTGCTCCTCGTCGAGGGCCTGGCGGAGTTCGCGCTCGAGCTCCACGCGGCGCCTGACCTCCTCGTTCATGGAACCTTCGAAGAACACCGTGTGCCCGGACCCCTGCTGCTTGGCGTGATACATCGCGAGGTCGGCATGCCTGAGCAGCTCCTCCGCGGTGCTGCCATCGCCGGGATACAGCGCGATGCCGACGCTGGCGGATACATGCGCCCGGCCCTCGGCCAGCTCATATGGGGCCGACAGGGCCTTGATCGCGTGTCGCGCGACGAGCGCCGCGTCGGCCGCTTCGCGCAGCTCAGGCAGCACGACCGCGAATTCGTCGCCGCCGAGGCGCGCAACGATATCGGATTTGCGAACGCAGCCACGCAACCGCACTGCCGACTGCACCAGAACCGCGTCGCCAGCGGGATGCCCGAGGCTGTCGTTGACGTCGGAAAACCCGTCAAGATCGACGAACAAGACCGCCAGCCCGCGCCGCTCGCGCGCGGAGGCGGCCACTGCGCGCATCAGCTCCTCGAGACCGAGCAGTCGATTCGGCAGGTTGGTCAGCGAGTCGTAATACGCTCGCCGATGGAGCTCGAGGTCACGCCGCGCGGTGGCGAGCGCAACGGCGACCCGATCCCCGAACTTCCACAGCATCGAAACTTCCTCGCCGTCGGGAACCCGATCCTCGTCGTAGCCAAGGATGAACGCCCCCGCAAGCTCGTCTCCAAGGACGAATGCAAGCACGTACAGCGTGCTTCCGGGAATCCCGGCAAGCGCCGAGGATGGCGCAAGTTCGCCGGGACTGACGCGCATGCCGCGCACCGCTGCGCGCAGCCGGTCCAACTCTTCCCGGGATACCTCGATCTCCCGATCGTCGGGCGCTTCGATTTCTCCGCCCGAATGGAGGTGGTACGCACCCGCGGGATCGGCAAGCAGCAGGAAATAGCGGTCGGCGCTCACCACGTCCGCAAGCCGTCGCAACACGATGCGGACGACCCGCGACAGGTCTGCGCTCGACAGGATGACGGCATCGATCTCGGATTGCGCCAGCAGCGCCTTGAACTGCCGTCCGAGGCGCAACGACATGGCATTGAACGAACGCGCCAGCACGCCGAACTCGTCGTCGCGCCCCACTGCGACGCGCACGTCGAAGTCGCGCACCGCGACCCGGCCCGCAGCCTGCGCCAGCTCGTTCAACGGCTGCAGGGTGCGGCGAACGTACACCAGGCCGAGCAGCGCGGCCACCAGCAACCCCAACAGGACGACCGGGATGGCGACGCCGGCGAGCGCGTGGACCGGCGCGAGCGCGTGGTCCTCGGGCTGACTCGCGATGATCAGCCAGGATTCCGCGCCGAAGCGACCGCCGAGGAACAGCTCCCGAAAGCCGCTCAGGTACCTGACGCCGCCGTCCTGCCAGGCAAAGTCCGCTCGCCGCGCGCCCGTCGGGGCGCGCCGGAACACCTCGAGTTCCGCCGCCGGCGGCCGCCGGGCGCAGTCCAGCGG
>MERD01000039.1:23141-133905 GCA_001771935.1 Betaproteobacteria bacterium RIFCSPLOWO2_02_FULL_67_26
CATCAAGGATGCAGATTTCGGTCAGGAACGGCAGCGAATCATACGTCGCCCACAGGTAACCGGGATCGAGCTCGAGTGCGAGCTGGCGACGCGCAGGCGCTGCTGCATCCTCGCCCACAATGAGCCAGACGCCCGATTTCGACTGCCCATCGCGCAATACGATCAGCCTGCCGGCATTCGCTACCAGCGGACGGCCGCTGAGCGCGATGTCCCCTGCCGTCGGGATGCGCGACGGCGCGCCGAACAGCACCCTGGGGCCGGCTGGCTCGACCGCCACGGCGGTGCGAAAATGGCGCTCCATCGCGTCCGCCTCGCCTGGGCGCCCGCTGCGCGCTCCACCGCCGATCGACCGCGCGAGTTGCTCCGCGACGCTCAGCCGGTCGACCAGTACCGTGGCGTAGTTCGAGGCCGCACCGCGCAGCAAGGCAACACGCTCCGCGATCAGCGCGTCCCGGACATGGTCGTAGGACACCAGGATCGTGGCGGACACCGGCAGCAGGCCGCACAAGACGAACAGCGCAATGATGCGCCGCCTGACCGACCATCCCGGCGCGCTGGTGGCGGTCATTCGTAGTCGGACGCCAGGCCGATGAAGCGTCCGTCATTGGCGAGAATCACGTCGTCACGGCTGGCCTGGGCGGTCAGCGGCATCGTGCTGTTGCCATCCTTGCCCTTGCTGTACAGGTCGTATTCGGAGTTGATCGGTACCAGATTCTTGTTCTTGCGCGCCTTGCCGATGCCGGCGGTGGTCAGGTTCATGTAGACGTAGGGATTGCCCCACGGATCGAGTCTGCCGGATTCGCGGATCGCGGCAAGGTCCGGGGGCGGCACCCGGTTCTCCGTGATGTAGTGGCGTATGTTCACGTTGAGCCCGCCGATGTCGGTGATCGCCCGATTGACCCGCGCACGCTCGCGGTAATCCGAATAGGACGGCACCGCAATCGCCGCGACGATGCCGAGGATGGCAAGCGCGATCATCAGCTCGATGAGCGTGAGTCCCGCGTTGCGGTGACTTGAGCGGTGAAAGCCGGCCATGAGGGGCTGAACATACGCCGCCCCGCCAGGGCCAGCATAAGGAATTGGGCACAACCCGGCCGTCCCCTGTTCCTGCCAACGGACACCAGCATACACCTCCCCCTCACCGGCAACGACCCGCGAATCGCGATTCACGCCTTTTGGACTGAGGTCGGCGTAAACGCAACGCCGTCCTGCACGATGCGCCGGTTGAGCAGCCCGGCGCAGGCGGAAGCGACTTCCAGGTAAGGCGCCGGGACTCCGGTCAGGCGCCCCACGTCGATCACGGCGTCGATGATCGCGCCCAGTTCCAGTTCGCGGCCGAAGCGCACGTCCTGCAGCGTGGAGGACAGTATCCCGACCCGCCTCCGCACGTCGGCGATCATCTCGTCGGCGGTCATGTCGGGCTTCACCCCGACCGAGGCCGCCACCGCGAGCACCTCGTCCATCATCCGCCGGGCGACGCGGCGCGTCGGCTCGTACTCCCCGATCTGCAGCGCCGAGGACTGCGTGAGCGCGCCCAGCGGGTTGAACACGCCATTCGACATCAGCTTGCGCCACTTCACCGCGCGGATGTTTGCGCTCAGCTGCACCGGCCAGCCGGCAGGCTCGATGACGGACTTGATCGCTTCAAGCCGCGGCGTAAGGCGGTTGTCGAGCTCGCCGATCACGAGCCGGTCGGTCGCCTGGTCGGCAAGGCGGATGCGTCCCGGCTCCACGAGGTCAGCCGGCTTGTTCATGACGCCACCGATCACGGCGTCTATGGGTATGGTCTTCGCCAGCGTGCCGTCCGGGTCGACCGATTTGAGTCGCGACCCGCGCAGCGGCGAATCGAGCTTCTCGAAGTACCAGTACGGCAGCCCGTTCTGGCCGAGAAGCATCATCCCGTCCCGCGCGAGCAGGCTCGCCATGTGCGCCGCCGCGCCCGCGATCTGGTGCGACTTCAGCCCGACGACGACGAGATCGTACGGCGGCTTCTCCTCGCCCTGCCGGCAAACGCGGACTCGAATGGGGTCGGGGCGCCCGCTGACTTTCCCCTCCAGGATCAGCCCCCGGCTCGCCATCGCGTCGTATTGCGCCCCGCGAGCGACCAGCGTGACGTCAGCCCCGGCCGCCGTAAGGATGCCGCCGAGAAAACCGCCGACCGCACCGGCGCCGTACACCAGTATCCGCATCGCGACTGCCTTCGACCTACGGGGTCATGACGCCACCGCGCCGGTAAACCTGCAACTCACTGCCACGGCATCAGCGACGCATGGATCACGTCCGGCACGCCCTTCCCGCCCACCGACCGGATGGCCAGGTCCACGTCCTTCAGCCCGAACCGGTGCGTCGTGACCTTCTCCAGCGGGAAGCGCCTGGAGGCGAGCTGCGCCAGCGCCAGCTCGCACGCCCGGTAGCTGTGGCCGCGCGCGCTCTTGATGGTGACGAACTTCACCGTGACCTTCTCGAGCGGAAAATTCGGGAATTCCTTCATCTCGCCCTGGACCACGATCGTCCCGCCCTTGCGCTTCAGCGCTTCCACGCCGAGCAGGATCGGGAGGGTCCCGGCGCCGGCGGTGCAGTCAAGCGCGACATCCACGCCCTTGTCGCCCGTGATCTCCCTGATGCGCGCGAGCGGGTCCTCTTTCTGAACGTCGATCACATGGTCGGCGCCCAGTTCCTTCGCGACCTTCATCCGCGCGGCGTCCTTGGACGTGCCCGTGACGATGATCAACGAGGCGCCTGCCTGCTTGCAGATCACGGTCTGGGACAGCCCCTGCTGGCCCGGGCCCTGTATAAGCACGGTCGAGTTGTAGCCGACGCCGCCGTCGAACAGGGACCACTCGACGCCGTTCGCCATGGGCGTGACCAGCCCCGCCAGTTCCGGGGTCACGCCCGTCGGCACCTGGTGCACGACCGCGTTCCACGGGAGATACACGTACTGGGCAAAACCACCCCACAAATGGGGCGCCTTCTCGGCGGAGGTGTAGCCGTAGCGGATGCCGTCGGGATTGCTGCGCCAGTCGGTGTTCTCGCAGTGCCGGTACTGGCCGAGGTGGCACCACTCGCACTTGCCGCACATGACGTAGTGCTCGACGAACACCAGGTCGCCCTCCTTGAAGCCCTTGCGCCGGGTGAATTCGCGGCCCGCCTTGGCGATCGTGCCGATGTTCTCGTGGCCCATGATCACCGGCGCCGCCGATGGCGGATGCGCGTAGAGCTTGACGTCGGTGCCGCAGATCCCCGCGACCTCCATCTTCAGCAGCGCGCTGTCCTCCGGGATATCCGGCATCGGGAAATCCCTGAATTCGGTCTTGCTCGGCCCGGTCCTTACTGCCGCCTGCACTCGTTCCACCACGGCGATCACCTCCAATTGCCGAAACGCATCATGGTCAGGCGCCTATTTTCTCATGCCTTGCGCCCGCCTTCCTATCGGCACATGGCTGAGCAAGGGCCGCGCCGGGCAGTATCGGCTGGGCGCGCCGCGTGGCCGTTGACAGCCCGCGGGCTGAAGGGGATGATTTTCGCCAAACCGCTGCGCCACAGGAGGAACCTCATGAGCGTTCTGGAAACGAAGACGAAACCCCGGCTCGCGATCATGAACGCGGTCCACGACCTGCCGGTGCTGGTCGCCCGCGACAAGGGGTTCTTCAAGGACGAAGGGCTGGACATCGAGTTCGTGACGACACCGGGTATGGCCCAGGTCACGACGTCGCACTCCGTCAAATTCGATTCCGTCTTCGACCGCCCGCTCGACTCGGTATACAACGAGGGCGGCATCGACCAGTACCGGATGTGCGAGTGGGGCATCATGAAGCGCGCCGTCGAGGCCGAGTGCTCCGGGCTCCGCCGGCGCAAGATCGTGGCGCTGGGCGCGTCGATGTCGAAGTTCGCCATCGCGGTTACCCGCGACTCCCGCTACTATGAGCCCGAGATGCTCAAGGACAAGGAGATCGCGGTGACGCCGAATAACGGCTCGCACTTCACCACGCTCAAGCTGATGGAAGGGTTCCTGAAGCCGGAGCACGTCAAGACCACGGCCGCCGGGTCCATGCCCAAGCGCATCGAGGCGTTGAAGCAGGGCAAGGTCGCGGCGGTGAGCCTCATGGAGCCCTGGATCAGCGTGGCGCAGAAGATGGGCCTGCGCATCCTGATCGAGTCGCACTCCACCCGCAGCGAGGCGGCCAGCGACGATCTCGACGGCAAGACGCTGGCGGCGATGTTCCGGGCGCAGGCGCGCGCGGTCAAGGAGATCGAAAAAGACCCCACGCCCTACGTCCACTACTTCGTGCGCGAGACCGGCGGGCTCCTGGAACCCCACGAATTCCAGGCCTGGCGCCTGCTGCACGCCGCGCCGCAACCCTACACGCGCGAGCGCTGGGAAGACACCTACAACTGGTCGGTCAAGTGGAACATGACGGTGGCGGGCGCCACTTACGAAAATATCGTCGACAACCGCGCCTGGCAATAGGGAGACCGAAACCCATGAAAACCACGCTCACGATTGCCATTGCCGCGTTCGTCCTTGCCGCTGCGCCGGCCGCGATCGCCCAGAAATATCCGACCAAGCCGATACGCCTGATTGCGCCGTTCCCGCCGGGCGGCGGCACGGACATCCTGTCGCGGGTCATCGCCGCGCCCGCGCACGAGACGCTGGGACAAACAGTGGTCGTCGACAATCGACCGGGCGCCGGCGGCGCGATCGGCGCCGAGCTCGCGGCCCACGCCGAGCCCGATGGCTACACGCTGATACTGGTTTCCAGCAGCTATGCCGCCACCGCCGCGTACCGCAAGGCGACCTATGACCCGATCAACGGCATCGCGCCGATCATCCTGATCGGCACGACCGGGCTGTTGATGATCACGCATCCGTCCGTGGCCGCGAAAAACATCCCGGAGCTCCTCGCCTACGCGAAGGCCAACCCCGGCAAGCTCAACTACGCCTCGGTCGGCACCGGCAGCGTGAGCCATCTCGCGCACGAGGCGTTCAGGCTCATGACCGGTGTCAATATCGTCCACGTTCCCTTCAAGGGCGGTGGTCCGGCGCTGAGGGGCGTCATCGGGAACGAGGTGCAGATCGGCGCCGTCAGCGTGGTGCCGACCCTCCCCCACATCCGGGCGGGCCGGCTGCGCGCCATCGGGATCACCACGCCCAAGCGCTCGGCGCTGCTGCCCGAGATCGCGAGCATCGGCGAGGCCGTCCCGGGATTCGAGGTGGTCCACTGGTACGGCATGTGGGCGCCCAGGGGCACGCCGAAGTCCATCGTCTCGAGGTGGAACCGGATCGTCGCGGGCGTGCTCAACACCGAAATCATGAAAAAGCGCACGAGCGCCGAAGGACTGGATGTCGCGGGCGGCCCGCCTTCCGAATTTCAGCAACGCATCCGCACCGACGTCGAAAAATGGCGCAAGGTGGTCAAGGCGGCGAACCTCGGCGGTGGCGGCTGAGAGGAAAGGGCTGTCTACCGCGCCGCGGCGGTTGCCTTGTCCAGGAACTCGAGCAGCCGCGGGGCGGCGGTTTCCTCCGTCTGGCCGGCCGGCGGAACATCCCAGTACTCGGACTTGAGCAGGCACTCCTCCAGGTAGCGGGCCGCGGAGGTCGCGTGGGACGGGTCCCGGCCGGGGACGATGAGCGCCGGGATGTCGAGGCGCAGCAAGTCCTCAGGCTCGGCGCCCGGAGCGCTATCCCGGTCGAAGAGCGTGCGCGCCATGCCCGCGACGATCAGCTTGTACTGTTCCACGTCCAGCTTCGCATACGACTCGGCAAAGGAGCGGTCGATCCGGATGACCGATGCCCATGGCCCGACTCTCGGGTCCTCACCGAAACTCTTGGCCGAGGCCGTGGCCAGCGACACGACTTCCGCCAGGCCCTGCTGCTGGACGTACGAGAGGTGCTGCGCGAACCGCTGGTGGCCGTTGATCCGGTAGCGGGCACCGCCCACGGGCCACCACAGGACCAGGCTCAGCGCGATCTCCGGATCAGAGACGGCCAGAGACAGCACCGGGCTGCACCCCATGCAGCCGCCCATGAGGTGCGCGCGCGGGATCTTCAGGTGCTCGAGCAATCCCCTGCCCTGCGCGGCATAGCGGGCCCACGTCAAGCGTTCGACACGCCCGCCCGACTGGCCGGTTTCCCGCCGGTCGAAGACGATGCAGGAGTATCGCTTCGGCAAGTGCTCCATGAGGCGCGTCCTGGCGTAGACGCCCGTCGTCGTCCATTTCTCCAGGATTCCGTCGAAGCCGCCGGGCGAGAACATCAGGAGCGGCGGCCCGGAGCCGACCACGTCGTAGCGCGTCGCGATGCCGCCTATGACCGCGGTCGGCACGGCGTCACCCCTTGATCTGCCGCCCCGAGCGCACGTCGGCGATCAGGGCCGTGAAGGCTTCGAGGGTCAACTTCCCCGTGTTCACGTAGGTATCCGTCTTCGAATCGATCCATTTCGCCCCGTACCCGATCGCGGTATGAGCGAGCCGTACCCGCCCGTCGAGCCATGGCCCGCCGCCGAGCCCGCCGATCACCGGGATGGAAACCGCCTTCACCACCGCTGCGCCCGCCACCGGTCCGGAGTGCCTGAAGTCGAGGAGCGAGGCGCCGGCACTTTCCAGCCGCTTCGCTTCATCGACGAGCTTCTCCGCCGGAATGTCCTTGCCATGAAACTCGGCAAACACCGGGATCCCGGCCCGGACGACCGCGCTCACCACTTCGGGACCGCCGTTGATCTTCACCATGCCGGCGCCCCCCTCGTTGGCGAGGCGAATGGCCGCGCTCACCGTGGACTCGACGCCCCCTTGCACCGGCCCGGACGGCACGTCGCAGCTGACGAGCGCCCGCTTGACGCCCCGGCGCACCGCCTTGCACACCACGAGCAGCTCGTCCATCGTGACTTCGGTCTCCGTGGGCTGGCCCCACAGGTTGGCGCCGACCGAATCGCCGACCGAGACGAGATCCACCCCCGCGCGATCCGCGATCTGCGCAGTCGGATAGTCATAGACCACCAGGCCGACGATCTTGCGGCCGGCGCCTTTCATTTGCTGGAGGAGACGGACGGTCACCTCCTCCATGACGCCTCCTCCCGACTGACCGCGCCGCTCACTGCCGGCCGGCGAGCCCGCGCGCCTTCTCCAAAGTAGCGAAGCTGCGCGGCGCGGCGCACATGAGATAGCGGTAGCCTTCCTTGATGATGCGCTCGGCGTTTGCGGCCTCGACGTGCGGGTGGCCGACGACGACATCGTGTTTCCTGCAGGTGGCGACGACCTGCGCCATGGCGTCGAGCACGGCTTTGTGCTCGTACTGGCGGGGATAGCCCAGTTCCTGGCTCAAATCACCTTCGCCGATCAGCACGGCACCGATGCCCGGCACGTTCTTCAGCATGTCGTCCAGATTGGCGATGCCCGCCGTGTCCTCGATCATGATCACGACGAAGATTTCGCCCTTCGGATTAAGCGGCCACACGTCGGCGCGCTCGTAGTACTCCTGCTGCGTGACGCCCCAGTAGCGAACGGCCTGCGTCGGCCCGTCCCCGCGGATGCCCGCCGGCTCGTAGAGCGGCTTGCCCTTGAGGCGCGGGTAACGGCACGCGGCAACCGCGTTATAGGCTTCCTCGACGGTGCTCACGTGCGGCCAGATGATGCCGTAGTAGCCCAGGTCGAGCGCCTGCTTCGCGAAAAACTGGTTCATCTCATTGCCGTTGGGCGGAATGCGCACCGTGGGGGTGACCGCGGGCGCCGCCGAGCCGGATTTCGCGATCTGGGCGCGGTTCAGCAAGTACTGCAGGCAGTCGCGCAAAACGCGAATCTCCCAGGCGTTGTGCTCCCCCTCGAACACGACGCCATCGTATTTCGAGGCCTGCACCGCGACCGCCGCCTCGACATCCGGCGGCATGAACGTGGTGAAGGCGTGCTGGCCGGATTCGAGCGCGCGGATGATGCCGTTCAGGCGGGGTGGCGTGGCCATGCGGTTCTCCCTCAGGATTTCCTGCCGCCGCGCTGGCCGCGCTGGTTCAGCAGCTTGTCGAGGCGCGGATAGACCCGGCGCGCATTGCCCTCGAAGATCTTGTGGCGGTCGGTTTCGCTCAATCCGGTCAGCTGGTCGACGTAGCGCTTGGTGTCGTCGAAGTGATGGCCGGTCTCCGGGTCGATGCCTTTGACCGCGCCGACCATTTCCGAGGCGAACAGGATGTTGTCCACCGGGATCACCTTGGCCAGCAGCTCGATGCCCGGCAGGTGATAGACGCAGGTGTCGAAGAAGACGTTCTTCAGCAGGTGCCCGCCGAGCAGCGGCTTCTTCATGTCCTGGGCCAGGCCGCGATAGCGGCCCCAGTGGTACGGCACCGCGCCGCCGCCGTGCGGGATGACGAACCGCAGCGTCGGGAAATCCTTGAAGAGATTCCCCTGGATCAGCTGCATGAAGGCGGTCGTGTCGCCGTTGATGTAATGCGCGCCGGTATGGTGAAAGTTCGGGTTGCACGACGAGGAGACGTGAATCATCGCCGGCACGTCGAGCTCGCACAGCTTCTCGTAGATCGGGTACCAGTGCCGGTCGGTCAGCGGCGGATCGGTCCAGTAGCCGCCCGACGGGTCGGGATTCAGGTTGACGCCGACGAAGCCGAGCTGCGTCACGATGCGCTCGAGCTCGGGGGTGCAGTTTTTCGGCGAGACGCCGGGAAACTGCGGCAGCTGGCCGACGCCGACGAAGCTGTCGGGCAGCAGCGTGCAGATGCGGTGAATGAGATCGTTGCAGATCGTCGTCCATTCCCTGCTCACCGCCTCGGTGCCGACGTGGTGCGCCATGCCGCCGGCGCGCGGCGAGAAAATGGTGAGGTCGCCGCCGCGGTCCTTCTGGAACTTGAGCTGCGGCCCGACGCTCTTGACCAGGGTCTCGTCGCTGATCCCGAGGTCGGTCGAGGCCGGCTTGCGCGCGGGATCGGCGAGCCCCGCGAGCTGCTTGTCGCGGAAGGTGTGGAGCGCCGGGGGCTCGGTTGTGTAATGGCCGTGGATGTCTATGATCATTTCGAGTCCGTAACGGGTAAAGGGGTACCGGTTTCAGATCTTAAAGGCTTCCAGGGTCTCCGGCGCAAACATTTCCTCGGGCTCGAGCCGGCGCTTCGACAGCCCCTGCTCGTGGTGGTAGCGCAGGAAGGTGTCGAGCACGTGGCGGTTGCCGTGGAATCCGTACGACCACCAGTCCTCGCCGAACTCGCGCACCGCGTCCTCGACGTGGGCGTTCTGCCACGGCAGCATCGCCTTGTGCGCCGCGGTCTGGCGAAACCCTTCGTAGACGCGGCGCTGCGCGGCGGCGAACGCTTTTTGAAGAGACATGGCGATCCAGCGGTTTTTCTCGTAGACCTCGCGGCGGATCGCGACCACGTGCATGATCGGGAAGATCTTCGTGCGGCGATAGTACTCGCGCTCGACCGCCATGAAATCCGGAAACAGCCGCTTGACCGCGTCGGGCCTCGAATAGAAGGTCGAAGGGGCGCGCGCCGTGTGCAGCGCGTCGATCTCGCCGTCGGCGATCATCCGGGACAGCATCTGGTCCGGCCCGATCGGGCGCACCTTGAAATTGGGCGGGAGATCGAGCTTGATCTTCTCGTCGCGCCGGGTCTCTTCCTCGCCGCCGGTCCAGTATTCGACGCTGTCCGCTTTCACCCCATAGTCGTCCGACAGGATGCCGCGGATCCATACCGGGGCGGTCATCTGGTATTCCGGCGTGCCGATTTTCCTGCCGAGCAGATCCTTCGGCTCGCGGATGCCGCTTTTCGCCGAGATGAAGATGCACGAATGCCGGAAAAAGCGCGACGGGAAAACCGGGATCGCGATGAACGGCGGCGGGTCGCGATGGAGCGACACCGTGTACGACGACATCGACATTTCCGAAGCGTCGAACTCGCGGTAGCGCGCCATCCGGAAGAAGGTCTCCTCGACCGGCAGCTCGAGCACGTTCAGCTCGATGCCGTCCGGCCGCACCGACCCGTCGGCGAGCGCCCGGGTGCGGTCGTAGTCCCAGACGGACAGGGTCAGGCGCAGCTTGGCCTTGGCCATGGGCCGGGGTGGCGACTGACGGCTGCTTATACCGTCACGGGCTCGGTGCCGAGCGGGCGGAACAAGCCTTCCCAGGCGCCGTCCTTGAACTTGACGTTCCTGGCCAGCTCGATCGCGCAGGAACGGACGCGCTGCGTGTCGGGCTTGAGCCCCGGCAGCGGCTTGCCGTCGCGGTTGTCCTTCGCCGCCTTGAGCAGCAGCCGCCGCGTCATGATGATGCCGTTGTCCGTCGAGCACAGGTTTTCCTTCGAGCGATCCTGCACCGGGCCCATGCTCTCCTGCAGCGACGCGTCCTGCATCGCGATGCCCTCGATGCCGCTGTAGTTGATCCCCGACTTCTGCGTGCTGCGGTCCATCAGGTAATCGTTGCCCTTGTTGGCGAGCGGCATGAAGGTGCCGGGCACGTACTTGACGTGTATCCCCCTCCCCTCCTTCATCGCCTTGAGCTCGGGCTCCGTCAGCGCGCGCTTCGGATGGTAGTTGATGGACCACGCCCAGCAGTTCTCGTCGTCGATCGGCACCCAGGCATGGCCGCCGATGGGATGGCCCGCGCGCGGCGGGATGAGCGTATGCCACGGCATGATGAAGGGCGTGATCCGCCAGTACCAGCGGTCGTTTTCCGCCCGGCGGCGGGCGCCGATCAGGAGTCCTCCTTCGTATTCGACAACCTCGAAGTGCGGCATGCGGTCGGTCAGGTTGTAGGTGTTCGCCCGCTTGCCCTCCTTGAACAGGGGGTCACGGTTCAGCGCGCCGCTGTGCAGGAACGAGACATGGCTCGAATCGATGCCGCCCTCGATCGCCTGGAGGTAATTGCATTCCTGGAGGCGCTTCGAGGCGAAGCGGTTCGCGGCCGGCACCAGCGTCCACTCGAGCGCCGGCGGCTCCGGCTGCAGTTCCGGCGGCCCCATGTAGGCCCAGATCACGCCGCCCTGCTCGATACCGGGATAGGATTTCAATTTGATGCGCTGGCGCATGCCGGTCTCCTCCGGCTCGGAGGGCAGGTCCACGCACTGCCCGTTTACGTCGTACTTCCAGCCGTGGTACGGGCAGCGCAGCCCGCATTCCTCGTTGCGGCCGAACCAGAGCGACACGCCGCGATGCGCGCAGAATTCCTCGATCAGCCCGAGCCGGCCCTCCGAGTCGCGAAAGGCGACCAGCTTCTCGCCCAGCAGCTGCACGCGCACGGGCGGACCGTCCGGCTCGGCGACTTCCTCCGCCAGCAACGCGGGTATCCAGTAGCGCCGGAAAAGATCGCCCAGCAGCGTGCCGGGCCCGGTGCGCGTCAATTGCTCGTTCTGTTCCCTGGTCATTGCCATGCTTCGCTCCTTCCGCTCATTCATGCTCCGCCGGATCGATGCAGACGTTGCCGTCCACCACCTGCGCGCTCCACATCTTCAACGGCTCCGTGGCCGGCGCGCAGGTCGCTCTTCCGGTCGGGACATGGAATCGTCCCTGGTGAAACGGGCACTCGACCTCGTCGTCGAGCACGTAGCCCTCGGACAGCGAGCCCGGGCCGTGCGTGCATTCGTCCTGGGTGACATAGATCCGGCCCTCGATGTTGAAGACGGCGTAGCTGCAGCCGGCATTTTCCGCGCGCACCGCGCACCCCGGGGCCACGTCCGAGACACCGCACAGCGGCACCAGTTTGCCGTCCTTCATAGCTGGCGCGTATTTTACCTCGCCGCCGCAGGTGGACACCGTTGTTCCGCATGGGAGAACCGGGATGGCTGGATCGCGATCGCATTTTAAGCCCGGAACGTGCAGCGTTGTTGATCGGGATCAAGGAAAGGTTCCGGGGCTCCGCCGGCTCGCGGAGCCGCCGCATCCGGATTATCATCCCGGCAGGCGTTGACGCGGCTGCAGGGCCGGGTTCGTCGGCAATATTCCATGCGCACACAAGTCGCTATCGTCGGGGCCGGGCCGGCCGGCTTGCTGCTCTCGCACCTGCTGCACCTGCAGAGCATTCGCTCGGTCGTGCTCGAAAACCACGGCCGCCAGTACATCGAGGAGCGGATCCGTGCGGGACTCCTCGAGCAGGGAACGGTGGACCTCCTGGTCGATGCGGGGGTGGGCGAGCGGCTCAAGCGCGAAAGACTGGTCCATCACGGCATCGAGTTGCGCTTCGGCGGGCGCGGCCATCGCATCGACCTGAGCGGGCTCACCGGCGGGCGTACGGTGTCGATCTACGCACAGCACGAGGTCATCAAGGACCTCGTCAAGGCGCGCCTGGACGCCGGTGGGCAGATCCTGTTCGAGGTCGGCGATGTCAGCGTGCACGATGTCACCGGCGCGACGCCCCGGGTCCGCTTCCGCAAGGACGGCGGCGCGCAGGAACTGGAATGCGATTTCATCGCCGGCTGCGACGGTTTCCACGGCATATGCCGGGATTCCATCCCCGCGGGCGCGCTTACCCTGCATGATCAGCACTACCCCTTCGCGTGGCTCGGCGTGCTGGCGGAGACGCCGCCGGTGTCGCCCGAGCTCATCTACACGCATCACGACCGGGGCTTCGCGCTCTTCACCATGCGCACCACCCGGATCTCGCGCCTCTATC
Organism: Betaproteobacteria bacterium RIFCSPLOWO2_02_FULL_67_26; assembly: GCA_001771935.1. Taxonomy (GTDB): domain Bacteria; phylum Pseudomonadota; class Gammaproteobacteria; order Burkholderiales; family SG8-41; genus SG8-41. The sequence goes on from MERD01000039.1 coordinate 35,734, forward strand.
TCCAGTGCGCACCGGACGAGGACATCGCCAACTGGCCCGACGACCGGATATGGCAGGAGTTGCGCACGCGCCTTGGGGACGACGGCGGGCGGAAGCTGCGGGACGGGCCCATGCTGCAGAAGGGGATCACCGCAATGCGCGGCTTCGTCGTCGAGCCCATGCAGCACGGCAGGCTGTTCCTTGCCGGTGATGCCGCCCACATCGTGCCGCCCACGGGGGCGAAGGGACTCAACCTGGCCGTGGCCGACGTGCGCATCCTGTCGCGCGCCCTCGCCGAGCACTACCGCAACGGCGGCACGGCCCTCCTCGACAGCTACTCCGAGGTCTGCCTGCGCCGCGTCTGGAAGGTGCAGCGGTTCTCGTGGTGGATGACGTCCATGCTGCACCGTTTTCACGACGAAGGACCGCTGCGGCAACGCCTGCAGCTCGCCGAGCTCGACTACCTCACCCGCTCGAAAGCGGCGTCCACTTCGCTCGCCGAGAACTACGTGGGTCTGCCCTTCGACGACTGATCCATGCCGCCACCGGTCACTGGCACCGTCTTGCGGCGGGCATCGCCGTGCATCAGCCACCCGCCGCAGGCCAGCATCAGCGCGCCGAGCCAGTACACCGGCATGGCGCCGAATGCCGTGCTGACGAAACCGAAGATGACCGGCACCGTCGTTTCGATCCCCTTGTTGACCATCTGCCGCAGTCCGATCGCCTCGCCGGTGCGCGCCGCCGGCGCCCGGTTGTAGGAAAGCGTCATCGACAGCGGGGCGCCGCAACCCAGGCCGAGCCCCAGCACGAACGACGTCGCGAGCAGCAACGCGAAGCTCGACACCAGCGGAAACCCGATGCAGGCGGCGCTGGCGAGGCCCAGCGAGAGACTGAAGACCCGCTCTTCGCTGGACCGCCGCACCAGGGTGGTCATCACCGTGCGCACCGTCATCAGCGCCAGCGCAAACGTCCCCATCACGATCCCGATCTGGGAGGCGGACAGCCCGATCGAATGCCCGTAGATCGGCATCAGGAAGCTGAATGCCTCCATCCCGGTCTCGAGAAATGCGGTCGCGATGAGCACCCGGCGCAATGGGGCGTTTCCGAGAAGATCGATGACGCGCCGCCGGCCGGGCGCCCGTTCCGGAGGCAGCGGGCGGAAACGCAGGGAACCCGACAGCAGCAGCACCGTGCCCGCGACCGCGGGCAACCCCGCGAGCAGCAGGTAGGTCGCGCGGTGGCCGAAGCCGTCTATGCTGAAGCCCGTGACCATCGGGCCGACCAGGGACGTCACGCCAATGCAGATCGCAAACAGGCTGTAGTTGCGCGTGCGGTCGACGATCTCCCCGATGGAGCCGATGAAATGCTGGATCGCGACGACGTAGAAGATGTGGCACATGCCCGCGAGCGCTGCCGCGACGAACAGCACCGCGAGGTCGGGACGGAAGAACGGCATCAGCAGCGAGGCCAGAAGGCCGCACGAGCCGATCAGCGCCGGCCGCCGGAAACCATTGCGGTCGGAAAACTTCCCGGCGTAGACGGACAGCAGCACCGGGAACACGGAGTACATGGCGTAGAGCACCCCGATCGTGGCGGGGCTCGCGCCGAGATCGATCGCGAACAGCGACATCAGCACCTTGCTGCCCTTGAAGGCGCTGTGGTTCATCAGCGCGACCAGCATGACCAGCCAGAGTGACCTCATCACCGTCTTTCCTGGATCGACCCCCGATGGTGGGCGTAGCCCCCGCCCAGCATCAGCGCCGAATTGGCGAGGAACACGGGCACCAGCCCCAGCGCCGAGCCGATCGAGCCGAAAGCGAGCGGGATCACCATGTGGGTCAGGTTGACCAGCGAGAAGCGCAGCCCCAGGGCCTCGCCCGCGCGGCCCGCCGGCGCCCGGTTGTAGGTCATGATGACCGAGAGCGGCTGCCCGACGCCGAGCCCCAGCCCGAGGACGAAAGAGAGCAGCAGCAGGAGACCGACCTGCTCGACGAACGGGAACAGCAGAAAGGTCGCACCCGCGAGCAGCATCGAAACGGTCATCAGGGTGTCCTCGCCCAGGCGGCGCACCAACAGCGGCAGCGTGGTGCGCACCACGAACGTCGCGGCGGCATGAGCGCCGAGCACGACCCCGATCATCGTGGCGGAAAGGCCGATGGCGTGTCCGTAGATCGGCGTGTAAAACATATAGAGGTCGACGGCCGCGACCACCAGTCCGCTCGCGATGATCACCCGGCGCAGAGCCGGCCGCGCCAGCAGGTCGGACACGCCGGTGGCCGACTCCGGCTTGGCCGTCCTCGGCGAATGCGGAATCAAGCGGCGGCAGGCGATCCACGCGACGCAAGAGAAGGCGACGATCAGCGCGAGGGCGAGAAACGTCCGCACGTGCCCCTGGTAGTCGATCGAAATCCCGACCAGCAGCGGCCCGATCATGGCGCCGAGCGCGATGGCTAGGCTCTGGAGGCTCACGTTGCGGGTACGGGCTTCGGCCTCCCCGAGCGAGGCGACCAGGTGTTGCAGCGCGATGTTCAGAAACACCAGCGCGATGCCGATGATCAGCGCCGCGACATAGAGCACCCCGAGCCGGGGGAAAAAGTACGGGACGGCCAACCCGAACGCCAGCCCGGCGGACCCCAGCACGATGGGCCGGTAACTCCCCACGCGGTCGGCGACCCGGCCGGCCCGCAGGGAGAGCAGCAGCGGGCCGAGCCCGTAGAGCGCAATCAGCAGGCCGATTGCCGCGGCGGATGCGCCCAACTCGATGGCGTACAGCGACATCAGCACGCGGCTGCTCATGAAGCACATCCAGTTGAGCAGGCCGAGAAAAAGGATAAGGTAGATAATCATCGAAACGGCGCAGAGGGCCGCCGGGCGCCGCGAAAACGCGCTATTCTAGCGTAAGGGTTGTCCTCCTCAGCCATCCAACAGTTCACAGTCAGGAAAGGAACACGCATGCAGATTCGCAATGTCGGCGTCGTCAGTCCGGGCGACATGGGCCAGGCGATCTCCGGCCGCCTCAAGGAAGCCGGTCTCAACGTTTACACCGCGCTCGATGGCCGCAGCGAGCGCACCCAGGCGCTTGCACGCGCCGCAGGGCTCACCGATTGCGGCTCGATGGAACAGCTCGTCTCGACCTGCGAGCTGGTGCTCTCGGTCATCAACCCCGGAGCAGCGCTGACCGTGGCCCGCCAGGTCGCCGCCGCCATGAAGAAGACGGGGCGCAAGGCCGCTTTTGCCGATCTCAACGCGGTCTCGCCGCAGACGGCGCGGGACGCGGACCGCATGATCCGCGAGGCGGGCGGCCTGTTCATCGACGGCGGCATCATCGGCCCGCCACCGCGTAGCGAGAAGGACAAGCCGCGCCTCTACGTCTCGGGGCCCGACGCCTACCTCATGGAGCAAATCGTCCACCCCAATCTCCTGGTGCGGGTAATGTCCGAGCGCATCGGCGACGCCTCGGGGGTCAAGATGTGCTACGCCGCGATGACCAAGGGCACGACCGCCCTCGCGGTGGAGCTGCTGGTGGCCGCGCGCAAGCTCGGCGTCGAGCAGGCGCTGGAGAAGGAATTGCGGGAGAGCCGCAACGATGTTTTCGACTGGCAGATGAAGAACATCGCCACCATGCCGCCCAAGGCTTACCGCTGGGTGCCGGAGATGCAGGAGATCGCCAAGACCTTCGGCGAGCTGGGCCTCACGCGCCGCATCTTCGAAGGCGCGACCGATATCTACGGGATGGTCGCGGAAACCGCGCTCGGCAAGGAGAGCCCGGAGCAGGCGCGCAAGGCCGGGCGCACCGGCCTCGACGTGACACGGGGGCTGGCCGACGGCAAGTAGCTAGATCCGGTACATCGACCTCCGGTCGCGCGCAAACGTAATCACCTCGGCCGGTCGTTCGACGCGGCTGCGCCCGACACAGATCTGGCCGGTGCCGTCCAGCAGCAGCTCCCGGCGCAGCACGTGCACCTCCTCCCCGCTCTCCAGCGAGACGAAGGAGCCGTTGATGCTGTGGTCGAACAGGTAGAAATGGGTCCGCACCAGCTTGATGGTCAGGTGCTGGCGCGAGGCGAACTTGTCGAGTACCACCAGCTCGCACTCCTTCGAGCGGCCGATCACCACGCTGGTGCGCCACTGGTCCACGCGCACGCGCTCCTCGTCCAGCGTCACCACCAGGCTGCCGGTGTCGCTCGGGATGATCTTGTTGGAGCGCAGGTTGACGTCGGTCAGGTCGATATGGTCCGTGCGCCAAAGCACCTGGAACACCGTGGACTCCTCCTGGGAGCCCTTCAATACGGTGTGAAAGATCGGGCGGACGCAGGTCTTGAGCGCGGCCGACAGGCACCGCTCGGTGGCCTCGGTGGTGAGGATCTGCTCCGCGGTGGCCGTCGCGGCGAGATACGCGGCGACGTTCACCGTGTCGCCGAACACGTCGCCGTCTTCCACCAGCACCCGGCCGTAGTGGAGCCCGACGTGGATCGAGACCGGGTAGTTGCCCGGCCGGGTGGCGGCGACCTGCGCCTGCATGTCGCTCGCGGCAAGCACGGCGAGATCCGCGTTGGGAAAAACGCACATGACTTCGTCGCCGATGGTCTTCACCAGCCGCCCGTCGTGGCGCCCGAGTATGCCGGTGACGAGCGACAGGCAGGCGTTGACGATGTTGCGGGCGGCGGCGTCGCCGAGCTTCTGGTAGAGGCTGGTGCTTTCGCTGATGTCGGCGAACAACACCGCCAGGGTCCGGTCCTGCCTTGCCATGTCTCAGGCGACGCCGACCGTCCTGCCGGGATCCTCCAGCTCCGAGAATCTCACCGGAAGGATTTCGCGCGTGGAAAGGCTGCCCGAAGCCGACTTCTCCACGAGAATGAGCGTCTGCTTGTCCGGTATTCCGGTCGGGATCACCATGCGGCCGCCCGCCTTGAGCTGGGACAGCAGCGGCGGCGGGATGAGGTCGGACGCGGCCGTCACCATGATCCTGTCGTACGGCGCCCGCTCCGGCCAGCCGTAGTAGCCGTTCGCGACACGGACTTCGACGTTCTCGTAGCCGAGCCGCTTGAGCCTTCGATGCGCGCCCTGCGCCAGTTCCTCGATGATATCCACGCTGTACACGTTTTTCGTGAGTTCCGCCAGTATCGCAGCCTGGTAGCCGGCGCCGGCGCCGATTTCGAGTACCACGTCGTCCGGGCCAGCATCGAGCAGGTCCGTCATCAATGCAACGATGAACGGTTGCGACACGGTCTTCTCGTAGCCGATGGGCAGCGGCCGGTTGAGGTAGGCGTAGGGCTGCAGCTCCACCGGCACGAACTCGTGGCGCGGCATCTTGCCGATGACGTGCAGCACACGCTGGCTGAAGGCGACACGCCCCGTGTGACCCGCCGTGAGCACGGCCTCCGTCACGATCTCGGCCAGCATCTGCCGGCGCAGGTTTTCGAACGAGTCCCCGGCCATTGAGGCATGGTACTACAGTGACCAGTGACGAGTGGCGACTGACGAGCGGCAGCCGATTGGTGCCGGATTGATCCGAATCGGCCATCATGGGCGCATGCGAAAGTTGCGCCATTCGTGGAACCTGACACCGGGCGCGGCGATCCGGCTCCAGCACCGGCTGCGCTCCAGAGTGGTCCGCCTCGGCCGGCTGCGGGAAGTCCGCCACGTCGCGGGCACCGACGTGGGTTTCGAGCGCGGGGGCCGGATCGCCCGTGCCGCGGTCGCGGTCTTGTCGTTTCCCGAGCTGAAGCTCGTGGACTATGCGATCGCCCGCCTGCCCGCGCGCTTTCCCTACGTGCCGGGCCTGCTGTCGTTCCGCGAGATGCCGGCGCTGCTCCGGGCGCTCGACCATCTGCGGGTCCGGCCGGACCTGCTCCTGTGCGATGGCCAGGGCGTCGCGCATCCGCGCCGCTTCGGCATCGCCAGCCACTTGGGCGTATTCTGCGGGATTCCGAGCATCGGTGTCGCCAAGTCACGATTGATCGGCGAGCACGGCCAGCCGCTGCAGCGGCGCGGCGCCTGGGTTCCGCTCGAGGACAACGGTGAGACCATCGGCGCGGTGCTCCGCACGAAGGCAAACACGCAACCGGTGTACGTGTCCACCGGACACCGCGTGAGCCTGCCCATCGCGGTACGCTACGTGATGGCCTGCACGACGAAATTCCGCCTGCCCGAGACGACGCGCTGGGCGCACCGGCTAGCGTCGGGGCGCGAGCCTTTCAGGGATGAGGGCGGAGGGATGAGGGATGAGGGATAATTGCGGCTGAACACCCGTGGAGCCCTCCTATGGCGGCACAAAACGAGACCAACAACCTGGCGCTATTCTGCGATTTCGAGAACGTCGCGCTTGGCGTGCGCGAGGCGCGCTACGCCGATTTTGACGTCAAGAAGGTGCTGGAGCGCCTGCTGCTCAAGGGCAGCATCGTCGTGAAGAAAGCCTATTGCGACTGGGACCGCTACAAGGACTTCAAGAAAGCGATGCACGAAGCGGCGTTCGAGCTGATCGAGATCCCGCACGTGCGCATGTCCGGCAAGAATTCGGCGGACATCCGCATGGTGGTGGACGCCCTCGACCTCTGCTACACCAAGTCGCACGTGGACACGTTCGTGATCATCAGCGGCGATTCGGATTTCTCGCCCCTGGTCTCCAAGCTGCGCGAGAACGACAAGATCGTCATCGGCGTGGGGGTCAAGAAGTCCTCCTCCGATCTCCTCATCGCGAATTGCGACGAATTCATCTTTTACGACGACCTGGTGCGCGAGAAGCCGAAAAAGCATTCGCGCCGCAAGCCGACGGTCGCGCCGGACGCGGCCAGGGCGCCGACGGCGGAGGGTGACAAGAGGCAGGAGGCGCTGGATCTCGTGATGGAGACCGTCGAGGCGCTCGTCGCCGAACGCGGATCGGACGAAAAGATCTGGGGCTCGATGGTGAAGCAGGCGCTGAAGCGCCGGCACCCCGGCTTCAACGAGTCCTACTATGGCTTTCGATCGTTCGGGAAGCTGCTCGACGAGGCGGAAGCCCGCAAGCTCCTCACGCTCGAGCACGACGAGAAATCGGGCGGCGTCATCATCAAGAGCTTCAATTCCGACTGAAGCGAGGCATGCCCGCCGTTTACGTCAACCTGCGCGAGCGCAGCCTGCCGGAGCGCATCCTCTTTGCGATACTGGTGCTGGCGGTGCTGGTGCTCGGGTTCTTTTTCCTCGCTGCGGCGCTGGTCGCGGGGGCCATGCTCGCGGGCGTAATCCTGTTCCGCTTCTGGTGGCTCAAACGCAGGTTGAAGAAAGCGTCAGAAGCGGAATTCATCACCACGGAATACCGGGTCGTCGAGCGCGAGCCGCCGCCGGCGCCGGGCTTGCCCCGCGATAAGGAAGCCTGATCTTCACTGCTTCTTGCTCTCCGCATCGAAGCGCTGCAGCTGCTGCTGGCTTTGGCGCTGCGCTTTCTCCCGCTCCATCCGCTCTTTCGCGCGGCGCGTGCCCTCGTCATCCGCCGGCTGCGCAGTGGGCGGCTCGATCTGCTGCCGATAGTGCATTTGCTGCTGTTGGGCCTGCTGATTGAGCTGCAGCTGCTCGACGGCGTGCTTCTGGCGCGCGTCCGCGGAGGGATTTTTCTGGACGCCGCGCTGTTGCTGCTGCATGCGCAACTGCAGGGAATCCTGCTGCTGCTGCCGTTGCAGCTGGTGCTGATGTAACGAGCGCGCACCCGGGTCTTCCGCGGCCCATGCAAAGTGAGCCGCAAGCAGCGCCCACCCGGCAGACAAGCCAAGAATGCTTCTCACTGGCGCCCCCTATGTCTCATGGAACGGAAATTGCGAGACGTTAAGGCAGGAAGCGGCTAGAGAGTAATCTGGAGATACCAAAGGTCATTGGATTCAGTGGGTTGAGACAAAAGTGCACGGATCCTGCCCGAGATCAGCGACACCAGAGCGCCAGACATGACGACATTTGAACAGTGGCGGTCACCTTCCAGCCGGTTAACCGGGACCCGGATCGAGCGCAAGCCCAGCAAATACGACATCCGGGTAGTGGACCAGTTCTACACCTATTGCCGGGCGGTCTCCAGCACCGATGCGCATCGGGAAGACGCTGCGCGGTCGCAACGCGACATGAGGCGCAACCTCTGGACGATACTGATCACCGGCGCCTTTTTCTGCTACTACCTCGTGGAGCGCGTGGCGCAGGCGATGTCGTTGTACTAGCCACGGTCAACCCTGGGGCCTGAGCGACAGCCCGGCCAGGCCTGAAGCAAATTCGACGATCTCCCGCGCGGCAAGCGGCGGGCTCACGTATTCCCCCTGGATGCGCTCGCAGCCGAGGGTCGACAGCGCCAGCGCGGTCTCGGCGTCCGCCACGCCTTCAGCCGTCATGCGCAGCCCGAGATCCCGGGCCAGGTGGACCAGCGAACGGACGATCTTCCCCTGGAGCGGCGCGCTCCGCATTTCAGTTACGAACACCCCGGCAAGTTTCATCTCGTCGAACGGCAGTTGCGCCAGGTTGCCGAGAGACGACGCAGCGGTACCGAAGCCGTCGATCCCGAGCCGCAGCCCATGCGCCTTGAGGCGCCCGAGCGTCGCCTTCACCGGGTCGATCTCACCGGCGAGCGCCGACTCGTGGATCTCGATCACCACCCGGTTGGGCGAAACCCCCCAGGTACGGAGCGCGCGGCCCATGAATTCCGGAAAATCCGGCTGCAGCAGGCCGCTCGCCGATACCTTCAGGCTCATCGGCACCTGGAGCCCGGCGCGCGTGAATTCCGCGCATTGGCGCAGGGCGTTATTCAGTATCCACCACGTCACCTCCCGGATCAGCCCGGACGATTCGGCCGTTTCCATCGCGCGCGCTTCGGACACCTTGCCGAGTTCCTGGTCCGTCCAGCGCAACATGCACTCGAGACCACCGATATGGCCGGATTTCATGTCGAGCTGCGGCTCGAACGCCAGCTCGAGCTCGCCCTCGTCGAGGGCATGCCGCAGCCGCGCTTCGTACCGCACCTTGAGCTCTTCGCCTTCGCCCTGCGCCGGGTCGTAAATTGCGCTCCGGTCCGCCGAACCACGGGCGGCGCGCACCGCGAGCTTGCCGTTGCGGACCAGCGTCTGCTGGTCCTCTCCATGCTCCGGGTACATCGCGATGCCGATCACCGCATCCGGGGTGAATGAGCGGTCGCCGATCGGGACCGGCGCTTCCAGCGTGCCCAGGATCTTGTTCGCGGCGAGTATCGCCACGCCCTCGCCCGCGATGCGCGGCAGCAGGCACGCCAGCTGGTCGCGGCTCACCCGACCCAGCTGGTCCTGCTTGCGCAGCACCCCCTCGCGCATGCGTCGCGTGATCCGCAGCATGAACGCCTCGCCCTTCTGCAACCCGAGCAGGCGGTCCACCTGCTCGACCTTCGCAATCTGGATCAGGAGCAGCCCGAGCTGCTTGCCTTCCTGCTTGTGGGCCTCGATCGTCGTGCGGAAGATCTCCATGAACGCCGCGTATTCGGGCGTCGGCAGCGTGCGCACCACGCCGCCGCCTTCCTGGCTGCGCGCCGCGAGGGACGCGAGCAGCGCAAGTTGCAGGAAGTTGAATCGCTGGAGGGCGATGAGACTCTCGGCGCATCGCTCCGGGTCCGCGGCCTGCAAGCGCAGCACCCCGTGCGTCATCGCCGCCTGGAAGCGCTGACAATCGCGCCGCATGCGCTCGATCGGTTCGCTTTCGGCATCCAGTGCCCATTCGCCCAACGCGACGTAGATGGGCTCGACGTTCCCGCCGCCCGAGGCCTGGGTTTCCGTGAACGCGGGGATGAGCGCCCCGGCGGCCGGCACGAGCAGGTCCGGAGCCTGATCGCGCACTTCCCCAAACACCGATGCGACGCGGGCGAGGGTGTCGGGACCAGCGCCGAATTCCTCCGCGAGGCGCCCGGCCAGCGCCCGCAGGCCAACCCCCGATTCGGCATCCGGCGCGGAAGCCGACGCCGGATCCGGCGCGTCCAGCGCGCTATCCGAGGAAGAATTCGGACGGGTCAATGGGGACGCTGCCCTTCTCCAGCGTGCGCTTGATGCGGTACGGCAGGTCCGGTGCGGCCTTCGGATCCCGCGACAGGTCGAGGATCTTCTGCGGCCGCAGCTGGTTGCCCTTGTCGTCGAGCACCACCATGACGCGCGGCTGGAGCCGCCGCGCCACGTTTTGCGCGATCACGATCCCGGTCTCGCCGGTGTTCATCTCGACGATCGCGCCCACTGGATAGATCCCGATGCACTGGATGAACTGCTCGACCAACGGACCGTCGAACAGGGTATCGCGCCACCCGTAGAGCAGGCTGAGCGCGTTCGAGGGCGCGAGCGCCTCGCCGTACGGACGGGGGTGCGTCAGCGCATCGAAGCAGTCAATGAGTCCCGCAATGACGCCGAACAGCCCGATCTCCTGCCCCTTCAGGCGCCGCGGATAGCCGCTGCCATCGTAGCGCTCGTGGTGCAGGGACGCCAGCGCCGGAAGCTGGGGAGGGAGGCCGGGACTTTCCTTCAGGATCGTGGCCGAGTGCCCGACGTGCGCTTTGCAGGCCTCGAGCTCGGCGTCGGTCAGGGGCTGCGTCTTGTTCAGCAGATCGGCGGGCAGCCGCACTTTTCCCACGTCCTGCAGCAATCCGACCATGCCGAGAAGATCCAGCTGATCGCGCGGCAACTGCAGGAAGCGGCCGAACGTGATCATGTAGATGGAGACGCCGACCGCGCGATCGAGGGTGTGCTCGCCTTTCTCCTTCAGCTTGGCGAGCAGGAGCATCGCGTCGGGATTGCGCACGACGCTGTCCGTCATGTTGGTCACCGCTTCCTTCACCCGGGGCGCGTCGATCGCCTTGCCCGCCTCGATGGTGTAGAGCATATGCTTGAGGACCGTCTCGGTCTTCTGCTGGGCCTGCCGCGCGCGCGGAAGCTCCTGGTCGACGCTGACCTGCTCTTCGTACTTGACCTTGTTCTCGATGCTTGCCAGCACGCTCGCCGGCTTCGGGCCGTCCCCGGCGGCGCGTTTGCGCAGCCGCGGATCATCCAGGTCGGGGCCTTTCTCGAGGTCGATGATGACCTTCTTGCAGTGCTTCTTCAGCACCTCCAGCTGCTTGTCGTTGTCGAGAATGAATCCCTGAAACATGAACGGCGTTTCGGTCCAGGGCCGGTCGAGCTCGGCGATGTACACGCCAAACTGCAGCTCTTCGACGGATACCTGTTTTCTCATGGCGGCGGTGTTGGCCCCGCGGCGGCGGTGCCCGCGGCGGAAACTGGTGATTTTCCTTCCTGCCGGGGCCGCTTGCAAGCGGTTCCGCCGGAAGGCGATATCAGAATTCAAACACGTGGTTGTTCTGCAGCAAACGCGGCTGCGGGCTCGCGGAAAGCTCCTCGATTTCCAGCATCGTCAGCTCGATTTCGCTGGGCTTCAAGTGGGTGATGTAGACCTCCGCCGGACGCTGCAGCTTGGCCAGTTCCTCGCCCAGCATGGATGGGCACAGGTGCAGGGCCAGCTCGGCCAGCTTGCGGTCCTTGTCGGAGAACGCGGTCTCGATGATGAGGTACTTGAGGTTCTCGATCCGGTTGACGACGCCCCACAGTGCGTCGTTCGGCCCGGTGTCACCGGTGAAGACCAGGCTCGCCTTTCCACTGTCGAGCTGGTAACCCACCGCGGGGACGGTATGGATCGCGGGCAATACCGTGATCTTCCGGCCATTGAGGGTGATCACCTTTCCCACCTCGATTTCCTCATACCGCAGCCACGGCTGCTCGGGCGTGGGGATCTGGGTGAAATCCGGCCAGATGTCCCAGTTGAACAGGTTCTTCCGGAGGATCTCGATCGTGGCGCCCTGCGCGTATACGGTGACGGGTTTCGGCCGAAGTGCGCCGACCGAGTCCAGGAAGAATGCGATGGAGTCGACGTGGTCGAGGTGCGAATGGGTGACGAAGATATGGTCGATCAGCGTCAGCTCGGCGAGCGAAAGGTCGCCGACGCCGGTGCCCGCGTCGATGAGGATATCCTGGTCGACCAGGAACGAAGTGGTCCGGTTGTGGTGACCGCCGATGCTGCCGGAACACCCGAGTACCCGCAGGCGCATCGCCGCTCCCGCGCCTACTTCACGCCGAAAGCGGTAATGCCGTCCCCGCGTGCGGGGGACGCATGCGGGATATCCAGGACAGGTTCTGCCCCGTGCCGGTCCAAGTCGTCATCGGGGTTCACTGCCTGCTGCCTCATGCCACACCATTCCATATAACCTGCGATTATTTTACTTTATAGGGATAAATCAAGCGTTTCAAGGTCAAATTGCGCATCATCATCGTTTTTCGAGCTTCCCCTGCATGCGCTGATCGAATCGCTCCACGTTGATAATCAGCCGCTCGTGCACGCCCTCCCCGATCTTCTCCCGTTCGTCCTCGGCGTGTATCCTGAACGTCAGCGTGCGTCCCTGGATGCTCACCAGTTCCGCATGCGCGCGCACGCGCAACCCGACCGGCGTTGCCGCGAAATGCTTCACGTCAAGGTGCGTGCCCACGGTCTGATGTCCCGGCGGCATGAACTTCTCGACGGCCTGCAATGCCGCCGCTTCCATGAGATTCACCATGATGGGCGTCGCCAGCACCCCGATCTTGCCGCTGCCCACGTGCGGCGCGGTGTCGCGCGTGCCGACGACGATCTCGCACGTGCCGCTCAGACCGGGCTTCAGTTGCTCTGACAAATCCATCGCGGGAACCGGGGGCGTCTAGACGATGCGCTCGAGCGGCAGCTGAAACAGGCGGATGCGGTCGTCGGGCCGCTTGATGACCTGATTGGCCGCGGTGATCGCCTTCGTCAGGGCCTCGAGGGGGCCATCGTCCCGGAATCCGATCATCATCACCGAGTTCGTGCTGGCAAAGCTCCCGGTGCCCAGGTGCGGCTCCGTGCCCTGGCCTTTGCCGTGCGCTCCGTCCCAGCGCGTGTAGTAATCGATGCCGGCCTCGTGCAGCAGCGTCATCACTTGCGTCTTGTAGTATTCGTTATGGACGATAAAGGTCATCTTCATGTCGTTGCTCCCGGTGATCAGATTGGACGCAGTTTAAAGTCCGGCGTGACCCTGGGATTGATTTGTGTCGATCGGGCCGCAACTTGTTGTTTTGCTGAACGTCCCCCGCCCGGAATAGTAACCTGTTAATGCTTGTTTACGGGCTGCCGATGCAACCTTGGGAATATCATGGTCAATGAACCGGTAACGGAGGCCCCGATGTGGATCTGGTCGAAATTCATGCTCCTTGCGCTCGCCGCCAGCCTGGCGATGGCGCCGATCACGGCATCGGCCGTGGACACGACGCCGGAGCCCGCGCCCTCGCCCGAAATCGCCGCCGGCAAGAGGGCGATCGAGGCGCGGGACTGGGAGGCTGCGATCAAGTCGCTCACGGCCGCTGCCCAGCGCGAACCTCGCAACGCCGACATCCAGAACCTGCTCGGCTACGCCTATCGCAACACCGGTCAGCTGGAAGCCGCGTTCAGGCATTATAGGCAAGCGCTGCAGATCGACCCGCGCCACCTCGGTGCGCATGAATATATCGGCGAAGCCTATTTGATGGCCAACAATCTGGCCAAGGCCGAGGAGCACCTGGCCGCGCTCAAGAGATTCTGTCTCGGCGTGTGCGTCGAACGCGATGACTTGAGCAACAAGATTGCGACCTATCGGGCCCAGGCCAAATAGCCGGGGCTGGATGCAGGAACACCTTGGCCCACATTGATATAACCTTTAAGTCTACAAATTTATCGCCTATTTACCGGAATCCGGTACCGACGGCCTGAATCCTCACAAAACGATAGGATTCTGTGGTTTATAAGCGACTCTTAATGTTGAATTGAGGACGTGCTTTTGATAGCGTGAATGCCCCACAAATCGTGGCAGCAACGGAGCGGGACAGACCTTGGTGGAACTACGGTCACTTGCCGACTTGCAAAGCTACACGCAGGAACTTGCCGCCCGACGGGTGGAAGATGATCCTGTCGTCCGAAATTGGATCCTGGCAAAACAGACGACCTGGCTGTCGATGCTGACTGGGGCATACCTCTGCTTTTACCTGATGGATTCGCTGCACGAGGCCTTGTCCATACTGATCTAGCCGCCATCACGCCGGCGTCAGCCAAAAGGCTTGCGATATCGCAAGCCTTTTCCGTTTGCGGGCCGCGTCAACCCTCGATCATCGCTCGACCTTGAATTCGGCTTCCCGGATGACCCGCGCCCGCGGGCAGTCTCAAGCTCTCATTGCCCTATAATTTCGGCCTACGAAAGGAGGAGCAGCCCGAAATGCTGGTCAAGTTCCGCATTAACGGCGATCCAGCCGAAGTCAACCTCAAGTCCGGCGACCGCCTGCTGGTGGATGTGCTGCGGGAAGACCTGCGTCTCACCGGCACCAAGCACGGCTGCGGGATCGGCGCCTGCGGCACCTGCACCGTGATCATGGACGGCTATCCCATCGCATCCTGCCTGCAGCTCGCCGCGATGTGCGACGGGGCGGACATCCGCACGGTCGAAGGGCTGGCGGGCACGGCCACGCTGCACCCGGTGCAGCAGGCCTTCGTGAACAAATCCGCCCTGCAATGCGGCATCTGCATCCCCGGCCACGTCATGGCGGCGTGCGCCCTGCTCGAGCGGAATCCCGCACCGACCGACGCCGAAATCCGCGCAAGCGTGGACAGCGTCTATTGCCGCTGCACGGGGTATGTCCGCATCCTGGAAGCCTACAAGGAAGCGATTATGCTGGCCCGCAAGGCGGCCAGGAAATGATGAGCCCGCGCGATCCGCGGCTCGGCACCGCGAGCCTTCTGGTCGTGGGCAAGGATGTCCCGCGTACCGACGCCGTGCCCAAGGTGACGGGCGCGGCGCAGTACGTCGCCGACCTTCATCTTCCGGGAATGCTGCACGCCGCAGTATTGAGGAGCCCCCACCCGCACGCCCGCATCGTTTCCCTGGACGTGAGCGCGGCAGCGGCGCTCCCGGGCGTAAAGTCGGTCGTGACCGGGGCCGACACGGCCAGGCGCAAATGGGGCGCCTTCCGCCCCGATCTCTACCCGCTCGCCATCGAGAAAGTGCGCTACGTGGGCGATGAAGTCGCGGCGGTGGCGGCAGCAGACCCGGAGACTGCGCGCGCGGCGGTGGACAGGATCCTGGTCCAGTACGAGGTCCTGCCCGCCGCGCTCTCGCTCGACCAGGCGCTCGCACCGGGCGCACCGCTGGTTCACGACGATACGCCGGGGAACGTCGCCCACCAGTTCGGATTCGAGCGCGGCAACGTGGACGCCGGGTTCAAAGCGGCCGACGTCGTCGTCGAAGGCACCTGGGAATCGGCGCGCCAATGGCACACGGCGCTCGAGACCATCGGCTGCGTCGCGAAATGGGATGGCGGCCGTGTCACGATGTGGTGCAACACCCAGACCCCGTTCCTCGCGCGCGGCCGCTACTCGATCGCGCTCGGCGTGCCCGAATCGCAGGTGCGCGTGATCCAGACCGAGGTCGGCGGCGGCTTCGGCGGCAAGTCCGGCGACGACAACGCCTCCGTCATCTGCGCGCTGCTGGCCCGCACGAGCGGCCGTCCCGTGAAGCTCATCCACACCCGCGAGGAGGAATTCCTCGCGAGCCACCCGCGCATGCCGATGCGCTACTGGGTGCGGCTCGGTTTCCGGAAGGACGGCCGCGTCGTGGCGAAGGAAATCAAGATGTGGGCCGACAACGGCGCCTACACCGGCAAGTCGCAGGCGATCCTCGGCGCGGCGAGCGTGCGGCACGACGCGCTCTACAAGTATCCCTGCGTGCGCGGCAACTCCACGCTGGTCTACACGAACCTGGTCCCGACCGGGGCGTTTCGCGGGTTCGGCAACCCGTCCGCGGACTGGGCCGTGGAACAGGCCTGGGACCTCGCGGCCGGGAAGCTCGGCATCGACGTCCTCGACCTGCTGCGCATGAACGCGGTGGACCCGGGCGACGTCTCGCCTCACAACCACAAGATCACCAGCTGCGAGCTGAAGCAGTGCATGGACAAGGCGGCGGCGCTGATCCGCTGGAAGGAGAAGCGCAAGGACCACAAGCCCGGCCACAGGATCAACGGGCCCGCGCGCGAGAATGACGAGCCCACTCGCGGGCTGGGCATCGGTTGCAGCGTCCACGTCAACGGGCGCCGCAGCTTCGGCGATTGGGACGGGTCCTCCGCCATCGTGCGCGTCAACGAGGACGGGCGCGCCACGATCATCACCGGCGAGGGCGAGATCGGACAGGGGAACCTCACCGTGCTGCGGCAGATCGCGGCGGAAGAGCTGGGGCTGGCGTACGATCAGGTGGACATCACGCGGCCCGACACCGACCTTCACCCCCACTCCCTCGGTGCGCTGGCGAGCCGCCTGACTTACGTCGCGGGCAATGCGGTCAAGAATGCCGCCACCGTGGCCGCCAGGCAGCTGCTCGAAGCGGCGTCCGAGCAAATGAAGCGCCCCGTGGAGGATCTGACGATCCTGAACGGCGAGATCGGCCCGCGCAACGGGGCGGAAACGGATTTCAAAGCCGTCGGCGCGGTGGTGCGCGCGCACATCTACCGGCCCGGCGGCCAGCCGATCATCGGCGTGGGCACCTTCGACAACCCGTCCGAATTCCCCGACCACAACCGCTACGGCAACGAGTCGGGTGCCTACAACTTCGCCGCGCAGGCAGCGGAGGTCGAGGTCGATCCCGCCACCGGCGAAGTGAAGCTGCTCGAGATCGCCGCCGTGGTGGACTGCGGCACGGTCATCAACCCTGCCACCGCTGAAGGCCAGGTGCAGGGCGCGGTGATGCAGGGCATCGGTCTTGCCATGATCGAGTACTTCGACTGGTGGAACGGCCAGCCGACCGATCCGCAGTTGAAGGACTACCCGATCCCGGGCGCGGCGACGATGCCGAAGCTGCACGTTGCGTTCGCCGATTCCTACGAGCCCTCGGGGCCGTTCGGCGCGAAGGGGCTGGGCGAGATCGGGCTCGATGCGGTGCCCGCGGCCATCGCCAACGCCATCGCGGACGCGTGCGGGGTTCGGGTCTACGAGCTGCCGATCACATCGGAGAAGATACACCGGGCACTGCATCCGGAGCGCTATGCGCAGGAAAAACTCGCAGCTCCCGCCGCGCCCAAGGGCGGCACGTGGGCGCGAATCGCGGCGGGCAAGCCGTCCGGGGCGCGGCCGTTCAGCCCGGAATTCGTGTTTGCCGCGAGCGTGGATGAGGCGGTGCGGTGGCTGGCCGCGGGCGACTCCGCGCTCGTTGCGGGCGGGATGTCGCACGCGTTGCGCCGCGAGCGCACCGGGTATCCCCAGGCGAAGCGCCTGGTCTCGATCATGCGCATTCCCGAGCTGAACGAGTTCTCCATCGACGCCCGCGGCGTGCTGCGCGCGGGCGCAGCGGTCCGGCAGCAGAAGTTTTCAGAGGAGGCGCGCGTGCGGAAGCATTGGCACGCCATCGAGGACGCCATGGAAGCGGTGGGTCACACCCGCATCCGCCACATGCTGACGGTCGGCGGCAGCATCGGCCCGCTGATCGGCGGCTTCGACCTGCCGCTCGCCCTCCTCGCCCTCGGCGGGCGCGTCACCGTCGCCGGCCCCGCCGGCCGGCGCACCGTGACTCTGGAGGAGGCGTTCCAGAAGCGCTTTGCCAGGGATGAGATGGCGGTCGCGATCGAAGTCGACATGCCTCCCGCCCGGACGGGTTCCCGCTTTTTCAAGTACATGGCACGCGGCGTGCTGGAGATCCCGACCGTGAATACCGCGGCGGCGGTGAGCCTGAATGCCGACGGGACGTGCGCGGCCGCACGGGTAACGGTGGGTGCCGTGAGCTGGAAGCCCGTCGTCATCGACATGATCGAGCTTGCGGGTCAACGCCTGAGCGAGGGCGTGCTGAGAAAGTCGGTGCAGTGCGTGGGCGCGGCCGTCGAGCCGATGTCCGACGTGCGCGGGTCCGCGGCCTACAAGCGCGAAATGGCCGTGGAGTTCGCCGCGCGCGCCTTGATCTCGGCGTGGAAGCGCGCTCAAAAACAGTGACGGGTAACGAGTGACGACTGACGGGGCGTTTGGAACTTCGGATGGGTGCGAGATCTCGTACACCGTCCACCCGGCGCCGGGAAAACCGAAGCTGGCACTGATCCATTCGCTCGCGCTCGACCGCAGCGTCTGGAATGGCGTCGTGAAGGAGCTTGCCGGACGGGCGGAAATCCTGACCTATGACTGCCGCGGCCACGGGCGCTCCGGACGCCAGGCCGGCCCCTACACGTGCGAGCTGTTCGCGCGTGACCTCGCCGAATTGCTCGACCACCTGAAGTGGCCGGCAGTCATCGTCGCCGGCTGCTCGATGGGCGGGTGTGTCGTGCAGGCGTTTGCGGCGCGCTACCCGCAGCGCACGCTCGGGGCCTGCTTCATCGACACGACAGCATGGTACGGGGCGGAGGCGCCGAAGCAATGGCGCGAGCGCGCGGCCACCGGCAGGGCCAAAGGGCTCGGCGCCCTCATTGATTTCCAGGTGACGCGCTGGTTCAGCGACGGGTTCCGCGCGGCGCAACCGGACACGGTCAACGCGCTGACCAAGATTTTCCTGGCCAACGCTATCGACTGCTACGAAGCAACCTGCGAAATGCTGGGAACTGCCGACCTGCGTCCCCTGCTGCCTTGCATCAAGTCCCCTGCTGCCATTGTCGTGGGAGAGGAGGACTACGCGACGACAGTGGACATGGCGAAAGACTTGAACAAGGCGCTTCCGCAGTCCACACTGACGGTGCTGGCCGGCGCCCGCCATATCACGCCGGTGGAGCGGCCCGTGGACATTGCCAGGCAGATCTCGGCTCTGCTTGGTCGGGGTGCGTGACGGCTGACGCATGACGGGTGTTCAAGACTATTTCGAGGAGGAAAACATGAAAACGAACTGGGCGCCCGCCCGGAGGACAAGGCTCGCGCTACTCGGTCTCGCCATCGCGGCTTCCCTGGCGTGCACCACCGGAGCGGCGGCGCAAGGCTACCCCAGCAGGCCGATACGGCTCATCGTGCCGCAACCCCCGGGGGGCTCCACCGACCTCATCGCACGCCTGTTGTCGCAGCGCATCGGCGAGGTGCTCGGCCAAACCATCGTCGTGGACAACCGGCCCGGCGCCGGCAGCATCATTGGCACGGAGCTCGTGGCGAGAGCGGACCCGGACGGCTACACCCTGCTCACCGTCGCGGCTTCGTACACCATCAATCCTGCCCTGCACAACAAGCTGCCATTCGATCCAGTCCGCGATTTCACCCCGATATCCCAGATCGTGACCCTGCCCCACATCCTGATCGTCCATCCCTCGGTGCCGGTGAAATCCGTCCAGGAGCTCATCGCGCTGGCGAAGGCCAAGCCGGGCGAGATCAACGTCGCCGCCAGCGGCGTTGCGACCAGCACGCACATGGCGGCCGAGCTGTTCATGTTCACGACCGGCACCCGGATGGTGCCGGTGCAGTACAAGGGGGGAGGTCCGTCAATCACCGCGATGATCGCGGGGCAGTGCCACCTCAATTTTGCCGCCATTTCCACCGCCCTCCCGCACGTGCGCGCGGGCAGGGTGCGCGCGCTCGCGGTCTCGAGCGCGAAGCGATCCGCCGGGGCGCCGGAGTACCCCACCGTGGCCGAAGCGGGCGTGCCCGGCTACGACCACTCATCCTGGGTCGGCTTGCTCGCGCCGGCCGGGACGCCGCGGCCGATCGTCAACAGGCTCGGCGCGGAAGCGATCAAGGTCGCACGGGACGACCAGGTGAAGTCCATGCTGCTCCAGCGCGGCATGGAAGTGGTCGGCAGCACATCCGCCGAATACGCCGGCCTCATCAAGACCGAGGTCGCCAAGTGGCGTAAGGTCGTGAAAGCCGCCGGCATCAAGGCCCGCTAAGGCCGAAAACCCATTGGCCACCTGACGCGGAGTTCTCGGAGTAATCGAACCCATGAGCCTCATCGAAGACCTGGTGATCTCCTACCGCACGCTCGCCGAGGAAGGCGTGATCGACGCTTACGGCCACGTGAGCGTGCGCTTGGAGACCAACCCCAACCGCTACCTGATGGCCCGCCAGCTCGCGCCCGAGCTCGTGACCGGGGACGACATCCTGGAGTTCGACCTCGACAGCAACCCGATCGACCCGAAGGGCCGGAAGTTCTACAACGAGCGCTATATCCACGGCGAGATCTTCAAGGCCCGGACGGAGGTGATGGCGGTGGTGCACAACCACGCCCCGGCCGTGGTGCCGTTCAGCTGCACTGCCCGCTCCACGCTGAAGCCGATTTACCACATGTCGGCTTTCATCGGCCTGGGCGTGCCCAACTGGGACATC
Source organism: Betaproteobacteria bacterium RIFCSPLOWO2_02_FULL_67_26 (assembly GCA_001771935.1). Taxonomy (GTDB): domain Bacteria; phylum Pseudomonadota; class Gammaproteobacteria; order Burkholderiales; family SG8-41; genus SG8-41. Next base: position 56,011 of record MERD01000039.1, read on the forward strand.
CGCGATGCGCAGAAAGGCAGCGACATGCTGGTGCGCACGCCCTACCTCGGTCAATCGCTCGCGAAGAAGCTCGGCAAGCACCCCGCCGTGCTGATGCGCGGGCACGGCTCGACCTGCGTGGGTGAGAACCTGCAGCGCGCGGTCGGCCGCAGCGTCTACCTGGAGCAGAACGCCCGCATGCAGTTCCAGGCCATGATGATCGCGGGGCCGCGGGGCAAGGTGAACTACATGGACGCGCAGGAAGTCGCGGCCAATGTCTCCTGGCAGAACTACGACCGCTCGTGGAACCTGTGGCGCACGCGCTGGCTCGCCCGCCTCAAGGCTGAAAAAGCGTGAGTGGTGAACGGAGGCGCTGATGGCGACCAGCAATCCAAGGCGCGCGCAGCTGTCGAGCGACATCTCGGCGCTGAACATGAGGCCGCTGTGGGAACGCGTGATGCGGCTCAAGCCCGGAACGGCGGCCCAACCGGTGATCTGGCGCTGGAGCGAGGTGCAACCGTACCTGATGCGGTCCGCCGAGCTCATCACCACGCGCGAGGCCGAACGGCGCGTCCTCATGCTCGAGAACCCCGCCCTGAAGGGAACGACGTTCGCCACCACGACGCTGTACGCGGGCCTGCAGGTGATCCTGCCCGGCGAGATCGCGCGCACGCACCGGCATGCGCCCAACGCGCTGCGCTTCATCGTCGAAGGCGAGGGCGCGTATACCGCCGTGGAAGGCGAGCGCGTAACGATGAGACCCGGCGATTTCGTGACCACGCCCAACTGGGCCTGGCACGACCATGGCAATCTGGGCTCGGAGCCGGTGGTCTGGCTCGACGGTCTCGACCTCGCCTTTGCAAATCTTTTCGGCGCGCATTTTCGCGAGGAATTTCCGCAGGAGAGCCAGCCCGTGTCGCGCGCGGAGGGCGACGCCGGGGCGCGCTATGGCGCGAACCTGCTGCCCGTGGATTACCGCCCAACGGGGCGCGCTTCCCCGGTCTTGTGCTATCCCTATTCGCGCACACGCGAGGCGCTCGAGCAACTCGCGCGCAACGGCGAGCCGGACGCGGCCCACGGTTTCAAGCTGCGCTACGCAAACCCGGTCACCGGCGGGCACCCGTTCCCGACCATGGCGGTGTTCATGCAATGGCTGCCGAAAGGGTTCTCCGGCCGCCGCGCTCGCAGCACGGACGGGGCGGTGTTCTGCGTCGTCGAGGGCCGGGGCCAGGCCCAGGTGGGCGAGACGCGCATCGACTTCGCGCCGCACGACGTTTTCGTCGTGCCGTCCTGGGAGTATTGCCAGCTCAAGGCCGAAGCCGATTGCGTGCTGTTCAGCTACTCCGACCGAGCGGCGCAGGAAGCGCTGGGCTTCTGGCGCGAAGAAACGACGCAGGGCGCCTGACAGGGTGATGGATGGGCTGAAACAATTCGGCGCGCTGGTGCGCGCGGCGAGCCGGGGCGTGGCGTTTACGGGCGCGGGCATCAGCACCGAGAGCGGCATCCCCGATTTTCGCGGCCCCCAGGGCGTCTGGAACACGGAGACGCCGGTCTATTACCCGGACTTCATGGCAAGCCGCGAGGCGCGGGTGCGCGCATGGCTGCGCGGCGTCCGGATGTTCCACCGCTGCGGCGCCGCGAAGCCGAATGACGGGCACCTCGTCATCACCGAGCTCCAGCGCCGCGGCCACATCACCGCGGTCGTCACCCAGAACATCGACGGCTTGCACCACGACGCCGGCAACGTCAACGTCATCGAGCTGCACGGCACCAACCGCTACGCGGCATGCCAGCATTGCTGGAAGGAGTGGCCGACCGCCGTCATCGTCGCGCGCGTGGAACGGGGGGACGATGCGCCGGAATGCGACGCCTGCGGCGGGCCGATCAAGGCCCGCACCATCTCCTTCGGACAGGCCATGCCTGAAAAAGAGATGCGCCTCGCCGCCGAGATCTCCCGGAAAGCGGATCTCTACCTGTCGATCGGCTCGTCGCTGGTCGTGGAGCCGGCGGCATCGTTCCCGGTCCTTGCCAAGCGCTCCGGCGCGAGCCTCGTGATCGTCAACGCCCAGCCGACCCCGCTCGACGACCTCGCCGACCTGGTGATCCGGGAACCGATCGGGAAAACGATGATGGCGCTGCTGCGCCAGTTGCCCGGCTAGGGACCCGTTCTCATCACTTCTTGCTGTCGGGCCGGTAGCGGGTTTCCGGCCTGAGGCCCTTCCGCCGGAGCTTCTCGCTCGCGCGGCCGTTCTCGAGATAACGGCCCTGCGCGGCGCGCTCCGCCGCCGCGTCCCACTGCGGCGGCCAGTCGGTGCCCGAGGGCGTGCCGAACCACGGCGACTGCGGCCGGAGCCCCGGCAGCCCCAGCTCTTCCCACACCTTGCGCGCGCGCTCCATGTATTCCCGCTTGGGCAGCGCGAGCGGGGGCAGGTCCTCCTTCATGGTCGCATCCATGAGCAGGGTCGCGTCTTCACGGTCCGCCTCGTGCTCCCGCTCCGGCCCGTGGCCCGGGCTGCGATAGCGCAGGACCTGGAGATCCGTGGAGGGATCCATGCGGAAGGCGACCGCCCATAGAATCGCGTCGGAGCTGTCCGGGTCGATGTCGTCGTTGACCGCGACGCAGATTTTCCCGCAGTCGGCCTTGAAGCTGGAGGCGCCGCCCAGCGCGCGCCAGATCTCCGTGCGCGGCGTGCCCTTCTCCACGGTGACGATGGCGATGCGCCGCAGCGCCGTCAGGCGCTCGTGCAGCGTCACGCGCTTCACGCCGCGGACGCCGAGCGTGTTGCGCAGGTGCGAGAGAAACATCGGCTCGTACGACACGCGCTTGATGGCGCTCGATTCGCTCGGCGTCACCTGGCTCAGGTACGACGCCACGATCGCGTTCCGGCGATGCGTGATGGCGGTGACCCGCATCGGCATGTTGAATTCCTCGGGCGCGACGTGGCCGTGCGATTCGCCGAACGGGCCCTCCGGCTCGAGGTACTCGGTGTCGATCAGTCCCTCGATCACCATCTCGGCCTCGGCCGGCACGAGCAGGTCCACCGTGCGCGCGCGCACGACGTTGATCGGCCTGCCGGCGACGGCGCCCGCGACGCCGATCTCGTCCACATCGAGCGGCAGCTTCATCGGCGCGACGAACGCGACGCACGGCGGCGCGCCCAGCACGATCGCGCAGGGCATCACCTTGTCGCCGCGCTTCTGGTACTTGAGATAGTGGCGGTAACCACCGGCGCCGCCGACGCGCGTCGCCATGCGCACCACGCACCGGTCGGGCGCTTTCAGCCCGGCCCGGTACGTGCCGTGGTTCTGGATGCCGGTTTCCGGGTCCCGCGTGATGACGTTGGTGGCCGTCAGCGTCGGCGCGCTGTCGAAGCCCGGGGTCGATACCGGGATCGGCAGCCTGTCGAGGCCCCTGCCCTCGCCTTTCAGCGCGGCGCCCTGGATGACGACCTCCTGGCACGGCGCGCGCCTGACGATGCGTGGGGGCACCGGGTTGGCGATGGCGTGGTCCCATCGGGGTTGCACCTGCTCCGGTTTGGCGCGCATGCCGATGCAGTAGATCGCGCGGTTGCCGGCGTAGGCGCCGACCACGACCGGGAAATCGAACTTGCGCCCGCGGCCGTCCAGCACGTTGGTGAACAGGAACGCCTTGCGCTCGTGCTCCTCGACGCCGCCGACGTACTGCCACCGCACCAGCGGGTGCAGCTCCGCGTCCTTGTCCACCGGCCGGTCGATGGTAAGCAGCAACCCCGCCTGCTTCAGCGCCGCGAGGTGTTCCTGGAGGTCGGCGTAGCCCCGAGACTTATCACCCATCACTCGTAACCCTCATCAGCCCTAGTTGGCCTTGATCTTGGCCGCCGCCACCACGCGCTTCCAGCGCGGCAACTCCTTCTTGACCAGGTCTCCGAGGCGATCCGGCGGGCCTCCGGCCGGATCCATTCCCATTTTGACCATGGTTGCCCGAATCTCGGGCAGCCGAAGCAGTTCGTTGATATCCGTGTTGATCCGGTTGACGATGGGCGCCGGGGTGCCGGCCGGCGCGAACGTCCCGTACCAGGTATAGATCTCCAGGCCGGGGAATCCCAGCTCCTTCATCGTGGGGACGCCGGGAAACGCGTCCGAGCGCTCCCCGCTCATGACCGCCAGCATGCGCAGCCTCCCGCTGCTGACGTGAGGGTGCGCGCTCTGCAGCGCGGAGACCATCGCCTGAACGTGCCCCGCCATGGCGTCCGTGACCGCGCCGGCGAACCCCTTGTACGGCACGTGGACGATATTGATGCCGGTCTCGAGCTTGAGCAGTTCCATGGAGAGGTGCTGCGGGCCGCCAACGCCGGGCGACGAGTAATGCAGCTCTCCCGGGCGGCGTTTCGCAAGATTGATGAAATCACGCAACGTCTTCACCGGCAGTTGCGGATGCACCACCACGCCCAGCCCGCTGGTGGCGAATAGCGCCACCGGCGCGAAGCTCCTCACGGGGTCGAACTGCAGGTTGCGCCGCAACGCCGGCGTCGTGCCGAATGAGGTCGCGATGAAGAGCAGCGTGTGCCCGTCCGGCGCGGCCTTGGCCACGACCGCCGATGCGATGGTCCCGGTCGCGCCTACCCGGTTTTCGGTGACGATGGTGGCTTTCCAGCGATCGGCGAGCCTGGGCCCGAACAGGCGGGCGAGTATGTCGGCGCCGGTGCCGGGGGAATACGCCACCACGAACTGGACGGTCCGCGACGGGAAAGCGGCGTCTTGCGCGGCCGCAGGTCCCGCGGCGCAAGCCGCAGCAAGCGCCGCCAGTTGAACAATACGGCCTGCCGTGCGCTTCAGTATCCGATACTCGCTCGTCATCGTGTCCTCCTCGATTGGCATACCGGGTTCTCGTTGCAGTCGCCTATTATGCAGAAAAACGGCCTAAGGCAGCAGCCGGCCGGCGCGAAAGGCTGCGGTAGAATACGCGCATGATGCACGACCGTCCCCTCGTGGTAAACGAGCCGGAGGCGATGCGCTTCCAGGTGCGCCGCTCGACGCTGATGGACCCGGGCATCCTCGAGCTCGAGCGGCGCAGGATATTCGACGTCTGCTGGATCTACGTAGGCCACGAATCGGAGGTCCGCGCGCCCGGCGACTTCAAGACCCGCATCGTCTGCGACCGGCCCGTCATCTTCTGCCGCGACGGCGGGAACCGGGTGCGCGTTTTCCTCAACACCTGCCGCCACCGCGGCAGCATCGTCTGCCGCGAACCCGAAGGCAACGCGAAGAGCCATACCTGCTTCTATCACGGCTGGAGCTACAACCGGGACGGCGAGCTCGACGGGGTTCCGGGTCAGGACGCTTTTCCCCCGAGCTTCAGGAAAAGCGATTTCAGCTTGAAGGAGCCGCCGCACGTAGCCAGCTACCGCGGCTTCGTCTTCCTCAATTTCGACCCGGGCGCAATGCCGCTCGAGCAGTACCTCGCCGGCGCGAAGGAGTACATCGACCTCATCGTGGACCAGTCGCCCTCCGGGCAGATGGAAGTCATCCAGGGCGTGCAGGACTACGACATCCGGGCCAACTGGAAGCTGCTGACGGAAAACAGCTTCGACGACTATCATTTGCTGAGCGTGCACGGGTCGTGGCTCACCTACCTCAGGAACTCGGGGGTCGAGATGAAGCGACCCGAGCGGGGCCACCTGCTCCCCGGTCACGGCGTGGGCAAGGTGCTCGGCAACGGCCACGGCTGCACCGACAACGTGAACTTCCGCGGGCGGCCCGTGGCCCGCTGGATCCCGATCTACGGCGAAGCGGCCAGACCCGAGATCGAGCGCATCCGCGCCGAGCTGGTCGCCCGCCTCGGGGAGGAACGCGCTTCGAGGGTGGCCGACACGAACCGTAACCTGCTCGTCTTCCCGAACCTGTTCCTGAACGACGGCTCCTCGGTGACCATCCGGACCTACTACCCACTGGCGCCCGACCGCATGCGCGTACTCGCGTGGGCGCTGGGGCCGAAGGAGGAATCGCCCACGGCGCGCGCGGTGCGCCTCGACAGCTTCCTGACCTTCTATGGCCCCGGCGGATTTGCCACTCCGGATGACATCGAGGTTCTGGAGTCGCTGCAATCCGGACTGGGCACGCACCGCGAGGTGCCGTGGATGGAGGTGACCCGCGGCATGGCGAAGGAAGGCGAGCAACTCAACACCGACGAGCCGCACCTGCGGGGGTTCTGGATCCAGTGGGACAAGCTGATGCGGACGCCGCGCAATGGCGAGTAAGGCGAAGGCCGCCGCGGCGACGCGGCAGCAGGTTGAAGATTTCCTGTACGAAGAGGCCGCCCTGCTCGACGCTTGGCGGCTCGACGACTGGCTCGAGTTGCTGACGGATGATGCCGTCTACAACGTTCCTTCCAACGACCGGCCCGATGGCGATTCCAGGGACACGCTGTTCATCATCGCCGACGACATCCGCCGCATCCGCGCGCGAGTCACGCGGCTGAAGGACAAGAGCGCCCACGCCGAGTACCCGCCTTCGCGCACGCGCCGCATGATTTCGAACGTGCGCATCGTCGAGCGCAACGGCGCGGCGCTCAACGTCGAGGCGAGCTTCATCGTCCATCGCTTCCGGCGCAACGAGGGCATCCGCGCCTATGTCGGGCACTACCGCTACGAATTGCGGCTCGAGGGGAAGCAACTCAAGATCGCGCGCCGCGAGGCGGTCATCGACTCGATGGAACTGGGCTCGCTCGCGTCGGTCAGCTTTATTCTTTGAGCGCCCTCTTTTTCCACGCCTTCCACGCACGCCCGAGCCCGTAGCCTTCGCGCGACTCGATGAGTCGCACCTCCCCCGCATCCAGGAAGTTGATCGGCCCGCCCTGGGCCATGAGCATGGCCTGGGTCTGCAGCGTCGCGTTCAACGCGAGGAAGATGCTGCGCCCGACCAGCCGTGGAATGGACGGCCCCACCACCGTCGCACCATGGCCGCGCATCAGCACCGCGGGCTTGTCGGCAATGCTTTGCGCCAGCGCCCGTCCGAGCGCGGGGTCGCGGATCAGCATGTCGGTCGTTCCCGCTGCGTCGCGGATCTCGAACACCGGCACGCCCAGCCCGATGAACGCGGCGCGGTGGTACATCGGGCGCAACGGGATGCTCGTCACGCCGAACGGGATGACCGGTGGCGCGTGCGAATGGCAGATCGCCTTGACGTCGGGCCGCGCCTTGTAGATTTCGCCGTGGATGAAACGCTCGCTGTAGAGGTCCTGCCCCTTCGCATCCACCGCGTTGTTGTCGAGGTCGAACTCGAGGATGTCCCCGGCGCTGATCAATTCCGGCGCCAGCGACCGCGACAACAGGAACCGGCCGGGATCGCGGTCGTGACGCACGCTGACGTGCCCCCAGCCGTCCAGCACGCCTTCCAGCGCGAGGATGCGGTTCGCGGCAACCAGATCCTCGATCAGCAGCGGGTCCGCCGGGCCCGCTGAACCCGGGTGGCTCGCGCTCATCACTTCCTCCGCCGCTTGGGGGCGTCCCTGCCGCCGGGTGACAGCGCGAGCTTCATCTGCAGCATCCGCATCGCATTCCCGTAATACACCTTGTTCCGCACCGAGTCCGAAAGCTTGAGAGAGTCGATCGCGCGGATGCTCTCGCGGATGAAGGTGGGCCCCCCTTCCGGGTCGAACGGGCAGTCGGTGCCGAACAGCACGCGGTCGGGCCCGAAGAAATCCAGCCCGCAGCGGATCGCGGGCGCCGAGCCGTTGACCGAGGTGTCCCCGTAGAACATCTTGAAGTAGTCGAGCGGCCGCTTGCCCAGCCGCTTCAGCAGCGCGCCGTAGTCCTCGTCGACGGTGCGCGCGCCCATCTGGTCCATGCCGAGCCCGATGCGCTCGTCGAAGAACGGCGCCATCGCGCCGAGATGGTGCGTGATGACCTTCATGTCCGGCAGCTTCTGCAGCATGCCCGAGAACACCATCCGCGCCATGCACACGCTCGTCTCGTACGGCCAGCCGAACAGCCACCAGATCTCGTACTTCGACTTGCTCTCGGTCGCATAATCGGAGAACTTCGAGGTGCGCACCGGGTGCAGCCAGATCGGCAGGTCGAAGGTCTTCACGCAGCGCTCGAAGATCGGGTAGAACTCCGGGTCGTCGAGCGGCCGGCCGTTGACGTTGGTGAACACCTGGATGCCCTTCGCGCCGAGCCTGCGGATCGCGCGCTCCATCTCCGCGAGCGCTGCCGGCACGTTGTTCATCGGGAGCGAGGCCACGAACGCCGGGAACTGATCCGGGTGCGTGGCGACGATCTCCGCCATCCCGTCGTTGGCGAGCTTCGCGAGCGCCGGCGATTCCTCCGGTCCGGCGAGGAACTCGATCGCCGGCAGCGAGAGGGTCAGCACCTGCTTGTAGTCCTTGAATCCGCGCATCATGCGCAGGCGCGCGTCGAGGTCCCACAGCACCGGGATGTTGAGCCAGCGCTTGATGGACGCGGCGAGCGCGGGGTTGCCGGCGGCGATGCCCTTCATGCGCTCGAAAAACGGCTGCGGAAAGATGTGCGGAAAGATGTCGACCTTCAGTTGCCTCTGCATGGGCGTTCCGGCTTCCTGTCGGGTTGGGAAATGGGCCTCACAATAGACGATCTCTCGCGGCCCCGCAACGAGGGCGAGCGCAATGTGGACCGACGGCCATGCTTTGCCCGCCGCTCCGACTGCTGCTACATTGCGCCATAGCGGAGGGCATAGCCATGCGATCGTTCCAATTCGCCGTTTGCACGGGTCTGTTGCTGATGACCGGTTTCGCGACCGAGCCTGGCGCGCAGACCTTCCCCGCCCGCCCGCTGCGCTACTTCATGCCGCTGCCCGCCGGCAGCGAGACCGACATCTTTGCCCGCGTGCTGGCGAAGGAGCTCGCGGCCGGGTGGGGCCAGCAAGTCGTCGTCGAGAATCGCCCCGGTGCCAGCACCACGATCGGCAGCGATATCGTCGCCAAGGCACCGGCGGACGGCTACACGTTTCTGCACGCCATCACGGCTCACGCGATCAACCCGACGCTCCACGCGAGGCTGCCGTACGACACGCTGAAGGACTTCGCGTGCATCACGCACATCGGCTACCTCTACGGGGTGCTGGCCGCCCACCCTTCGTTCCCGCCGAAGAACATCGCCGAGCTGATCAGTCTCGCCAGGGCGCGTCCCGGCGAAATCAGCTATGCCACCGGCGGAGCGGGCACCGCCAACCACATCGCCGCGGAGGCCATTCGCCTCGCCACGGGCATCAATATCGTCCATGTGCCCTACAAGGGGACCAGCCTCGCGATACTGGACGTGCTGCCCGGGCGCGTGCCCCTGCTCGCCACCGTGATGCCGGAGGCCATTCCTTACATCAAATCGGGCAAGATCAAGGTGCTCGCCACGACCAGCCCCAAGCGTGCACCTTCGCTGCCCGATACGCCGACCGTGACCGAGAGCCTGCCTTCCTACCGCGTCGGCGCGAGCTTCTGGGCGCTGGTGACGCGGGCCGGCACGCCGCCCGCCACTCTCGCCAAGCTCAACGCAGACGTCCTCAAGGGCGTGCAATCGCCGGAAGCGCGCAAGCGGCTCGCGATTGCGGATATCGAATACGTCGGCTCCACGCCCCAGCAATGCGACGCGTTCCTGCGGGAGCAGGTGGCGGTGTGGGGCGCGATCGTCAAGGCTTCCGGCGCCCGCGTCGACTGACACGCTGCGCGGGATCCGGAATCGTTGATCCAGGTCAATACCGGGATCCCGCCACGATCTAGCCTTGCCGGCATGCGGGCTGCCGTTCGGCCCGAAAGGCTTACGCAGGGGTGGACCATGGCCGATCCGGTCAAGGCGTGGCATGACGAACACGCGCATTTCAGCCGCCTTCTCAATGTCCTGGACGGACAGGTCGCCGCTTTCCACGAGGGCCTGCATCCGAACTACGACTTGATGCGCAACATCGTCTATTACCTGCGGCATTTCTGCGATCGCTTTCATCATCCGCGCGAGGACGTCGCGTTCACGCGTCTCGCCGAGCGCGATCCCGCGATGCGACTGGCCGTGAGCCGCCTGCGGCAGGAGCACCGCGTCATCGCCGTAACCGGCGAGACGCTGTTGCGGTACCTGGACGACATCGCCGCCGACGTCGTGGTCGAGCGCGCCAATCTGGAAGCCTCGGCCGCGGCTTACCTCGTGTATTACCGGCATCACCTCGCGACGGAAGAGAAGGAAGTCCTGCCGCGCGCGGCGCAGTTCCTCACGAAAGACGACTGGGCGGCCGTTGCGGCCGCCGTTCCGGCCGGCCCGGACCCCCTCTTCGGAGAGGAGACCGAAGCGCGCTACCGGGAGCTGCGCCGGTACATCGCGCTCGAATCGCAGGCGCCCTAGACTCTGCGTCCCACATACTGGTCCACGCGCCCCCGCGCGATGCTAGAATTCGCGAGTGTCGAGCCTCCTGTTGCGCGCACCCTCGGCCCGACGGGATCAAGAACACGGAGAGCGTCCATCAATCGATTCGACAAAATCGAGGACCCACGGCGACGCGTGCTGATCGAGGCGCTGGCAGCCGGCCTGTTTTCCACGGGCTTTCCGGCGGGAACCGTATTTGCCCAGGGCGTCTTCGGCGGCAGGCCAGGGAAGCTTCCGCCGGGACAGTCGATCTATCGGATCGCCGGCACCGCCTCGGTCAATGGGGCGCCGGCGACCCTGCAGACTCCAGTGCGCCCCGGCGACACGGTCGAGACCGGCAAGGATAGCGAGCTGATCTTCGTGATCGACGGCCACTCGATGCTGTTGCGCAGCGAGTCGCGCCTCGTGATCGAAAGCGAAAAAAAGGACGCCGCGTCGAGGCTGATTTCCGGCCTGCGCATGTTGACCGGCAAGATCCTGTCGGCGTCGCGGGGCACCCGATTCCGCGTGACGACGGCCACCGCCACCATCGGCATCCGCGGCACGGGATGGTACGGGGAATCGGACCCCGAACAGACCTACTTCTGCACCTGCTACGGCGCCACGGACGTCACCTCGATCAACGATCCGGACAGCAAGGAAACCGTGGTTTCAAAGCAGCACGACCGGCCGCTATACATCACCGGCAGGTCGGCGCGCGGGAGGAACATCCGGAACGCGCCGTTCATCAACCACACCGACCAGGAGCTGATGCTGATCGAAACGCTGGTCGGGAGGTCGCCGCCCTTCGTCTTCCCGAAGGGCGATTACACCGGCCCGCGGCGCGACTACTAGAAACGCATCAGATAAACCACCGAATACTGGTTGGCGGTATAGGTCGGCGTGCCCGCTGGCGTACCTGCGACATAGCCCGCCGCCAATGCGTAGTTCGGCAGGTCGGTCGGGGACGATCGCACGTGCCGCCAGGAAAAGTCGATTGCATCCCTCGGCCCAAGGGGCAAGTTGTAACCGAGCGTCCACAACGCGGTCCTGGCATCGAAACGATAAGCGAAGAGCTGGTTGCTGCCGTACGCGTCGTCCCGCACGAAGGCCTTGGCGATCGCAATGTTGTCGATCGACTGCGCGCCGGTCGAAACCGTGTCGCCGCGACGGTACTCACCCCCGAAATAGGGCGTGCCGCCCCCGCTCAACGAATAGTCGAGATTGAAGCGCACGGCGTAGTCCCGGGCATCGAACACGACGTTGTCGGCGTGGCGCCAGTTGCCCGCCAGCGCGCCGAACAGGTCGATGCGGTCGGTGAGCGACTGGCGCGCGTTGACCCCGACAGAATAGCGGTAGCCGGTGCGCAGGTCGGAATGGTACTGATCGAGCACGGCGCGCCCGAAGATCCCGAAGGTGGTCGCATCGAAATCGCCCGAGGTGCGGTACTGGAACTCGGCCTGCCCGCCGCCGGAGTAGCGGTCGAGGCCGGTGTAGGTGTAAAGCTTGTCTCCGCCCACGAAACCGTTGACCAGCACCCGTGTGTGGCTGGTGACGGGGAGAATCGCGCTCTTGCTGATGTTGAGGCTATAGATATGGTCCGACAGCTTGAGCGAGCTCCCGCGGTTGAGGTTGTCATCCCACGCGTACCCGCCTTCGACCCTGACCGGGCTCGCGAACAGCGCGGACGGCGACAGTCCCGACTGCGGGCCTCTCCCGCCATCGAGCTCTTTTGCGAGCCACAGGCGGACGGCGTGACTGCTGTCCGAGCCAAACGTGCGCTCGACCTGATAGTCGACGCTCAGTTTCAACCCGCTCTGGAGGACAAAGTCGCTGCCGACGCCCACGAGCAGCGAATCGCGATTTACCCCGGGGGACGTCACCGAGTAACGGGGCCCGGCGAACTGGTCAACGTAGGCGACCGAGGCCTGCCGATCGTCCTTGAAATCGTGCTTCAGCTCCATGCGCAGCCGCGGCAGTGCCCATCCGAAGCTCGTCGCATGCCTGGATTCGGCGCGCAGGCCCAGCGAGAACTGGAGCGTCTGCAGGGTCTGGTCGAAATAGGCCAGCGCATTGGTGCCGGCGCCGGTTTCCACGGCCTGATCGAGCCACGTGACCCCGGCATCCAGCCGACCGTACGGGGAGAGCAGCAACCCCTCCTTGACATGCTCGATGCCCGCGGCAAGCGAGCCGAACAGCTGGTCGCCCTTGCGGTTGGCGCGCGCATAGTCATTTGCGGCCGGCACGTAGCGGTCCGTGTCGGTGCTCAGAACGCCATAGCCGATGAGGCCGTCGATGAAAGTATTCGCACGCGGCGCATAGCTGCCGTAGGCGGCGATCGACGAGCCCCTCGACCTGCTTTGCGTGCCGTCGGTGCCGATATCGGTCCTGTCGCGCGCATAACCCAGCCCCAGGCCCAGCGTCAGTTTGTCGCTGAACCGCCGGTCGACGCCCGCGCTGACGCCATCGGTGCTGAACCGGCTGCTGTTGGTGGTGCCCGTCGCGTCGCGAGTGCCGAAGTGAAGATTGCCGCCGATCCATGCGCCGGTGCCCTCAGGCAGCAGTGACGATTCGCCGGTGCGATCGCTGCTATACGACAGGTTCAATGATCGCGTCGCTGCCGCGCCCAGGGCACTCGTCACCCATGATGCCGCCATCGGGCTTGCCGCGGCGCCTGCCCGTCCGGTTTCACGCAAGCCACCGGGCTCTCTCCCCACGCGCACAAACGGCCCGGGTCCACGCCCGGGGCCCAGTGCCGTAGCGCCCGCGCTCGCGGTCTGGCCGGCGTCGCCGCCGCGGTGCAGCGATTCCATGCGCCGCTGGAAGTTGAAGATCTGCGCCCGCGAGAATCGCGCGGCCGTCTGCGCCTGGGCGCCGACCAGTCCGACGACGTTGGCGTCCCGCCCCGGATCGGCCCTCGCCTGCACCGTCACGGTCACCACGGCCGGCGCTGATGTAGTCGTAGCGTTGGATGATTGGTACGAAAACGCGTCCGCGCCGACGTAGTTGAGGTTCGGCGTATAGGTGATGCTGGTGCCGCTGACTGTCGCTATGCCGTTGGCGGGCGCCGCAGTGATGGCTATGCTCAAGGGCGCGGCGCCCGAAATGAACGGCGCCATGTTGAGCGCGGTCGCCGTGTTGAACTGAACCGACAGTGTGGTCGCAGCGGCGGCAGCCGGCGCGCCGGTGCCGGTTCCCGTCAACGGTACCGTGCGTGTAATGGCAGCGGTCTGGACGTCGATCTGGGCCGCTTTCGCACCCAGGGTCGCCGGACTGAACGTGACCGTGATGGTACAAGTTCCGGTGTCATGCAGCAGGCTCGGCGCGCCGGTCGTGCAGGTGCCGCCGGTTATCGTGAATTCAGCGGCGTTGGCGCCGCTCAGGGTAATCGCATCCAACGTTGCTTGAGTTCCCGCGGGACCTGTTACAGCGCCGACGAAGATGGTTTGCGCCGCGCTCGTCGTCGCCACCGTTTGATTGCCGAAAGCCAGGGGCGCCGATGCTAAGGGGGTGCCGTGAGCAGGCGCGACGAGCGGGTCGATTGAAACAGCGATGCATTGCTGGGAGCCGCCGCACTCCGCGAGAGCCGGCGGAGAAAAATAGGACCCGGACAAGACCAGTCCGAGAAGAAGAAATTTGCGAAACGGCGATCGCGTGATCGCGCTCGACCCGGGCCGCGCATGTACGGCAGAAAGCGGGATCGCCAGGGCCTCTCTCGCGATCCTCCTCCCGACCTCGATCACGACTTGCGACACCCGCATTTTTTGTCTTTTCTCTCAACCTATTAGGCCAGAATCCGCGACATCATGTCAATCGAATAGTGGAATCGGGGCTGAGCTCGATAAAAGACGGGTACCTGGTCCGCTTTCTCCAATGACCGTGAACCGGCACAAGATCGAATTCGTGGTTTATGTCGCCGTCTTCGTGAAGCGGATCGTCTGCGCCCGCGCGGCGAAGTCCGTGACGACGTTGACCAGGGCGGGCTTGCCGTTCAGGATCGCGCTCTTCGCGCGCTCCAGCGCCGGGCGGATGTCCTCCGGCTTCTCGACCTGCTCGCCGTGGCACCCCAGGCTCTGCGCGAACAGGTCGAACCGGGTATAGCCCAGGTCGCGCCCCGGCTTCTCGCGCCTGGGGTCGGCGGTCCAGCCCCCGTTCAGGCTGATGACGACGATGACCGGGATGTTGTGGCGCGCGGCCGTGTCGAACTCCATCGCGTTGAGGCCGAACGAGCCGTCGCCGTGCAGCACGACGACCTGCTTGTCGGGTTTCGCCACCTTGGCCCCGACCCCGAACGGCATGCCGACACCCATGGTGCCGAAGGTGCCGGAATTGATGCGATGGCGCGGAACGAACGTCGGTATCGATTGGCGCCCGTAGCTGAGTATCTCCTGCCCGTCGACGACGAGAATCGCGTCGCGGTCCAGAAAATCGCGCACTTCCTTGCACAGGCGCAGCGGGTGGATCGGCACCTTGTCGGTGCACATGGCCTTTTCCTGTTCGGGACGCTTCTCCGCCTCGATCGCGGCGAGATGTCCGCGCCAGTCGGCAAACCGCCCCGCGTCGACCCGCTTCCCGCCGGCCGCGAGCAGCTGGCGCATCACCGTGCCCGCATCGCCCACGATGCCGACGTCCACGCGCGCGCTCGAGCCGATCTCGGCGGGATCGATGTCGATCCGCACCACCTTCGCCGTGCCCGAGATGCGGGGCGGCGCGAGCTGGCCGAACACGAAATTGAGGCGGGTGCCGACCACGAGAAAGAGATCCGCCTCGCGCAGCGCGGTCGAGCGCGCGTTCAGGAACGCGTGCGGGTGGTCTTCCGGCAGCACTCCGCGCCCCTGCGGAGTGGTGTAGATCGGCATGCCGGTGGCTTCCACCCAATTCCGCAGCGTCTCGGCGCCGTCGGACCACAGCACACCGCTGCCCGACAGCACGACCGGCCTGCTGGATTTTTCGATCAGCTGCAACGCGTCCTCGACGAGCGCGGGTTCTCCCTGGGGCCGGTTTCGATGCAGCGTCCGCGTGAGGTCGGGCCACTTGACCGCTGATTCCTCGACCGTGCCGTAGAGCACGTCGGACGGAAGATCGAGGTAGACCGGCCCCGGCTTGCCGGCGAGCGAGCGCCGGAACGCGAGATCGATCATTTCCGGAATGCGGTGGGTGTCGTACACGCGGTCGGCCCACTTGGTGATGGGCTTCATCACCGCCACCTGGTCGATCTCCTGGAAGGCGCCGGTGCCGAACTCCCTGACCGGGCTCGCTCCGCCGAAGGCCACAACCGGGCTGCAGTCGATCAGCGCGTTGGCAATGCCGGTGCCGAGATTGAGGGTGCCGGGGCCGGAGGCGCCCAGGCACACGCCGGGCCTGTTGGTCACCCGCGCGTAGGCGTGCGCCATCATCGCCGCCGCCTGCTCGTGGCGCACGTCGATGCCGCGTATGCCCTTCGCCATCGAGCGCGACAGCGCGTCGTTTATGGGCCCGCCCATGATGAAGAAGAAAGTGTCGATGCCGATGCGCTTGAGCGTCTCGGCGACGAGGTCGTTACCGCTGAGGGTCGTCATGGCTGGATCATTCCGGAGTTGGCGTTTCGGGGACACCTAATCCCGGGTGCCTTTCTTGAGCGGGGTCTCCCTGAGGTACTCCTTGATCTCCTCCTCGCCCATCCCCAGCCACTCGGACAGCAGCTCCGCGGTATGCTGGCCCAGCAGCGGCGCGGTCTTCACCGGCACGCGGGAATCGGACATCTTCACCGGCCACCCCGGTATAGGGAACTTGCCGCGCGTCGGATGCTCGATCTCCTCGAACATGCCGCGCTGGCGCAGGTGCGGGTCGTTCATCAACTCCTGCGTGTCGAATACCGCCCCCGCCGGCACGCCCGCGTTCTGCAGCGTTTCCATCGCCTCGGCCTTGGTGCGCTGAGCGCACCATTCGCCGACGAGGGCATCGACGACCTGGGCGTTCTTGACGCGCAGTTTGGGGGTGGCGAACCGGGGGTCCTCCGCAAGGTCCTCGCGCCCCATCAGCTTGAGGAGCCGCTGCCAGTGCCAGTTCCCGGCGCGCGTGGAATAGACCATGATCCAGTCGTTGGGACCGCCCGGCTTGCACCGGTACAGCTCGCTCGGCGCGGCGGCCCCCAGCGAGCTCTGGTTGCCCGTGCGCTCGACCGGCTTGCCCATCATCAGCTGGCCGGCGAATACGATCCGGTTGAAGTTGATCACCGAGTCCTGCATCGTCACCTCGATCCGCTGGCCGCGGCCGGTCCGGTGACGCTGATTGAGCGCGGCGAGGATGCCGATCAGGCAATGGAGCCCGGCGCCCGTGTCGCCGACGTGGGGACCCGGCCGCAGCGGGGGACCGCCTTCCACGCCGGTGATGGCGAACGCGCCGCCCACCGCCTGCGCAATCATGTCGAAGCTCAGGTACTTGCCGTATGGGCTCTCGGGCGCGAAACCCTTGATCTGCGCGTAGATCAACCGCGGGTTGATCTTCCTGGCCTCCTCGTAGCCTAGGCCGAGGCGCTCGATGCCGCCGGGCGACATGTTCTCGATCATGACGTCCGCTTTTTCCAGCAGCTTCATCACGACGGCCTTGCCGCGCGGCGACTTGAGGTCGCACACCATGCTGCGCTTGTTGGCGTTCATGATGATGAAATAATAGGAATCGAGGTCGCCGCGCTCCGTGGAGGCAAAGCGCCCGTTCTCCCCGCCCTGCGGCTCGACCTTGCAGATATCGGCGCCGAGCCACGCCAGCGACTCGGTGCACGACGTGCCGGCTTCGTACTGCGTCAGGTCCACGACCTTCAGTCCGGCCAGCGCCGTGGACTTGCTCGACTGATCCATGTCTCCCCCGCTATTTCCGAGAACGCTTCCTCATTGCCCGATCCTCATTCTTGACGCGACCTCGCGGGCGAAACGGCGCAGGCTGTCGTTCGAGCCGGCAAAGCTGGCGAGAATGTAGCGTACACCGACAGCGTGCAGGGCCTCGAGCTTCTCTCCGATCTCGTCGGACGATCCGTAAAGGGCAACGGCCTCCCGGGCCGCGGGCGTATGCTCGTAGGCCAGGACGTGCGAGCCGCCCGGCTGGCCCGGCACCCGGGACACCTCGACGATGCGCTGGCGCGATTTCGCGTTGCGCTCCAGCGCCGCCAACTTGTCGGTGGCGTCCTTCGCGACATAGGCGTCGCGGGCGACGGCCACCGACAGCGGATCGAATGCCCGCCCGCGCGCCTCGACTTCCGCCTTGAACAGGGCGATCCGCTCGCCGATGACCGGTACCGGGGCGTACTGGTCGAGCAGCAGGTTGCCGCCGCGCTCGGCGACGCGCCGGATGGACACCGCGCTGCCGGCAGCCATCCAGAACGGGGGATGGGGCTTCTGAAAGGCCGGCGGCTCGACGACGATGTCCTCGAACTGCCAGTACTTCCCGCGGTGCGAGAAACGCCCGGCCGTTGTCCATGCCTTGATGATGACGTCGAGCGCTTCGTCAAAGCGAGCTTCGGCTTCCTCCATGGGCACGCCGAAGCCGTGGAACTCGCTGTAGCGATAGCCTTTCCCCACCCCGAAATCCAGCCGCCCGCGCGAAAGCAGGTCCAGCGTCGCCGCCTGCTCCGCCAGCAACACCGGGTTGTGCCACGGCAGGACCATCACCGCCGACCCGACCCGCAGCGACTTCGTGCGCGCCGCGATCCAGGTGAGCAGGTTCAGCGTGGCCGAAATCTGGTTCCACCCCGAAAAGTGATGCTCGACCACGAAGGAGCTGTGGTAGCCGAGCGCCTCGGCCTCGACATTGAACTCGACGAAGCTCCTGAAACCCTGCCCGGCTTCGGCGCCCGGATTGCCGGCGTCCGATTGGGTAGTGCCAAAAAGACCAAACCGCATGCTAGTCGTGGGGGCGTGGCGCGCGTTGAGTAGACTAACTCACTATGACCGGATATGCGCATGCGCGCCCAATGCTATAATTCGCCTCGCTTTTTCGCGCCCGTAGCTCATCTGGATAGAGTACTTGGCTACGAACCAAGGGGTAGGGGGTTCGAATCCCTCCGGGCGCGCCAGTTCCACGCAAAAGGGCCTGCTGATGCAGGCCCTTTTTGCTCAAGGCAGAAGTTGGTTCTCTCGGCGCCTCGGCGATTCAGTTCTTGACGCTTTTCGCCCAGTGCGTCGGCAAGACTGATTGATCTTTTTGCCCAAGACCGGCCCGGGCGGCTTCCTCGAAGCACTTGAGCGCCGTCTCCGCCGCCGGCAGCGCGCCGCCGAGCGCTCTCGCCTCGGCTATCATCGTCCGCAGGTCCTTGCACACCAGGTCCACCGCGAAGCTCACCGGACCGGGGTCCTTGCCGGCGAGGTGCGCCGCGACGGAAGCGCCACGCATCTTGATCACGTTTGAAGCGCCCGAGGTATCGGCGAAAATGCTGATGAGGCGCTCGGGATCGATATCGAGCGAGCGGCAGAGCAATAGCGCCTCGCCCAGCGCCTGCCAATAGACGAACAGCGGCAGGTTGATCGCGAGCTTCATGCGCGAGCCCGCGCCGACCGGGCCGCAGTGCTCCACCCGCCGGCACATCTGCTCGAGCAGAGGCCGCGCGCGCGCCACGTCGGCGTCCGCGCCGCCGACGAAGCCGAAGAGCTTCCCCTCCCGCGCGGGGCCCGTGGTCCCGCCGACAGGAGATTCGACGAGGGCCGCGCCTGCCTGCTTCACCTTCTGTTCCAGCGCCATCTGGACTTCCGGCCGGACCGTGCTCATCTCGATGAAGAGCTTGCCCGCGATCTGGCCCGACAACAGGCCCTTCGGTCCGCTATAGAGCGCCTCGATGGCCTGGCCGTCGGTGAGTATGGTGATGACGGCTTCCGCGTCTTGCGCGAGCTCCGCGGGCGATCCGGCGAGACCGGCACCGGCGGCAACCAGCAACTCCGTTTTTCCCGGCGTGCGGTTCCACACCGTGAGCGCGTGGCCGAGGCTCATCAATCGGGCAGCGATGGCGGCACCCATCCTGCCGGTGCCCGCGATTCCGACTTTCATGCGTCCCTCCTTTTCGAGGTGCCGCAGGTTGACATGGGCGACGGCGGCTCGTCAAACTTCTCCCACGATGAGTTCGACGGAAAGGAGCGAAGTCCGCGACGGCATGCGCATCGACTGGGACGCGCCGATCCCGATGGACGACGGGCTCGTGCTGCGCGCCGATGTGTTCCGCCCTCCCCGCGAGGGGCGTTTTCCGGTCATCCTGAGCTGCGGCCCCTATGCCAAGGGCCTCGCCTTCCAGGACGGCTATCCGAGCGCGTGGCGGCGCATGGTCGCCGAGCACCCGGATGTCGCCGCCGGCTCAAGCAACCAGTACCAGAGCTGGGAAGTCGTGGACCCGGAGAAGTGGGTGCCGCACGATTACATTTGCGTGCGCGTGGACTCGCGCGGCGCTGGCCGCTCCCCCGGCTTCATCGACCCCTTTTCGCCGCGCGAGACGAAGGACTTCTACCACTGCATCGAGTGGGCGGGCGTGCAGCCGTGGTCTAGCGGCAAGGTGGGCCTGAACGGCATCTCCTACTACGGCATGAATCAGTGGCACGTCGCGACGCTGCAGCCGCCGCACCTCGCGGCCCTGTGCGTGTGGGAGGGCTCGGCCGACTGGTACCGCGACATGACGCACCACGGCGGCATCCTCTCCACGTTCTGGGACAACTGGTACGACATTCAGGTCAAGACCGTCCAGCACGGGCTGGGGGAGCGCGGGCCGCGCTCGCGCGCGACCGGCGTGCCGGTGTGCGGCGACGAGACGCTTTCCGATGCCGAGCTTGCAAGGAACCGCTGTGATTTCGGCAACGGCATCTTCGCGCACCCGCTCGACGACGAGTACCACCGCGCCCGCTCGCCGGTATGGGAGAAGGTCACCGCCCCCCTGCTCACCGCGGCCAATTGGGGCGGGCAGGGCCTGCACCCGCGCGGCAATTTCGAAGGCTTCATCCGCGCCGCCTCCAACGAGCGATGGCTGGAGGCGCACGGGATCGAGCACTGGACTCACTTCTATACCGATTACGGCCGGCTGCTGCAGAAGCGCTTCTTCGATTACTTCCTGAAGGGCGAGAGGAACGGTTGGGACCGGCAACCGCGCGTCCAGCTCCAGGTGCGCCACGTAGACCGCTTCGTCGAGCGCCACGAGCACGAATGGCCGATCGCGCGCACGCAGTGGACGAAGTTCCACCTCGATGCCGCCGGCCACGCGCTCGCGCGGGAACCGGCGAAGTCCGCGGGCAGCACGGCCTACGAGGCGACGGGAGACGGCGTCACTTTCCTGTCCGCGCCGCTGGACCAGGCAACCGAAATCACGGGGCCGCTTGCGGCCAGGCTGTTCGTCTCCTCATCCACCGCCGATGCCGACCTGTTCCTGGTTTTCCGGGTGTTCACGCCGGACCTGCGGGAGATCGTGTTCACGGGCGCGATCGACCCCCACACCCCGGTCGCGCAGGGCTGGCTGCGCGCCTCGCACCGCAAGCTCGATCCGAAGCTCACGCTCCCGTACCGGCC
This sequence comes from Betaproteobacteria bacterium RIFCSPLOWO2_02_FULL_67_26, assembly GCA_001771935.1. Classification (GTDB taxonomy): domain Bacteria; phylum Pseudomonadota; class Gammaproteobacteria; order Burkholderiales; family SG8-41; genus SG8-41. Next base: position 76,836 of record MERD01000039.1, read on the forward strand.
GTACCATGCGCACGACGAAAAGCAGCCGCTCGAGCCCGGAGCGATCGTCGAGGCGGATGTCGAGATCTGGCCGACCTCGATCGTGGTCCCGGCCGGCCACCGCATCGCGCTCACCGTTCGCGGCAAGGACTACGAGTGGCAGAAGTCGACCGGCGCGCGGCTTTCCAACTTCAGGAACGAGCTGCTCGGCTGCGGCCCGTTCCTGCACGACGACCCCCGCGACCGCCCGCCGGCGATTTTCGGCGGCAAAGTCACGCTGCACACGGGGCCGAATTATCCTTCGTATATACTGCTGCCCGTCGTCCCGCCCAAAAACACGTGAGGGCGGGAGGTCGGGATCCATCTCGCGATCTCCCGCTCTCCCGCTCTCCCGGCTTTTCAAAGGAAGAGCAATGAAATACTACGGATTCTGGCGCTCGCTCGCGGCCTGCCGCGTGCGGATCGCGTTGGCTCTGAAGAACATCAAGGCTGAGGAAATCTCCGTCAACCTGATGCAGGGCGAGCAGCTGAAGCCCGATTACGTCGCCGTCAACCCGCTGGCGGTCGTGCCCGCGCTCATCGACGACGGCGGGACGCCGCTGTTCGAGTCCATGGCGATCATCGAGTACCTGGACGAGACGCACCCGCAGCCGCCGCTGCTCCCCGGGGATCCCAGGGGACGCGCCCGGGTGCGCGGCCTCGCGCAGATCGTCGCCTGCGACGGGCACCCGCTGATCGTCCCGCGCGTGCGCAATTACCTCGAGAAGGAATTCAAGATCGACGAGGCCGCGCGCACCCGCTGGTGCCAGCACTGGATCGTGGAGGCGCTGAAGGCGGTCGAAGCGCACCTCGCGAAAGAGAAGGAAACCGGCCGCTATTGCCACGGCGACGCGGTGACCCTCGCCGATGTCTGCGTCGTCACCCAGGTCTTCGGCGCCCGCTTCTTCAACTGCGATACCGCCGCGATCCCGACGGTCATGCGAATCTTCAATCAGTGCATGACGCTCGAGGCCTTCGACAAGTCGCAACCGCTCAAGCAGCCGGGGGCGCCGCAGGAACTCAAGCACTGATCAACGATTCGCCCGTGAATCCGGTCGCACTGAAGTGCGGCGGCTATCAGGAGCCCGCCTCCGTCCACAACCGCGCGGCAGCGCGCTTCGGCGAGCTGCTCACGCGGGCGCTCGGCGACCGTGTCCGCTTCGAGCTCATCGGGAGCATCCTGAAGCTCGGCCGCCCGTCGGGCGACCTGGTGCCGATGGTCGAGAAAGGAGAGCTGTCGTTCTGCTACATGTCGACGGTGCGCTTCTCGAAGGCGGCGCCCGCATTGCGGCTCCTCGAGCTGCCCTTCGTGGTCAAGGACCGCCGCGCCGTGTTCCAGGCGCTCGACGGCGAGTATGGGAAGCAGGCCGCGCGCCGGATCGAGGAGAACACGCCCTGCCGCGTGCTCGGGTTCTGGGACAACGGCTTCCGCCATCTCTCGAACCGCGTGCGGCCGATCCGCAGCCCCGAGGACTGCCGGGGGCTGCGCATCCGCACCCAGATGAGCGACCTGCACGGCGAGACGTTTCGCGCGCTCGGTTTCGAGCCGGTCAAATCCGACGTCAAGGAGTTCACGGAGCAGATCGGCGGCGAGCGCTTCCAGGCCCAGGACAACCCGCTCACCAACATCTACCACTTCGGCGTGCACCGCTACCACCGCTACATCACGCTCTCCGGCCACTTCTGGGGCGCGAGCGCGTTCGTGTGCAACGCCGCGCACTACCGGAGCTGGCCGAAGGACGTGCAGGCCGCCGTGGACGCCGCCGCCCCCGAGGCGACGGCCTGCCAGCGGCAGCTCGCCGCGCAGGAGGATGCGGAGATCATGGCCAGGCTCGATCCCGCGAAAAACGAGGTCATCCAGCTGACCGACGAGGAGCGGAGCGCCTTCATGAAAGCCGTCGAGCCGGTGCTGCAGAAGCACCGAAAGGAATTCGATCCGAAGCTCTTTGCCAATCTCGAAGAGCGTCAAATCCCGAGATAGCTGGATTTGACCTCCTCGTTGGCCCACAGCTCCTGGGGGGCGGCGGAATAGACCACCCGCCCCTTGCTCATCACGTGGACGTAGTCGACGAGCTTGAGCGCCAGGGCGGCATTCTGCTCGACGAGCAGGATCGAGAGCCCTTCGTCCTTCAGCTTGCCGATGGCTTCCCACACCCCCTGGATGATGATAGGCGCGAGCCCCTCGGACGGCTCGTCCATGATCAGGCAATCCGGGTTGGTCATGAGCCCGCGGCCAATGGCGAGCATCTGCTGCTCGCCGCCAGAGAGCGTCCGCGCGCGCTGCTCGCGCCGCTCCTTCAATCGGGGAAACAGCGCGTAGACGCGCTCCAGGGTCCATCCGCGGCGCCCGTCGCTCCTTTCCGCCACCTTCAGGTTCTCCTCCACGCTGAGCGAGGGGAATACCCGGCGCCCCTGCGGCACCAGGCCCATCCCGCCCCGAACCGTTGCGAACGACGACTGGCCGGTAATGTCCACGCCCTTGAAGATGACCTTGCCCCGGCGCGGGGGGGTGAATCCGACGATCGAGTTGACGAGCGTCGTCTTGCCCACGCCGTTGCGCCCGAGCAAGCCCAGGATCTGCCCGTCCTCGAGCTGCAGGGACAGCCCCTGCAGCACGTAGGCATCACCGTAATAGGTGTGGACGTCCTGGACATCCAGGATCGGCATGACGATGACTTGCGGGCGCTCAGCCCGTTCCCAGGTAAATTTCCTGCACCCGCGCGCTCGCCCGGATGCTTGCCGTCGTCCCTTCCTCCACGACCTCGCCGAAATGCAGGACCGAGATGTGATCCACGACGTCGAACACGACGTCCATGTCGTGCTCGATCAGGAGGATCGCGAGACCGGGGTCGAGCCGCTTGAGGAACTGCGCCATCTCGCGCGACTCGCCCGACGCGAGGCCGGCCGCGGGCTCGTCGAGCAGCAGGATCTTCGGGTCGCTGGCCAGGCCGAGAACGATTTCAACCTGGCGCCGCTCGCCGTGGGACAGATTGCGGACCTCGACGTCGCGGCGGTCCCAGTAGCCGGCGCTTTCCAGCAGCTGCCGGGCCTTGTCGTGCACGTCGCGGTATGACGACAGCGGCCGCCACATCACGTACTTGCTCCGGCGCAGGCCCTTGATCGCGAGCAGCACGTTGTCGAGGACCGTCAGCTTCGGAAACAGGCTGGTGACCTGGAAGGTGCGCGCCATGCCCAGTGCCGTGCGCCGGTGGCTCGGCCAGCCGGTGATGTTTTCGCCGAACAGCAGGGCCGCGCCCGAGCTGGCAGGCAGGACGCCCGTGATGACGTTGAACAGCGTCGTCTTTCCCGCCCCGTTCGGGCCGATGATGGCCTTGCGGTCTCCCGGAAAGACTTTCAGGTTGACGCCCTGGACGGCGTTGAGACCGCCAAAATTCTTGGAAAGCCCCCTCAGTTCGAGCACGGCCGCTCCCCCGGTGTTGCGGATCGCCATGGCGGGTCTCGAACCTCCGTTTTACGGCAAGACAGTCCGGAGCCCCGCCGCGGGGGCCCCGGCATCCGTCAATCCGTCATTCGCAGAACTTGCACGGGGGGAAGTCCCGGCTGTAGACCGGCTGCTTCAGGAACTCCGCCTTGCCGAACTTCCAGAACTGGCTCACGTTCGGGTAGGTCTTGACCACGCTGTTCCAGAGCTCGTCCTTCGCGTAGCCGTGCAGCTTCTTCCTCTCCACCTTCCGGATGTAGACGTTGTGGACGGGATTCTTCATCTCGTCCAGGCGCACCGGCCCGCGGGCGGTCTCGAGCTGGATGCTCGCGAGCAACTTGACGAATTGCTCCGCGCCCGGCCACTTGCCCTTCGTCTTCTTCATGACCTCGTGGATCATCTGCGCGGTCGTGTAGTTGGATTCCGAGTAGTACGACGGGACCTTGCCGTACTTCTCGCGGTACTTCTTGACGAAGGCCGCGTTGCGCGGAGTCTCCAGGGCGGCGCTGTACTGGAGCGCCGAAACATGGCCGATCACCTCGTCCCCCATGGAGGGAAGCACGAACTCGTCGTAGCTCGTGCCGCCGCCCAGGACCGGCTTCTTGATCCCCGCTGACGCCAGCTGCTTGGGAAACTGGAGCGACATCGGCCCGACCATGAGCGTGAAGATCGCGTCCGCGTCCTTTTTCAGGGTCGGTATGAACGGCCCGAAATCGATCGTCCCCAGCGGCGGCCATATTTTCTGGATGATCCTGCCGCCGCAGGCTTCGAACGCCCTCTGGAATCCGCCCACGACCTCGTGCCCGAAGGCGTAGTCGGCCGCGATCGCCACGATGCGCTTGTAGCCCTGCTCGCAGGCCCACTCGCCGAACGGGTGGTTGGGCTGGGAGCTGGTCCAGCCGGTGCGGACCAGCAGCGGAAACTTGGCGCTGTCCCGCTGCGTCAGGTCGTCCGCGGCCGGGATCGAAGCGACGTAGACCGTCTTCAGGCGCGTGCTGACCGGCGCGAGCGCGTAGCCCGTCGACGCCAGCAGCCCCCCGATGAACATGTGCACCTTGTCCTGGCGGATGAGCTTCTCGACCTTGCGCACCCCGACCGGCGGCTTGCCCTCCTCGTCCTCGACGATGAACTTCACCTTGGCGCCGGCGAAGTCGCCTTTGACCTCATCCAGGTACATCTGGAAGCCGTTGGTCATGTCCTTGCCGATCTGCGCGAATATGCCGGTCGTCGGCGCCAGGAAGCCGATGCGCAGCTCCTGCGCGGCGCCCGATTCCCGGCTCATGCCCGTTCCAGCGGCCAGGCCCACTGCCACCAATCCCCAACTCAAGCTTCGTGCGATCTTGCTCAACATGGCTACCCCTCCCTCCATTAGTGAGACACAGACGGCAAACTCTTCACTTCGCCGGCAACCGCCGCGGGCATGCGCGAGCCTCGAATCCGCTCGGGCAGGCCCATCAGGCCGCCCGGGAGATAGAGTATCGTAAGTACATACACTCCGCCCAGCACGTACTGCCACCACGGGACGAGCGTGCTCAGGTATTCCCGCAGGAAGACGACGATTCCCGCGCCGATAGCGCCTCCGACCAGGGTCCCCGGGCCACCCAGCACCACCATCAGGAGCGCGTCCACCGAGGTCGCCAGGATCACGTCTTCCGGGCTGACGAGGCCGTGCGCCTGCGCCCACAGCACCCCGGCGAGCCCCCCGTATCCCCCGGCGATGATGAACGCGATGTATTTGTGCAGCCAGGTGTTGTATCCCAGGATGCGCATGCGCAGCTCGTTCTCCCGGATCCCGACCAGGCTGTGCCCGAATGGCGACCGGACGAGGAGATAAAGGGTCGCGAGCGATACCGCGAAAAACCCGAACACCAGGTAGAAATAGGTCACGTCGTCGGCGAGCTCGATGCCGAACTCCGGCCGGGGTGGAAGGACGATGCCGTTGTCCCCGCCGGTCAGGGAATTCCACCGGTAGGCGAGCCCCCATACGCACATCCCGAGCGCGAGGGTGATCATCAGGAAATAGACGCCCGTTGCGCGGATGGCAAACAAGCCGAAGAACGCCGCCGTTGCGGCTGCGATCAATATCCCCAGCACCACCACCACCCAGAAGGTCCAGTCCAGCCCGAACTGGTAGCGGGTGGCCAGGACGGCCGTCAGGTAGGCGCCCATGCCCAGGTACGCCGCCTGGCCGAGCGACGGCAATCCGGTGTAGCCGAGCAGGATGTCGAGGCTCATGGCCAGGATGCCGAAGATCAGCGCGTGCGTGACGAGAACGATCACGTACGAGCCGGAGAACGGCGTGATCACCAGGACGGCGAGCAGCGCCGCGACGACCATCAGGATCTTGCGGCGGTTGTCCATCGTCATTCCCGGCCGAACAGGCCGGTCGGCTTCAGCGCCAGGATCAGCACCATCGGCGCGTAGAGCGTGAAATAGGAGACCTCCGGGACGAGCGCCTTGCCGAAGTTGTCGGCCAGGCCGACGATCAGGCTGCCCACGGCCGCTCCCGTCAGGCTCCCCATGCCCCCGATGATCACCACCGCAAAGGCGATGGGCAGGATCGCGAAATCCAGCCCCGGGTAGATGCCGAGGAAAGCCCCCCCGATCACGCCCCCCAATGCGGCAAGGAACGCGCCGAGGGCGAAGATGAGCATGGACACGCGGGAGGTGTCGATGCCCACCCCGCGGGCCATCTCCGCGTCATCCACCGTTGCGCGGACCATGGCCCCGATGCGCGTCTTTTCCATGGTGAGCCACAGGATCACGCCGATCGCGACCGCCACGCCGATCATGAAGATCCGGTACATCGGGAAATAGTAGCCCCCGACGACCGCGCTGTCCCTCAGCACGGCGGGCGGGACGATGTCGAGGTTGTCGCCGCCCCAGATGTCCAGGGCTGCCTGCTGAAACAGGTACGCGAAGCCCACCGTCAGCAGGACCTGCCGCAGCGGATCGAACCCCAGGGGCCTCAAGCAGGTCCGCTCCATGAGCAGGCCCACCACGGCGACGGCGAATGCGGCAACCGGTATTGCGAGCAGCCAGGAGCCCGTCGTCCAGATCACCGTGAGCGCGACGTAGCCGCCGAGCAGGAAGAAGGAGCCATGCGCAAGATTGACGATGCGCATCACCCCGAATATCAGCGAGAGGCCGCTGGCGAGCAGGAACAGCAGGGCGCCGTACGAAACCCCGTTGAACGCCTGGATGACCCAGAAGTTCGTATCCAACTCCCCTCCTCCGTCCCGGCGCCGGAAGTCCCGGCCCGCCGCTAGTTACTCAATCCCCCCCTGCCCCCTTTTGTCAAAGGCGGGAGACCTGAATAGGTCGGGGGGATTCCATCACCGCGTCATCGCCGCTCGATCTTGGCGATGCGCGTGATCTCCGCATAGCGTTTCAGGTCGGCGCGGAACAGCTTCTCCCACTCGGCCGGCGTGTGGCCCTGGGGCTCGTAGCCGCCATTGAGGAAGTGATCGCGCACGTGGGGCACCTTCAGCGCGTTGCGGATCGCCTCCTGCATCCTTTTCAAGGCCGCGGGCGGAGTCTTCGCGGGGGCGAACACGCCATGCCATCCGGCGTCGGCGAGGAAGCCGGGAAGTGCCGATTCCGCCACCGTGGGCACGTCCGGCAACGACGCCAGGCGCTTGCCGCCGGTGAAGCCCAGCCCCCGCAGCCGGCCCGCCTTGACGTGCGGGATACCGACCGCCGGCGCCGGAAAATGGATCTGGACCTCGCCGCCGATGGCGGCGGTCACCGCCGGGCCGCCCCCCTTGTACGGGACGTGCAGCATGTCGACGCCGGCCTTCTCGGCAAACAGCGCCCCGGTCAAGTGCTGGCCGTTGCCGACGCCCGCCGTGCTGTAGCGGACCTTCCCCGGCTGCTGTTTCGCCAGCGCGATCAGCTCCTTCACCGTCTTGGCCTGAAACCTGGGGTTGCCTACTATCAGGTAGCCCGTGCCGAGCGCGACGTCCGTGACCGGCGCGAAGTCCTTCACGACGTCGAACGGCATCTTGCTGACGATGGACGGGTTGACCGCGAAGGAAAACGACACATTGAGCATGGTGTAGCCGTCGGGCGTCGCGTTCGCGACGATGTGCGAGCCCAGCATGCCGTTGGCGCCGCCGCGGTTGTCGATCACGATCGTCTGCCCCAGCTCCTTCTCGACCTGCTGGTACAGGACCCGCGCGAACACGTCCACGTTCCCGCCCGGCGGGAACGGAATGACGATCCGGACCGGCCGGGTGGGATAGGACTGTCCGATTGCCATGCTCGCGGCTGCAACGGAAGCCACTGCTATTGCCAAAGCCAGGATGCGACGCATTATTTTTCCTCCTCAACGATTCGAGATTTTCGGTCCCGCGACGGGATTGCGGGCTGCAGCGCGTATTTTAAGCATATTTTCACGCTTTTCCCGCCCCTGGGATACACTATTGCGGCTGAAATCCCGGGAGAGGCATATGCGATTCGCAGGCCTGGTCAACAAACTGCTGGTCGGCGCGGCGTTGCTCTGCGCTGCAACCGCGTCCGCTCAAACCATCAAGATCGGCGTCATCAACACCTATTCCGGACCGTTCGCGACGCTCGGCGATCTGATCGACAAGGGTTTCAAGCTGTACATGAAGCAGAACGCCGCCAAGCTGCCGCCGGGCGTGAAAATCGAGCTGGTGATCCGCGACGCCGGCGGCCCCAACCCCGACAAGGCAAAGCAGCTCGCGCAGGAGCTGATCGTGCGCGACAAGATCCAGATACTGACCGGCGTCGTGTTCACGCCGAACGCGATGGCGATCGCTCCCCTCACCCAGGAAGCGAAGCTGCCGTTTTTCATCATGAACGCGGGCACCTCGGTCATCACCACCCGCTCGCCCTACATCGCGCGTTTCTCGTTCACGCTCTGGCAGTCGACCTACCCGCTCGGCGCGTGGGCGTCCAGAAAATACAAGACCGCCTACATCGCGGTCAGCGATTTCGCCCCGGGCCACGACAGCGAGGCGGGATTCGAGCGGGGCTTCACGGAAGGCGGCGGCAAGATCGTCGGCAAGGTGCGCATCCCGCTTGCCAACCCGGATTTCGTCCCGTTCATGCAGCGCGCCAAGGATGCCAGGCCCGACGTGGTGTTCTCGTTCATTCCGGCGGGCCGCCAGGCAACCCAGATCATGAAGGCGTACGGCGATCTGGGCCTCGGCAAGGCCGGGGTCAAGTTCATCGGCCCGGGCGATATCACCACCGACGAGGAGCTGCCCAACATGGGTGACCTCGCGCTCGGCGTAATCACGATGCACCACTACTCGGCCGCGGCCACCCGTCCCGCGAACAAGGCCTTCATCGCCGCCTGGAAAAAGGAATATGGCGAGAAGTCGTGGCCGAGCTTCATGTCCGTCGGCGCGTGGGACGCGATGGACGCGATTTACTACGTGATCCGCGAGCAAAAGGGCAGGATCGACCCGGACCGCACCATGGCACTGGTGAAGCAATACAAGAATCCGAACAGCCCGCGCGGCCCGATCGCGATCGATCCCGCAACCCGCGACATCATCCAGAACGAGTACATGCGCGAGGTCAGGAAAGTCGGCGGCCAGCTCGCCAACGTGGAATTCGAGACGTTTGCCCAGGTGAAGGACCCCTGGAAAGAACTCCAGAAGAAGTAACCCGTCATGAAACCCGGGCCATCGGCTTGGCCCGGGTTTTCTTTTCCCGGCAACCGCCGGTGTCCGGCGCCTAGATGGAAGCATTCCTGTCATCGCTCGTGAGCGTCGCCTTCCACGGCGCCGCCTACGGCATGATCCTCTACGTGATCTCCGTCGGCTTGTCGGTGACGATGGGCCTGATGGGGTTCGTCAACCTCGCCCACGGCGTGTTCGCGATGGCGGGCGGCTACATTCTGATCGCCGCGATGGATCGCTTCGGCGTCTCCTATCCACTCGGGCTGGCGCTGGCCTTCGTGCTGGTCGCGGCGGGCAGCGTGGTGCTCGAACGCCTGCTGTATTCGCGCCTGTACACCGCGGGCGAGCTGGCGCAGGTGCTGTTCACGATCGGCCTCATCTTCATCGCGGTGGCGACCGCGCGGCTCCTGTTCGGCACCTTGCAGCTCCTGGTCCCCCTGCCCGACTACCTGAAGGGCCAGTTCGGACTGCTCGGGCGCGACTTTCCCGCGTTCCGCGTGTTTCTCATCGCGTTCAGCGCGGTGATGGTCGGCATCCTCTGGTACGGGGTCGAGCGCACGCGCTGGGGCGCGATGGTGCGGGCCGCCGTCGATAACGGCCCGATGGCGCAATCCATCGGCATCAACACGCGGCGGTTGTTCACCATCACGTTCGCGCTCGGCAGCGGGCTTGCGGGACTCGGCGGCGCGCTGGGCGCCGAGATTCTCACCGTGCAGCCCACCTATCCCTTCGAGCACCTCGTCTACTTCCTGATCGTGGTGGCGGTCGGTGGCCTCGGGTCGCTGCGCGGGCCGTTCTTCGCGGCCCTGCTCATCGGCGTGACCGACACCGCCTGCAAGTACTGGGTGCCGCAATTCGGCGCATTCTTCATCTACGTGGCGACGATCGCGATCCTGCTGTGGCGGCCGGCAGGGTTGTTCGGGAGGCAGGGGTGATCCGCCGCGCAAGTTATGGCGAACCGGCGCGCATCGGCTGGCTCGAATGGCTGCCGTGGGCGGCGGCACTCGCGGTATTCTTCGCGCTGCCCGAGTACGTGCCGCTCGGGGCGCGCATCCTGGTCTACATCCTGTTCGCGCTGTCGCTCGACCTCATCCTCGGCTATGCCGGGATCATCACGCTCGGGCACACGGCGTTCTTCGGGCTCGGCGCCTATGTTGCCGGCATACTCGGGGCGAAGCTCGGCGTGACTGACCCGCTGCTGCAAATGGCGGCGGCGGCGGCAGCAGCAGCGCTGCTCGGGGTTGCCACGGGCGCCGTGATCCTGCGCACCCGGGGCCTGACGCTGCTCATGCTCACGCTCGCGATCACCGCCATCCTGCTCGAGATAGCAAACAAGGCGACCGCCCTCACCGGCGGCGCCGACGGCCTCTCCGGCATCAGCGTCACCCCGATCCTCGGGCAGTTCCGGTTCGACATGTTCGGCAAGACCGCTTACCTGTACTGCCTGCTCGTGCTCTTTGCCGGCTGGTGGATCGTGCGCCGGATCATCTACTCGCCGTTCGGGGCGTCGCTGGTGGGCATCCGCGAAAACGTCGTGCGCATGCACGCGATCGGCTCGCCGGCCTATGCCCGCCTGATCGCGGTGTACACGATCTCGGCGACGATCGCCGGCTGCGCCGGGGCGCTGCTCACGCAGACCAACCAGTTCGTGGGACTCAACGTGCTCTCCTTCGAGTTCGCGGGCGAGCTGCTGGTGATGCTGGTCCTTGGCGGCGTGGGCCGCATCTACGGGGCCTTCGTCGGCCCGCTCGTCTACATGATCGCGCAGGACCAGCTTGCCAAGCAGTTTCCCGAGTACTGGTATTTCGGCATTGGGCTGCTGCTGGTCGCGGTGGTCCTGTTCGCGCGCGGCGGCCTGCTGGGCATCGCGGACCGGGTCGTGTCGAAATTCCGCGGAGAACGCCGGTGAGCGCGGTCCTCGAGACCCGGAAGCTGTGCAAGAGCTTCGGCGCGCTCACCGTGGCCGAGAGCATCGATTTCCGGCTCGAGGCCGGCGCGCGCCACGCGCTGATCGGCCCGAACGGCGCCGGCAAGACCACTCTGGTCAACATGCTGACAGGCAGGCTCGCGCCCTCCTCCGGGCGCATCCTGCTCGGCGGCGAGGACATCACCGGGCTGCGCCAGGCGGCGCGCGTCAAGCGCGGTATCGGCCGCACCTTCCAGATCAACACGCTGTTCCGCGATCTGACCGTCCTCGACAACGTCGCCCTCGGCATCGCCGAGCGCAGCGGCATTGCCGCCCGCCTGTGGCGCCCGGCGAGCTCGTTCCACGCGATCCACGACGAGAGCATGGCGCTGCTGGCGACGCTCGGGCTCGCCGACGATGCCGCGAGCCGCGTGTTCGATCTGCCCTATGGCAAGCAGCGACTGGTCGAGATCGCGATCGCCCTCGGCCTCAAGCCCACGGTGCTGCTGCTCGACGAGCCGGCGGCCGGCGTGCCGTCGGTCGAAACCGGGCGCATCCTGGAGGTGCTCGACGGACTCCCCCCTGAAATCGCCATCCTCATCATCGAGCACGACATGGACCTCGTGTTTCGCTTTGCCCGCAGGATCACCGTGATGGTGCAGGGCGAGGTGCTGGTCGAGGGCACGCCCGAGGAGATCGCCGGGGACCGCCGCGTGCAGCAGGTCTACCTCGGGGAGCAGCACCATGGCTGACGAGAGCTCTGCGAGGTTCCCGGCATTGAAGCTGACCGGAGTGCGGGCCGGCTACGGCGAGACCGTGGTGCTGGAGGACGTCGCGTTCAGCCTGCCGGAGCGCGGCTCGCTCGCCGTGCTCGGCCGCAACGGCGTGGGAAAGACGACGCTGCTCTCGACCCTCATCGGCCATACCACCTTTCACTCCGGCAGCATCGAGTACCAGGGCCGCCCGATCGAGCGGCTGCCGGCCTACGAGCGCTCGCGGCTCGGCATCGGCTACGTCCCGCAGGAACGCGAGATCTTCCCATCGCTCTCGGTCGAGGAGAATCTCGTCGTCGCCGCGCGCCCCGGACGCTGGAGCCTGGAGCGCGTATACGACCTGTTTCCAGGCCTCGCGAACCGGCGCAGCCACATGGGTAACGAGATATCGGGCGGCGAGCAGCAGATGCTCGCGACCGGGCGCGCCCTCATGGGCAACCCGTCGCTCCTGCTGATGGACGAGCCGCTTGAAGGCCTCGCCCCGATCATCGTCGAAGCGCTGCTGCGCGCGATGCAGCGCCTGATCCGGGAGGAAGCGCTGACGGTGGTGCTGGTCGAGCAGCACGCGAAGCTCGCGCTGGAGGTGACGCAAAGCGCGATCGTGCTGAACCGCGGGAGGGCGACCTACCTGGGCGAGAGCGCCGCGCTGCTCGCCGATCCGCAGCGGCTCACGAGCCTGATTGTCGCGGCTTAGGAAAAACGACTGGCGGAGAGAGAGGGATTCGAACCCTCGATAAGGTTTTTGACCCTATACTCCCTTAGCAGGGGAGCGCCTTCGACCACTCGGCCATCTCTCCGTGTGCCGCTCTGCCAATATCTGAAGTTGCCTGCCGTAGCTTTCTAACAACTACTCAGTCATCTTACCATCGGGAGATCGGGGGGGGCGTGAGGGCGGGAGGGGGAAAGACGCTTTTCTCCCTCTCTCGATTTCCCGCTCTCCCGCACTCCCGTCTTTTCAGTTGACCGTTCAGCCTGGCTGTTCGAGGCCGAACGCCTTGTGCAGCGCGCGCACGGCGAGCTCCATGTACTTCTCGTTGATCACAATCGAGATCTTGATCTCGGAAGTCGAGATCATCTCGATGTTGATCCCTTCCTCCGCGAGCGTGCGGAATGCCGCGCTGGCAATGCCCGCGTGCGAGCGCATGCCGACGCCGACCACCGACACTTTCGCGATCTTGTCGCCGCTCTCCACGCCGCGCGCCTTGATGTGCTTGACCACCGGCTCGAGGAGCTTCAGCGTCTTCGCGTAGTCGCTGCGGTGCACGGTGAACGAGAAGTCCGTCGTGCCGTCGTGGCTCACGTTCTGCACGATCATGTCCACGTCGATGTTGGCGTCCCCGATCGGGCCCAGGATCTGGTAGGCGATTCCCGGCCGGTCGGGCACCCCGAGGATCGTGATCTTGGCCTCGTCCCGGTTGAACGCAATGCCTGAAATGCTGGCTTGTTCCATGGTCTGGTCTTCCTCGAAAGTGATCAGCGTGCCGTCGCTCTCCTCCTCGAAGCTGGAGAGCACCCGCAGCTTGACCTGGTACTTGCCCGCGAGCTCCACCGCGCGGATCTGCAGCACCCTGGAGCCCAGACTCGCCATCTCGAGCATTTCCTCGAAGGTGACGGTCTTCAGGCGCCGCGCCTCCGGCACGATGCGCGGGTCGGTGGTATAGACGCCGTCCACGTCGGTGTAGATCTGGCACTCGTCGGCCTTCAGCGCCGCGGCGAGCGCGACCCCGGTGGTGTCCGAGCCGCCGCGTCCCAGGGTGGTGATGTTGCCCTGCTCGTCGACGCCCTGGAAGCCGGCGACGACCACGACGCGGCCTTCGGCAAGGTCCTTGCGGATCAACGCCTCGTCGATGCTCACGATGCGCGCCTTGGTGTGCGCGCTGTCGGTGAGGATCTTCACCTGCGCGCCGGTATAGCTGCGCGCCTTCAACCCCAACTCCATCAGCGCCATGGAGAGCAGCGCCATCGTCACCTGCTCGCCGGTGGATACCATCACGTCGAGTTCCCGCGGTTCCGGGTGCGCCTGCAGCTCCCGGGCGAGAGCGATCAGGCGGTTGGTCTCCCCCGCCATCGCGGAGACGACCACCACCAGCTGGTGCCCCAACGCCCTCCAGCGGGCAACGCGCCGGGCGACGTTTTTGATGCGCTCGGTCGAGCTCACCGAGGTGCCGCCGTATTTCTGGACGATCAGTGCCATGGCCACAGTTTGAAAAAGTCGCGTATTTTAGTTGATTTTTCTGGGGAAAACGAGCCGCCGGCGCACGCCAGCCATGCTCGCGGCATATGCAGGGCCAGCGCCAGGCGCCAGCTTGAACCTAATCTGTTCCAGATGGTCCATTGGCTATCAACCAGGAACTCCTCCGACATGAAACCATTCGAACGTATCTCCAATCCCCGCGAAATCCGGCGCCGGCTGCGCCTCAACCAGCAGGAATTCTGGTCGCGCGTCGGCGTGACCCAGAGCGGCGGCTCCCGCTACGAGAGCGGCCGCAGCATGCCCAGGCCGGTGCGCGAGTTGCTGCGGCTGGTGCACATCGAAGGCATCGAGCTCGCACGCGCCAAAGGCAACGATTTCGAGGTGGTTTCCCACCTCAAGGCAACCAACCCCCGGCTCTATTACCGCCTGCGCAAGGCGGCCTCGAAGACCAACGGCAGAAAAAAGTAGGCTGGGAGCGGTTCCCGGGCCATTCTTTGGCGGAAGGGGTGGGATTCGAACCCACGATGCCCTTGCGGACATGCCGGTTTTCAAGACCGGTGCGTTCAACCGCTCCGCCACCCTTCCGGATGCCATGCGGCCGTCACAATCGCGGCCCATAATACACGTGTTTTCAGGCGCTTGAATCGTAATGTCACGGCGGTGGCATTGAAACTAAGGCGGGGATTCTGTAGTCTAACCGGCCAGCGAAGTCGCTAACCAGGAGAAACTCGATGCAACCCGAATATCAGACCAACCCGGCGGCGTACCAGGCCGGCGCGCAGGACATCGCGCTTCAGCAACAGCGGGTGCTGCGCAACACCTACCTGCTGCTCGCGTTGACCATGGTGCCCACGGTGATCGGGGCCTACGCCGGCATCCACACCGGCGGCATCATCATGCAGTTCCCGATCATCAGCTTCTTCGTGATGCTTGCCGCCGTCATCGGCCTGCAGTACGCCATCGCGGCCCACCGCAACAGCGCGCTCGGCGTGGTGCTGCTGCTCGGCATGACGTTCATCCTCGGCTGGTGGCTCGGACCGTTGCTGGCGATCGCGCTGTCGCTGAAGAACGGGCCGCAGCTGATCGGCATCGCCGCCGGCGGAACCGGCGCGATCTTCTTCGTCATGGCCGGCATCGCGACCACGGTGAAGAAGGACTTCAGCTTCATGGGCAAGTTCCTGTTCGTCGGCATGATCGTGGCGCTGCTGGCGATCGTCGCCAACATGTTCCTGCAGATCCCGGCGCTCGCGCTGACGATCTCGGCGGTGATCGTGGTGGTGTTCTCGCTGTTCCTGCTGCACGACGTGAGCCGCATCGTCAACGGCGGCGAGACCAACTACATCATGGCGACGACCGGCTGCTACATGAGCCTGTTCAACATCTTCGCCAGCCTGCTGCAGATCCTGATGGCCCTCACCGGCGAGCGCGACTGACGGTCGGCAGGAGAAATACAAGAACGGCCGGGCAACAACCCGGCCGTTTTGTTTTCGATCAGAGATCGAAAACTGCCATGGATTCGACGTGCGACGTGTGCGGGAACATGTTGATCACCCCGGCCGCGCTGAGGCGATAGCCGCGCGTCTGCGTCAGCACCGCCGCGTCCCGCGCCAGCGTCCCTGGATTGCACGAGACGTAGACCAGCCGTTGCGGCCCGTCGTCCGGGAGCGCCTTGACCACCTCCACGGCGCCATCGCGCGGGGGATCGAGGAGCATTCGGTCGAATCGGCCCAGCCCGGCCAGCGGGTCTCCGGCGCTCCGGTAGAGGTCGCGCTCGACGAACGACGCGCGCGCCGATAGCCCGTTCAGCTCCGCGTTCCGGCCCGCACGGCGCACCAGGTCCGCGCTGCTCTCCACGCCCAGCACCGTGGCGCCGCTGCGCGCGACCGCCAGCGTGAAGTTGCCGACCCCACAGAACAGGTCGGCGATGCGCTCGCCGGGGCGGGGATCCAGAACGGACAGTGCACGTCGCACCATAACGCCGTTCACCGCGGGGTTCACCTGGGTGAATTCGGTCGGCGCGAACCGGATCTTGAGGCCAAACTCGGGCAGGGTGTAATGAAGGTCGGCTTCGGCCGCCGCCGCCATCGGGGCCGCGGTCTCCGGTCCACCGGGCTGCAGGTAGAGCCGCACGCCGTGCCGGTCGGCGAAGCGCCTCAGCGCCTCGGTGTCGGGCGGCAGCAGCGGCTCCAGCACGCGGAATACCAGCACGTCGGCACCCTCCCCCAGCGCCACCTCGATCTGCGGCAGCCGGTTGCGGATGGAAAGCGCGCTGACGAGTTCACGCAACGGCCGGATGAGCGCCGATATGCGCGGCGGCAGAACCTCGCAGCTGCCCATGTCCGCGACGTAGCTGCTTCTCTTTTCGTGGAAGCCCACGAGCGCCCCGCCTTTTTTCGGCACGTAGCGCACGGCAAGGCGCGCGCGGTGGCGGTAGCCCCACGCCGGCCCGTGGATGGCCGGCAGGATTCTCTCCGGGCGGACCCGCCCGATATGCCACAGGCTGTCCTCCAGCACCCGCTGCTTGACCGCAACCTGCGCGCGCGCGTCGAGATGCTGGAGGCTGCAACCACCGCAGACGCCGAAATGAGGGCAGCGCGGCCGGACGCGCGACGGGCTTTCCTTGAGGACCCTGCCGAGGGTGGCGACTTCGTAGGTCGGCTTCTTGCGGTAGGGCGAATACGTGACGACCTCGCCCGGCAGCGCGCCTTCGACGAAGACGGCCTTGCCGTCGCGGCGCGCGACGCCGCGACCTTCCTGGTCCAGGGATTCGACCTTCAGTGCTTCCATGATTCCCGCTGCGGCGGAGTCAAAGTACGCCGCGAAAGCGGTGAAGCCAGTCTATCAAACTATCGTGGCGGTTTTGATGCCGCAGACGCTAACTTGCCTTCCGGTCCGGTGCGACGGAGTTGCACGACCGATTCCCGGAGCGTTTCGGCGATCCGGATCTTTTCCGGCCAGGAAAGCAGCTTCCGGCTCTTCTGCCACGCGGCCTGCCGTTCGAGCAGCTTTTTCACGTCATCCATCGAGAAACCTCGCTACGAACCGCTTCCAAACATCCTCCAGTCCGTGCTGCCGCGCAAGGGACGCGATCTCCTCTCGACTGACGCTGTCCGATTCGAGCAACGCCAGGATGCGCGCAAAGTCCTTCGGCCGGTTGACGCTGAGAGCGATCACCGCAAGGTGGTCGGCGCGCACCACCCGAAAAGGAACGCCCTCGAAGGCAACCGCATCCGCCCGTTCCACGGCTTCGGCCGTCAGGGCATTGAACACGGGGATAAACTGGACCGGCCACGCGCCAACCCGTACGGCCTCGCCTTCCGGCCGAAATCCCTTCCGCGAACAGAACTCGTAAATGGGGCCGAGCACATCGAGCCGCTCGCCGGAAGGAATCGCGACGAGCACGTCAGCGTCAAATGTTGCGAAGGCTCGGTGTAACGCATCTGGGCTGCAGCGCCGAACAGGGCGTAATCGGCAATCACGCCCTCCGCACGCATGTCGTTGAGCAGCCGGGCCAGCTCCTTCATGCCCGGAGCTTATCCTGCGGCAGTTCGTTCGGGAAGCGCTCGTCCGTCTCCAGCCGCTCGCAGCCAATAAAGGGGCCGGCTTGCACGCCGGAATCGGGGGTGAGGGAGATTCGATCTCACACCCGCCACTTCGCGAGGAATTCCTTCCAGTGTGGCTCCGAGGATTTGCCGAGCGTCGCGCGCACCAGCTCGCACTCGGTCCGGTGGCGCGTGTCGTCGAGCGCGCCGCGCATCAGCTGGAAGCGCAGGTACACGAGGTAGGTATTGACGACGTCCGCTTCGCAGTAATTGCGGATCTCGGCCAGCTTCCCGGCCTGAAAGGCGTCCCACACGCCGGCGCCTTCCATGCCGAGCTTGCCGGGCAGCCCCATGAGCTGCGCCAGGTCGCCAAGCGGCGCGTTGGCCCGCGGCTGGTAGAGCGCGAGCAGGTCCATGAGGTCGAGATGGCGGCTGTGGTAGCGGCTGATGTAGTTGTTCCACTTGAAATCGCGGTTGTCCTCGCCCAGGTCCCAGTAGCGCGCCGCCTTCACGCCGTGGATGAGGCCGCGATAGTGCATCACCGGCAGGTCGAAGCCGCCGCCGTTCCAGGAGACGAGCTGGGGAGTGTACTTCTCGACGCCGTCGAAGAAACGCTGGATCAGCTCGCCCTCGCCGTCGCCGCCGATGGACCAGACCTTGAAGCTGTCGCGGTCCCGCAACGCGCAGGATATGACGACGACGCGGTGCAGGTAAAGCGGGAGAAAATCGTGTCCGGTCGCCTGCCGGCGCAACTGGAACGCCATCTCGGCGACGCCCTTGTCCGGGATCGCCGCGTCGAGGCCGTGCAGGCGGCGCAGCCCCTCGACATCGGGCACGGTCTCGATGTCGAAGGCAAGGACCGGTGCCATCAGCCGGGAAAGACGCCCGTGGACAGGTAGCGGTCGCCCCGGTCGCACACGATGGTGACGATGACCGCGTTCTCCACCTCGCGCAGCACCTGCATCGCCGCCCACAGCGCGCCGCCGGAGGAGATGCCCGCGAAAATGCCCTCTTCGCGCGCGAGACGGCGCGTCGTTTCCTCGGCGTCCGCCTGCGAGACCTCGATCACGCGGTCCACCCGCGTCCAGTCGCAGATCTTCGGCAGGTACTGCGGCGGCCATTTGCGGATGCCGGGAATCTGCGAGCCTTCGGACGGCTGGCAGCCGATGACCTGGATCTTCGGGTTCTTCTCCTTGAAAAATTGAGAGCAGCCCATGATGGTGCCGGTCGTGCCCATGCTGGAGACGAAGTGCGTGATCCGCCCCTGCGTGTCGCGCCAGATCTCGGGGCCGGTGCCTTCGTAGTGGGACAGCGGGTTATCGGGGTTCGCGAACTGATCGAGGATCACGCCCTTGCCCTCGTCGCGCATCTTCTCGGCGATGTCGCGCGCCATCTCCATGCCGCCTTCCTTCGGAGTCAGCACGATCTCCGACCCGAACGCCGCCATGGACTGGCGCCGCTCCACGGACAGGTGCTCGGGCATCACCAGGATCATGCGGTAACCCATCATGGCGGCGCACATGGCGAGCGCGATGCCGGTGTTGCCGCTGGTCGGCTCGATCAGGGTATCGCCGGGCTTGATGTCGCCGCGCTCCTGCGCGCGCCGGATCATCGAGAACGCCGGGCGGTCCTTGACCGAGCCCGCGGGGTTATTGCCCTCGAGCTTGACCAGCAGCGTGTTGGTCGTCCTGCCGGGCAGGCGCTTCAGCTTCACCAGCGGCGTGTTGCCGACGAAGTCCTCGAGCGTCTGATAGGGTGGGACCGATCGCGCGTCCATGTTCGTATGATAACCGATGGCGCGCCCTTCCCTTCCTGGAAAACCCTCCAGTTACGCGCCCGTCTTCTGCAGCAGCTTCTGGATGTAGCGCGGCACGCCCTGCTCGACCGTCAGGAACGGCGCGTCATACCCGGTGGCGCGCAGCGCCGAAACATCGGCCTGCGTATAGCTCTGATAGCGGCCCCGGAGATCCTCGGGAAAGGGGATGTACTGGATGACGCCGCGCTCGCGCATCGCGGTCAGCGTGAGCGGCGCCTCGTTGCGCGCCCGGCGGCACGCGTTGACGGTGGCGACCGCCACGTCGTGGAAGCTCTGCGCGGCGCCGGTCCCGACGTTGAAGATGCCCGACCGCCCGGGATCGTCCAGGAAGTACAGGTTGACCTTGACGCAATCCTCCACCGACACGAAGTCGCGCCGCTGCTCGCCGTCGCCGTAGCCTCCGCTGCCGGCGAACAGCCGCACGTGACCGGTGCCGCGGTACTGGTTGAAGAAGTGGTACGCGACCGAGGCCATCCGGCCCTTGTGGCTCTCGCGCTCGCCATAAACGTTGAAGTAGCGCAGGCCCACGATCTGCGCGGTGCGCTCCTCGTAGCGCCGTCGCACCAACTGGTCGAACAGGAACTTGGAATAGCCGTAGACGTTGAGCGGCGCTTCGTGCTCCCGCGATTCCCGGAACTCGCGGCCGCCCCCGTAAATCGCGGCTGAAGAGGCGTAGATGAGGTGCACTTCCTCGGCGATGCAATAGTCGAGCAGCCGCCGCGAGTAGCGATAGTTGGTTTCCATCATCGCGCGGCCGTCGGTTTCGGTCGTGTCCGAGCACGCGCCCTGGTGCAGGACCACGCCCACCTGGCCGTCGAAATCGCCCTCCTCGAGCCGGGAGATGAACTCGTCCTTGTCGAAGTAATCGGCGACGTCGCAATCGGCGAGGTTCGAGTACTTTGCGCCGTCCTTGAGATCGTCCACGGCGAGAACATCCGTGATCCCGCGCTCGTTGAGCGCCTTGACCAGGTTGGAGCCGATGAAACCTGCCGCGCCGGTCACGACGTAATACATGACTTTCCGCCTTCTGACTTCATCCTTCCGCCTTTACGCCCCAAAGAGCTCTTTGGGCGTCACGACGGCGGTGCCGAGCTTGCCGACCACGATGCCGCCGGCACGGTTGGCCAGCTTGACCGCATCCTTCATGCGCATGCCGCTCGCCAGCGCCGCGCCCAGCGTCGCGATCACGGTGTCGCCGGCGCCGCTCACGTCGAATACCTCGCGCGCCTGCGCTCCGACGTGGAACCGGGCTCCATCCTGGTACAACGTCATGCCTTCCTCGCTGCGCGTGATGAGCAGCGCCTCTGCGCCGAGCCTGCGCCGAAGCTGCTGGGCGCGCTCGGTCAGCTCGCGCTCGTCTTTCCAGGCGCCCGCGACCTGCCGGAACTCCGAGCGGTTCGGCGTGATGAGCGTCGCCCCGCGGTAGCGCGAGTAGTCCTCGCCCTTGGGGTCCACCAGCACCGTCCTGCCGGCGCGCCGCCCCAGGCCGATCATCTTCGCGATGTGCGTCAGGCCGCCTTTGCCGTAATCGGACAGGATCACGACGTCCACGCGCTCCAGTATGCGCTGGAAGTCCCGCAGCTTGGTCGCAAGCACCTCGTGGCTCGGCGCGGTCTCGAAATCGACCCGCAACAGCTGCTGGTGGCGCGCGATCACTCGCAGCTTGACGGTGGTCTTGACGCTGCGGTCACGGTGCAACAGGGGCTCGACGCGCTCGCGCCTGAGCAGGCTTTCCAGCCGGGTTCCGGGCTCGTCCGCGCCCACCACCGAAAGCAGGGTCACCTGCGCCCCGAGGGCTGCGGCGTTGCGCGCGACGTTCGCCGCGCCGCCGGGCAGCTCCTTTTCCTGCTTCGGGTCGATCTTTACGATCGGCACCGGGGCTTCGGGTGAAATACGGTCGACCTCGCCGTACCAGTAGCGGTCCAGCATCGCGTCGCCGACGACCAGAACGCGGGCATTCTTGAAGGATGAGGAAGCGCCGCGGGCTCCGTCCTTCCGCCTTCCGCCTTCCGCCTTCCGCCTTTTCGTGTCCGCCGTCATGGTTGAATTGTATCCCCGCCCATCAGCGCCGCGCGATTTCGTCGCATATCCTGCGCAGAGCGGCGAGCGGATCGGGCGCCCGCGTGATCGGCCGGCCGATGACCAGGTAATCAGAGCCGGCGGTGATCGCCTGGCGCGGCGTGGCGACGCGGCTCTGGTCGTCCGGCGCCGCATCCGCCGGGCGAACGCCGGGCGTTACCAGGCAGAAGGCCTTGCCGCACTGATGGCGCAGGGCCGTGGCCTCCTGCGCCGAGCACACCACGCCGTCGAGACCGCAGTCTTGCGCCAGCCGCGCGAGCCTCAGGACGGCGTCCTGCGGGCTGCCGGCCAACCCGATGTCCGCCATGTCGCCCGCGCCCATGCTGGTCAGCAGCGTTACGGCAACGAGCCTGGGTGGTTTGGCCGATTGCGCAAGGGCCTCGCGTGCGGCAAGCATCATGGCGCGGCCGCCGAGGGCATGGACGTTGATCATCCAGACGCCCAGCCGGGCCGCGGCCAGGCACGCTCCCGCGACCGTGCTCGGAATGTCGTGGTACTTGAGGTCGAGGAACACTGCATAGCCCGACTGGTGAAGTTTCTCGACCAAAGACGGCCCGGCTGCCGTGTAGAGCTCTTTCCCGACCTTCACCCGGCACAGCTTCGGGTCGAGCCGGGCGGCCAGTGCGAGTGCGCCCCCGGCGTCGGGAAAATCCAGCGCGACGATGATGCGCGGATCGGAACTCATGCCGGCAGCTTCGCTTCCTCGGTCCTGCGCGGCGAATAGGTCTCCCACTCCGCGCATGCCGGGCAGTGCCAGTAGTACTGGCGTGCCCGGAAACCGCAGCTGTCGCACTTGTACAGGGCGAGTCCCCGGGTGTGCTGGTTGACCAGTTCCTTGACGAGCTCGAGGTCGCGCCGGCGCTCGAGCGGCGCTTCCAGCAGCTGCGCCTCGAGCAGCTTGTCGAGGCCGAGCAGCGTCGGCATGCGCCGCAGCTCGTCGCGCACCAGGCGGTAGGCCGGCTCCGTGCCCTGGCTCTCGAGCACGCCCTGGAACACCACGTTGAGCAGGTCGAGTGACGGGTACTTGGCGAGGTAGCCGCGCAGCAGGTTGACCCCCTCCTCGACCTTGCCGCGCTGCCGGAACGCGTTGGCGAGCCGCTCCGCGACCAGCGCAAGGTACTGCGGGCTCTGGCTCTCGATGCGCTTCCAGGCCTCGATCGCCGCCTCCGGACGCCCGGCCGCGGTCTCGAGGTCGCCGAGGAGCAGGTTCGCGCGCACGCACAGGCGATGGTGCGCGAGCGCCTCGGCGAGGTGAGGACGCGCCGCCTCCGGCCGCGACTGCATGATCTCGTTGAGCGCGAGCTCGCAGCAGAAATTGGCGATCTCCTTCTGGTGCGAGCGGCCGGTCACGGTCTCGAGCTTGCCGGCGATGTCGGTCGCCTTGTGCCACTCCTTTTCCTGCTCGAAGATCTCGAGCAGGAAGCGCAACGCCTGCTCGGTGTACGCCGTTCCCTCCAGCTTGAGGAACAGCTCCTCCGCCCGGTCGAGCAAGCCCGCCTTGAAATAATCCTGCGCCAGCTCGAACAGCGCCACGAGCTTCTGGTCGGACCCGAGATCGGGCCGCTCGACGAGGTTCTGGTGCATGCGGATCGCGCGCTCGACCTCGCCGCGCCGGCGGAACAGGCTGCCCAGCGCGAAATGGAGCTCGATGGTCTGGGGGTCGACCTTGACCACCTCGATGAAGGCCTCGATCGCCTTGTCCGGCTGCTCGTTCAGCAGGAAGTTGAGACCCTTGAAGTAGGACACCGGCAGCGCGCGTGACTCCGACAGCAGCTGCTTGATGTCGACGCGCGCGGCGAGCCAGCCGAGCGCAAAGAACAACGGCAGCGCGAGCAGCCACCAGTACTCGATTTCCATCACGCCGGGCTACCCTCGGGCCGGGACTTCTCCGCGCGTTCCGCGCCCGCATGGCCGGCCCGGCCCAATTCCCGCCTGAGCGCCGCGATCTCGCGGCGCTGCCGGAACACCTGGGTGAGGCCGGCGCCGAGTCCGGCCGCGACACCGATGCAGAACGCGACGAGCATCACGAATACGAGCGGCGCCTGCCACTCCCCGCCAAGGGTGTAGCGAACCGTCACCGGATCGGTGTTCTTGACCGCAAACGCCAGCACCAGCACGAACAGCGCGAGTTTCAGTGCCCATAGCAGATAGCGCATGGCCGGCTCCCTCGATCACCCGCCCCACCGGGACGCGTACAAAAAAAACGGCACGATCTTCCGATGATGCCGCCCTGGGTCGAACGCTGCGCGGGATTGCTTACTTCTTGACGTCCACACGCTCGCGCAATTCCTTTCCGGCCTTGAAGTGCGGCACGTACTTCGCCGGCACCTGCACCTTCTCCCCCGACTTGGGGTTGCGCCCGACGCGCGGCGGCCGGTAATTGAGCCCGAAGCTGCCGAATCCCCTGATCTCGATGCGCTGGCCCTGCGCCAGGCTCTTCGCCATCGCATCGAGGACCATTTTCACCGCGAGTTCCGCATCCTTCGCCACCAGCTGCGGGTAACGCGCGGCCAGCTTCGCGATCAACTCGGATTTGGTCATGGTGAGTCCTTATTGTTGGGTATTCGCCACGTCCAGCTTGGCCTTGAGCAGCGCGCCGAGGTTGGTGGTGCCGGTGCTCGCCTGCTTGTCCGCGGAGAGCTTCTTCATGGCCTCGGCCTCATCCGCCAGGTCCCTGGCCTTGACCGACAGGTTGATGGTGCGGTTCTTGCGGTCGACATTGATGATCATCGCCGTGATCGCGTCGCCCTCCTTGAGCTTGGTGCGGATGTCCTCCACCCGCTCGCGCGACACTTCGGACACACGCAGATAGCCCTCGACGTCGGAGTCGAGCTGGACCACCGCGCCCTTGGCGTCGATCGACTTGACCGTGCCGCTGACCAGTGAATTCTTCTCGTGCGCCTGTATGAAGTTGGTGAACGGGTCGCCCTCGATCTGCTTGATCCCGAGCGAGATGCGCTCGCGCTCCACGTCGATCGACAGCACCACGGTGTCCGCTTCCTGGCCTTTCTTGTACTCGCGCACCGCCTCCTCGCCCGGCTTGCTCCAGGACAGGTCGGAGAGGTGCACCAGGCCGTCAATGCCGCCGGGCAGCCCGATAAAGATCCCGAAATCGGTGATCGACTTGATCTGACCGCGCACCTTGTCGCCCTTCTTGTGATTCATGGCGAACTCTTCCCACGGATTGGGCAGGCACTGCTTCATGCCGAGGGAGATGCGGCGGCGTTCTTCGTCGATCTCGAGCACCATCACCTCGACCTCGTCGCCGAGCTGCGCGACCTTGGACGGGTGCACGTTCTTGTTGGTCCAGTCCATCTCCGACACGTGCACCAGGCCCTCGATCCCGGCCTCGATCTCCACGAACGCGCCGTAGTCGGTGAGGTTGGAGACCTTTCCGAACAACCGCGTGCCGGGCGGATAGCGGCGCGACAGGCCGACCCACGGGTCTTCGCCGAGCTGCTTCATGCCCAGCGAAACGCGGTTCTTCTCCTGGTCGAACTTGAGAACCTTGGCCTCGACCTCGTCGCCCACCGCGAGCACCTCGGACGGGTGCTTCACGCGCCGCCACGCGAGATCGGTGATGTGCAGCAGGCCGTCGATGCCGCCGAGGTCCACGAACGCGCCGTAATCGGTGATGTTCTTGACGATGCCCTTCACCACGGCGCCTTCCTGCAGGCTCGCGAGCAGCGCTTCACGCTCGGCGCCCTGGTTGGCTTCGAGCACGGCGCGGCGCGACACCACGACGTTGTTGCGCTTGCGGTCGAGCTTGATGACCTTGAAATCCATTGCCTTGTTTTCGTACGGCGTGGTGTCCTTGACCGGGCGGATGTCCACGAGCGAGCCCGGGAGGAAGGCGCGGATGCCGTTCACCGTGACGGTGAGCCCGCCCTTCACCTTGCCGTTGATGACGCCGCTCACCACGTTGCCCTTTTCCAGGGCCTCCTCCAGGTCGAGCCAGGCCGCGAGCCGCTTCGCCTTGTCGCGCGAGAGCCGCGTTTCGCCGTGGCCGTCCTCGAGGGATTCGATCGCGACCTTCACGAAGTCGCCGGGCTTGGCCTCGACCTCGCCGCGATCGTTGCGGAATTCCTCTATCGGGATGTAACTCTCGGATTTCAGGCCGGCATTGACGACGACGTAGTTCTCATCGGCCCGGATGACTTCGGCGGTAATCACTTCGCCTACCCGCATTTCCTTGCGGGCGAGACTTTCTTCAAACAGCGCGGCGAAGCTTTCCACGGGCGCTGCCTCGGTGGGGGCTTTCATCATTCAGATTCAGGATGTTGGGTGACCGTCTTGCGACAGGGGTTGGTTGATCAAGCCGTGAACCGGAGTGCGGCTCACGGCGCTCGTGGTGCCTGCTTGTAGAGCGCCAGCACCTGCGCTATCGCATCGTCTGCCGTTATCCCGGTGGTATCGATCAGGACGGCATCCGCGCACTTTTTCAGGGGAGCCGTTGCGCGCGCACTATCTCGTTGATCGCGCTCCCGGATATCCTGTAAAAGGGCGGCCATATTAGCACCCAATCCTTTTTCCATCAACTGTTTATGCCGCCGTTCGGCGCGCGTTTCCGGGCTCGCCGTGAGGTAGATTTTGAGCACCGCATCCGGGAATACGACGGTCCCCATGTCCCGCCCGTCCGCCACCAGTCCGGGGGGTTGCCGGAACGCGCGTTGGCGACTGAGCAGGGCCCGTCGGACCGCCGGCAGTCCGGCGATTCGGGAGGCCGCAACGCTCACGTCCTCGCCACGGACCGCGTCGGTCACATCATGGCCCTCGAGCACGACGGAATTCCCGTCAAATTTCGCATTTAATTTCAATGCTATATCTGACAATATTGATTCATTTTCGAGGTCGAGTGCTGCGGTCAGGGCAGCCAGCGCCACGGCACGATAGAGCGCGCCGCTGTTGAGGAAGTGAAAACCCAGTGCTCTGGCAACGCCCTGCGCCACAGTGCCCTTCCCCGACGCGGATGGCCCGTCGATCGCTATGACGGGTGGCAGGCGGGTCGCCATGGTCAGCGTTCCGAAATACCAGCCAGCACGTCGAAGTATTCAGGAAAGGTCTTGGCCACGCAGCCCGGGTCGTTGATACGCACCGCCACGCCGCCGAGAGCCGCAAGCGAGAAGCACATCGCCATGCGGTGATCGTCGTAGGTGTCGATCGACGCGTGAGACGTGAGGCGGGAGGCGGGAGGCGGCGTGATCTTCAGGTAGTCGGGCCCCTCTTCGGCCCTCGCGCCCAGCTTGCGCAGCTCGGTGGCCATCGCGGCGATGCGGTCGGTCTCCTTGACGCGCCAGCTGCCGATGTTGCGCAGCGTGCTCGGCCCATCAGCAAACAGCGCCGTCATCGCGGCCGTCATCGCCGCATCGGGCATCTGATTGAAATCGGCATCGACCGGCTTGAGCTTGCCGCGCTGCGAGGCCTCCGCACCGGCCCCGGCTTCGATCCAGTTATCGCCCATCGTGATGCGGGCGCCCATGCTCTCCAGGGTCTCGGCAAACCGGATATCGCCCTGGATGCTCGACCGGCCCACGCCTTCGACGCGCAGCGGCCCGCCGCCTGAAAGGCCGCTGATGGCGCCCGCCGCAAGAAAATAGGACGCCGAGGACGCATCGCCCTCGACAAATATTTCACCGGGGCTCGCGTAGCGCCCGGTCGCGGGAATGGTGAAAGTCGACCAGCCCTGCCGCTCGATCGCGACGCCGAACCGGCGCAGCGTGTTGAGGGTAATCTCGACATAGGGCCTGGAAACCAATTCACCCTCGACGTTGACGACGGTCCTGCTGCCCGTCAACGGCAGGGCGATGAGCAGCCCGGTCAGGAACTGGCTCGAGACATTGCCGCGCACGCTGACCGTACCGCCCGGGCGTATGGCGCCGCGGTGTATGGCGAGAGGGGGATGTCCCTGATTTCCGAGATATTCGATATCGGCGCCGTGGCTCCTCAATGCGTCGACCAGGTCTCCGATCGGCCGCTCGTGCATGCGCGGCACGCCCGACAGCCGGTATTCGCCGCCGCAGAGCGCCAGCACCGCGGTGAGCGGGCGAAAGGCCGTTCCGGCGTTGCCGAGGAAGAGTTCCGCTCGCTTCACCGGAAACGCACCGCCCGCTCCGCGCACGCGCACGAGCCCGCCGGCCTCTCCCTTGCAGGCCACGCCCAGCGCGTGCAGGGCCTCGAGCATGACTTGCGTGTCGTCGGACTCCAGCAGATCGTGGATCAGCGTGTCGCCCGATGCCAGCGCGGCGAGCAGCAGGATCCGGTTGGAGATGCTTTTCGATCCGGGCAGCTTCACCGTGCCGCGGACCCGCCGGATGGGCGCCAGATCGAGGTAATTCAAGTGTGCTCCCGGCTAGGGTCGCTGTCTGACCAACCACTTCTCGCGCGCGCGTCGCGCCTGCGCAAACATCCGCCTGAGCTCCGCCGCGTCCGCGCTGTCGATCGCGGCGCGCATCTGCTCGAGCTCGTTCTCGTAATCCTCCAGCACGGCCAGCAGCGCGTCGCGGTTCGCGACGCAGATGTCGGCCCACATCTCGGGCGAGCTGCCGGCAATGCGCACCGTGTCGCGCAGCCCGCCCGCCGACAACCCGAAGAGCTGTGCCGCGTTGCTGCGCCGCGCCAGCAGGTTGACGAGGGCGTAGGCGACGACGTGAGGCAGATGGCTGACGGCGGCGAGGATCGTATCGTGCGCTTCCGCGTCGAGCCGCACGACGCGCGCGCCGCACGCTTCCCAGGCGCGTCGCACCAGCCGTGTCGCCGAAGCGGCGGTTTCGGGCTGCGGCGTCAGGATGACGTTGCGGTCCCGGAAAAGTTCCGGGAAAGCCGCCGTCGCGCCGCTCTTCTCGGTGCCTGCGACGGGATGCCCGGGCACGAAACGGGGAAAGTGACCGCCGAGGAAGCGCCGGGCGCAGGCGATCACGTCGCGCTTGGTGCTGCCGCCGTCCGTGATCACCGCGTGGGCAGGCAAGTGCGCCGCTATCGCCGACATGATCGCCGGCATCTGGCCGACCGGCGTGGCGAGCATCACCAGGTCCGCGTCGCGCACGGCGCCGGCCGCGTCGTTCGCAATCTCGTCGATCGCCTTGAGCTTGAGCGCCGCCGCAAGGTTGCGGCGCGTGCGGCCGATGCCGGTCACGTGACTGACCGCCCGTGCGCGTTTCAATGCGAGCGCGAAAGAGCCGCCGATCAGCCCGACGCCAATGACGACCAGCTTGCCTATCTTCAACTTGACCATGCGTTCAAGCCAGTGCTCTTTGCAGTGCTTCCAGGAAGCGGCTGTTTTCGGATTCCAGTCCGATGGTAACGCGCAAGTGCCGTGGCATGCCGTAGCTCGCGATCGGACGCACGATCACGCCCGCCTCGAGCAGTCGCTGGAACACGCCGGCCGCATCCGGCACGCTGAAACTTACGAAATTGCCGTGGGACGGGATGTAGTCCAGGCCGAGCCGCGTGAGACCGTCCGTAACCTGGCGCATGCCCGCCCGGTTGAGCTCGAATCCCCTGCGCACGAAGTCGCTGTCGCCGAGCGCCGCGGCCGCCGCGGCGAGCGCAACGCTATTGACGTTGAACGGGTGGCGTACGCGGTTCATGAGGTCGGCCACGCCGGCCGCGGCGAACGCATATCCCACGCGCAGGCCCGCCAGACCGTAGATCTTGGAAAACGTCCGCGTCACCACCAGGTTGGAAAAGCGCTTCAACCAGCCGATGCTGTCGGACTTGAAGTCGTCGGACAGGTATTCGTTGTAGGCCTCGTCGAGCACCACCAGAATCTCCGCTGGCAGGCCGGCAATGAAATCTTCGAGCTCGCGCGGCCGGACCAGGGTGCCGGTCGGGTTGTTGGGATTGGCGATGAACACCAGCCGGGTCTTTGCCGTAACCGCGCGCCGCATCGCCCCCAGGTCGTGGCCGAAGTCCCGCGCCGGCGCCTCAACGCCGGCTGCACCGGCTGCCTGGACCGCGAGCGGGTAGACGGCGAACGCATGTTGCGAATACACGGCCTCCAGGCCCGGCGTGAGGAACGCGCGCGCCGCCATCTCCAGCACGTCGTTCGAACCGTTGCCGAGCACGATGCATTCCTGCGCCACGCCGTGGCGGCGGGAGAGCGCCTGCTTCAACTCGAAGCCGTTGCCATCGGGGTAGCGGGCAAGATCGGCGATCGCGGCCTCGATCGCGCGCCGCGCGAGCGGGCTTACGCCGAGCGGGTTCTCGTTGGAGGCGAGCTTGATGATGCCGGCCTCCTCGAGCCCCAGCTCGCGCGCGAGTTCCGAGATCGGCTTGCCGGGTTGGTACGGGGCTATCGCGCGAATGTAGCCGGGGGCGAGGTCGCAGATATCCATTTCAGTGATGGGTGATGGGTGATGGGTGATGGGTGATGGGTGATGGGCGCAACCACCATCAGCCGGCTTCCCCATGCACCGCCAGTTCAGGTTACAGCGGCCGGGTAGGAGCCGAGAATCTTGAGGAACGACGCTTTCTGCTTCAGCTCCGCGAGCGCGCGCACCACGTTCGCGTCCTGCTGGTGGCCCTCGATGTCCACGTAGAACACGTACTCCCACAATCCGGCGCGCGAGGGTCGCGATTCGAGGCGGGTCATGCTCACCTGGTTGACCGCCAGCGGCGTCAGCAGCTCGTGCATCGCGCCCGGCACGTTGCGCGTTGACATGATGAGCGAGGTCTTGTCGGCGCCGGAGCGTGCCGCGTCGTGCTCGGCGACGACCAGGAAGCGCGTGGTGTTCTTGGCCTCGTCCTCGATATTGCGCGCGATGAGCTTCAGACCGTAGAGCGCAGACGCGGTCCTGGGCCCGATCGCCGCGGTGCGCCGATCGCGCGCGGCGAGCCGAGCCGCCTCGGCATTGCTGACGACCGTCACGCGCTCGGCGCGCGGCAGCCGCCGTGCGAGCCACTGCTGGCACTGGGCGAGGCTCTGAGCGTGCGAAACCACCTGGCGGACATCGCCGAGCCTGCCGCTCCGGCTCATCAGGCATTGCCGGATCGGCAGCATGATCTCGCCGCAGACCTTCGCCGGGGTCGAGAGCAGCAAGTCGAGCGTGCGGCCGATGGCGCCTTCAGTCGAATTTTCGACCGGAACCACCCCGTAGCCCGCGGCCCCGGTCTCAACCTTCCGGAACACCTCGTCGATCGACGCGCAGGGCGCAAGCGCGGCAAGGCTCCCGAAATGCTTGCCCGCGGCCTCCTGGCTGAATGTCCCCTGTGGTCCGAGGTAGGCGACCGTCAGCGAGTCCTCGAGCGCGCGGCAGGCCGACATGATTTCCGTGAACAGGCGGGCCAGTGCGGCATCCGGCAGCGGGCCCTGATTCCCGGCGAGAATCCCGCGCAGAACCTGTGCCTCGCGCTCGGGACGGTAGGCCGTGCCCTGCTTGAGCCTGCCGATGCGCTGCGCGAGCCGCGCGCGGGCCGAAACCAGCGTCAACAGCCGCCGGTCGAGCGCATCGATCTTGCTGCGAATCTGCTTGAGCTTGTCGGCCATGACGGGATTCTAAACCGCCGGTGAACGCGTATCAGACCGGCGCTGCGCCCCCTCCCCGGGGTCAGATACAGGCTGTTATCCGCGTTGTTCCGCGGTTGCTTATTGACCTTCGGCTGGCAAGTAGCGCACCGACAGCACCCCGCCGATCCTGCCGATCTGCTCGACCACCTTGGCAGGCACCTTGCTGTCGACGTCCACCAGCGTGTACGCCATCTCGCCCTTCGACTTGTTGATCATGTTGTGGATGTTCAATCCGGCTTTCGCCATCGCGGTCGAAATCTGCCCTACCATGTTCGGCACGTTGGCGTTGGCTATGCCCACCCGGAAGCGCGCCTCGCGCGCCATCGAAACGTCCGGAAAGTTCACCGCATTCAAAATATTACCGTGCTCCAGGAAGTCGCGCACCTGGTCCACCACCATTACCGCGCAGTTGTCCTCAGCCTCGCGCGTGGACGCGCCAAGGTGCGGCAGCACGATCACCTGGGGATGCCCGATCAGTTTCTGCGCCGGAAAATCGCTCACGTAGCAGCGCAAGCGCCTGGTTTCGAGCGCGTCCAGCACCGCGGCGTCGTCCACGATGCCCTCGCGCGCAATGTTGAGCAGGATCGCGCCGCTCTTCATGAGCTTGATGCGGCCCGCGTTGATCATGTGGCGGGTGTCCTTCAGCAATGGCACGTGCACCGAGACGAAATCGGAAGCCTTCAGCACCTCCTCGATGCTGTGCGCCTTCTTCACCTGCGAGGGCAGGCTCCAGGCGGCGTCGACCGTGATTTCGGGATCGTAACCCAGCACGTTCATGCCGAGCTTGATCGCGGCATCCGCGACAAGGCTGCCGATTTTCCCCAGTCCGATCACGCCCAGCGTGTGCCGCGGCAGCTCGCTGCCCGCGAACTGCTTCTTGCCGTCCTCGACCAGCTTGTGCAGCGCCGTGTCATCGCCCTTCAGCCCGTGGACGAAACGCAGGGCGGGCACCAGGTTGCGCGAGGCAATCAACAGCCCCGCAATCACCAGCTCTTTGACGGCGTTGGCGTTCGCGCCCGGCGCGTTGAATACCGGCGCGCCGCGCTTGCTCATCTTCTCGACGGGAATATTGTTCACCCCGGCGCCGGCGCGCCCGATGGCCTTGACGTTGCCCGGGATTTCCATCGCGTGCATGTCGTGCGAGCGCACCAGGATCGCGTCCGGGCCCTCGACGTGGCTGCCGACGACGTAACGGCCCGCCGGAAAGCGCTTGAGCCCGACGCTGGAGATCGCATTGAGCGTGAGTACCCTGTACGCTGGATCACCCATGGGTCCGTTCGAATTCCCTCATGAATTCCACCAGCGCCTTCACGCCTTCCACCGGCATGGCGTTGTATATCGACGCCCGCATCCCGCCCACCGCCCGGTGGCCCTTAAGCTCGCTCAAGCCGCGGGCCTTGGACCGCGCGAGGAATTCCTCGTCGAGCTTGGCGTTGCGCAGGCTGAACGGAACGTTCATGCGCGAACGGTCTTCTTTCGCGACCGGCGAATGGTAGAACTCGGTCTGGTCGAGGTAATCGTATATGAGTCGCGCCTTCGCGATATTGATCTCCTCCATCGCCTTCAAGCCGCCCTGGCGCTTCAGCCACTGGAAGACGAGGCCCGCCATGTAGATGGTGTAGCTCGGCGGGGTGTTGTACATCGAGTCCGCGCCGGCCTGCGCCTTGTAATCGAAGATAGCCGGCGTGAAGGGCGCCGCCTGTCCGATCAGGTCGTCGCGGACGATCACGATCGCCAGCCCCGCCGGCCCGATGTTTTTCTGGGCGCCCGCGTAGATCAGGCCGAAACGGCTGACGTCGATCGGGCGCGAAAGGATATTCGAGGACGCGTCGGCGACCAGCGGAACCTCGCCCGTGTCCGGTATCCAGTGAAATTCCACGCCGCCTATCGTCTCGTTCGGCGTGTAATGAACATACGCCGCCGCCGAATCGACCTTCCACTGGTCCTGCCGGGGCGCGTACGTGAACTTGGCGTCTTCGGAGCTCGCTGCAATACTCACCTTGCAATAGCGCTTCGCTTCGGCGATCGCCCGGGTAGACCAGTGGCCGGTATTGACGTAGCTGGCCGTGGCCTTGCCCCGGAGCAGGTTCATCGGAACGATCGAAAACTGCCCCGCGGCCCCGCCGTGCAGGAAAAGCACCTTGTAGTTTTTCGGGATCGCCATCAGCTCGCGCAGGTCGGCCTCGGCCTGGGCGTGGATGGCGACGAATATCTTGCCGCGGTGGCTCATCTCCATCACGGACATGCCGCTGCCGTGCCAGTCGAGCATTTCCTCGGCAGCCTGCCGGATAACCGGTTCCGGCAATGTCGCCGGCCCTGCTCCAAAATTGAATACCCGCGCCATGTTCTCGATTCGTTTCCGGAATTTGAGTTGGAAGAGTGCCAGGCTCCGACTGCCCCGCACACCGCGATGCGCGTGGAGAACCCTCGCTATTGAACGGTCTTCGCGGCGCCCGACGCTTCGCTTTCACCGTTCTCATCCGACTCGGCGATCTTCTGCAGGCCGGCGAGCTTCTCGCCGTCGTCGAGGTTGATGAGCCGCACGCCCTGGGTGGAACGCCCCATCTCGCGCACCTCGGAGACTCGCGTTCGGATCAGCACGCCGCCGGTGGTGATGAGCATGATCTCGTCCTCCGGCGCCACCAGTTGCGCCGCCAGGAGCCTGCCGTTGCGTTCGCTGCAATCGATAGCGATCATGCCCTGGGTGCCGCGCCCATGCCGGGTGTACTCGGCGACCGGTGTCCGCTTGCCGTAGCCGTTCTCGGTGGCCGTCAGCACGGACAGCTGCTCGTCGCTCGAGATGAGCAGCGACACGACGTGCCGGTCCCTGGCGAGCTTCATGCCGCGCACGCCCCCCGCGCTGCGGCCCATTGCGCGCACTTCGTCCTCCGCGAAGCGCACCGCTTTGCCCTCGTCGGAGAACAGCATGACGTCCTGTTTGCCGTCCGTGAGCGAAACCCCGATCAGGTAATCGCCGTCATCGAGTGTCACCGCGATGATGCCCTTGGCCATCGGGCGTGAAAACGCCGACAGCGCGGTCTTCTTGACCGTGCCCATCGCCGTGGCCATGAACACGAAGTGCTCGTCGTCGAATTCCGAGACCGGCAGCACCGCGGTGATCTTCTCATGCTCCATCAGCGGCACCAGGTTCACGATCGGCTTGCCGCGTGACGTGCGGCTGCCCTGCGGCACTTCGTACACCTTGAGCCAGTAGACACGCCCGCGGTTCGAGAAGCACAGGATGTGTTCGTGGGTGTTGGCGATGAACAGCTTTTCGACGAAGTCGTCCTCTTTGGTCGCGGTCGCCTGCCGCCCGCGCCCGCCGCGCTTCTGCGCGCGGTAATCCGTCGCCGGCTGGCATTTCATGTAGCCGCCGTGCGACAACGTCACCACCACGTCCTCCGCGGCGATCAGGTCCTCGGTGGACAGCTCCTGGGTCATGGTGACGATTTCGCTCTTGCGCTCGTCGCCGTAGCGCTCCTTCACCTCGGCGAGCTCCTGCGAAATGATCTTCGTGACCCGCGCGGGCTTGGCCAGCACGTCGAGAAGATCCACGATCTTGTCCATGGTCTCCTTGTATTCCGACGTGATCTTGTCCTGCTCCAGCGCCGTCAGGTTCTGCAGCCGCATCTCCAGGATGCGCTGCGCCTGGACGTCGGACAGCTTGTAGCCCTTCTGCTGCAGCCCGAACTCCGGCGACAGGCCCTCGGGGCGGGATACCTGGCCCTCGCCCCGCGCCAGCATCTCCTCCACCAGCATTGAGCGCCAGAAGCGGGCCATCAGCTCGGCCTTCGCGGCGGCCGGTGTCGCCGCTGCCTTGATCAGCACGATCACGTCGTCCACGTTGGACAGCGCCACCGCGAGGCCTTCGAGGATGTGCCCGCGCTCGCGCGCCTTCCGCAGCTCGAACACGGTGCGGCGCGTCACGACCTCCCGGCGGTGGCGCAGGAAGGCATCCAGGAACTGCTTGAGGTTGAGCAGGCGCGGCTGGCCGTCCACCAGCGCGACCATGTTCATGCCGAAGGTGTCCTCGAGCTGCGTCTCCTTCCACAGGTTGTTGAGGACCACGTCCGGGTTCTCGCCGCGCTTCAGTTCGATCACGAGGCGCATGCCCTTCTTGTCGGACTCGTTGCGCAGGTCCGCGATGCCGTCGAGCCGCTTCTCGTGCACCAGCTCGCCGATGCGCTTCAGAATCTGGTCGCCCCCGACCTGGTAGGGAAGCTCGTCGACCACAATGTTGCTGCGTCCGCCCTTCTCCGTCTCCTCGAAGTGGGTGCGCGCGCGCATCACGATTCTGCCGCGCCCGGTGCGATATCCTTCCCTGACTCCCTGCACGCCGTAGATGATTCCGCACGTCGGGAAATCGGGCGCGGGCACGATCTTGATCAGGTCGTCCAGCCCGGTGTCCGGATCCTTGAGCAGCACCTGGCAGGCGTCCACCACCTCGGAGAGGTTGTGCGGGGGAATATTGGTCGCCATCCCGACCGCGATGCCCGAGGAGCCGTTGACCAGCAGGTTCGGGATTCGCGTCGGCAGCGCGACCGGTTCCTGCTCCTTGCCGTCGTAATTCGGCACGAAATCGACGGTTTCCATGTCGATGTCGGCCAGCAGGTCGGACGTGAAGCGCTCGAGCCGGCATTCCGTGTAGCGGTAGGCTGCCGGCGAATCGCCGTCCACCGACCCGAAGTTCCCCTGCCCGTCGATCAGGGTGTAGCGCATGGAGAAGTCCTGCGCCATGCGCACCAGGGCTTCATACGTCGCGGCGTCCCCGTGCGGATGGTATTTCCCGAGCACGTCCCCGACCACCCGCGCACACTTGACGTAGGGGCGGTTCCAGACGTTGTTCGCCTCGTGCATGGCAAAGAGGATGCGGCGGTGCACCGGCTTCAGCCCGTCGCGCACGTCGGGCAGGGCCCGCCCCACGATCACGCTCATTGCGTAGTCGAGGTAGGAACGCCGCATCTCCTCCTCGAGGCTTATGGGGAGAGTTTCCTTGGCAATCTGATCCATGAAGGGGCGGGAAAACGAAGGGGGTGTTCGGGGGCTGAAATCGGGGGTTAAAAAGGCGTAATTTTACCATGCGCGGCGTCCCCGCCTTCGACCCTAGGCCGGCAGCTTGACAACCCGCTCCCGCGAATTTGGCGAAGCCGCAAACGGGTCCTCGATTGGCCTCCGGTTTTGGGCCCGGCCGGTCTCACCGTTCCCGGTCTGGACCCGTTCCGCGCGGCATCGCAATCCGGTCCCGTGGCCCGGAACTGGCCGGGCCCCGCGCCGGACCGTTCAGACGCGCCTGTCGGGCCCGTCCGGCAACCGGTTCCCGCCCGCCGGACCCGGCGATTTCCCGGTGGCTCCAGTCCACGGGGTGAAATACCCCGCCCGGGCAGGGCGTTCCCTTTTGGCAACAGGCAGATATGCCTTTCCCCTCAGAACCATGTTATGATTCCTGCATAATTTGCCTTGCTAAACCGGTTATGATATTAGTAGACCCCGGGGAGACTCCAAAAGGTTAACCGGCATTCCGGCGGGTCCCTTACCATTGCACAAACAGGAGGTCAAAAGTCATGAATTCAGCAATCCGGATAACGCTCGTCGGTCTCGCTAGCGCAGGTCTGTTTCTGCCTGTGCCCGCGTCGGCACAGTTCAAGAATCAGGGTTACCTGACGGACACCACGGGTGCCGTCGTCCGCGCGGTGGGTGCAGGCGTGTGCGTCCGCACCAGCGACTGGACGCCTGCCCGCGCGATTCGCGAGTGCGATCCCGATCTGGTGAAGAAGCCGGCGCCGAAGATGAAGCCGAAGGCGAAGATGAAGCCGAAGGCGAAGGCGAAGCCGCCAGCCAAGAAGAAGAAGCCCAAGTTGCTCAACGTCCAGCAAAAGATCGAGCTTCAGGGCATGCCCTTCGCCAAGGCCGAGATGACCGCCGACAATAAGAAGGAACTCGCCAAGTTCCTGGCCAGCCTGCGCAAGGCAACCAAGGCCCGCGGCCCGGTGACGATTGGAGCAGTGGTGGTTACGGGTCATACCGACCGCATCGGCAGCCTCCAGTACAACATGAAGCTGTCCGAGCGCCGCGCGGTGGTAGTCAAGGATGCCCTGGTGGCCTCCGCCGTCGATCAGAAGTTGATCTTCTGGGAAGGCAAGGGTCCGAAGCAGCCGATCCCGGTGACCAAGTTCTGCGACAACAAGATGAAGCGCAAGCAG
Organism: Betaproteobacteria bacterium RIFCSPLOWO2_02_FULL_67_26; assembly: GCA_001771935.1. Lineage (GTDB taxonomy): Bacteria > Pseudomonadota > Gammaproteobacteria > Burkholderiales > SG8-41 > SG8-41. The sequence goes on from MERD01000039.1 coordinate 113,965, forward strand.
TTGATCGAGTGTCTGTCGCCGAACCGCCGCGTGACCGTGGAAGTGGTCGGCCGGGCAGTGAACCTCAAGCCGAAGCCCAAGCCGAAGGCGAAGCCCAAGAAGCCCGCCGCCAAGAAGCGCTAGCGTTCAAGGAACGTAGTACATTAAAAGCCCTGCCTCGGCAGGGCTTTTTTATTTCCAGAGGACGGAGGGCCGTCTGGCTGATTCCCCTACCCTCGTTGTTGAAGCGAGCTGGATCATTCCAGTAGATCCTTCCGATTCGGTCCTTCGGGATCATGCTGTAGTGGTGTCGGGGGGCGTTATCCGGGAAGTGGTGCCTGCCCGCGAGGCGCGGAACCGTCACCCTGGCGCGCGCCACATCGAGCTCGCCCACCACGCGCTGATTCCAGGCCTGATCAACCTGCACACGCACGCAGCGATGGCGCTGATGCGCGGACTTGCCGACGACCGTGCTCTCATGGACTGGCTGCAGAATCACATCTGGCCGGTGGAATCCCGCCTGGTATCCGACGCGTTCGTGCATGACGGAACCCTGCTCGCCTGCGCCGAAATGCTGCGTGGCGGCATCACGTGCTTCAACGACATGTACTTCTATCCCGGAGCCGCCGCGCGCGCGGCGCTGGAGGCGGGAGTGCGCGCGGCGCTCGGCATCATCGTCATCGAAATGCCTTCCCCCTACGCGGCCGATGCGCAGGACTATCTGACCAAAGGCCTGGAAACGCGTGACAGCCTGAAGCATGAGCCCCTGCTCTCCTTCTGCATTGCGCCGCACGCACCGTACACGGTCAGCGACAAGAGCTTCGAGCGCATCGCCATGCTGCAGGGCGAACTCGAGCTGCCCCTGCACATTCACGTGCACGAGACGCGGGACGAGATCGGGCAGAGCCTCGCCCACCATGGCGTGCGCCCACTCGCCCGGCTGGAGCGGCTCGGGCTGGTGGATGCCGCGCTGATTGCCGTACACGCCGTGCATCTAACGGACCAGGAGGGCGACCTCCTCGCGCGGAAAGGCTGTCACATCGCCCACTGTCCCAGTTCCAACCTGAAGCTCGCAAGCGGCATCGGATCGCCGGCACGGTTGCTCGGGAAAGGTGTCAACGTGGCGTTGGGGACCGATGGCGCGGCCAGCAACAACCGCCTGGACGTGTTCACGGAAATGCGGCTCGCCGCCCTTCTCGCCAAAGGCGCGGCGGGCGACCCGACGCTCCTGCCGGCGCATACCGCGCTGGAGATGGCCACCGTTCGCGCCGCGCGGGCGCTCGGGCTCGAGGACCGCGTCGGCACGCTTGCGCCGGGAAAGCTCGCGGACATGACAGCCGTTAATCTGGAGGCACTGGAGCTTGCGCCGTGCTACGACCCGGTGTCGCATCTCGTCTATGCCGCCGGGCGCGAGCACGTCAGCCACGTCTGGGTCAACGGCGAGTTGCTGGTGGAAAACGGCCGGTTGACGCGGCTGGATACCCGGGAACTCGCCGCCAACGCGAGCTACTGGCAGGCGAAGATCAGGAACCGGGAATGAGGATTGAGGTCGAGTAAAATGAGCGGCACTCAATGCTAAGTCCTCGATCCTCGGTCCTGCAGTCATGATCAACGTCGACCCTCTCGAGCTCGAGAAATTCAGCCAGCTCGCCCACCGCTGGTGGGACCCCGGCGCGGAGTTCAAGCCGCTGCACGACATCAACCCGTTGCGCCTCGACTACATCGACGGCATCGCCGGGTTGCGCGGGAAGTCCGTGCTCGACGTCGGCTGCGGCGGGGGCATACTCGCGGAAGGCATGGCGGTCCGGGGCGCACGCGTAACGGGCATCGACCTTGCGGACAAGCCCCTCAAGGTGGCGCAGCTCCATCTCCTCGAATCAGGGCTGCAGGTCGGCTACCGCCTGGTCGCGCCCGAGGCACTGGCGCGCGAGGCGCCCGGCGGATTCGACGTGGTCACCTGCATGGAGCTCCTGGAGCACGTTCCGGACCCGGCCGCGACGGTGCAGGCCTGCGCCGATCTCGTCAAGCCGGATGGCCGGGTATTCTTCTCCACTCTCAACCGCAACCTCAAGGCCTACATCCTTGCGGTGGTGGGCGCGGAGTACGTGTTGAAACTCCTGCCGCGGGGCACGCACGATTATGCGAAGTTCATCAAGCCGTCGGAACTGGCCGCGATGTGCCGCGCAGCCGGCCTGAGCGTCACGGGAATCACCGGCATGACCTACAACCCCTTCTCCAGGCTCTACTCACTGGGTACCGATGCGGATGTCAATTACATCCTGCATGCCACGAAACAGTGACCCGTGATCAAGGCGGTCTTTTTCGACCTCGACGGCACGCTCGCCGACACGGCGCCGGACCTGGGTTACGCGCTTAACACGATGCGCATGGCGCGCGGGCGCCCGCCCCTGCCAGCTTCAGCCACCCGTCCGGTCGCATCGGCGGGCGCGCGCGGTCTGCTGCGTGCGGGGTTCGACATCGGGCCCGGGCATCCGGACTACGAAGCGATGCGGAAGGAATTCCTGCAGCGCTACGAAACGAACATCTGCCGCGAGTCGAGGCTGTTTCCAGGCATGCCCGAGCTGCTGGATGCCATCGAGGCGCGCGGGCTGCGCTGGGGCGTTGTCACCAACAAGGCGGAGCGTCTCGCTCGCTTGCTGCTCGACGGGCTCGGGATGACATCCCGCGCATCCTGCCTGGTAGGCGGGGACAGCACCCCGAACATCAAGCCTCACCCCGACCCCTTGCTTGCCGCCTGCAGAACGATACGCGAGCGCGCCGGTGCCTGTGTTTATGTCGGGGACGACCTCCGCGACATCGAGGCCGCGCATGCCGCGGGCATGAAAGCGGCGGTCGCGAAATGGGGCTACTTGAACGGCCAGGATCCGGAAGACTGGAACGCGGACTGGCTGATCGACCGTCCACCGGACCTGCAGCGTTACTTGTAGGGCCCGTCGGTGGCAGAGAGTGCGGCGGTACCGGACGGCGCGATCCTGAACCGGCGTTCGATCAGGTCGGCATCATCGAAATGCCGCTTGCCGAGAAAGGCGGTGGCGTGCTTTCCCCATTGCCGCATTGCGCCGGCGCTCGGTATGCCCATCGGCCAGAACAGCGCGCTTTCGCCGCGTTCCGTGCCCTCGACCAGGCCGCTCGGGGCGTAGAGGCTGCGGTACCCGCCCCCTGGCAGGGGCAGCGAGCGCAGGTTGTCTTCGTCCTCGAAAGCGTAGGCGGCGTCCGCCGGCGCCCCGGTATCCGGCGCCACATCGAGCAGATAATGCGTGCGCGTCGCAACGCGCACGACCACCCGCGACCTGTCGGGCATCGCAGGCAGGGTGGTGGGCACGAAGGCCCACTCCATCCTTTGCTCGGGCGCGGGCAACGCCTGGGCCCGGGGTGTAGGGAAGAACATGTGGTAGCAGCCGCAGGGATGAATGCTGTCGTAGAGCACCGGCTCGCCGTCCGGCGCCAGGGTCACACGGAACACGATTCCATCGAGCTTGCCGGCAAGGACATCGAACCGGCTGTTGCCTGGCCGCTCCGGAAACCAAAGGGTGTAGACCAGTTGCACCAGCGTGTCGTGGCCGTTGCGGGTATAGGCCAGCCGGCGATACACGACGGGCCGGGACGAGTCCACGCCAAGTTCCCCCTCCTTCTCCCATTTTGGAGCTCCGGGCCGGTCGAACGGCCCGCCGGTTTCGACCTCGAACACCGGAGCAAAGGTGGAAAACATCCGCTCCAGTTCCTGCCCGCTGAACTCGGGCGTGCGCAGCGGGCGGGACCTGGCGCGGGAGAGCAGCGTGGCGACATCGCTGCGAGACAGAGGACTGGCGGACGGGAGGGCATAACGCGTGACCGGGATCCCCGAGGGTTGCTCCCGGGCGCGCGAAGCACGGAACGCTGCAGCAGCCTCTTCATGCCAGCGCTCTATGCCCTGCGCGAACGGCAACGCAAGCAAGGGGTAGAGGCCCACTGCCCGCTGCCAATCCAGGTACTCGTCGGGCACGGCGCTGCGCAGGACCACCTGTTCCCGGGCCGCCGCGTCCCACGTATCGTGGCGCTCGAGCTCGCCGGCGCAGCGCTCGGCCATGGCGATGGCCTGATCGGCGCCGCTCGCGATTCCGGAAATTTCGTTCGCCGGAAGATTGCGCAGCTCGGCACGACGGGCGACCGTGCCGATCCGGCGCAGACGCCGTATCCATTCGCTGAAAGCCGCCTCGCTCGCTCGTGCCTCATCGCGAAACGAGGCCGAGTAGCGGTCGACGCGAAGGTACGGGAATCCGGGTATCCGGTAAGCGCCGGCGTCGCGGACGCCCGCACGGTCCACGGCCTCATCCAGCCCGCGGAACCATTCGGCGCATTGCCGCACGGCGGTGGAACCGGATTCCCGATGGCCGCGCTCCGGCTCCTGGAGTGTCGCGCACCCCGCGCCAAGCAGGACAGTGAGCAGGGCCGCGATCCGCCGTGGGTCCACTGCTGGAATGAATGTCATGATCCGCTCCGGTTCATTTTCCGTGCCCTGCGGCAGCCATTCGCTGAGCATTGCGACGCTCGATTTCACGGACCACGCCCAGAAACTGGTCGTGGATGCTGGCCCGCACCAGCGGCGCGCTGATGAACGATGGCAGTGCAAGCGCCGGCTCGATCACGCCGTGCCAACGCAGCACGTGGCCTTCGGAATCCAGTGGATCCCGCTCGATCACGTAGCGCCCGTCGAGTTGCTTCACGTTTCCGCGCAGGACATGGATCTCGATGACGCCGGGCGGCAGCTCCACCGACTCCACCACCACGTCGATCGGGTAGCTGAAGATGAGAAACCCGGCCTGTCCTTTTTGCTCGACGACTGCGGAGGCGCCCCGCCGCGTGATCACCCGGCTGTTGCGCATTCCCGGGACGAATTGAGGCAAGCGCTCATAATCCGTGAGCGTTTCCCATATCACGGACCGCGGCGCCCGTATCCGCGCCCGTGCCTGCACTGTAACGGCCGGTCCCAGGCCTTTCGCCTGGACGGAAAGGTCATTCGCCGCAGTTCCTGCAGTGGAATAACCGATCGTCAACGCCAGGCAGAATGCGGTTAGCACGAGCTTCATCGGTTTCTACTTCCCGGAGCTGCGCGCGAAGCGCGCAAGTTTGGCAAGTTTCCACGATGTGGCATCAAGCGCAGGTGTGGAAACCGTGAAATTCCTGTGAAGGCCCCGGCGGGAGCGGGCGGCGGCAAGTTGAATCCATCCGCCGCGACCCCATATGAGATAATGCTTGCTGAATCCTGATTTACGGGGGCGACCCGGTTTCGACGTGGGTCACGAAGCAGTACAGGGCATGCCAAGGTCCAGTCACCTTGTAAATCCGCTGGAAACTATAAACGCCAACGACGAGCGTTACGCTCTAGCCGCCTAACACCGGCTAGACGCTGCACTAGCTTGCTGATGGGCTAGGCCGGAGGGATTAGCGAGGCGCAAGCCAAGCTTGTTCAACCGGTGCAGCGTCATTGACATCAGCCTCTCCCACGGTCTGGTCGCTTGGCCGTGCGGATCCGTCGAAGCGACTGGCTGAGCGTCAGCCTGCCGGCCGGCGGGCGCGAGGCGAGACCCAAATGACCTGGCTAAGCATGTAGTCCTGGCTGTGTAGGGCTTGCGGACGGCGGTTCGATTCCGCCCGCCTCCACCAATTAAAAACGGCCACCCAGCGGTGGCCGTTTTCTTTTGCGCGGAAGACGCTCAGAGCGGCTTGATCCCGGCCGCCTTCAGGCCCTTGGGCCCGCGCGTCACTTCGAAGCTGACGCGATCCTTCTCCTTGAGCGACTTGTGGCCGCTCGACTGGATCTCCGAAAAATGCGCGAATATTTCCTCGCCGCCGTCATCCGGCGTGATGAACCCGAAGCCCTTCGCATCATTGAACCACTTTACCGTGCCAGTTGCCATGCAACACTCCTATACGAATGAATGAACGATCACGGGACGCGCCCGCGCCCTGCAAGCGAATCAAGAAGTGTGTTTGAGAACTGAGACACTCCACCCGGATGGGGGGAGGACTACGGGTCAGCAATACGCCGCTTGAAACGACTGCGGGGCGAACGATACGCGGTTTTCCGGAAATTGGCAAGCCGGCAAACCCCCCGCGCCGTCCCTGCGATCTAGCCGGCGGATGGCGGCGGCAGGTCGACGCCGACGAGCGCGCGAATTTCATCGCCGCGCGGCGGCGACGCGGCGTGAATGCGGACCAATCGTATTCCGGCGGCCTTGAGACAATCGGCCTTGAACCGCCGCACCCCGATCGCATCCGCGCCGCTGGCCGTTTCGATCTCGACGGCCGCAACGATCCGCATGTCCCGGTCGCAGACTACGAAGTCGATCTGGTACTGGGAAAGGCGCCGGTTCTGCTGCTCGCGCTGGTAGCCGTTGCCGGATGCGCTGACGACCGACGCGAGCATCACGTTCGCAAAGACCTCGTGGTCGGGCATCCCCGTCTTGAGGAGGCCGTAGATCACCGTCTCGGCCTGGCCGAGAAACCGGTCCCCGGCGGCAACGGCAGCAACCGCGGGGGAAGCTTGTGGCGCCGGGCGCGCCGCCGCTGCCGCGGCCGTCAATGCCGCAGGAGGGGAATCAGGAGGAGGAGCAGCGCTGACCTGCTCCTTGAACAACTGCTCGAAGCGAGCCTTGCTGGCGGCCGCTCGCTCCCTGGCCTGCCTGCGCACATCCCAGATCGCGGCCGCGACCATGCCGGCCAGAGCCGCCCCGAGCAGATACCACAGCAAAGACTATCTCTCCACCACCTTGGCCAGCAGTTGCAAGCCCGGCCTGCCCGGGTCCGCTGCCCTCAGCGGAAAGTCCGGCGCATGCAGGAACTCCGTCGTGAGCTCTGCGATGTTGCGGCATCCGATAAGCGCCAGCACGCGGTCGATCTCGTCGCGGAAAATCGCGAGCGCGCGCGCGGCGCCCTCTTCCCCGCCTGCCGCCACGCCGTAGAGGGTGGAGCGCCCGATCTGCACCGCCTTGGCGCCCATCGCCAGGGCCTTGACCACGTCCGTGCCGCGCCGGAAGCCGCTGTCCATCAGCACCGTCGTGCGTTTGCCGACCGCATCCGCGATCTCGGGCAGCGCCTCCATCGGCGAAATGATCCCGTCGAGGTTGCGCCCGCCGTGGTTCGATACGATCACGCCATCGGCGCCGCAGTCGACGGCGCTGATCGCGTCCTGCGGGTGCAGGATGCCCTTCACGAGCAGCAGGTTCGGCCACATCTTGCGCAGCACCCGCAGGTCGTCCCATGTGAGGGAGTCGTTCCGCATCATCGAGCGCCCCATCGGCCGTGCCGTGATCCGGTACTTGATTTCGCTCGGATAGTTCTCGTAGCGTGGCATGCCCGTGGTCGTCGCGTAACGGGCCAGCACCCCGAGCAGCCAGCGCGGGTGCATCAGGACATCGGTCACGTTGCGCCGCGTGAAGCTGAACGGGATGGTGAAGCCGTTGCGCAGGTTGTATTCCCGGTTTCCGGACATGGCGCCGTCCACCGTCACGACCAGCGCCTTGAACCCGGCCGCACGGGCGCGCTCGACCAGCTGATGCGAAAGGTTGCGGTCGGGCCACATGTAGAGCTGAAACCACAACGGAATGCTGCCCACTTCCTCGGCGATTCTCTCCATCGCGGTGGTCGACCCGGTGGCCAGGGTGAACGGGATCCCGGCCGCGGCCGCGGCGCGCGCGAGTTCGATTTCGCCGCGGTACCACATCAGCCCGGCCGTTCCGGTCGGGGCGATCACCACCGGCATCTTCTGCTTCTGCCCGAACAGCGTGATCTCCTGGCTGCGCTTGGACACGTCCACCAGCGTGCGCGGCCTGAAGCGGATGCGCTCGAAGATGGCGCGGTTGTGATGGAGCGACACCTCGTCCTCGGTGCCCCGGTCAACGAACTCGAACAGCCCCTTCGGCAGGCGCTGTTGCGCCATCAGGCGCAGGTCCGCGATGTTGTACGCCTTGCTCACCGATGCCATAGTCAATCTCCAGATATTCGGCCTGCCCGGACACCGGCCAAGCCGGCAGTTACCCTTGCGGCGCCGGGTCCGACGGCCGCCTGCCGCGCCGGCGGTCGAGCCACCAGGCCAATGCCGGCAGCATCAGCATCCCGCCGGGCATGGCCAGCACCACCAGGTAGGGGCTGATGGACGAGAGCCGCCGCAAATGGTTCGCCAGCTCCTGCTTGTCCTCTGGCGTCCACTGCTGCTTGTTGCGCGGCTTCATCAAGAGCGGCATGAGACCGCGTGCATGCATGATCTCGGCGGTGAGATGCTGGCGCTCCCGCGCCGTCAGCTCGCGCACCGACTTGATGAGCGCGACCGGCTGCACCATGAGTCCCTTGAGGCGTGGCATATTTGAACTCGACCGCCGCCGTATCGATCAGGCAAGCCGTCCGGAAGCCCACGCCGATACCGACCGCCACAAGCGCCACACGGAAAAGGCACGACCAGCGAGGGCAAGCAGGCCGCGGCCGCGCAACGCCACCAGAGCGGCGGCGGCGGCGGCGACCAGCAACGGGTGCGACCGGAGGAAGCGCGCGACCGCCACCCCGCGGTCGGCAATCGCGATCGGGCCCTGCAACCGGTCGACGCATTCCCCGACCGCCGCACGCTGCGCCTCCGCGCGCGCGATCAGCCGCTCCTTTTGAAGCGCGATCTCCATCAGGCGGCGCTCGATTCGGCTCATCGGGGCGTCAACTGCTCCTTGTCTTTCGCCAGCTCGCCGAGGCTCGTGGTCAGCAGCCGGGGCCGCGCATGGCTCCGGTTGCGCACGCGGATGGCCATGAAAATGCCCAGTGCCATAAAGACCCCGGCGAGCACCACGATCGCGGTGACGCGGTAGCTCTCCCAGAACAGCACCACCAGAAGCAGGACCAGCAGCTGCAAGCCCATCGCGAAAAAGAGCAGAGCCGCGGCTGCCCAGAACAGCAGCTGGAGGAGCCGCAAGCGCTCCTCCTCGATCTCGGTGACGAGCAGCTGCAGGCGGGTGTGCAGCAGCGCGACCAGCGTCCCCGCGAGGTTACGCAGCGAGCGCAGAATTCCGCTGCCTGCCTCTCCAGGCGTGGTTTCGGGCACGGCGGCGGTCCGCGTCGCGGGCTGGCAGTCCGGTGGCGCTAGCGCCGGCCGATCAGGAGGCCGATGACGAAACCGATTCCGGCGGCAATCCCCACCGCCTGCCACGGATGATCGCGCACGTATTCGTCGGTGGCGCGCGCGGTCTGCTTGCCTTTATCGACGATGACGTCCTCGACATCGGCAAGCTTCAGTTTCGCGCGATGCAGGCTGTCCTGGATCTTCTCGCGCGCCGCGGCGACCTTTTCGCCGGCCTGGCTGGCGGTTGCGCGCAGCAGGTCCTCGGCGTCGGAAATCACGATCTTCAGGTCCTGGGCGAGCTTTTCCTTGCTGACGGCGGTTTCGGGTGTCATGAGCATCCTCTACGTGGTGCAGTTCAGGTTGTAAGAAGGGCCGAACAAGAAGGCGTAGGCTACCGAGTTTCCCCGTTTCAATCAACCTGTTTGCGCAGCGCACCATGCCGGCCGGCGCGCACCGGCGCTCACGAAATGGCCTGGTAATAGAGATTCTGGGGATGGTTGGCTTGGGCGAAGAAGTACCAGCGTTCGGCGATCAGGCCCAGATACTGCGTGATGAAAGCCGCTGAGAGCAGCGGCACGGAGGCGAGCGCTGTGCCTGCGGCGATCAGTGCGACCGGCGCCGGGAACGCCAGCACGATGAAACCCCACTTCACCAGCGACATCGCCTGCCCCCCACGTCCGTGAAAGAACTCCCGGGTATTGAACGAGCCGCACATGAAGCCCTGTGCTTTCTGCGCGATGCGTGGATGCTTGATCCCGATCGCCGTCTGTACGGTGGACTTCGGCTTGATTCGGCGGTTGCGGGCGAGCGCCGCGGCGCGCGTCGCCCAGGCGGCGAGCGACAGCATCACGGCCCCGGCAGCCAACGGTACCACCAGGCCGTTGCCGGTCGCGGCCGCCATCGGCGTCGCGAACGCGAATCCCGATGCACAGCCGAGCAGCAGGTAATTCACCACGGTGAGCGGCGTCGCCCATTCCTGCAGGAACTTGATGCACGCGTAAATCATGCCGGTGCAGACGAAGAGCGCGAGGCAGAGAACGGACGCGACCGCGCCGGTCATGAGCGTCGCCGGGAGGCCCAGATAGTGCGCCGCGCCATAGCAGAGTACTGCCGCCATGAAGGCCGGAAGGACGATCACTTCCCGTGACAACCACGAGGTGCGCCACCGGGCCGCGGCGCGCCAGGCGCGCTCCGGTCGGCCCAGGTGGAAGAACGAGGCGGCCAAACCCGCGGCCAGGAAGCCAAGCGCCAGCGCCGCGCCGAGCGCGAAGAAACTCCTGCTATCCTGGGGCGGAACCAGCTCGAACGCGGACCCGAGCTCCGCGGCGTAGAGCGCAAGAAACAGCCCCTGGCCAACGCCGATCAGGGTGGTCAGGAAGATGACGGAGAAGGCGGGATTCATGGTCTCAAGCCTTCACTCTCCTGCATTCCGCATTTCGCGTTCCGCGCCCAGCATTACCAGGACGTCACGTCGTCCAGCGCCGGCTCCTTGAGGGCCGGTTTCGGCAGCAGTCCGTCGATCTTCAAGGGGTTGTCGGCGCGCTCCAGTTCATCCTTGTGGATGCGCATCTCGGTCCTGCGCCGTGGCAGGTAATGGTTCGCCGGCTGGGTGCCCCATTCCGGCATCAGCGCATATCCGCCCTGTTCGCGTATCGCCTTCGACACGACCGACTCCGGATCGTGGATATCCCCGTAGAGGCGCGCGCTGGTGGGACATGCCATGACGCAAGCGGGCTTGCGTTCGGCTTCGGGCAGCGCCGGGTCGTAGATGCGATCCACGCACAGCGTGCATTTCTTCATGACCTTCTGGTGTTCGTCGACTTCGCGCACCCCGTACGGGCAGGCCCAGGCGCAATACTTGCAGCCGATGCACTTGTCGTAGTCGACCAGCACGATGCCGTCCTCGGCGCGCTTGTAGCTTGCCCCGGTCGGGCACACGGGCACGCAGGGCGGGTCCTCGCAATGCAGGCAGGACTTCGGGAAATGCACGGTCTGCGCGTCCGGATACTCTCCGACCTCGAAGGTTTGAACCCGGTTGAAGAATGTCCCGGTGGGGTCGCGGTCGTAGGGACGGTCGTCGGACAGGAATCCGGCCACCCCGGAGGTGTTCCACTCCTTGCAGCTCGTGACGCACGCGTGGCAGCCAACGCATACGTTGAGATCGATGACCAGTGCGAGCTGAGTCACTTGAATTCCCCCTTGCCGGCGACGAATGCCTGCCACAGGCGCCGGGCCGCGCTGCTACCCGGCACGGGCCCGACCGTGTCGAACTGCGGCCAGCTCTCCTGCGGCTCGCCCGGCGCTGCCGGGTAGATCCGCACCCGCAGGTCGTACCAGCCGGCCTGTCCCGTCACCGGATCGGAATTCGAAATCCGCTGCCCGCCGCGCCCCTCGCCCCCCGGCAGGCCAAGGCTGGGCGGTGCGGGCAACTCGTCCGCGATCAGGTGGTTGAGCAGGAAGCCCAGACGCGACTCGTTCGCGTCGGGGGCAAGGTGCCAGGCGCCACGCGCCTTACCGATGGCGTTCCACGTCCACACCGTGCCCGGCTCCACCGTTTCGCTCGTGCGGCACAGGCAGCGCACGCGCCCGTGGGGCGACTCGACCCAGATCCAGCCGCCGTCCTCGACACTGTAAGCGCGCGCAGTCTCTGAATTGAGGAAGAGATAGTTGTGGGCGTGGATCTGACGCAGCCACGCGTTCTGCGAATCCCACGAGTGGTACATCGCCATCGGCCGCTGCGTGATCGCCGCCAGCGGGTACTTCACGCCGTCCGTAACCTGCGTCTCCAGCGGCGTGTAATAGAACGGCAGCGGGTCGAAGTAGGTCTCGATGCGCTGCCGCAGGTGTGCGGGCGGGCGCTTGCGGTAGCGCCCCTTGCCCTGCGCCGCGAGCCGGAACTTCTGCAGCACCTCCGAGTAGATCTGTATGACGATCGGATCGGCGTAGCGGCGCAGGCGGGTGCGCTGCGCCCACTCGTGGTAGCCCTGGTTCCAGTTGCGCATGTACTGGTAGGAGCGTGGCAGCCGGTGGTGGAACACGCAGTTGTTTTGCGCGTACATTTCCCACTGGCGCGGGTTGGGCTCGCCGTGCATGAACTTCTCGCCACCCTTGCCGCGCCAGCCGGCCAGAAATCCGATGCCCGAGCCGGGCTCGGTCTCGTAGTTGACGATGAAGTCGGGGTAGCCGCGGTACTTGCGCGAGCCGTCCGCGTTGACGAATGCCGGCAGCCCGAGCCGGCCCGCAAGCTCGATCAGCACCTCCTGGAACGGCTTGCATTCCCCGCGCGGCGGCACCACCGGCACGCGCACCGCGTCGACCGGGCCGTCGAACTCGGAGATCGGGCGATCGAGGATCGACATCACGTCGTGGCGCTCGAGATAGGTCGTGTCGGGCAGCACGAGGTCCGCGAACGCGGTCATCTCGGACTGGAAAGCGTCGCAGACGACGATGAACGGGATCTTGTACTCACCGGTCGCTTCGCGATCGTTCAGCATGCGACGGACTTCGACCGTGTTCATGGTCGAATTCCACGCCATGTTCGCCATGAAGATCATCAACGTGTCGATGCGGTAGGGATCGCCGCGCCAGGCGTTGGTGATGACGTTGTGCATGAGGCCGTGAACCGCCAGCGGGTATTCCCACGAAAACGCCTTGTCGATGCGCACCGGCGTGCCCTCGCCGTCGACGAAAAGGTCGTCGGGCGTGCCGGGCCAGCCGAGCGCGAGCCCGCCCAGCGGGGTTCCGGGCCTCACGCCCTCGGGGCCTTTCGGCGTCTTCGCAAGCGGCGGAATGCCGCGCGGGAACGGTGCCTTGTGGCGGAAACCGCCCGGGCGGTCGATGGTGCCAAGGAGCGACATCAGGATCGCCAGCGACCGCACGGTATGGAAGCCGTTCGAATGCGCCGCCAGGCCGCGCATTGCGTGAAACGCCACCGGGTTGCCGGTCACCGTTTCGTGCTCGACACCCCAGGAGTCGGTCCACGCGATCGGCAGTTCGATTTTCTGGTCGCGCGCGGTGACCCCCATCTCGTGCGCGAGCCGTCGTATGGTTTGCGCGGGGATGCCGGTGATGCCTTCCGCCCACTCCGGGGTGTAGTCCCTCACCCGGTCCATGAGCAACTGGAAGGCGGGCTTGACGGGCATGCCGTCGGGCAGCTGGAATTCCCCGAGCAGGTGCGGATCAGCATCGGGCAGGTGGCACGTTACGGGCCGCTGCGTGTGCCGGTCCCACCACAGCTTGTGGCGCGGGTACTCCGGGATCTCCTCGCTCTTCGACCGGTCCAGCACCGGCATGCCGTAATCGTCCGACGCCGCATCGCCGTTGATGAGGTAGCCGGCGTTGGTGTAGCGCGCCAGGAATTCGCGGTCGTAGAGCCCGAGATGGATGATCTCGTGGCACAACGCGAGCAGCAGCGCGCCATCGGTGCCGGGCCGGATCGGCACCCAATCGTCCGCGATAGCCGAATAGCCGGTGCGCACCGGGTTCACCGAGATGAAGCGGCCGCCGTTGCGCTTGAATTTCGAGATCGCGATCTTGAGCGGGTTGGAGTGATGGTCTTCCGCCGTGCCGATCATCACGAACAGCTTCGCGCGCTCGAGGTCCGGACCGCCGAATTCCCAGAACGAGCCGCCGATGGTGTAGATCATGCCGGCCGCCATGTTGACCGAGCAGAATCCGCCGTGGGCGGCATAGTTGGGCGTGCCGAACTGGCGCGCGAACAGCCCCGTCAGCGCTTGCATCTGGTCGCGGCCCGTGAACAGGGCGAATCGCTTGGGATCGGTGGCGCGGATCTTCGCGAGCCGCTCTTCCATCAGGGCGAACGCCTCGTCCCACGAGATCGCCTCGAACTCGGACGCGCCGCGCTCGGCACCCGGCTTTCGCCTCAGCGGTTGCGTCAGCCGCGCCGGCGAGTACTGCTTCATGATGCCGGACGCGCCCTTGGCGCAGATCACGCCCTTGTTGAGCGGATGGTCGGGATTGCCCTCGATGTAGCGGACCTCGCCGTTCCTGAGCGTGACGCGGATGCCGCAGCGGCACGCGCACATGTAGCAGGTCGTGTTCCGCGCCTCGGTGCGCGGCGAAGCAGTTTCTTTCGATGCGGTGCTCATGCGGCGAAAAGGCCCGTCCGGGACGTCATTCTCGCGATTCTAAGCGCGCTCTTCCGCAGCGGCCCTCGGAATTACTTATGCCCACATAAGCGCGTGGAACCCCGGTTCCTGCGGGTTAACCACTGCCGCCGATCCACTTGCTCACATTCGGGAGCCGAGCCGAGGCGAGCCGGGCGAGCAGCACATCCGGATCGCGATCGATGATGAGCATGGCCCGATGCTCCGCCTTCAGGAAGCGCTGCTCGACCGCGTGGTCGAGAAACGCCGTGAGCCCGGCGTAGTAGCCGTCCACCTCGAGCAGGGCGCACGGCTTGCGGTGTATCCCGAGCTGGATCCACGTCAGCATCTCGAACAGCTCGTCGAGCGTGCCTAGCCCCCCCGGCAGCGCAATGAAGCCGTCCGCAAGCTCGGCCATCAATGCCTTGCGCTGGTGCATGGTTTCGACCACCCGCAGCTCGGTCAGCCCCTTGTGCACGACCTCCCGCTCCAGGAGGCGCCGCGGCGTGACACCGATCACGTGGCCGCCCGCGGCGAGGGCCGCCTCGCCCAGCACGCCCATGAGCCCGATGCTGCCCCCGCCATAAACCAGCTTGAGCCCGCGTTCCACGATCGCGCGGGCCAGCGCGCGCGCCGCGTCCGAATAGGCCTCGCCCGCGCCGGTGTTCGACCCGCAGAAGACGCAAACGCTGTGCAAACTGCCACCCCCTGGCGAAAAGGCGGATTCTAAGCCATCCGGAAACCCGTCGATTGTCCATGCCTCGCGCTGTCCTGCCCTGACGCTGTCGCGCAGAGGCGATAAACTCCGGCGGGTCGACAATGGCACCGGCAGGAACATGAACAGCGACCATATCCTCGGCATCAGTTCCAAGGGCTTTCACCGCATCCATTACACCGACTGGGGCGACCCCGGAGCAGAGCGCGTGGTGATCTGCGCGCACGGATTGACGCGCAATGGCCGTGACTTCGATTTCCTGGCGCAGGCCCTGCTGCCGGATTTCCGGGTGGTTTGCCCCGATTTCGCGGGGCGCGGGAATAGCGATTGGCTCTACGCCAAGGAAGATTATGGTTACCCGCAGTACTGTGCCGATATGACGGCGTTGATCGCGCGCGTGACTGCGGGTGGCAAGCCGAAGCACATCTGCTGGGTCGGCACTTCGATGGGGGGCATCATCGGCATGCTGCTCGCCTCCCGCCCCAAGTCCCCGCTCGAGAGGATGGTGCTGAACGACGTCGGCACGGTCATCCCCAAGGCCGCGCTCGAGCGCATCGCTGCCTACGTGGGCAAGGACCCGCGTTTCAATACTTTCGATGAGCTTGAAGCCATGGTGCGCATGGTTTGCGCGCCGTTTGGCCCGCTGACCGATACCCAGTGGCGGCACCTCACCGAGCACGGCGCGAAGCGGCACGAGGACGGTTCGTGGGGTTTGTGCTACGACCCGGGCATCAGCATCCCGTTCCAGAAAGGGCCGCTCGCGGACGTGGATCTTTGGCAGTATTGGGACACCATTGCGTGCCCCACCCTGCTCCTGCGCGGCGCGC
This sequence comes from Betaproteobacteria bacterium RIFCSPLOWO2_02_FULL_67_26, assembly GCA_001771935.1. Classification (GTDB taxonomy): domain Bacteria; phylum Pseudomonadota; class Gammaproteobacteria; order Burkholderiales; family SG8-41; genus SG8-41. Next base: position 129,691 of record MERD01000039.1, read on the forward strand.
GATCCGACCTGCTGCAAAAGGACACCGCGGTGCAGATGTCGCAGCGCGGGCCGAAACCGGCGCTGGTCGAATTCGAAGGCATCGGCCACGCGCCGATGCTCATGGCCGAGGATCAAATCAAGGTCGTGCGTGATTTCCTGCTGGGGAGAGAACTATAATAATTTCCCTCTGATGTGGCTGCGGATGGAAGAAGAATGATGCTGCCGCCCTGGCTCAGCGGGATCTGCACAAGTGGGGGATAAGCCGGATGACGCTGCTGCTACGCTTGATTCGAAAACTCGTCGGCTGGGCGGATTTCATCCTGCTCACGATACTGGTGTACCTCCTTGCCTGGCTGCCGTGGCCCGGCACGCATCCGGTGGCCCGCTTGTTTCACGTCTGGTGCCGGGCTTTCGTGCGCGCGCTCGACGTGGACCTGCGGCTGCATCAGAAGAACCGCAAGCGCCTGCCCGAGAGATTCATCCTGATCGCCAATCACCCTTCGGCATTCGAGGACATCGGGATCCCGGCGCTGTTCAACGTCGTGTCGCTGGCCAAGCTGCAGGTGCAGGACTGGCATATCGCGGGCCGGATCGCCAAGGCGGCCGGCACGCTGTTCGTGGACCGTGACGACCCTGACTCACGGGACAATGCCATCGATGCCATGGTCAACGCCGTCAACGCGGGGCAGAACATCGCGCTCTACCCGGAAGGCGGCTGCAAGGGGCGCCGGCTGTTCAAGGAATTCAAGTCCGGCGCCTTCGAGGTATCCATCCGCACCGGCGTCCCGATTCTGCCGCTATTTCTGCATTACGAAGCGCAGGATGATTTTGAGTGGCAGCCCCCGTACACGCTGCCGGACAAGATCCGGCACATCATGACCGCGACCAACAACCGCGCCAATTACTACGTGTACGACCCGCTGGACCCCAGGGATTACGCCGACAAGTACGCCATGAAGGCCGCGGCGTACGCGCTGTTCGTCCGGTGGACCGCCCAATACCTGGAATAAGCCTGGCCGCGAGCCTGCAGCCGCGGCGCCGGCTCAGCGCTTGCCGGAAACCGAGACCGCCTTGCGGATGAATGCCTTGCGTTCCGCCGGGTCCTTGATCTCGTCGGCAATCAGCAGGTAGAGCTCGGCCTCGTCGCGGGCCCTCGCCGCCGAGCGCTTCACCACGACCTTCGCGATGGCGCCGATGTACTGCGCGAGCGCGACTTCGGCCTTCTGCAAGGTATCCGCGGTGAATTTCTGCGACACCGTGAGGTCGGGCGCCCTACGGGTCGGGTCCCCCACCGGCTTGCTCGAGGTTTCGCCGGTGACGAATTTCCTGATGAACGCCGCGCGCGCTTTTTCGTCGGGGATTTCCCCCGCAACGGCCTCAGCCAGCGCGGAAATCGACAGCGCTTTCTTGGCCGCATTCCGCACCACTACCGCGGCGATCGGCCCGAGGTGGCGCGCGATCTCGCCCTCCACGAGCTTCACCTGCTCGCGATCGAGCACGACCCCCGTCAGCCCGCTCATGCCGCCGGCTTCCGCGGGCCGGGCGAGCACCGTCGCCGCATCCGCCGCCGATACCGGAACGGTGCGGTCCAAGGTGGCAGCCGCGCCGCCCGCGAGCCTGCGCTTGAATTCCGCGATGCTTTGCGGCCGCTCGTCCTCGTTGGGCTTCAATGCCCAATCCACAACCTCCAGAAAGTCGCGGGTGTAAACCTTCGCGTCGCCCGCCTTCACCGCGGGCGGCAGCACGTCCTGGCGGACCCGCGCCGCGGCCTCTACAGGCTTATTGCCGGTCAGCATCCAGTACATGACGCCACCGAAAGCATAGATGTCGCTCCACGGACCTTGCTTTCCATGCGCGTGATACTGCTCCAACGGCGCGTAGCCGGGCGACACGACGGCGGTCAGCTCCTGGTTCCCGCCCGTGAGATGGCGCGCCGACCCGAAATCGATCAGCACCGGAGAGCCGTCGTCGCGCATGAAGATGTTGGCGGGCTTGATGTCGCGGTGGAGGTAGCCGGCCTTGTGGATGACCTCGAGCCCATCGAGCAGCGGCGCGACCATCGAGACCAGCGTGCCCTGCGGCAACGGCCGGCGCGTCGCGATCCATTCCGACAGCGGCTTGCCCTCGACGAACTCCATCACCATGTAGCCGGTCTGGTTCGCCTCGAAGAAGCGCATCACCCGCACGATGTTGGGATGGCGGAACGAGGCGAGCGTCTTCGCCTCGTCCATGAAGCGCCGTAGCCCCCACTGGAACGATTCGGTCGTGTCCTCCGACCGGGGCTGCACCGTGCTGTCCTCGCCGCGCGATGCGAAGTCGCCTGGAAGGTATTCCTTGACCGCGACCTTGAGGTTGAGGTTGCCGTCGGTCGCGAGATAGGTCAGGCCGAAACCGCCGGCGCCGAGCACCGCGTCGATCCGGTACTCGTGCAGCGTGTAGCCCGACGGCAGCGCGTTCGCGGCTTCAGGCATGACCCGTCACTCGTCGCGCGTCGCCCGTCACTTCTCGATGAGCTCGATCGCCTTCTCCAGGCTGCGGCGCATGCGGTTGAACGATTTCGCGAGCAGCGCCATTTCGTCGCCGCCCTTCTCGCTGAACTCGGGAATCTCCATGTTGCCGGTGCTGATCTCGTCGGCGGCCTTCGACATGCGGGTGACCGGCCGCACGATCAGCGCGCTCATCATGACGTTGAGGATGATGAACAGCACCACGAATACCGCGCTGAGCGACGCCATGAAGGTGTAGAACGCGCGGTTCGCGTTCGCGATCGGCAGCGACATCGGCACCGACACGATCTGCGCGCCGATGACCTCGTTGTGCTTCCAGCCGAACCCGTTGTTGGGGCCGTAGATTTTCACCATCGCGGGCGGCGCCTCGGCGGCCGTGGTGTGGCAGGCGAGGCAGGCCTTGTCCTTGATCTGGAACGGGCGCGCCAGGTACAGCGAGCGGCCGGTCGGCGTATCGCGCACCCCGCTGATCTCGCCGCGGTCGGGGCTGGTGCGGAACGCATTGACGAGGTCCGTTTCCCACTCCACCGCCTTGTTGCGCGGGTTGGTCGGGTTCAGCGCCGCCTCCTTGTAGAAGTAATCCGGGTATTTTGCGCGCAGCGAATTCATGATCTCGGTCGCCGAGTACGCCGGCACGCCCTGCGGGTGGAACGTTTCGGGACCGTACGGCAGCAGCGGGCGGATCTGCTTGACCGTGTAGCCGCGCATCGAGAGCGCCGCTTCCATCATCACTCCGGCATTGCGCAGCACCTCGTCGCGCGCATTCCTGTGCAACAGGTCGTAGGAAACGTAGCCGGTGACGGCGAGCCCGAGCGTGAACACCACCAGCAAGACCAGGTTGAACTTGAGCCGCAGTCCCATTTTTTCACTCCTTGCGAAGAATCGAACGTGCGCCGGCAGGGGCTTCAGTATAATCGTGCCGAGTCCTGAAAGCCATTGACAATCAGCCCGCTATCCACGCGCCTGGAATGACGCAGGAAAGCCGCCGGACGCATCGCCCTATACGCAGCCATGCTGACCCTGGATGCAATCGTGCGGCCGCCTTTCGCCGGGGCCCGGCTTCCAGTCTATTTTTTCTGGAAGCGCCTGAGCATCCCCTGCCGGAATTGCATGAGTTCGTGCGGAGCTACGCGCCCGTCGCCATCGGCATCGACGCGGTGGAACTCCTTGGCGACGAACGGCATGCGGCTCTGCGCCTCCTCCCGGGTCAGGTAACCGTCCCCGTTCCCGTCCGCGGCGCGGAAATCGGCCTCGGTCTTGCGCCTGAGGTCATCGAAACCCTCGCCGCCGGGCCGCTCGTCGCGCTCGCGCGGCGGGCGTTCCCGAAAGGCGTCGGCCGGCGGCCCGGGCCCGAAAGCGGCCTTGTCCCGCGCGCGTTCCGCTTCCAGCCGCCTGAGCGCCGCCTCGACTTCCGCGGCGCGCTTTTCCGTTTCGCGCAGCCGGGCGTCGCGCTCGTCGGCAAGCCTTTGCTGCTCCGCGTCGCGCACACCCGAATCGCGCTCCCGCGCCTCCTGTTGCTCCAGCCGGAGTCGTTCCGCCGCGCGCCGCCCCTCCTGCAGGCGCTCGGCTTCCTGCTGCTGCAGCGCCGTTTGCTCCGCGGCGCGCTGCTGGGCGGCGACCCGCTCGGCCTGCCGCTGCTTGTACCAGGCGTTTCCAGCCAGCAGGGCGATGAACAGGACGAGCCCGATCCCGACCCAGCGCCAGCCCGATCCGCCCGGCTCGACCGG
>MERD01000039.1:133929-146778 GCA_001771935.1 Betaproteobacteria bacterium RIFCSPLOWO2_02_FULL_67_26
CTGAGACGGCAGCGGCCTCGGCCCGCTCTGCGCGGGCGTGGGCGGGCTGCCCGCTGCCCCTGCCCCGCCGGCCAGCAGCGTGGGCGCAGACTGCGCGGTCATCCGCGCCGACGCGGGCGCGGCCGTGCGTCCCTCCAGCGCCTGCTTCCATTCCTGCACGCTCTGCGGACGCTGCTTTTCGTCGAGCACGAGCGCCCATTCCAGCGCCCGCAGCATCGGCTCGCTCACCCGGCCGCGCAACGCCGCAAGCTTGGCGGGAACCACGTCGCTCCTGATCCGGCTGACGGCGTCCGGAGGATTGTCGTTCACGAACGCGCGGTAGAGCACGCCCGCCATCGCATAGATGTCCGACCACGGTCCCTGGTTGCCGTCGCTCGTATACTGCTCGAGCGGGGCGTATCCCGGCGTCAGCACCGAAGTCAGGCTCTTGGTCGCGCCGCCCATGGCCTGCCGGGAGGCGCCGAAATCGATCAGCACCGGGCTCCCGCCATCGCGCACGAAAATGTTCGACGGCTTGATGTCGCGGTGGAGAAATCCCGTCGCGTGCACGGCGTGCAGGCCGTCGAGCAGCGGCATGAGGATCGTCTTCAGCTTCGTCTCGTCCGGCCGCTCGCCGCCCTTCAGCATCTGGTTGAGCGATACGCCCTTCTCGTAGTCCATTACCATGTAGCCGGTGCTGTTCGCCTCGAAGTAGCGGTTCACCCGGACGATGTGGGGGTGACTGAACTTGGCGAGCGTCCGCGCCTCGAGGATGAAGCGCTCGAGGCCCCACGTATAGTTGTACTTGAACTCGGTGGTAATCGGGACCACGCTGCCGTCGAGCGCGCGCACCGCAAGCTCGGCCGGCAGGTACTCCTTGATCGCGACGTGCTTCTCGAGGTTGGTGTCCCGCGCGAGGTAGGTCATGCCGAAGCCCCCCACGCCGAGCACCGATTCCAGCCGGTACTCGAGCAGCATCGAGCCGATCTGCAGCGCGTTGTGGTAGGTGGTCGACTCTGACATTGCTCAAGGAACGTGACGAGTGACGATCACTTGTCACTGGCTTGAAGCGATTGCTCCATCGCATCCAGCAGCACCGCGGCGTCCTGCGCGCCGGACACGCCGATCCTGTTGTTGAAGATGAAGAACGGGACGCCGCTGACGCCTGCAACGCGCGCATCGACGTCGGCCTGGGCGATCAATGCGCGGTCCTCGTCGCTGGACAGGTAGTCGCGTGTCGCATCGCGATCCAGCCCCGCGCGCGCGGCGACGTCGGCGAGCGCATCCTTGTCGTTCAGGTTGACGCCCTCGATGAAATAGGCGCGAAACAGTTCTTCGGCCATCCCGTCCTGCCGGCCCGCCTTCTCTGCAAGGCGCATCAGGCGATGGGTATCCACGGTGTTGGGCTGCACCTTGATGCTGTCGAAAGCGAAATCAATGCCGACCTGCTTGCCCGCCAGGGCGACCCGGGAATACACGCTGCCGCCGCGCGCGCCGAACTTGCGCATCACATAGTCGGCCCGCGCCATGCCGTTGTCGGGCATGTCGGGATTCAGCTGATACGGCAGCCAGCGCACGGCCGGCTCGGGGCCATCCGGGTGCCGCTCGCGGTAGCGGTTCATGGCGTCCGCGAGCTTGCGCTTCCCGATGAAGCACCAGGGTCAGACCACGTCGGATACGATGTCGATTTGGAGGCTCTTTTCACTCATCACTCATCACCCATCACCCATCACCAACTAGAACAATGATCTCACAATGCCGCCATCCACGCGCTGCGCGGCGCCGTTGATGGCCGAAGCGCGCTCCGAGCAAAGAAACGCGACCTGTGCCGCGATCTCGCGCGGTTCCGCCCAGCGCTGGAGCAGCGAGCTGGCGCCGGGGCCGTCGAAGTAGGCCGTCCGCATGGCGGCGGCGGTCTTGCCGGCCGCCGGCGCCATGGTCTCGAGGAAGGCTTCGACTCCTTCCGACCAGGTCGGCGCGGCCAGCACGCTGTTCACGGTGACGCGCGTGCCCTTCGTCAGCTCGGCGAGCCCGCGGGCGACAGATACCTGGGCGGTCTTCGACATCGCGTAATGCAGCATGTCGGGATTGGGCTTGGCGCCCTGCTCGCTGGCGATGAACACCACGCGGCCCCAGTTCCGCGCCAGCATGCCCGGGAACAGCGCGCGCGCCAGGCGCACGCCGCTCATCACGTTGAGCTCGAACATGCCGAGCCAGTCGCGGTCGGATATATCGGTGAACTTCTTGACCTCGAAGAAGCCGACGTTGTTGACCAGGATGTCAACCGGGCCGATACGCGCCGCGCCTTCCGCAACTTCCCGCGCGCCCTCCGCCGTCGCCAAATCCGCCGCGATACCATGCGCCTGCCCGTGACGCGAGAGTGCAGTTACCGTTTCCTCGACCGCCTGCGCGCGCCGTCCGTTGACGATGACACGGGCGCCTTCTGCGACCAGCTCTTCCGCGATGGCCCGGCCGATGCCGAGCGTCGAGCCCGTCACCAGGGCAAGCCTGCCCTTGATCTCCAGATCCATTCCGGCCGTCTCCCTGTTACTACGCGACTCCGTCACCCATCACGGGACTTGTAGTTCCTGAACTGCTCGCGCAACTTGGCTTTCAGCATCTTGCCGGTCGAGGTGCGCGGTATCTCCGGCACGAATTCGAAACCGTCCGGCAGCCAGTAACGGGCGAATTTCGGAGCGAGATACTCGCGCAGCTCCTCCGCCGTCGCCGACTGCCCGGGCTTCAGCACCACCACCGCGAGCGGCCGCTCGTCCCACTTGGGGTGCGGCACCGCGATCACGGCGGCTTCCGCCACCTTGGGATGCCCGGCGAGGGCGTTCTCCAGGTCCACCGAGCTGATCCACTCGCCGCCCGACTTGATGAGATCCTTGCTGCGGTCGGTGATCTTGATATAGCCGTGCACGTCGATCGTGACGATGTCGCCGGTGCGGAACCAGCCGTCCTCGCTCCACTTGTCCGACTCGGCGTCGAGATCGTGGTAGGACGATGCGATCCAGGGCCCGCGCACTTCCAGCTCGCCCATCGTCCTGCCGTCCCACGGCGCCTCGCCGTCCGGGGTCATGGCGCGAACCTCCACGAACGGCAGCGGCACGCCCTGCTTCGCGCGCTGCGCGTATAGCGCTTCCCCGGCCAGGCCGCCGAGCTCGCGCTTCACGTAGTTCACCGAGGCAACCGGCGTGGTCTCGGTCATGCCCCAGCCGTGCAGCACCCGCAGGTGGTGGCGGTCGAAGGCGCGGATCATCGCCTCGGGTGCCGCGGCGCCGCCCACCACCATGCGCATGCCGGGCTTCAGCTGCCAGCGTGAAGGCTCGTTTTCCAGTGCCTGCAGGATACCGGCCCAGATCGTCGGAACGCCGGCGGTGAGCGTCACCTGTTCCGATTGATACAGGTCGAGCAGGTTCACGGCATCGAGATGCGGGCCGGGAAACGCAAGCTTCGCGCCGACCATCACCGCGGTGAACGGGATGCCCCACGCGTTGACGTGAAACATGGGCACGACGGGTGTGACCGTATCGTGGTTGCCCATCCCCATCACGTCGGGAAGCGCGGACGCGAGCGAATGCAGCACCAGCGCCCGGTGCGAATAGACCACCCCCTTGGGGCGGCCGGTCGTGCCCGACGTGTAGCACATGCCGGCGGCATCCTCTTCCCGGAGCCTGGGAATTTGCCGGGGCCTGCCCCTGCCGGCCAGCCTTTCGTAGTCCTCGAAGCCGGACGGCACGGCGGCCCCGGTCAGCGGAACGACGAAGACCTTTTCAAATTTCGCGGCCGCCCTGAACTTGTCGTAGAGCGGCAGCAGCACGTCGTCCACGATCAGGAACCGGTCGCCCGCGTGGTTCGCGATGTAGGCGATGTCATCGGGGTGCAGCCTGAGATTCAGCGTATGCAGTACCCCGCCGGCGCAGGGAATCGCGAAGTAGGCTTCCAGGTGCGCATAGTGGTTCCACATCAGGGTCGCCACGCGCTCCCCGCGCTTCAGGCCCATGCGCGCGAGCGCCGCCGCGAGCAGGCGCGCGCGGCGGTGGAACTCGGCGTAGCGATAGCGGTGCAGCGACTTGTCGGGCAACCGCGAGACGATCTCCGACCCGGGAAACAGCTTTCCAGCGCGCTCGAGGATGTGAGCGAGCGTCAGGGGAAATTTCATCATCGTGGCGCGCATGGGCCTATCCGCGCAGCGGAGCCAGGTCGAGCGGGCCGTTGAACAGCTTCGGCAGCGCCTTCAAGACACGCTCCGCCTTCTCCTTCGTCCAGCCGCCGTACTCGCAGTTGCCGCGGAACTTCGCCTCGATCTCCGCGCGGGTGAGCGGCTCGTGCGCACCGCCGCGGATGTGCGGCTGGCGCTCCTCCACCACCTGGCCGTTCGTCAGCGTCATGCGGACATGCCCGGTGTACGCCTTCGGGTAGGGGTTCTTCGGGTCCACCACGTAACGGACCCTCGACGCGAGCGCGAGGATGCGCTCATCCTTCGCCGTCTCCTCGGTAAACGCCCCCAATCCGGCCCCGCCCGTCACCAACGCGACCGCGATATTGAACGGCGTGCTGAACTTCGCCGCGTACGCGTTCGCCGGCCGGTGCTTGGAAGCGAGCGGCTCCCACAGGCGGTGCACGTAGCCCTCGGCCGTCTCGCACAGCACCTCGGTCACGTCCTCGGCGCGGATGCCGCGCTTCGCGAGCCGCAGCGCGCAGTCGACGTACGGCTGGTTCATGGTCCCGGTCGCGTACGGCTTGAAAGTAATGCCGTCCATGAACCACTTCTCGCCGAAACCGCTCGTCACCACGCCGTAATCGCCCTCGACCGAGCGCGCGAAGCCGTGGAACAGGCCGTGGGCCCCTTCGAGAACGGTGCGCGGGCCGAGAAATCCGGTCTGGCCGAGACGTGCGGCCGTGAGCCCCGCCTTTGCCGCCCAGCCCGGGTGCATGCGCTTCGTCCACGCGCCCTCCGCCAGGTACTCGATAATGCCCCCGGACATGCTGCCGGCGATGCCGAGCGCGTCCACCGTCTGCCTGCGATCCAGTCCCATGGCTTTCGAGGCGGCGAGCGCGGCGCCGATCGTCCCGAGCACGCTCGTCGGATGGAATCCCGCCTTGTGGATTGCCTTGGGAATCACCATCGAAAGCCGGCATATCGCCTCGACCCCGGAAACGATGCCGGCCAGCGCCGCGCGGCCGTCGCGGCCGAAGCGCTCGCAGGCTGCCAACACCGCCGGGACGACGACGGCGCTCGAGTGCACCGGCCCGCCTTCGAAGGTGTCGTCGAAATCCTCGCCGTGGGCGGCAGTCCCGTTGACGAGCGCAGCCGTCCCGGCATCGTAGGTCGCCGAGTGGCCGATCGCCGTGCAGCCGCCCCCCGTATCCGACGCGGAAACCACCGCCCGCACATAATCGGTGCCGCGCGCGGCGACACACAGCCCGATGACGTCCACCAGGAGCTGCTCGGCGCGCTCCCGCACCGTCGCCGGGATCGCGTCCGGCCGGAGCGCCGCAACCTTGTCCGCGAGAATCTCGCTGACCGACTGCACCCCCCTCATTGGTCACCCGACACTCGTCACTCCCGCCCGGCTAACGCACGGCCTTTGCGCCCGCGCTCCTGTGCCGCGCCGGCACCCAGCATGCGCAGTACTGCCATGGCCATTCACCTCAACGAATCATGCCCGAAAACGGGACAACCGGCTGCGAGCCGATGAAGCCGGCACGCAACTTTAACATCAAGGCATCGTGGTCTATGATTGACGGGCTCCAATGGACACGCTCAGCCAGCTTTCAGCCACCGACGCCGCTGCGCGCATCGCGGCGGGCAAGCTCACGTCCGAAGCGCTCGTTGCGGCCTGCCTGGAGCGCATCGGGCAGCGCGAAAAGGACGTGCAGGCATGGGCCTTTTTCGACGCCGAGCTCGCGCTGTCGCAAGCCCGTACCCGCGACAAGGAGCCGCGCCGGACGCGACTGCACGGCATACCGGTCGGGGTGAAGGACGTATTCGACACCGCGGATCTACCCACGGAGTACGGCTCGCCCATCTACCGCGGCAATCGCACGTCATGCGACGCCGCGTGCGTGGCGCAGGTGCGCGAGCGGGGCGGCGTGATCCTCGGCAAAACGGTCACCACCGAGTTCGCTACGCGGCACCCGGGCAAGACGCGCAACCCGCACAACCTCAAGCACACGCCCGGCGGCTCGTCCCAGGGTTCCGCCGCGGCGGTCGCCGACGGGATGGTGCCGATCGCCTTCGGCACCCAGACCACGTCGTCCGTGATCCGGCCTGCGGCGTACTGCGGCGTGGTGGGCTACAAGCCGACGTTTGGGCTGGTCAACCGCGCCGGCTTGAAGGCCCTGTCGGATTCGCTCGACCACGTCGGCACGCTGACGCGCTCCGTACCCGACGCGGCATTGATCGTCGAGGAGCTGAGCGGTGGTCCCGTGACCTCTTTCGATGCGGTGCCCGGCATGAAGCCGCGCATCGGGTTCTGCCGCACGCCCTACTGGAGCCAGGCAGACCGCCCGACCCGGGAGGCACTCGAGCAGGCCGTCCCGCGGCTGGCGCGGGCGGGCGCCCGCATGGCCGAAGTCGATCTCGACGGAGAGTTCGCGCGCCTGGTCGAGGTCCAGATCACGATCAGCACCTACGAGATGTTCCGCGCGCTCGCCTACGAGCGCACGCATTTCCCCGATCTCATCTCCGAAATGCTGATGGGCCGCCTGCTGGGCGGGGGCCGCGTCACTCGGGCGCAGTACGAAGAGGCGCAGGCGATCGCGCAGCGCTGCCGCGCGCGTCTCGCCGACTGGTTCCGCGACTACGATGCCTTGCTCTCGCCCAGCGCCATGGGCGAGGCGCCCGAAGGGCTCGCGTCCACCGGGGAGCCGACCTTCGGCGCGAGCTGGACCGTTCTGCATTGCCCGGCCGTTACCGTGCCGGTGTTCCGCGGCCCGCTTGGCCTGCCACTGGGCGCGCAGATTACCGGCCCGCTCGGGAAGGACGGCCCGACGCTGCTGTGCGCCGAATGGGTGCAGCGCGCGCTGGCTTAGGACGCCGCGAAGCATGAAGCAGATCCACGTCGCCAAGCACGCGCCGGAAGCGCACCTCGTGAAGGGCTTTCTCGAGTCCAACGGGATCACCGCGACGGTGCGCGGCGAGTTTCTCACGAGCGGCTGGGGCGAGCTGCCGGTAGACGTCTGCTCGGTGTGGATTTCGGACGACCGTCAATTCGATCGCGCGCAGGCGCTGCTGGTGGCATTCCTGCGGGGTGATTTCGCCCGCCAGTTCCACGGCCAGCACTGGCGCTGCCCGAAATGCGGCGAGCAGATCGAAGGTCAATTCACGGATTGCTGGAAGTGCGGCGCCGCTCGCTCCGCTTGATCACGCCATGGCACGCACGTCCGGCCCGGCCGTGAGATCCATTTCCGTAAGCGCGATGACTTCCTGCGGCGTGAACCCCGGCGCCACTTCATCGAGGACGAACCGGGCGCCGTCCCAGCGCAGCAGCGCCAGGTCGGTGACGACATAGGTGACGCAGCCTTTCCCGGTCAAGGGGTAGGTGCATTGCTTGCGCAGTTTCGGGCGGCCCTTGCTGTCGGTGTGCTCCATCACGATGACGAGATCGCCCTTGCCCGAGAGGAGGTCCATCGCCCCGCCGATGCCGCCGCGCTTGGCGTCCGCCGTGCTCCAGTTCGCGACGCTCGCGGTGCGGTCCACCTCGTACGCGCCGAGGATCACCGTGTCGATCCTGCCGCCGCGCGCCATCTCGAACGAGGTCACGCTGTCGAAGAACGACGCCCCGGGCTTGAGTGACACGAACTGCCCGGCGGCGTTGTAGATGTCCGGATCGATCTCGTTCTCCTCCGTCAGCATGTGGCCGTAACCCAGGACGCCGTTCTCCGCGTGCAGGATCACGTCGCGGCCCACGAGGTAGTTCGAAACCATCGTGGGAATGCCGACGCCCAGATTCACGTAGCTCCCGTCCTTGACGAGGCGGGCGGCATTCTTCGCGATGCCCGCCCGCGTCAGCGCCGGCTTGCCGTTGTAGAGGCGCGGCTTGTCCGAAGGCCGCCGCTCCGGGCGGCGCCAGAGGTCGAATTTCTGCGTCGTCTTCACGACGCGCGATACGAATATTCCCGGCAGATCGATCAGCTCCGGCGGGATCACGCCCGGCTCCACGATCTCGTCGACCTCGACGATCGCAACGCGCGCGGCCTTCGCGAAGCTGGGATTGAAGTTCTGGCTCCCGCCACGGAACTGGACGTTGCCGAGGCGGTCCCCGCGATAACCCCTCAGGAAAGCGTAGTCCACGTGTATCGCATACTCGAGGACATGGGGCTTGCCATCGAACTCGCGGATCTCCCTGCCCTTCACGAGATCGGTGCCGACGCTGGTCGGCGAGTAGAACGCGGGTATGCCGGCGCCGCCCGCGCGGCAGCGCTCGACCAAAATGCCCTGCGGAACCAGCTCGACCTCCAGCTCACCGGCGCCGATCTGCTCCTCGCTCGCCGTGGGCGTGCCGGGCCGGACGGAAAACGCCGCGATCAGCTTCTTCACCTGCCGGTTCTCGGCGAGGATCTGGCCGCGGGTCGCTCCCGGGTCACCCAGGGAGTTGCAGACAACGCACAGCTCTCTCGTGCCCTTGTCGCGCAACGCGAGTATCAGGCTCGTTGCAAATCGATGCCCCACGCTGAAACCGGCGATCGCAATCGTCGCTCCGTCGGCGATGTCGGCAATTGCCTGTTCCGGCGATGCAAAGACCTTGTCCATGGCGGCTCTCTTGGAAACGGATCACTGTTTCAGTTCACGCTTCATCATTTCCCGCGCGCGGTCGCGCAGGACGAACTTCTGGATCTTGCCGGTGGCGTTTTTGGGCAGGTCGCCGAAGTCTATCCGCTTCGGGGCCTTGAAGTGCGCCATGTGCTCGCGCGCGTAGGCGACCAGCTCCGCCTCGGTCACGGCCGCACCGGCCTTGAGCGCGACGAATGCAACGGGCACTTCACCCCACTTCGGATCCGGGCCGGCGACCACTGCGGCCTCCATCACGTCCGGATGGGCGCAGAGCGCGCGCTCGACCTCGATCGAGGCGATATTCTCGCCCCCCGAGAGAATGATGTCCTTGGCGCGGTCCTTGATTTCTATGTAGCCGTCCGAATGCATCACGCCCAGGTCGCCGGTGCGGAACCAGCCATCGGGAATCGCCTTGCGCGTGGCGATCTCGTCCTGGTAGTAACCGAGCATCACGTTGTTGCCGCGCAATGCGATCTCGCCGAGGGTCATGCCGTCCTGCGGCACGTCGTTGCCGCGCGGGTCGACGACGCGCAGCTCCTGTGAAATCACGTTGCCCACGCCCTGGCGCGCCTTGATCAGCGCCTGCTGCTCCATCGGGAGCCGGCCCCACTCGCCGCGCCACTCGCAGATCACCGCGGGACCGAACGTTTCGGTGAGGCCATAGAGATGGGTGACGTCCATGCCGAGCTCGGCCATGCGCTTCAGGATCGCCGGCGTCGGCGGCGCCCCGCCGGTCGCCACGCGCACGGCTCGCGCAAGCCGGGCTGCGTCCGGGTGCCACGCCAGCATGACGAGCACCGTGGGCGCGCCGTTCAGGTGCGTTACGCCCGATTCACGCAGGTGTTTCCACACCCGCCCCGCATCAAACCGGCGCAGGCAGAGGTGAACCGCTCCCGCAGCAGTCACGCCCCACGGGAAGCACCAGCCGTTGCAATGAAACATCGGCAGCGTCCAGAGAAAAGTGCTGTCGCAATCGAGCCGCGTCTCCATCGCCATTGCCAGCGCCTGGAGGTAGGCGCCGCGATGGTGATACATGACGCCCTTCGGCTTGCCGGTGGTGCCGCTCGTGTAATTGATCGACAGCAGCCCGCGCTCGTCGGCCACCGCGCGATGCCAGGGCCCGGAACTGCTCAGCAGGTGCTCGTATGAATCGTCGGGGCGCCCGGCGCGTACCAGACGCAATCCACCGCCCACCTGCGCCGCGATGTCCCGGGCGACGCTTTCGAACTCGTAATCGTAGATCAGCACCTGCGCGCCGCTATGCGCGACGATGAAAGAAAGATCACCGGCGGTGAGCCGGGTGTTGAGCGCCACCAGCACCGCGCCGGCGAACGGGACGCCATAGTGCGATTCGAGCAGGACGTGGGTGTTGGGCGCGAGCACCGCCACGCGCCCGCCTTCGGGTATGCCCATGTTGCGCAGCGCGCCGCCGAGCCGCAGGCAGCGGTCGAGGAGCTCGGCATACGTGAAGCGGCGCTCGTCGTCGATCACCGCGGCACGATCGGCATAGACCCTGCCCGATCGCGACAGGAAGGACGTCGGGGTCAGGGCCTCGAACGATGCCGTCGCGCTCAGAAGATATCTCCCCGCTCGTACTGCGGCGGCCAGGGAACCTTCGCTTTCAGCGCCTTGGCGGCGTGGAGCGGCCAGTACGGATCGTTGAGGAACGCGCGTGCCATGACGACGATATCGGCCTGGCCGTTGGCGACGATCTGCTCGGCCATCTCCGGGCTGGAAATCAGGCCGATCGCGCCGGTGGCAATGCTCGCGCGGCTGCGAACCGCCGCGGCGAACGGCACCTGGTATCCCGGATGCGGACTGACCTTCTGGCGCGGATCCACCCCGCCGCTCGAGCAGTCGATGAGGTCCACCTTGCCGCCCGCCTTGAGCGTATGCGCGAGGGTCACGCTCGATTCCAGGTCCCAGCCGCCCTCCATCCAGTCGCTGCAGGAAATGCGCACGAACAGCGGCTTGTCATCCGGCCATTCCGAGCGCACGGCGTCCACCACTTCGAGCATGAAGCGGATGCGGTTCGCGAAGCTGCCGCCGTAGCGGTCGGTGCGGCGGTTCGCGATCGGCGACAGGAAGCTCGATATCAGGTAGCCGTGCGCGCCGTGGAGCTCGATCACGTCGAACCCCGCTTCGCGCGCCCGCCGCGCGGATGCGGCGAACGAGCCCACGGTGGCGGCGATCGTCTTCTCGTCCAACTCGAGCGGCGCCGGGTAGCCCTCGCCAAAGGGGATCGGCGATGGCGCGACCGCCTCCCAGCCGCCGTTCGCCGGGAGTATGGGCTTGCCGCCCTTCCACGGAGGCGCGGTCGAGGCCTTGCGTCCCGCGTGGGCGATCTGGATGCCTGCCACCGCCCCCTGCGCCTTCACGAAGCGTGCGATGCGCGCCAAGGCATCGCGCTGCTCATCGTTCCACAACCCGAGGCACCCCGCGGTGATGCGCCCGCGGGGCTCCACATTCGTCATTTCCACGAACACGATGCCCGCCCCGCCCACGGCGCGCGAGGCAAGATTCTGGAAATGCCAGTCGTTCGGCACGCCTTCCATTGCCGAGTACTGGCACATCGGCGAGACCATGATCCGGTTGCGCGCCGTCACCGAGCGGAAACTGATCGGACGGAAGATATGGGGATTGGGGTCGCGCTGCAGGACCTTGCGGTCGTCCTCCGCGCGCGCGGCGGGCTGCACCGTCTGTGCCTTCGTATTCATCTCCGGCATCGCTGTGTTGAATATGACCGGCTATTCTAGAACAAACGCCCCGCCCGTCCGCTAGAATTCGCGGGGCAGTCGCCCTTTCCCAACCCAAGGATTACGCCGCCATGAGCAAGCTCAAACCGATCCGCACCGACATCGCCTGGAGCACGACCGACAGAATCACGGTCAAGGGCTACGACCTGTGCAAGGACGTCCTCGGCACCCTTTCGCTTGGAGACATGGCATTCCTCGAGTTGACCGACCGTCTTCCGACGACGCGGGAATCCGTCGTGTTCAACGCCATCGCGGTCACGCTGGTGGAGCACGGCCTTACGCCGAGCGCCATCGCAGCCCGCATGACTTACACCGGCGCGCCGGAAGCCATGCAGGCCGCGGTCGCCGCCGGATTGTGCGGCCTCGGCAGTGTCTTCGTCGGCAGCATGGAGACCGCGGCGCGCATGCTGCAGGAGGCCATCCCCGATCCCGCGAAGAAGGCCGATTTCGACAAGCTCGCCAGCCAGATTGTCGAGCGTTTCCACAGCCGCAAGCAGGCGGTACCCGGCATCGGGCACCACCTGCATAAGCCGGTGGACCCGCGCGCCCCGCGGCTGTTCCAGATCGCAGCCGAGAACGGCTTCGACGGGCCTTACATCAAGCTGATGAAGCGGGTGGCGCAGGAAGCGGAAGCGGTTTACGGCAAGTCACTGCCCGTCAACGCCACCGGCGCGATCGGCGCGATCGCCAGCGAGCTGCAACTGCCGTGGCGGATCGTGCGCGGCATCGGCGTGATGGCCCGCGCGATCGGGCTGGTGGGCCACATCCTCGAGGAAATGCGCGAGCCGATGGCGCGCGAGATCAAGGCCCGAGCGGAGGAAGAAGCCACCGCCCACCTTCGAAAGGCGTGAATCGTGATTCGTGGGTCGAAAGCGATTGTCAGAGGTAAAATACGCATGTGAGCGACGCTGAACTCAAGCGCTGGACCGAAACCTGGGAACGCGCCGGGCGCGAGCTTGCGCGCATTCGGCGCGAGGAACTCGCGAGCATGACGGACGAGCAAGCCAAGGCAGCTGCCCTGGACCTGCTCAGCATGCCCTTGCCGGAGGACCTGCCGCCGCGGCGCGAATCCGGTCTCGTCGAGCAGCAACGCCTGTTCTCGAAGCTCCGCACCCCCCGATGAAAACCGTCCTCGAGGCGGCCCTCGAGGTCCAGCGTTTCCTGTCACGTAGTGGCGAACAATTCTGCTTCATCGGCGGGATCGCCCTTCAGCGCTGGGGCGAGCCTCGTTTAACCCGCGACGTGGACGTTACCGTCCTTTCCCAATTCGGGAATAAAGCCGCCACTGCGGAGCGGCTGCGGCAGCTTCAGCAAGACGTTTCGCGGAAGGAT
>MERD01000040.1:0-43369 GCA_001771935.1 Betaproteobacteria bacterium RIFCSPLOWO2_02_FULL_67_26
AAGGCCGACGGCTTTCCGGTGAGCCGCCGGGTCGGGGAGGACACACCGGACCTCGTCGTGACCTGGACCTCCAACGCCGCGGCCAGGGCGTTCCTGTCCGCCAAGGGCATCGAGGCCGACTACCAGGTGGTCGCGCTGACCGACGATACGCTCAACCGCATGGCCGAGGCGCTGGGCTGCCCCGCCGACGCCATCGCGTTCGACGCCTATCCCGGCTAGTACTACCGGTGACGCGATATAATCGTCACCTGTAGCTCGTCACCCGCATCTCGTCACCCAAGGAGAAGAATAATGGCAGTCTCGATGTACCCGATTTCCGTGCCCGTGTTCGTCAAGCACCTGAACGGCCTGGCCGGCTGCCTGAAAAAGGCGCAGGCGCTGTACGCCGAAAAGAAGTTCGACGAAACGAGCCTGCTCAGCTATCGCTTCTATCCCGACATGTTCAGTCTCGCCCGGCAGGTCCAGGCCGCGACCGACCACGCCAGGAATTGCACCGCCCTGCTCGCGGGAATCGAAGCGCCCAAGTACGAAGACAGCGAAAAGAGCCTCGCGGAGCTGGCCGCGCGGGTGGAGAAGACCGTCGCCTGGCTGGGCGCGATCAAGCCCGGGCAGATCGATGGCTCGGAGGACAAGGCGGTCACGGTGAAGATGCGCGACCGCGAGCTGAACTTCAAGGGGCTGGAGTTGCTGCTCAACCGGTCGATGCCCAACTTCATGTTTCACGCCACGACCGCCTACGACATCCTGCGGCACAACGGCGTGGAGCTCGGCAAGCGCGATTTCATGGGAAATTGATAAAGGAGACTTTGCAATGGAAATCAAGGAAGGCGTAGCCGCACCGGATTTCACGCTCCCCTCGCACACCGACCAGAAGCTCGCGCTCTCCAGTTTCAAGGGCCGGCCGGTCGTGGTCGCGTTCATGCCGTTCGCCTTCACCGGCGGGTGAACGAACCAGGTCAACGGGTTCCGTGCGAACTACGAAGAATTCAGGAAGTTGAACTGCGAGATCCTGCAAATCAGCGCCGACCCGGCTCCGAGCCTCAAGGGCTGGGCGGAGAAGCTGGGCGGCGTGCCCTTCCCCCTGCTGTCGGATTACTGGCCGCACGGCGCGGTCGGCAAGGCCTACGGCATCTTCAACGAGGAGCGCGGCATGGACAAGCGCGCGGCCTACGTGGTCGACGCCAAGGGCATCGTCCGCTACGCCAAGGTGTACCCGCAGGGGACGATACCCGAGAGCCCGGAGCTGTTGGCGGAGCTGCGCAAGCTCTGAAAACAAACCCCGCCGCGGCGGGGTTTTTTGTTCATGCCTCGCCAATGCCGCGCAGCAGCCTGCCCAGGCTGCGCAGCGCGGTCGTGGAACCGGATTCCTCCGTCAGGACCTTCAGGAGCTCGTTGGCGGGGGTGTCCACTGCCCCGGATTGGCGGTCCAGCACCTGGCCGCCGGCCTTTTTCCATTCCATGAGCCGGTGCAGCTCCCCGCCTTCCAGCCACACGCCGTGGTCGCGGCATCGATCCACGACCACCCCGCTGCGCTGGCCGAACCCGACGCGATTCATCAGCTTGCCGCAATCGGGACACGGCACGTAGGAGACCTTGCGGCGCGGCACGGGGCTCTCGTTCTGGAGGGAAGACAGCAGCGTGAACCTGACTTCGTAGGTCGGCGCGACCGCGTCATCGAGCAGGGCCTGGAGCTCGTTGAGGTCGAAGAACAGGCCGTGGCAGCGGGCGCACTGCTCGATGAAGAACCGCTTGCGGTTGCCGACGTTGACGCTTTCCATCGGGGTGCCGCACTCGGGGCAGGGACGCGGCGCGTCCGGCGCCTGGTCCGTGGACGCGGACAGGCTGCGCAGATCGACGGCGTTGCGCGTGCCGCAAAACGAGCAGATCAGCGAGGTGGCGGGCAGCGCCGCCCCGCAGGCGGAGCATTTCATTCCGGGGACCTGGGATCGATCGAGTCGGTGCCGGTATAATATGACATCCGGGTGGCCCCGTCCCCGCCGCCCGACAGGTTGTTTCCGCTGCTACGCCGCCCCGATCCCGCGGTGTGACCGATCCAGGCTCAGCCCCCGCCTGACAAACGGTTGTATTGCGCCGTCGCGCCAGGGAGATGGATACGACTGCCGAAGAACTCGCCGTTCTGCTGGCGCAATATCAGCAGGAACGGCTGGAATACCTCGCGTGGTTCGAGCAGCAACTCCAGCTGCTGCAAACCCTGAAGCATGGCGTGGAATTGCTGCTGCTGGTCGTCAGCTACCTGATCTATTACCTGGCCGATTGCGTCGCGGAAGTGCTGGCGCTGTCCCCGCCCAACGTCTTCTGAAGCCGGGGGCGCGGGGCACGCATATCCCCCGCAGCCGCGCCGGTAACGCGCGCTGCGCTACCCTGCTCCCCGACCCGCTGTGTCGCGAACGCGCCTAGGACAGCAGCGCGACCACGATAAACAGCAACGCCAGCGCCTGGAACCCCACCCGCCTGGCCATCCATTGCAGGCTGCTCGCATGGCCGACTTCACTATCGGTGGCCATCGAGGTGATCCCGGCGATGAGCGATCCAATCGTGGCAAACAGGGCGGCAAGGACCAGCGCAGTCATCATGCTCATGGCACCCTCCTGTAGGAGTTGAGCGCCGTTCAATCTACGCTCAGGCAGCCCGGCGACCTTGATCAAGGTCAAGGATTAGGCGAATTACATGCCGAGTATCCGCCCGATTTCCGCGATATGGCGGCCGACTTCGATCCCCTCGGCCATTGCGGCGTCGAGCGCGTCGTCGATGCGGTCCCGGATGCCGTGCAGCGCGTCTCTCACCCAGTGGTGCCGGCGCACCGGCGACTTGAGCACGTTCTTGAGGGTCTCGATCTCGTCTCTCAGGCGCTGAACGTCGCGGGAACTGCCCTTGAGCTTCCCCAGGTCGCGCTCGAGGGCTTCGATCAGCCTGGCGACCTCGTCGAGGTCGACTTGCCGCGCGCTCGCGTCGTCAGGTTTATCGGCTGCCATACGGTTTCCGGGTCAAGACTAGCGACAGTACTACTACGGTTTATTGATTCATATCAAGGCTTTTACGCAATGCGGTCGCCTTGCCTCGCGCGCGCACGGAGGTGGCGACCGGGGCGGGCCGGCCGCATGATGGTATAAACGCGGGTCAGTCCCCAATCATTTCCAGGACGCTCCATGACCGAACGCAAGCGCCACCCGGTGAAGGCCTATCGCAACCAGGCGTTCCTGAACAGCCGCGACGCCCGGGCATTACGCATTCTTTCCGAATATCTCGAGCCGAAAAGCCGGTTCGAGGCGCACCGCGTCGACGACACCATTGTGTTCATGGGCTCGGCCCGGATCAAGTCGCGCGAGCAGGCCGAGGCGGCGCTGCGCAAGGCCGAGAGCGGTGGCGGCGGCGTCGAGGGCGCCCGCACTGCCCTCGCGATGGCGGCCTACTACGAGGCCGCGCGCGAGCTCGCGTTCCGGCTGACGCAATGGTCCAAGGACCTCGACCCGAAGACGCGGCGCTTCGTGGTATGCACCGGCGGCGGCCCGGGCATCATGGAAGCCGCCAACCGGGGGGCTGCCGATGCCCGCGGCCTGAACGTGGGCCTCACCATTTCGATACCGGTCGAGGAGTTCGACAACCCGTACGTCACGCGCGAGCTGGCGTTCCACTTCCATTATTTTTTCATGCGCAAGTTCTGGTTCGCCTATCTCGCGAAGGCGGTCATCGTGTTCCCGGGCGGCTTCGGCACGCTCGACGAGCTGTTCGAGCTGCTGACGCTCACGCAGACGCGCAAGATGACGAAACCGATGCCGATCGTCCTGTTCGGCACGGAATACTGGCGGCAGGTGATCGACTTCGACGCGCTCGTGCGTCACGGCACGATCAACGCGCCGGACGTGGACCTGGTGCACCGCACCGATTCAGTGGACGACGCCTACAACTGGGTCATCGGGCAGCTTGCGGAGCACGCGCTCGGCCAGCCTGGCGCGACGTTGTGATCCGTTCTGGTGCGAGCGTGCGGGTTATCTGATATTCTGGCGCATGTGAGGATCAGGGAATTCACGATAAGTGCCGCAGCCGCGCTCGCCTGCAGCACGCCTGTGCCCGCCGCCGAGCCCTCCAGCGAGCCGGTGATACTCGTCGCCAGGCCCGCGCTGCGCGACCGCCTCTACGGCGCGACCATCCTCGTCGCCAAGCCGGTCGGCAACGGCCAGCACCTGGGTTTCATCGTCAACCGGCCGACGCGGATGACGCTGGGGCGGATGTTCCCCGATCACGAGCCGTCGAAGAAGGTGACCGACCCGATCTACCTTGGCGGGCCGGTCAATACCGGAACGCTGTTCGCGCTGGTGCAGCGCCAGGGCAGCCCGGCCAGCGGCGCGGTCGAGCTCCTGCCCGATCTGCACATTGTGGTCGAGCGCGACCAGGTGGACGGCATCATCGAGGCCGGGGCCGAGCACGCGCGGTTCTTCGCCGGCCTGGTGCTGTGGAAGCCCGGCGAGCTGCGCTCGGAAATCGAGCGCGGTTTCTGGTACGTGCACGATGCCGATGCCAGCGTCGTGCTGCGCAAGTCCACCGACGGCATGTGGGAAGAGCTGGTCAAGCGCTCGCTGGAGCAGCCGCAGCAGCAACCGCCGGTGAAGGGGCTGCGCACCAGCCTCTAGCGGGTCTCGCCACCCGTATCTCGCCGCTTTCTAGGGCTCCAGGGCGCGCAGCGCCTTGACCCGCTGCGTCCCCGCCGCCAGCATCAGGTTCCACTCGCTGGCGGAAGTGATGAACCGCGCGCCGAGCTTGACCACCGCCGGCAGCGCCTTCGCCGCGTCGCCGCCGTAGAGCCCGCCGACGCCGGCGAACTTGCCGTTCGCCTTGCACGCTTTTGCCACGCGCTCGATGGCGGCGAGGACGTCGGGGTGCGCGAGCTCGCCCGGGTGGCCGAGATCGGTCGAAAGATCGTTCGTTCCGATATGGATGACGTCCACGCCGGGAACCGCCGCGATCGCCTCGATGTTGCCGAGCGCCGTCCTGCTCTCGATCATGAGGATGAGGAGCGTCGCATCGTTGATCGCCTTTCTCGCCTCCGGCGCGGGCACCGAACGATAGGCGAAGTGCGCCCAGCCGCCGAACGCGCCGCGGTTGCCGACCGGGGGATACTTGCACGCCGCGACGGAATTGCGCGCGTCCTCCACGGTCGTGACCTCGGGCATGATGATGCCGAGCGCCCCGTTGTCGAGCATCCGGAGCGCCGCGGCGTAGTCCTTCTCCGGCACGCGCACGATCGGCGCCACGCCCATGTTCATCGCGGCGACGGCCATCTGCGAGATCTCGTGCTCCGGGATCACGCCGTGCTGCAGGTCGAAGAACAGCCCGTCGAAGCCGCACGTCCGCGCGGCAAGCGCGATGTCCACCGTGCGCGCGTGGCGGACCATGAGGGTGAGGGCGAGCTCGCCGCGTTTCAGCCGCTCAAGTACGGGGTTGGCCAGCAGTGGCGTATGCGGCGTATTCATTTCAGAATTTCTCGGGCGCGAGCGCGAGGACGCTGTCCGCGCCGCGCGTGACCTCGCGCGCGAGCGGCAGCGCCTTCGGCAGCTCGTGCTCGGCGAAGAAGCGCGCGGTCGCAAGCTTGGCGTCGAGGAAATCACGGTCGGCGTCCGGCTGCTTGCGCTTCTCATGGGCGATGAGCGCCGCGCGCGCCATCATCCAGCCGCCCGCCACGGTGCCGAAGAGCTTGAGGTACGGCACCGCCACGCCGGCGACCGCCCTGGGATCTCCCGCATGCGTGCGCACGATCCAGTGCGTCGCGGCTTCGAGCCCGTCGACGCTCTCCTTGAGGCCGTCGCGCAGGTAGGTCTCTCCGGCCGACGCGAGCGTCGGCTCGAGCGCGCGCATCGCGCCGATCATGGCGTTCGCGGTCGCGCCCTTTTCAAGCGCCACCTTGCGCCCGACCAGGTCGTTGGCCTGAATGCCGGTGGTGCCTTCGTAGATCGTCGTGATGCGCGCATCGCGCAGGTACTGCGTCGCGCCGGTCTCCTCGATGAAGCCCATGCCGCCGTGGACCTGGATGCCGGTCGAGGCGACCTCCACCCCCTGCTCGGTGCACCAGCCCTTGACGACCGGGGTCAGCAGGTCAAGCAGCGACTGGTTCCGCCGCTTCTCCGCGGGATCGGGATGGCGCCTGGCCTTGTCGAGCGTCGCCGCCGCGAAGTACGCGAGCGCGCGCATCGCCTCCGTCTGCGCCCGCATGCTCATGAGCATCCGGCGCACGTCGGGGTGGTGGATGATGGTGACGCGGTCGCCGCCCCGCTGGCCGATCTCGCGGCCCTGCACGCGCGTCCGCGCGTATTCCAGCGCGTGCTGGTAGGCGCGCTCGCCGGCCGCCACGCCCTCCACGCCGACCGCGAGGCGCGCGTGGTTCATCATGGTGAACATGTACTCGAGGCCGCGGTTCTCTTCGCCCACGAGGTGGCCGATCGCGCCCTTCCGGTCGCCGTACGCGAGCACGCAGGTCGGACTGCCGCGGATCCCGAGCTTGTGCTCGATCGAGACGCACTTGACGTCGTTGCGCTCGCCCGGCGTGCCGTCCGGCTTCGGCAGGAACTTGGGAACGATGAACAGCGAGATGCCCTTCACGCCTTCCGGCGCGTCGGGCGTGCGGGCGAGCACGAGGTGGATGATGTTCTCCGACAGGTCGTGCTCGCCCCAGGTGATGAAGATCTTGGTGCCCTGGATGCGGTAGTGGCCGCCTTCGCGCACGGCGCGCGTGCGCACCGCCGAGAGATCCGAGCCCGCCTGCGGCTCGGTCAGGTTCATGGTGCCGGTCCACACGCCCGAGGTGAGCTTGCCGGCATAGGTTTTCAGCTGCTCCGGCGAGGCGTGCGCTCTCAGCGCCTCGAGCACGCCCGAGGTGAGCATCGGGGCGAGGCACAGCGCCATGTTCGCGCTCTTCCAGATTTCCTGAACCGGGGTCGCGATGAGGTGCGGCAGGCCCTGCCCGCCGTACTCGGGCTCGCCGCCGAGGCCGTTCCACCCCGCCTCGACGAACTGGCGATAGGCCTCCTTGAACCCCTTCGGCGCGGTTACCGCGCCGTCGGAGAGGCGCGCCCCCTGCCGGTCGCCCTCGCGGTTCAGGGGATCGAGCACCTCCTGCGCGAATTTCCCCGCCTCGCCCAGCACCGCCTCCACCAGCTCGGCGTTGACCTCGCCATGGCCCGGCAGCGCCGCGACCTCGGACAGCCCCGCCAGCTCCTCGATGGCGAAGCGCATGTCCTTCAGCGGCGCGGAATATGTAGACATCAACAATCGCTCCTGCCGCGCGGGAGAGCGGGAGAGCGTGAGGGCGTGAGAGCGAGCAGAATCCCCCTCCCGATCTCCCGAACTCCCGATCTCACGATCCGTCCTTAGAGCTCGCTCGTGAGCTCGGGGACGGCTTTGAACAGGTCCTCGACGAGCCAGTAGTTGGCGACGGCGAAAATCGGGGCTTCCGCATCCTTGTTGATGGCGATGATCACCTTGCTGTCCTTCATCCCCGCGAGATGCTGGATCGCGCCGGAGATGCCGACCGCGATGTAGAGCTCGGGCGCGACGATCTTGCCGGTCTGCCCGACCTGGTAATCGTTCGGCACGAAGCCCGAGTCCACCGCCGCGCGCGAGGCGCCGACTGCCGCGCCGAGCTTGTCGGCGAGCGCTTCCAGTATCTTGAAGCTCTCGGCGCTGCCCATGCCGCGGCCGCCGGAGACGATAATGCGCGCCGCGGCCAGCTCGGGACGTGCCGATTTGGTCAGTTCCTGCCCGTTGAATTTCGAGAGCCCCGTATCCGGTCCCGGCGCGAGGGCTTCGACGGGCGCGGCTCCGCCCGCGCCCGCGGCGTCGAACGCGGTGCCCCGTACCGTCACCACCTTGATCCTGTCCGAGGATCTCACCGTGGCGAGCACGTTGCCGGCGTAAATGGGCCGCACGAACGTATCGGGCGCGTCCACCGCGGAAATGTCCGAGATCTGCTGCACGTCGAGCAGCGCCGCGACGCGCGGCATGAGGTTCTTGCCGAAGCCGGTGGCCGGCGCCACGAGATGCGTGAAATTCGCGGCGAGCGGCACGATCAGGGCGGCGAGGTTCTCCGCGAGGAATCCCTGGTAATGCGGTGCGTCGCAATGGAGCGCCTTCTTCACGCCGGCGAGTTTCGCCGCCGCCTGCGCGGCATCCGCGCACTGGTGGCCGGCCACCAGCACCGTCACGTCGCCGCCCATCTTCGCCGCCGCCGTCACGGCGCTCGCCGTGCCCGTCTTGAGCTGCTTGCCGTCGTGCTCCGCGATTACGAGAACTGCCATGTATTTCCCGCTTCAGTTTTCAGTTTTCAGGGACGAATCACGATTCACGAATCACGATCCACGGTTCTAAATGACCTTCGCCTCATTCCTGAGCTTCGCCACCAGCTCCTTCACGTCGGCGACCTTGACGCCGGCGCCGCGCTTGGCCGGCTCCTGCATTTTCAGCGTGGTGAGGCGCGGGGTCACGTCCACGCCGAGCGCGTCGGGCTTCACGACCTCGAGCGGCTTCTTCTTGGCCTTCATGATGTTGGGCAGCGTCACGTAGCGCGGCTCGTTCAGGCGCAGGTCGGTGGTCACCACCGCCGGCAGCCTGATCGTGAGCTTCTCCAGGCCGCCGTCGATCTCGCGCGTGACCTCCGCGCTGTCGCCGCTCACCTCGAGTTTCGAGATGAAGGCCGCCTGCGGCCAGCCGAGCAGCGCGGCGAGCATCTGTCCCGACTGGTTCGAGTCGTCGTCGATCGCCTGCTTGCCCATGATGACGAGCCGCGGGGACTCCTTCGCCGCGATTGCCTTCATCACCTTCGCCACCGCGAGCGGCTGCACCTCGACGTCGGTCTCGACCAGGATGCCGCGGTCGGCGCCCATCGCCATCGCGGTGCGCAGCGTCTCCTGGCACTGCTGGGCGCCGATCGAGACCGCCACGATCTCGGTCACGACGCCCGCCTCCTTCATGCGCACCGCCTGCTCCATCGCGATCTCGCAGAACGGGTTCATCGTCATCTTGACGTTGGCGGTCTCGACGCCGCTGCCGTCGGGCTTGACCCGCACCTTGACGTAGGGATCGATCACGCGCTTGACCGTTACCAGGACCTTCATCGCTGCTCCCGCGGAAACTGCCTTGGAAAGGGCTGCCATTTTACCGGATCGCGCCCACTGCCGGAATCGCCGCGGGCCGCATTGTGGTCCCGCGCGGCGTCCGCGGCGCGCCGTCCGGGGCGCCGGCGGCCCTACTTCGAAACGAGGTCGCGAACCCGGATTACCGCCTCGTCGACGCGCCGCACGGCCATCACTTCGAGCCCCGCGATCGCCTGCCGGGGCTTGTTGGCGTGAGGGATCAGCGCGTGCGTGAACCCGAGCTTGGCCGCTTCGCGCAGCCGCTCCTGCCCGCGCTGCACCGGCCGCACCTCGCCGACAAGGCCGACCTCGCCGTATACCACGAGCCCGGCGGGCAGCGGCTGGTTCTTGAGCGAGGAGACGACCGCCATCAGCACCGCGAGGTCCGCGGCGGGCTCGGTGATCTTCACGCCGCCGACGGCGTTGACGAACACGTCCTGGTCGAAGCAGGCGATGCCGGCGTGCCGGTGCAGTACGGCGAGCAGCAGCGCGAGCCGGTTCTGCTCGAGGCCGACCGAGAGGCGCCGCGGATTGGGCGCGTGCGCCCCGTCCACCAGTGCCTGGATCTCCACCAGCATCGGGCGCGTGCCTTCCTGCGTCACCATCACGCACGAGCCGGCGACTTCCGACCCGTGCTGCGACAGGAACAGGGCCGACGGGTTGGACACGCCCTTCAGGCCCTTTTCCGTCATGGCGAACACGCCCAGCTCGTTGACCGCGCCGTAGCGGTTCTTGAACGCGCGGATCAGGCGGAAGCTCGAATGCGTGTCCCCCTCGAAATAGAGCACGGTGTCCACCATGTGCTCGAGCACGCGCGGCCCGGCGAGCGCGCCTTCCTTGGTCACGTGGCCGATCAGGACGATGGCGATGCCGCTGCTCTTGGCCACGCGCGTGAGCTGCGCGGCGCACTCGCGCACCTGCGCGACCGATCCGGGCGCCGACTGCAACTGGCCCGAGTACAGCGTCTGGATCGAATCGAGGACCGCGATCTCCGGCTGCTCCGCCGCCAGCGCCGCCTGGATTTTCTCCAGGTTGATCTCGGGCAGGACGTGCACGCCGCGCGCATCGACGCCGAGGCGGCGCGCGTGCAGGGCGACCTGCTCGCTCGACTCCTCGCCGGTGACGTACAGCACCTTGCGGGTCCCGCCGATTCCGGCGAGCGCCTGCAGCAGCAGCGTGGATTTGCCGATGCCGGGATCGCCGCCGAGGAGCACGACGCCGCCCGGCACCAGGCCTCCGCCCAGCACCCGGTCGAACTCCTCGATGCCGGTCCGGATGCGGGACTCCTCGCGCGCCTCCACCTCGGACAGGCGCTGCAGCCGGCCCGCCTGGGCCGCCAGCCCGAAGCGATTGGCGGCGGGTGCGGGTTCCGCGACGGTCTCGACCAGCGTGTTCCAGGCCTGGCAGTGCGGGCACTGGCCCTGCCACTTGAGCACCTGGCCGCCGCATTCAGTGCAGGAATAGACCGACTTGGCTTTTGCCATACGTCACGCTTCCACGATACGAACGCGCGGCGCGAGCGCGCACAGCAGCTGATAGCCCACGGTGCCCGCCGCCTGGGCGACCCGTTCCACCGGCATCCCCTCGCCCCACAGCACGACCCGCGCCCCGGGGCCTGCTTCGGGCAGCTCCGAGAGGTCCACGCACAACAAGTCCATCGAGACGCGTCCGGCGGTGCCCGTCGTGCGCCCGGCCACGCTGACCGGCGTTCCATTCGGCGCGTGGCGCGGATAGCCGTCCGCGTAGCCGCACGCGACGACACCGATCCGCAGCGCCCGGTCCGCCCGGAACATCCCGCCGTAGCCCACGGTGTCCCCGGGCCGCAGGTCCTGCACCGCGATGATGCGGCTCTCGAGCGTCATGGCGGGCTTCAGCCCGGCCTCATCGCCGACGCCCTCGGGAAACGGGGAACAGCCGTAGAGCATGATGCCGGGCCGGACCCAGTCGGCGTGGGTCTCCGGGTAACGCAGTATGGCGGCGGAGTTGGCGAGGCTGCGCGGAAGGGTGTCGCCGTCCGGCAGCTGCTGCAAGCGCGCCATCTGCCAGGCCACCCCGCGCGCGTCATCGGCGTTTGCGAAGTGCGTCATGAGCGCGATGGCGCCGACGCCCGGGTTGCTCCGCAGGCGGTCGCGCGCGGCCGCGAACTCGCCGGGGGACAGCCCCAGCCGGTTCATGCCGGTGTTCACCTTGAGCAGCACGTCGAGCCTCGCGTCCGCCGCCAGCCCGTCGAGCGCCGCGATCTGCTCCCGGCAGTGGACCACGGCGGCAAGCCGGTGCCGTGCCAGCAGCGGCAGCTCGTCCGGGCCGAAGAACCCCTCGAGCAGCACGATGCGCTGCCGGTATCCCGCCTCGCGCAGGCGCACCGCCTCGTCCAGCTCGAGCAGCGCGTAGCCGTCCGCCTCCGACAGCGCCGCCGCCGCCCGCGACAGGCCGTGCCCGTAGGCGTTCGCCTTGATCACCGCCAGCACCTTCGACGCCGGCGCGTGGCGGCGCACCACGGCGAGGTTGTGCTTCAGCGCGGCGGAATGGATGGTGGCGAAGAGCGGGCGCACGGCCTCACCCCTCGTTCGCCAGCTTCTTCATCCTGGCCGCGGCGAACTCGACGAACGCGGTGAGCAGCTTCGAGCGGAACTTCTCCTTGGGGTGCACGAACGAGAACGTCCGCATCAGCCGCGGCTCGAGCGGCACCGCGACCAGCGTGCCGAGCTTGCGCTCCTTGCCCACCGTGGCGCGCGAGACAATGGCGACGCCGAGCCCGGTCTCGACCACGCCCTTGATCGCCTCGATGCTGCCGAGTTCCATCACGATGTTGAGGTCATCGAGCGCAACGCTGCATTGCCGCAGGTACTGGTCCGTGTATTCGCGCGTGCCGGAGCCCAGCTCCCGGTTCACGTAGGGCTCGCCCACCAGCTGCCGCGGCTCGACCCCGCCCAGCCTGGCGAACCGGTGCGAGGGCGCGCAGATCAGCACCAGCTCGTCCTCGCAGCACGCCTCGGTGCGCAGGGCCGGCAGGTGGGACGGCGACTCGATCAGGCCCAGGTCGAGCGCGTGATCGGCGACGCGGCTCTCGATCATCTCGGAATTGCCGACCGTCATGTGCGCGTGCACCTGGGGATGCTGTGCCTTGAACTCGCCGAGCATGCGCGGCAGGATGTACTGCGCGATGGTCAGGCTCGCGCCGAGCAGCAGCGGCCCGCCCATCGCGCCGGTGAGCTCGCCCACCCGCTGCTCCATTTCATCGGACATGCCGAGAATGCGCTCGGCGTAGTCCATCACCATGCGGCCCGCCGGCGTGAGCGTGATCTTGCCATGGCTGCGCTCGAACAGGCGCGCGTTGAAGTGCTCCTCGAGCTGCTTGATCTGGAACGTCACCGCCGGCTGCGTCATGAACAGCTGCTCGGCGGCTTTCGTGAAGCTCAGGTGCTTGGCGACGGTGTGGAACACCTGCAATCGGCGGTCGGCCATACTTCGGTGATGGGTAATGGGTGATGGGCGAAAAAGGTTTAGTATTCAACCACATTTCCAATGATCTGTGGTATAAAACGCCACCCTTTCAAGCCCGCCCCCCCGGACCGCGCATGCCTTTCGGCTTCTACATCATCATGGCGGCGCAGTTCTTCTCGTCGCTCGCCGACAATGCGCTGTTGATCGCCGCGATCGCGCTGCTGATCCAGCTGGCCGCGCCGGAGTGGATGACGCCCCTGCTCAAGTTCTTTTTCACCGTTTCGTACGTGGTGTTCGCGGCTTTCGTGGGCGCATTCGCGGACTCGATGCCCAAGGGGCGCGTGATGTTCATCACCAACCTGGTGAAGATCGCGGGCTGCCTCGCGCTGTTCTTCTACGACTGGCTGCTGTTGCCGGGCACCCCGTTCTACGTCTCGGTCCTGCTCGCCTACGGCATCGTCGGGCTCGGCGCGGCGGCCTACTCGCCCGCCAAGTACGGCATCCTGACGGAGTACCTGCCGCACCAGAAGCTCGTGATCGCCAACGGCTGGATCGAGGGCCTGACCGTGGCCTCGATCATACTCGGCACGCTGCTCGGCGGCGTCCTGATCAGCGATACGGTGTCGAGGCAGCTGCTCGCGATCGACGTTCCCCGGCTGGAAACCGGCATCGACACGGCGCCGGAGGCGGCGATCCTGGTGATCATCACCTTCTACGCGGTCGCGGCGGTGTTCAACCTCTACATCCCCAACACCGGCGTCGACCACCGCGCGCCCAGCAAGAATCCCCTGTTCCTGGTCCACGAGTTCTCGCACTGCGTGCGGCTCCTGTGGCGCGACAAGCTGGGCCAGATCTCGCTCGCCACGACGACGCTGTTCTGGGGCGCGGGCGCGACGCTGCAGTTCATCGTCCTCAAATGGGCGGAAGCCGCGCTCGGCTACACGCTGTCGCAGGCGACGGTCCTGCAGGGGATCTTCGCGGTGGGCATCGCCGCCGGCGCGGTGATCGCCGCGAAATTCATCCCGCTCAGCCGTGCCGCCAACATCGTGCCGGTGGGCATCGCGATGGGCCTGGTCGTCATCGTGATGATATTCGTGCGCCGGGTGGAGATCGCGATCCCGCTCATGGTCCTGCTCGGGGCGCTCGCCGGCTTCTTCGTGGTGCCGATGAACGCGCTGCTGCAGCACCGCGGCCACATCCTGATGGGCGCCGGCCACTCGATCGCGGTGCAGAACTTCAACGAGAACCTGTCGATCCTCGTCATGCTCGGGGTCTACGCGGCCCTGATCCGGCTCGACTTCTCGATCTATACCGTGATCGTGCTGTTCGGGCTGTTCGTCGCGATCGCCATGGCGCTGGTGCGGCAGCGCCACCTGAACAACGTCCGCAGCGGCCCGCTGCCGGCGATCCCGTCAGACGCCCACCACTAAATTTACACGGCCTCGAACTTGAGGCGCTTCACCTGCTCCATGTTGACGCCCTCGATGCGGATCAGCCGCGTCGGGCCGGCGCGCGTCGGGGAATGGAGAGCGCCCTCGTTGTAGACGTGCGCCACTCCCGGCGTGAGCTTGTAGGTCTTCAGCTTGCGCACCTTGCCCGGCTTTTCGGCGCTGGCGGGCTCCAGCAACTGGTAGTCGCTCATCTCGGTTTCCCCGCGCGCCTGGCCGTAGATCGCCCAGGATGGCCCGTGGTCGTGCGGCGGCGACACTTTCGCGCCCTGGTAGTGATGCGCCAGTATGCAGAACCGCAGCTCCGGATCCTCAAACAGGATCTTGCGCTCGGGCGTCGAATCGTCGAGGGCTTTCCCCACGAACGCCTCGTCCTTGAGCACGGTCTCCAGCAGCGCGCGCACCTTCTCGCGCCCCGCCGGCCCCGGCTCCGCCTTCAGGATGTCGTGGCACTTCGAGGAAAACTGTTCCAGTGTAATCGCCATGGCCTGTCTCCTTTTCCACATGCTGGAATCCGCTCAGCACTCAGGCAAAGTTAGCACTTCCCGCGCCCGCTGTGAAGCCTTCACTTTTCCCTTGGATCGTGGAGCGCCTCGTCGGGCGCCTGGTACTGGCCGGAGCGGATCTGCTTCACCATGTTGGTCAGCGCGAGCGCCGCGTTGCCCACCTCGGCGAAGACGTCCTCGTCCTTGTCGAGATCCTCGTGGCTGGTGGCGTAGGGCTGGTACCAGCCGATCCACGTGTCCATCACCGCGGTCGGGCCGGCGGAGATCATGCCGATGTCGTTGAGCCAGTCCGTGAGCATGCGGCGCAGGTTCTCGGGCCCGGCCGCGTCGCCGTGCGCCACGATCGAGAACGCCCGCCCGGCGAGGTGCTTGGGGTAATCCCAGCCCTTCAGCTCCAGCTCCTTCGCCAGCATCGGGCTCTTGCCTTTCGTGGTCGTCGGGTCGGGATTGCCGCCGTCCGCGCACACCAGGCGGTCGATCATGAGCTTCAGGCTCGCCGGCGCCTGGTACCAGTGCACCGGGCACAGGATCATGACGCCGTGCGCGGCGACCCAGCGCGGGTAGATCTCGTTCATCCAGTCGTTCACCTGCCCGACCGCGTGATTGGGATAGCACGAGCACGGCCAGTGGCAGAGCGGCTGGGCGGTCGAAACGCAGGCCTTGCACGGGTAGATCGTCTTGTACGGCTCGTCGGCAAGCGTGGAGATGTCGAGGAAGTCCGCTGCAAAGCCCGGCAACCCCTCGATCGCCTTCTGCGCATGCTGCGCGAGCCGCCGGGTCTTCGAGATCTCGCCGGGACAGGTGTGCTCGCTGCGCGTCGAGCCGTTTACGATCAGTATGCGCGACGGCGATTTCGGGTCTTTCTGGCGCTTTTCCGCCGCCTCGATCGCCGCGCGCGCTTCCAGCCACTCCACCGGAAGCTCGAACTTCGGGTCGGCGTAGGACTTGCCCGCGGGCTTCTTGCGCGGCGACTTGCGATAGACGATGTAGCCGTCCCAGGCTTTCTCGAACACTTTCTCGAGCTCGGCCCTGACCCCGTCGAATGCCGGGTCGTAAAACCGGGCGTAGAAGCGCTCCCGGAACTGCTCCTTGGTCAGCGGAACATACTCGGCTTGGCGCCGCACGGCGGGTTGGGCCACGGTCTCCTCCCTTTGGATCGTCGAACCGGAACGCGGTCCCCCGATGATACGACGCCGCGGCGGCCCCGGATGCCCCGCCGGGCGGGATTCACTTCCGGATCACCGCGATCTCGCTCGGCGCGCCGCTCTTGTCGAGAACGAAAAACCGGGGCAGGCAGCCGTGCGGGTCCTTGATGAAGTCCACCAGGTAGCGCCCGCCCGCGGCGAGCGTCAGGGTGACCGGGAAATCACACCCGGTCTCGAGCAGGGAGCCGGCGTCGTAACGGTATTCGAAAAGCAGCGACAGGGGCACGTTCGCGGGCAACGTGGATTCGAACGAGAGGACCTCCCGTTTCACTTTCTCGCCGCTCTGCAGCTGCCCGACGAGCCGCGCCACCCCGGTGCCGCCGCCCTGACCCGCCTGGACCAGGAACAGCGTCACGCGGTTGGGCGCCCACATCTTTTCCGTCTTCACCGCGAACTGCGCGCTCGGACCCGCTGCCGGCGGCGCGTACGGCACGACTTCCGGCGGCATCGCGCAGCCGGCAAGTCCCGCGCACAAGATGGCGGCAAGAGCGCGTCCGGGGGCTGAGGGATGACACTGCATCACTGTCCTATTTGATCTCTTTCTCGACCGCACTGGCATGGTCCTGCCTGGCTTGCGACATTTCGGACGCGAAGAACCAGCGCACGTAGCCCACCATGCCGCAGGCGCCCACGAACCAGGCCAGCATTGCCAGGACCAGGAAGGCGAGAGAAATCGGGCTCGGCTGCGCCAGCACCGCCGCGCCCGCCGCCGCGACACACAAGGCCAGGCCCATCAACATCGGTTTCCAGCGGCTCCGGTCCGGAGCCATCAGCCAGCGGAGTTGATCACGAAGCAACATACTGCGCCGGCCCGCCTCGTCCGTTACCCATCCCCATCACCGCCTGAGACGAAAGTAGATCTCAGGCAACTTGTTCGGCAGCGAGTTGATGTGATCGAGCACGAGGTAGTGCCCTCGCCCGAAGATCTGCGGCAGGTACTGGTTCGCCATGGTGTCCACGGTGATGCAGAACGGGTGCACGCCCTTCGCCACCGCCTCCTTCACCGCCATGCGCGTGTCCTCGTGGAGGTAGCGCCGGTCGCCGCCGTCGTCGTAGTCCTCGGGGCGGCCGTCGGACAGGATCAGCAGGAGGCGCCGCCGGCTCTCGATGCCCTCGAAGCAGGCGGTGGCGTGGCGGATCGCCGCGCCCATGCGCGTCGCGAGCCGGCCGGACATGCCGCCGATCTGGCTGCGGATGTCGTGCGACAGCGGCTGCTCGAAGTCCTTGATGGTGTAGTAGCTCACGTTGTCGCGGTACTTGGAGCAGAAGCCGGCGATGGAATAGGCGTCGCCCACCTCCTCCATACTCTCCGCGAACAGCAGCACGCCCGCGCGCACGCGGTCCACCAGCCGCCCGCCGCCTTCGGGCAGGTGCTGCATGATGGAGGTGGACATGTCGGCGAGCAGCGTCACCGCGATCTCGCGCTGGCGCATCTCGCGCCGCCGGTAGATGGCCGGCTTCGGCGAGCGCCCGGCCTGCTTCTCCACGATGTAGCTCACCACCGCGTTCAAGTCCATGTCGTCGCCGTCGAACTGCCGCAGCAGGGGCGCGAGCCGCGTCGGCTTCTGCGCCTGGATCGCCCGCTTCAGGCGCTTCAACGCCGCGCCGTACTGGTTCATCAGCCGGTTGGTCTCGGTGATGTTCGACTCCGCGAGCTTTTTCTCCTGCACCCAGCTCCAGTTGCGCTTGTAGCGCGACTCGCGGTAGTCCCACTCGGGGTACGCCACGCCCTTCTCGGACGCCCCGGTGTTCTGCTTCGGGTCGTCGGAGCGGCCGGCGGCGCGGGCCGCGGCGCCGCTGGTGTCGCCGAAGCCGGTGATCTCCTGCTGCTTGCCGCCGTCGCGCTGGTCGCCGCTCTCGGCGTTCTGGGGGGACGGCTCCTGCTCTTCGCCGCCCTCCTGCGGGCGCTGCTCGCCCTCCGCCCCTGACTGCGTCTGCTGCTGCTGCTCATCCTGCTCCTGGGGATGCGCGAGCCGAGTCGTGTTGGGGCCGCGGCCCGGGAGGTAGGCGGCGTGAAACGCCTCGAGATCGGTCACGGGCGGCAGCTCGCTCCCGCTGTGGATCGCGGCGGCAATGCGCCAGGCATCCGCGACCGTGGCCTCGGGGCGGAGCAGCGGCGCAAAGCGCTCGTCGCGCACGCCGTCGTTGCCGGATTTTTCGATGAGGGCCGCCAGCGCGTCCTCCACGCTGTGCACCGCCAGGCTGTAGTAGACGCCGGTCTCGGGGTGGCGCGCGCCCGAGCGCGCGGTCGCGAGCAGCCGTTGCAGGTAGTTCGGCACCAGCCGCTGGATGCGGCAATCGACCCGCAAGTCCTCGCACAGGTCGAAGATCAGCTGGAAGCGCAGCGCGTCGTCGCCGTAGCGCGCGTAGAGCGGCGCCCACGACACCGGCCCGGACTCGGGGAATTCCACTCCCGCCATTCCGAACAACGCCTTCATCGCGAGGCGATCGAAGGTGCCGAAGCGCATGTGGCCCGCGGTGTGGAGCAGCCCGAGCACCGCCTCGTCACGGTTCGGCATCACCGCCGGGAAGTAGATGCTGCGCCCGTCCGTCTCGACGAACGGGCGGCCCTTCTCCGGCGACCAGCTGCCCTCCTTGAGATCGAAGCCGTGGCCGTACCAGACGTCGAGCAGCATGGCGAGCAGGCGGTTGCGCTCGACGAGCCGGAACCCGGGCAGCTGGTCGAGCAGGAGCGCCAGGCTCTCCTCGGACTCGAGCCGGAAATAGGACTCGCCGCGCGCGCGCCCCGACTGCAGGATGTCGGCGCCGCGCATCGCCCACGGCAGGATCGCCTGGGCGCCGAGCAGATTCCGAACGCGGATCGCGCCGGAGAGATAGGTGGCGAGGAGGAGCTTCCTCGACTCGAACAGCTCCTCGGCCGGCTGCGTGAGCTGCTCGATCCCGGTGATGCCCTGGCGCCCGGAAAGGTCCACCACCGGCGTCGTGAAGTAGGCGCAGCCGCTGTCCACCTGCCGGCCGCACCATACGAAACCGATCTCGGCCCAGCGCCGCTGCCCGGCGTGGCCGAGCGAGCCGTAGGCCCGCGGCAGGTTCGCCATGAAGCCCTCGAGCGCGCGCCAGGCGCCGCGCCAGCGCGCGAACTCCAGGGCCTGCTCGGTCCAGGGCAGGACCGTTTCCGACACCCGCTCCGCCTCCCGGCTGCCGCGGATGAAGGCCTTGCCCGCCTCCCGGTCGTAGTCGTAGAGCCGGCGGCAGGCCAGGATCCAGGCGAGCGTCACGTCCGCGCCGTGCGGGCGGATCGCGGGCAGCACCTGCTCGATCTCGCGGTGCGCGACCAGGCTGGCATCGCGCAGTTGCGTGAGCTGCTCGTCGATCGCCTGCTGCTTGGAACGGCTCATTACAACAAATGGACAGGATTTACAGAATTAACAAGAATAAAAAACAAAACCATGTAAATCCTGTTAATCCTGTCTATTTCTTGATCTTGACTCAAGCGCCGAAATGCGCCTGGACGATCTCCATCAGCGCCTCGGCGAGCTCCTCGTCGTCGGTGATGGGGTTGACCATGGCAACCTGGCACGCGGCGACGGGATCGAGCCCGGCGTTGATCATGCTCGCGGCGTACACCAGCGCCCGCGTGGAAGCCGACTCTTCGAGCCCGTGGTCCTTCAGCAGCCGCGCCTTGCGGCCGGCGTTGACCAGCTGGTGCGCGATTTCCGGAGCGATGCCCGGCGCCTCGTTCAGGATGATCTTGCGCTCGATGTCCTCCGACGGGAAGTCGAAGTGCAGGCCGATGAAGCGCTGCTTCGTCGAGGGCTTCAGGTCCTTCAGCACCGTCTGGTAGCCCGGGTTGTAGGAGATCACCAGCATGAAGTCATCGTGCGCCTCGATTTCCTGCCCCTTTTTCTCGATCGTGAGCTTGCGCCGGTGGTCGGTGAGCGAGTGGATGACGACGGTCGAGTCGGTGCGCGCCTCCACGATCTCGTCGAGGTAGCAGATCGCGCCGGCCTTCACCGCGCGCGTGAGCGGCCCGTCCTGCCACACCGTCTCGGACCCTTCCAGCAGGAAGCGGCCGACGAGGTCGGAGCTGGTGAGGTCCTCGTGGCACGAGACCGTGACGAGCGGGCGCTTCAGCTGGAACGCCATGTACTCGAGGAAGCGCGTCTTGCCGCAGCCGGTCGGGCCCTTCAGCATCACCGGCAGGCGTTTCTTGTAGGCGGCCTCGAACACCGCGATCTCGTTGCCCTGCGGCTCGTAGTACGGCGCGACGTCGCCCGGCTGCGGCGCCTGGACGATGTCGCGCTCGACTCCGCGCAATCGATTCACTGCTGTCTTCATCAATACCCCAGATTGGGCATGCTCGTCGGCATGCTGGAAAATCCAATGAATACTGTATTGTAGGCCACGCTGCGCTGCCGGGAAACTGGTCCTAGAGCAGCAGCGGCTTGTCGGGCAGCTCGTCGGGATTGTGGCCTCGCGCCGGAAAGTGACGCACGAGCAGCGCCGTAATGTCCCGGATCCCCTCCACGGTGCCGGCTTCGAAGCGCCCGGCGCGAAACGCTTCCTCCATGCGCTGGCAGATGGCCTCCCACTCCTCCTGGCGTACCAGGCCGGCAATGCCGCGATCCGCCACGATCTCGATGTCGCGGTCCACCAGCTGGAGATAGAGCAGCACGCCGCTGTTGCGCTCGGTGTCCCATACGCGCTGCGCGGCAAATACCCGCTCCGCCCGCTGGCGCGGCGTCATGCCCCTCAGCAAGTCCACCAAGTCCAGGCCCGCCTCCAGCACGAAACGCAGCTCGGCCTCGTGCGTTCTCTCGGAGTCCCCGATCGCCTGCCCGATGCGCGCGAGCGCTGCCTCCGGAAACGGCCGGCGAGCGAGCCAGTCCGGCATGAACAGATGCTTGAGGATGCGCCGGATGCTCATCTACCAGCTCCCCGATGCGCCGCCGCCGCCCGAGCTTCCGCCGCCGCCGCTGAAGCCGCCGCCGCCCGATGACCAGCTGCTGCCGCCGGAAGACCAGCTGCTCCCGCCACCGCTGCTGAACTTGTTGGCCAGGGTGATCAGGAACGCGAGTATCGCGATGATCACGGCCGCAATGACGTTGTACAGAATGAACGTCACGACGCCGGCGGCGAGGCCGATGATTCCCGCGGCGAGCAAGCGGCCGAACAGGGCGCGCAACACGCCGCCCAGGACGAGGACGGCGACAAATCCGTAGAACAGCAGGTCCGGGTAATCGGAGTCCCTCGACAGCGCCGGGCGCTCCGGCGGCGGCATCGCCTCCCCGTCCACCAGCTTGACGATCCGATCCACTCCGGCCGAGACGCCGCCGAAAAAGTCACCTTGCCGGAACCGCGGCGTGATGTCCTCCTCGATGATGCGCTTGGCGTACGCGTCCGGGATTGCCCCTTCGAGCCCGTAGCCGACCTCGATCCGGAGCTTGCGGTCGTTCCTGGCGATGGCGAGCAGCACCCCATCGTTCACGCCCTTGCGGCCGAGTTTCCATTGATCGAAGACGCGGGTGGCGTACTGCTCGATGGTCTCGGGCTGGACGGTCGGCACCAGCAGCACCGCGACCTGGCTGCCCTTGCGGGATTCGAGTTCCGCGAGCCGGGCTTCGACGGCCGCGCGCTGCTCCCCGCTGAGCGTGCCGGTCAGGTCGGTGACGCGCGCCGCGAGCGGCGGCACGGGCACCTGGCCCGCCGCGAACGCCGGCGCAAACAGCAACACTGCCGCGAGCGCTGCTCGCGGCAGTGTGTTCTTGATCACGGGGACTTACTTCGCGGGGACCGGCGCAGGCGCGCCGAAATCCACCTTGGGCGCCTTGCTGATCTCCTTCTCGTTCTCGACCGTGAACTGCGGCTTCTCCGCGAAGCCGAACAGCATCGCGGTCAGGTTCGACGGGAACGAGCGCACGACGACGTTGTATTCCTGCACCGCCTTGATGTAGCGGTTGCGCGCCACGGTGATGCGGTTCTCGGTGCCTTCGAGCTGCGCCTGCAGGTCGCGGAAGTTCTGGTTCGACTTGAGATCGGGATAGCGCTCCACCACCACCATCAGCCGCGACAGTGCCGAGGTGAGCTCGCCCTGCGCCTGCTGGAAGCGGGAGAACGCCTGCGGGTCGTTGAGGAGTTCGGGCGTCGCCTGGATCGTGCCCACCTTGGCGCGCGCGTTGGTGACGCCGAGCAGCACCTGCTGCTCCTGCGCGGCGAATCCCTTCACCGTATTCACCAGGTTAGGGATCAGGTCGGCGCGCCGCTGGTACTGGTTGACCACCTCGGCCCACGCCGCCTTGATCTGCTCGTCGGTGGATTGCAGCGTGTTGTAGCCGCAACCCGCCAGCGACAGCGTCGCCGCGGCCAGCGTCATCGCAATGATTCGACGGATCATGCCAACTCTCCCCAAAGTGCGCGCCAATCACTACTCACCACTCACGAATTATAGCTTCTTCAGCACCGCCTCCGCCGCGCGCGCCCCCCAGTAGACCGCTTCCTCGAACAGCGACATGCCCGAAAGATCGCTATGGGCGAAGTGCAGCCGGCCGTGCGGCGCGGCGAACGCGGTGCGAGCCCGGCTCCACACGAAGCCCGGCACCGGCCGCACCATGGCGTGCCCCCATCGGAACACGTCGAGACGGGTCGCCAGGTCGCGGATATCGGGATGCGGCCGCGCCAGGTCGGCCAGTATGGCCCCGGCCCATTCGTCCCGGGACGCCGCCAGCAGGCGCTCGCGCCCCGCGGCCGGCGGCTGCCCCGACAACGGCAGGTAGTAGGTCAGTACCGTGGGGCCGGGCGCGGTGCGCAGCGCCTGGTGCGTCGCGACGACGTAGCCGATGCCGGGGCTGTCGTAAATGACGTTGTCCCAGGAGAGCGGCGCGCCGGCCCGCTCCAGTGGCGCCGCCTTGAGCGTGAGATTGGCCACCAGCCAGGGCGCGTACTGGAACGCGCGCGCCGCCGTCACGAGCGCGTCGGGCGCGCCCTCCAGCAGGTACGGGACGAGGAACATCGGCGCGGCAAAGATCGCGCGCGCCGCGCGCGCCCGAACCGTGCGCCCTTCGTCGAGCTTGAAGTAATCCACCTCGACGCGGCGACCCGCATCGCGCACCCGGTGGACGGCGGCGCGGGTGACGATGCGCGTACCGAGCCGCGCCGCGAGCTGCCGCACCACCCAGCCGTTGCCTTCGGGCCACGTCAGCACCGTGCCGGGGTCCGCGTTCTCCGCATCGGCATCGCGGCTCGCGAAGTAGTGCACGCCGGCCCAGGCCGAGGTCTCACCGAGCCCGGCGCCGAAATCATCGCGGCAGGCGTGATTGACGTACCAGTGCAGCGGCTCCGAATCGAGCCCGTTGGCGTGCAGGAACTCGCGCATGGTCATGCGGTCGAGCGCGGTCAGTTCCGGATCGGGCGCGCTTTCGGCCACCGGAA
The DNA here is from genome assembly GCA_001771935.1 of Betaproteobacteria bacterium RIFCSPLOWO2_02_FULL_67_26. Classification (GTDB taxonomy): domain Bacteria; phylum Pseudomonadota; class Gammaproteobacteria; order Burkholderiales; family SG8-41; genus SG8-41. The sequence goes on from MERD01000040.1 coordinate 23,133, forward strand.
TGGCGAACGCCTTGCGGCCGCCGCGGCCGCGGCGCGCCTTGAACCCGTCCATCAGCTCGTGGAAACGGCGGTATTGCCGGCGGTCCTCGTCACGCGCCGCGATTTCCGGCAGCAGGCCCTCCTGCCACATGCCGTTGCGGTAAAGGCGCTCCTGCGGGTCGTGGCACAGGTAGCGCTCCTCGTAGCGCGGCTTTACGGCCAGCGGGTTGCCGGCGATCACGCCCAGGTCCGCGAGCAGTTCCCGCACGTGCACCGCTTCGGGAGGAGGAAGGGTCACGTAGTGCGCGCCCCAGGGATAGGGCGAGACGGTGTTGGTGCCAAAGCGGGCACTCCCGCCGGCGTCGGCCTCGAGCTCGAGTATCCTGAAATCGGAGATCCCGGCCTTCAGCAGGCGCCACGCTGCGGCAAGGCCGGCGACGCCGCCGCCGACGATGACGACCTGGTGGTCCTGCGTTTCCGCGGGCGCGGGAAAATCGCGTCCGCGCAGGCGGTGCCCCGCTCCGTGCGAGGCGCCGAGCAATTCGCCCGGCGGGAGCGCGGGAACGACCGCCGCGCCGTCGCGGCACCCGGCCGCCCATGCGGCCGCGGCGAGCGCGGCGATGAATTCCCGGCGCCTCACCGAATGACCCGGCGCCACTCGCGCTCGAAATAGCGCACCAGGATCTGGTTGTTGAGGCGGTTCACCTCCGCGGGCACGCGTTCCATGTCCTTCGGAAACTGGAACATGGCGCGGGTCGCGTCCGGCGTGAGGAAGCGGTGCTGGAGATCGTAGCCGGCGGGCGGCGTGTACGGCCGGCGGCCCGCGATGATGAATCCCCATTCGCCGAAGGACGGCACCATGGCGTGATAGGGCGTCGCGCGCAGCTCCGCGCTCTCGACGGTGGTGACGACGCACCAGAACGACTGGCGCGCGTAGAGGGGCGACGTGGTCTGGATCGCCGCCAGCCCGTCCGGCGCGAGGTTGCGCGCCAGCAGCCGGTAGAACACGCTGGTGTAGAGCTTGCCGAGGCTGTAATTGGACGGATCCGGGAAATCCACCACGATGAAATCGAACAATTCGGTGTTGCGCTCGAGCCACTGCAGCGCGTCCTCGTTGAAGATTTGCACGCGGCCGGACTTGAGCGAGTCGCGGTTGAGCGCGCGCAGCACCGGCGACGTCGAAAACAGCCGGGTCACGTCGGGATCGAGGTCCACCAGCACGATGGCCTCCACGCCGGGATAGCGCAGCACCTCGCGCGCCGCGAGGCCGTCGCCGCCGCCCAGGATCAGCACCCGCTTCGCGCGCGGGAGCGCCTGGAGGCCGGGGTGCACCAGGGCCTCGTGGTAGCGGTACTCGTCGCGCGAGCTGAACTGCAGGTTGTGATTGAGGTAGAACCGGATGTCGTCGCGCCAGCGGGTCAGCACGATGCGCTGGTAGGGGCTCGAGCGCGCGTAAACGATCTCCTCCGTGTAGAGCTGCTGCTCCGCGAACTGGGTGAGCCGCTCCGCGTACGCGAAGCCCCCGCCCAGCATCAGCAGCACCACGGCGCACTGCGCCTTCAGCCAGCGGCGATTGGGGATGTCGTGGCGGAACAGCCACACCGCCCACACCGCCACGAGGGCGTTCATGATGCCGAACATGAGGCCGCTGCGCACGAGGCCGATCTGCGGCGCCAGGAACAGGGGAAAGACCAGGGAGACGGCGAGCGCCCCGAGATAGTCGAAGGTCAGCACCTGGGCCACCAGGTCCCGGAACGGGATATGCTGCCGGAGTATCCGCATCACCAGCGGGATTTCCAGCCCGACCAGCACGCCGACCACCAGCACGATGCCGTAGAGCGCGAGGCGGAACGGGCCCTCCAGCCACGCGAACACGAGGAACAGCGCCAGCGCCGCGAAGCCGCCCAGCGCCGCGACCAGCAGCTCGATCTGGATGAAGCGGACCGCGAGCCGCTTCTCGATGTAGCGCGAGAGGAACGACCCCACGCCCATCGCGAACAGGTAGACGCCGATGACGGTGGAGAACTGGGTGACCGAATCCCCGATCAGGTAGCTCGAGAGCGCCGCGGCGATCAGCTCATAGGCGAGCCCGCATGAGGCGATGATGAATACCGATGCGAGCAGCGCGTGGGTCATCCATCGCCCGGGGGACGTTAATGAGCGGCCCCGGGGTTCAGGGAACGCCGTGGATCGCCGCGCCGACGATGATCGCGATGCCCAGGCACATCGCCCCCACCACGATGGCGAGCGCCATGTTCTTCTCCTCGACCATTTCCTTCCACAGGTCATAGGGCGTGAGCTTGTCGATGATGACGAACGCCAGCCAGAAGATCGCGACCCCGATGACGGTATAGACGAGCGAATTGGCCAAAGCGCCGAAGTTGAAATTCATGTGCGGTCTCCTGTTGAGTTCCTACTTGTGGACAGCGCTACGCTGGCCGGGCACCGGCTTGCTCTCCCCCGTGGCGAACACGCTCAGGCCCGAGTACTGGGCATGAGTGAATACGCCAAGCGCCAACAGTCCCATCGCGATATAGCTACGAAACATGCGGTCCCCCTGGGTCCCGGTCAGCAATCATCGTCGTCCTCGGCGGGCTCCGGCGCGTGATCGCTTTCGGCCCAGCGCGCCGTCTCGAACGCCGACTTGCGGAAAAAGACGATCAGCGGGATCACGAACAAAAACCCTACCAGTATCCACAAGTTGGACCACGCCGGCACGTCGCGCACCACCTGCAGCCTGTTGTACAACGCGTTGACGCGCTCGGGGTGGACTTCGGCATCCACGCTCAGATAGTAGCGGCCCGCGGGTACCCGGCTGAAGATCGCCTCGTCGCTGCGGCTGCCCTCGGACCAGTCCGAGCCGTAATAGTAGCTCACCTCTCTTCCCAGCCGGTAGACGGTGCCCTTGTCCGCCTCCACCAGCGAGATATTGAAGAAAGCCCACCCGTTGCTCAAGTCCGTGTCGCTGCGGACCAGGAGATTGGAAGCGCGCCCGCGCACGTCGAACACTTCGGTCTGCAGCGTCTGCTCGGAGCGCGGCTGGACGACGAATTGCTTGTCGTAGACCTTCTGTCCGCCGCCGAAAAAGAACACGAGGTGGATGACGAAGGCCGCGAGCGACAGCAGCGCGAACGCCGCCCAGTAGCGGCCGTGGACCACGGGCGCCGGCTGGTTGGCGAAGACGCCCCGCCTCGGGGGCAGCGTCTTGAGCTTGAACGCCTGGGCCACCGTCTCCGGCTCGGTGTACTCGGAGATCGACCAGACCAGTTCCTTGTCCGTGCTCTCGGCTGAAACCATCAGGGGCGGATTGATGTAGTCCGCAACCTGGGCCGTGTCGCCCACCTGCACGCGCCAGTAGAATTCGCCCTGAACGTAATCGACCTCGGCGGTCGCGCTCTGGAAGTGCTTGAAGGCGTGCCCGAGGTAGCTGGCGAGCGGATGGCTGGTCCAGGAGGTGGAGCGCGCGGGCGGGTGCTTCGTCGCCTTCACGAAGTTCCAATGGCCGTTGTACTCGGTCAGCCAGCGGAAGCCCTCGACGGGATTGAACAGCAGGTACTCGCTCCAGCGGAAAGCCATCCCCTCCACCTCGATCTTGCGCACCATGAAGCCGATCACCTCGTGATCGGCGCCGTGCAGGCGCCCCGTCGAGCCGAGCTGCACCAGCGGCTTCGGATCGAGCGGCGTTTTCTGGATCTTCTGGATGACCTTGTAGCTCTTGTCCGCGGCGTCGAGCACCGAGCCACAGCTGCCGCAGGCGATCGTCTCGATCGCCGCGGCCGGGTGCACGGTGAGCGGCGCGCCGCAGCCCGTGCACTGGATCGCCTCCGCCGCGACCGCCACCGTCGCCGGGTCGCGCGTATGCGTGAGCTTGAGCGAGACGGGGTCCACCTGCTCGCCAATGAACACGAACGGGGGCGTCTCGCTGTAGTCGATCGTGGCGAAGTAGGCGCCGCCGTAGAGGTCGGCGGTCTGCACGTCGTAGCCCGCGCCGACCTGGAAGGGCAGCTCGCCTTCGCCGGCCACGCACTTCGCCGTTTCGAGCCCGGCGACGGTGAAGCTCTTCCCGTCGAGCTTCACCGTGCCCCCGACCTTGAGCTCGGAATACGCGGGGATCGGCTCCTTGACCGCCTTCAGGCTCGTGACGAAGTTGCGCCCGTAGCCCTCGCCGAACCAGCCGGTGCGCTGCGAGTCGTAGAGCAGGTGCCACTCGTTCCAGATGCCCTGGCCGTAGCGCAGCTGGATGCGGCCGATGACGGCGAAATGCACGCCCTGGTAGCGGCCCTCGGTGCCGAGACGGACCAGCGAAGTGTCCTCGGCGAGCTCCGCCATCTTGCCGAGGTTCTCGAGGTCGGCGCCCTTGCGCAGCAGGGTGCTGCGGCAGAACTCGCAGACGGCGAGCACGGAACCCGCCGCGCGGAACGCGACTTGCGCGCCGCAGGAAGGGCAGCTGGCGGTCCTGGCCATTAACCCGCCGTCGAGAGCTTTCCCGCGCCGGCCGCCGGGATCAGGCCAGCTTCTTCAGGAGGTCCGCCTTCTTCGCCTCGTATTCCTGCTGCGTGATCGCGCCCTTCTGCGCGAGGTCGTGCAGGCGCTCGATGGTCTTCATGACGTCGTCCGCGCTTTGAGCCGGCGCCTGGGCCGCGGCGGGGGCCGCCGCCGGCTGCGCCATGCCGGTCATGGCCTGGCCGAGCGCGCCCGCCATCTGCGCGCCGATCGCCAGGCCCGCTCCGGCGCCGGCGCCGATGCCGGCGAGGCCGCCTTCGTTCGCGGCCGCGACGGGAATCGCCTGCGCCACCTGGTATTGCGTGTACTTCGACAGGTCGCCCACGATGCCCATGCCGATGCGCTGGTCGAGGACCTTCTGCAGCTCCTCGGGCAGCGACAGGTTCTGGAGGACGAAACCGTCGAGCTCGAGGCCGAAGCGCTTGAACGCGTCCGCGAGCTTCGTCTTGAGCAGCTTGCCGAACTCGTCCTGGTTCGCCGCCATGTCGAGGAACGGGATGCCGCTCTCCGCGAGCAGGTCGGTGATCGAGCCGACGACGGTGGCGCGCAGCTGGCCGTCCAGGTCTTCCGTGGTGTAGATCTCGCGAGTGCCGCTCACGTTCTTGTAGAACTCCTTCGGATCGGCCAGGCGGTACGAGTAGATCCCGAATGCCCGCAGCCGCACCGCGCCGAACTCCTTGTCGCGGATCGTGATCGCGTTCGGCGTGCCCCACTTGCGGTCCACCTGCAGCCGGGTGCTGAAGAAATAGACGTCCGACTTGAAGGGCGATTCGAACAGCTTGTCCCAGTTCTTGAGATAGGTGAGGACCGGGATCGTCTGCGTCACGAGCTTGTGGCGGCCGGGACCCAGCACGTCGCCGATGCGGCCTTCGTCCACGAACACCGCCATCTGCGATTCGCGCACCGTCAGCTGGGCGCCGTACTGGATTTCCATGTCCTGCATGGGATACCGGTAGGCGAGCACCCCTTCCCGGTCCTCGGTCCAGTGTATGACATCGATAAACTGCTTCTTGATGAAATCCATGAGCGCCATGGGTAATCCTTTCGCAGAAAGTCGATGATCGCCGCCCGCTCCTGCTCCCTGCTGCTCATTATAGGAGCCTGGCGGCAGGCGGGCCACTGCCCGCCACGAGCGAGCCCCCGCCATCGAAATCACCACAACGAGTTGGAACGGCACTAGAATTCCACTTCCAGGGGGAAAACCGGTGGACGACCATCTAGGCCATCACCTGCTCATCGATTGCCACGGCTGCCGCGGCGACCTGCTCACCGACGTGGACGCCGTGCGCGAGCTGCTCCGGCGCGCCGCCGCGGCATTCGGCCTCACCGTGATCGCCGAAGCCTTCCACCAGTATCTGCCGCAAGGGGTGAGCGGAGTGCTGATACTGGCCGAATCGCACCTGGCGGTGCATACCTGGCCGGAGCGGGAATTCGCGGCGGTGGATCTCTTCACCTGCGCCGCCTGCCCGGAAGCCGCACGGCTCGCCGACTTCCTGAAGGCGGCGCTGGGCGCGGACCGCGTCGAATGCCGGCGGCTGGGGCGCGGCGCGCTCGTCGCGGTCAATTCCTGATCGACCTCAAGTCCCGCCCGGCGGCGGGTCGAGGCCCGCCATCGTCCTGACGGCAAAGCACAGGTCCGCCCAGGCCTTGGCCTTGTCCGCGAGGTTGCGCAGCAGATAGGCGGGGTGATAGGTGACGATCAGCGGGATGCCGCGGTACTGGTGGACCCGGCCGCGCATGCCGGCCACGCTGCTGTCGGTGGCCAGCAGATTGGCCGCCGCGACCTTGCCCAACGCGATGATCAGCTTGGGATGGATCAACTCGATCTGGCGATGCAAGTAGGGCTCGCATTGCAGGGCTTCGCGCGGCTCGGGGTTGCGGTTGCCGGGAGGCCGGCATTTCAGGATGTTCGCAATGTAGACGTTCGTGCCGCGCTTGAGCTGGATCGCGGCAAGCATGTTGTCCAGGAGTTTTCCCGCCTGCCCCACGAACGGCTCGCCCTGGGCGTCCTCGTCGGCGCCCGGGCCCTCGCCCACGAACAGCCAGTCGGCATGCTCGTCGCCGACCCCGAACACCGTCTTGTTGCGCTTCGCGTGCAGCGGGCAATCGGTGCACGCAACCACTCTCGCTTTGAGCGGCACCCAGTCGAGGGACATGATTTCACCGCGGCGATCTCCTGAGTCCGTGATGGGTGATGGGTGATGGGTGATGGGCGTTACGGCCACGACTGTCTCTTCGCCGTTTGCAGAATCGCTTCGCGCGCGCAGCCGCCAGACCGGCGTCAGGCCCATTTCCTCCAGCATCAATTCACGCCGCGACTTCACTCATCACCCATCACTGTTGCAGCTCCAGCTGCAACACAATGGCATCCTCGCGTGCATCTCCAGCGGGATAATAGCCGCGGCGCACGCCGATCTCGGAGAACCCCCCCGCAACGTAGAGCGCGAGCGCCGCGGTGTTCGAGGGGCGGACTTCCAGGAGTATCTTCCTCGCCCCGTAGTCGCGCGCCAGCTTGAGCGCGAAACCGAGGACCTCGCGTCCGATGCCCCGGCGCTGCCACGGCGCCGCCACGCTCAGGTTGAGCAGGTGGGCCTCGCCGGCGGCGACCGCCACGACGACATAGCCGGCCATCGCGCCGCCGCATTCCACGATCCAGCAGTGGTAGCCCGCCGCGATCGAATCCGCGAAGTTGCCGCGCGTCCAGGGATGCGGATAGATCGCGTCCTCGATCGCGATGACCGCGTCGAGGTCGGCCGCCGTCATGCGCCGGTAGCGTGGGAGCCGGTCCAGTTGCGCGCTCATCGCCTCTCGTCGCTTCTCAACGCCACCTTGTCGCGGAGGTATACGGGTGCCGCCTGCTCGGCGAAAACGGCCCTGCCCTGCTCGAACTCGCGCACCGCCAGCCGCGCGATATCCCTGGCGTGCGGAATGACGTCCGGCAGGATAGCGGACAGCCGCTCCCGGTAGCGACGCCGCAGCGCCGCCTCGTGCGCGGCGAATCCGCTGCCGCATCCGGTCCACGAGCCGCCCGGCAATTCCGGCGCATCCTGGGGCGCGCAGAGGCCGGGACCGTGCACCGTTTCCCACTCCGCGCCCGCGCGCGCGAACGCGCCGTGGTAGATCTCACCCATGCGCGCATCGAGGCAGCACACCGCGCGCTCGGCCCGGGCTGCCTCGGCCATCGCCAGCAGCGTGCTGACACCGACCACCCGCAGCCCCGCGCCGAAGGCCAGGCCCTGCGTCACCCCGCAGGCAATGCGCAGCCCGGTGAAGGATCCCGGCCCCGCGCCGAAGGCGATGCCGTCGAGGTCCGTCACCTTCAGGCCGTGCCGCCCGAGCAACCCGTCCACCATCGGCAGCAGCAGCTCGGAATGGCGCTGGCCGGCGCGCACCTCGCGCGCGTCCACGTCGCCGTCGCGCCACAACGCAACGGAACAGAGCTCGGTGGCGGCATCGAGCGCGAGGATCTTCACGCGCCAATTCTAGACCATCGCCCCGGCGTATAATGCGGCCCGCCATGCGCGAGTATCGAATTGCCGCAATTCCGGGCGACGGCATCGGCGTCGAGGTCATCGCCGCCGGGCTCAAGGTGCTGGACGCGCTCGCGGCGCGCGAGCGTGGATTCCGGCTCACGGTCGAGCACTTCCCGTGGAGCAGCGCCTACTACCTCAAGCACGGCTGCTACATTCCCGAGGGCGGCCTCGAGCGGCTCAGGCGATTCGACGCGATCTTCTTCGGCGCGGTGGGCGCCCCCGATGTCCCCGACCACGTCTCGCTGTGGGGGCTGCGGCTGCCGATCTGCCAGGGTTTCGATCAATACGCCAACGTGCGGCCCGCGCGCGTATTGCCCGGGATCCGGAGCCCGCTGGCGAACGGCGCCGCGATCGACTGGGTCATCGTCCGCGAAAACTCGGAAGGCGAGTACTCCGGCAGCGGCGGGCGCGCCCACCGGGGATTGCCTGAAGAGGTCGCGACCGAGACCTCGGTATTCACCCGCGCCGGCGTCGCGCGCATACACCGCTTCGCATTCCGGCTCGCGCAGGGCCGCCCGCGCCGGCACCTCACGCTCGTCACCAAGTCGAACGCCCAGCGTCACGGCATGGTGATGTGGGACGAGATCTTCTACGAAGTCGCGAAAGAATTCCCGGACGTCGAGACGCAGCGGGTCCTGGTGGACGCGATGACCACGCTGATGGTGCTCAAGCCGCAGACCCTGGACACGGTCGTCGCCACCAACCTGCACGCCGATATCCTGTCCGACCTCGCCGCGGCGCTTTCGGGCAGCCTGGGCATCGCGCCGACGGCGAACCTGAACCCGGAGCGGAAATTTCCCTCGATGTTCGAGCCGATCCACGGTTCCGCATTCGATATCACCGGCAAGGGCATCGCCAACCCGGTCGCGACCTTCTGGACCGCCGCCATGATGCTCGAGCACCTGGGCGAGAAGGAGGCCGCGCAGCGCCTGATGCGCGCCATCGAAACCGTGACCGGCAGGCGCATCCTGACCCCGGACCTGGGTGGCGAAGCCACCACCGCGGTCGTGACCGGGACGGTATGCGGCGCGCTGTAGCCGCTGCTACAATAGTGCCCACCGTCGCGCAGTCAACCGGGGGGGTAGGCGCGTGAAACAGATTTTCGATATGGTCCAGTCCTTCGTCATGATGGGGCTGGTGCTGACGGGCATCCTTGGCCTCATTTACCGCACGGTGAAGGAGGAAGGATGGCTGGGGACCGTGGTCGACAAGATCTGGGATGCGATCGTGGACCACCCGCTGGTCACGATCCCGCTCCTGATCGCGGCGGCCGTCATCGGCAAGCTGTGGCACGGCTACCAGGTCGAAAAGGGCTACACCAGCAAGCTGCCGAATTTCTTCCTCTACGGCGTGATGGCGGCCGGCGTCTACTTCATCTGGCACTTCGTCTCCACCGGCACGATCTAGGCGTCACGCGGCGCGCACGATCCGCTGCGCGATCAGATTCTCGATTTCCTCTCCGCCGTAACCCAGGCCCGCCAGCACTTCGCGCGTGTGCCCGCCCACCTGCGGGATATCGAGCCGCGTGCCGAAGCGCGCGCCGTCCATCTCGATCGGCAGGTTCGGCACCTTGGTTTTCGCGCCGCCGGGCAGCGTCACCGGCGTCAGTCCGCCGGACGCGTTGAGGTGGGGATCGTCGAACAGGTCTTCCGGCTTTGCGATCGGCGCGAACGGCAAGCCGAGCGTCTCGCACTTGTCCATCAGCTCCTGCTTGCTCATTTTCGCGAAGAGGGCGGTCGCGATCGGGATGATGCGGGGGCGCGCTTCCACCCGCTGCGGGTTGGTTTTCAGCGCCGGATCAGCGAGCAGGTCGTGGAGGCCGAAGGCATCGCAGAAGACTTTCCATTGCGTATCCGTCACGACGCCGACGAACACCAGCTCGCCGTCGCGGGTCCTGAAGTTGTCGTAAAGCGCCCACGCGCGCACGCGGTCGGGCATCGGCGACACCGGCTTGCCGGTCGCCAGGCCCTCCATCATGTGCTGGGCGACGAGAAACGCGTTGTTCTCGAACAGCGCGCTTTGCACGTACTGGCCCCTGCCCGTGCGGCCGCGCTGGTGGAGCGCGGCGAGGATCGCGATCGCGCCGAACATGCCGCCCATCACGTCGTTGACGGAGGCGCCGGCGCGCAGCGGGCCATGGCGCCCGCCCGTCATGTAGGCGAGCCCGCCCATCATCTGCACCACTTCGTCGAGCCCGGTGCGGTGCTCGTAGGGGCCGGGCAGGAATCCCTTCAGCGAGCAGTAGATCAGCCCGGGCTTGAGCGTCCTCAGCGCCCGCTCGCCGAAACCGAGCTTGTCCATCGCACCGGGCCGGAAATTCTCGGCGACGACGTCGGCGCTGGCGACGAGCTTCAGCACCACCTCCCGCCCCCGCGGTGACTTGACATCGACCGCGAGACTCTTCTTGTTGCGGTTGTAAGTCGGGAAGAACCCGGCGCCGGATGCGACGAGCTTGCGCGTGTGGTCGCCGTCGAGCGGTTCGACCTTGATCACCTCGGCGCCGAGATCGGCAAGGACCAGCCCGCAGGTCGGTCCCATCACGACGTGGCAGAATTCGGCGACCCGAATGCCGTCCAGCGGCAGCTGCGGCCCGGTCATTTGGCGAGCACCTCGCGGATGCCGCGCAGGGCGATGGCATAGCCGAAGATGCCGAAGCCGGTGACCACGCCGCGGCAGGCCGTGGCGATTTCCGACACCCGGCCGCGCCGCGCCGGATTGGAGATATGGAGCTCGATCGTCGGGAACCTCACCTGCGCGATGGCCGCGGTCAGCGCCGGGTAGCCGGTCGTGTAGCCCGCCGGATTGATGATCGCGGCGTCCACCCCGGCGTCGTGGGCGGCGTAGAGCCGGTTGATCACCGCGCCCTCGACGTTCGAGTGGAAGATCTGGACGGCGATGCCCAGCTCGGACCCATACTGTCGGATGAGCCTGTCGTATTCCGGCAGCTTCATGGGGCCGAAGACGTCGATCTGCGCCTTGCCGCGCATGTTCATGCCGGCACCGTGAATGACGAGAACCCTGGGCTTGGGCATGGCGGTTTTCTCCTGTATGTTTACCCGTCAAGCGACACTTTACTGCAATTGGAGGGAAAACCATGAGCATCAAGCGCCACAATTCCGGCCCCGTCCTCTGCCGCGCCGTCGAGCACGGCGGGCTCGTCTACGTTGCCGGCACCACCGCCGACAACCGGAGCGTCTCGTGCAAGGCGCAGACCGAGGAAGTCCTGAAAAAGATCGACGCCGCTCTCGCCGGCGCCGGCAGCGACAAATCGAAGCTGCTGTGGGCCCAGGTATGGCTCACCGACATCCGCGAAAAGGAGCAGATGGATGCCGCGTGGAAAGCGTGGGTGGACCCGGACAACAAGCCGGTCCGCGCCTGTGTCGAAGCGCGGCTCGGCACGCCCGACACGCGGGTGGAGATCATGGTCACCGCCGCCAAGTAACCCGTGGATCGTGGGTTGTGGATCGTGGATCGATCACGACCCAGGTTTTTCGCAGCTTAGCTGGAAGCGCCGCGGCGGGACTGGACTTCGATATTGGCCATCTTGGCGAGATCGCGGTGCAGGCGGGTGACGCGCTCGATCTGGCCCTTGGCCGGGAACCGCTCGTAGAATCCTTCCATGCGGAATTCGCGCATGTGCTCGGTCCACGGTGCAAGCCGCTTTTCCCAGCGCGCCTGGCGTCCATCGGCCGGCTCGGCGTCGCCGCGCGCGAGGTCCGCGCACACGCGGATCATCGCCTTCAGCGTGACGGGCTTGGTCACCATGTAATTCGGGTGTCCCCAGGACGTGCTCCAGACCTTCTGGCACGCCTTGAGGAAGTCGCGCACGATGGCGTAGTAGCGGTCGGTTTCCCGCGTGGTGTGCCCGGAGCGCTGGATCTTGCGCCACTCCCCGCTCACCCAGCGGTGCAATTCGTTGAAGAGCTCGGCCTGGAGTATCCACTTCTCCTGCTGGCTGCGGCCCCCGAGGCGGTTGATGCGGTACTTGAGCGGGCTGTCGCCCTCGCGGTAGAGCTTGTCCACCAGGCGCGCCGCGAAGCGGCGGTCGGGCTCCGCCCACGAGATGCGCTCGTAGAGGTCCACCAGGTGGCTCTTGTTGATGCGCGTCGGCGTGGAATTGATGATGACGAACATTTCCGCGGCGAAATCCTCGCTGCGGCCGTCGAAAATCACGCACGGCACGTGGATGTTGCCGCCCTCGCCGGGACGCTCGCGCAGGTAGAAATTCAGCGCCGCCAGCCGGTGCTGGCCGTCGATGATGAGGTACTTGGCGCCGGGGTCCTGGAGGTGGCCCACGCCCGACTCCGAGCCCACGGCCTGGAACGCGAGCTTCTCGTTGGTGAACAGCAGCACCGTCCCGGGGATCGGCGGCTGGCTCACCGCCATCTCGTAGAAGTTCTTGAGCGCCCTCACCTTGGCGCGCGACAGCTGGCGCTGGAACGCCACGTCGTTGTGCTCGATGCGGGCGATGAATTGCGCGATCTCGTCGCTCTGCGAGATCATCTGCGGCGCGATCTGCTCCCCCTCCCCGTAATAGCGGCTGATGAAGCGCACCTTGGCGAGGATGTCCTTCGCCGGAATGCTCGCGAAATAAAAGATGCCGTCCTTCTGTCGGATGCGCGTGGCAAGCATGGTCTAGTTGTCCCGTTATCGGCCCCCCGCCGGCAAACCAGAGCAGCCGCCCAGGCAGGCGGCTGCAGGTCACCATTCTAGCGTTTTAGGGGCGCTGGCGCGACCAAGGCCCCCGGGGGTCACACGATGTGGATCGCCGGCGGACGGCCCCGCCAATACGCTGTCATAACCGCGGCGGCGGCGGGCCCGGCCGCAGAGCAGCTCAGGCGCGAACGATATCGAGGCTCGCGAACCGGCCCTTGAGCGCGCGGGCGGATTCCACGCCCCACCAGCGCTCGATCACGGTGGCGTAGACATCCCGGAAGTCCACTGCGAACGGCAGGTTGCCGTTGCCGTCGAGGCGGGAAAGGCCCGGCGGCGGGCCGTAGAGCCCGCCTTTCACGCGCCCGCCCAGCAGGAAATGGGTGCTGGCCGTGCCGTGGTCGGTGCCGCTCGAGCGGTTCTCGCGCGGCCGGCGCCCAAACTCGGCATAGGTCATGATGAGCGTCGACTCCCAGCGCCCGGCCTCGGCCAGCGCCGAGCGCAACGCGGCAAGCCCCTCGGCCAGGTCCTTCAGCAGGCGCGCGTGCGTCCCCGGCTGGTTGCTGTGCGTATCGAATCCATTCAACGAGATCTTGACCGCCGCCACGCCGGCCTTCGAGGCGATCACCTGGGATGCCGTGCGGACGGCGTTGCCGAACGGCGTGCGCGGAAATTCGGTGGCGAACGCATGGTTGCCGTTGAGGTTTGCCGCCGCCTGCACGATGTCCTGCTCGACCCGGAGTATGTGGCTGAGCGCGCCGTTCCGGGCGACGCCCGCGGGCGCCGCAAGCCGTGCCTGGCGCAGGAACTGTTGCGTGTCGGTCAGCGCGATCGCCCGCGTGCCGGCGCCCGCGAACGGGCCCATCTCGGCGCCGCCCACCACCACGCCGTCCGCGGCGAACGACCGGGGCGCCGGCGCAGCCGCAAAGGTGCGGGCGAGCCACCCCTCGCCGAGGTACTCGTTGCTGTTCGATGCCGTATCCCAGATCTCGATCGAGCGGAAGTGGGACAGGTTGGCTCCGGGATAGCCGACGCTCTGCACCACCGCGAGCTCGCGCCGCGTCCACAGCGCCATCAGCGGCTCGAGCGAGGGGTGCAGGCCGGCGCGGCCGTCCAGCTGCAGCACCTGGTCGCGCGGCACGGCGAGCCGCGGTCGCAACGCGTAATATTCGGAATCGGAATAAGGCACCACCGTATTGAGCCCGTCATTGCCGCCTTTCAGCTCAACCAGCACCAGCAAATTCGCGTAGCCTGCCGGGCTCCGCTGCGCGAGCGCAGACGCGGGAACAATCGATGCCACGGTAGCGGCGCCCACGGTGCTCAGGAAATCACGCCGGTTCATACTCTGCCCCGCATTTGTACTTTCGCCTTTCGCCTTCCTACTTAAGCTGGTAGACCGGATCCTGCGTGATCTGCCGGATCAGCTCCATGCCCCGGGTGTCCGGCGCCGGCGAGCTGACCGGCGCGGCGGCGAGCAGCACGCGCTGCACGCCCGCGGCATCGCCGCCCTTGAACTGGGCGAGCCAGCGTCCGCCGTCGAAGCGAATTTCCATCATTGCCCGCATGAAGCGCTCGCGCCCTTCGTCGATGCGCGCGACGCCCCGCGGCTGCTCCATGCCGTCGCTCATGGCCGCCGCCAGAACGGGCCGCAGCTCGTCCGCCCGGAACAGGCGCTCGAGGAAGCCCTTGCGCGCGAGCAGGGTGGTCGAATTGATCCACTTCTCGCCGCCCGGCCAGCCCTTGACGTTGGGCGGCGCGAACAGCGCCTGCCCGAGCCGGTTTGCGGTGAACACGAACGGCATGACGTCGCCGGTCTCGAAGTGGAACTGCCGCAGCGTGCCGACGACGAGGTCCACCGGGGATTTGATCAGCGTCGCGCGGTTGCGTGGCGCGTAGAAAGCGTCGGAAACCAGCAGCGCCCGCAGCGCCGTTCGTATGCTGTAGCGGGACTCGCGGAAGACGCGGGCGAGGCGCTTCACTTCAGCGGGGTCCGGCTCCGGCGACACGAACTCGCGCCACAGCTTCGCCACGATGAATTCAGCGGTCTGCGGCTGCGCGAGGAGGATGTCGAGCACGGCGGCGCCGTCGAACGCGCCGCTGCGGCCGAGCACCGTCTTGACGCCGTCGTCGTGGGCCATGCGGCGAAACAGGAATTCGCCGGTGTCCAGGTCGAGGCTCCAGCCGGTGAATGCCCGCGCCACTTCCTTGATGTCGCGTTCTCCGTAGTTGCCCTCGCCCAGGGTGAACAGTTCCATCACCTCGCGCGCGAAGTTCTCGTTGGGCTGCCCCTTGCGGTTGGACGCGTTGTCGAGGTAGATCACCATCGCCGGGTCGCGCGCGGCGGCGTGCAGCAGCTCGCCGAAGTTCCCCAGCGCGTGGCGCCGCAGCAGGGCGTTCTGGCGGTGCATCAGCTGCGGCGAGCGCACTTTCTGCTGGCTGGACACGAAATGGTTGTGCCAGAACAGCGTCATCTTCTCGGTGAGCGGCGACGGCGTCACCAGCATCTCCGTCAGCCACCACGACTGCAGCTCCAATGCCTTCCGGAATATCTCGCGCTGCGCGAGCTTGCGCTCCTCCGCGCTCATGCCCCGGAACCGGCGCGGCGACTCGAACCGCTCGCCCGTCCAGCGCGGCGCCGGCGTGACCGCCGGCTTGCCGGTCCACCCGAGCAGGCGATCCGCCGCCTGTTCCCGGGTAAGCGCGGCAAAGGCCTCGATATCGGCGGGGCCGGCGGCGAAGCTCGTCCGGTTCAGCAGGTGCCGCGCGTCGTCGAAGCCGAGTGGCGCCGCCGCGAGCGCGCCCTCCGCGGCAAGCACCCCGGCGATCAGGATGCCGATGATGCGCGCCATGGGCCCGCCCGCTAGATCTTCTGGCCCTTGCGTGACTCGGCGCGCGCCTTGCGCGCCGCCTGCAGTTCTTCCAGCGTCACCACGCCGTCCTTGTTGGCGTCGATCTGGTCGAAGTGCCGGGCCACCATGCGCATGCCGTTCCGGGCTTCTTCCCGGGTCAGGCTGCCGTCGCCGTTGGCGTCGGCTTTCTTGAAGCGCTCCTGGCCGCGCGCCTGCATCTCGGCCCGGCATTTCTCGGGGTCGGCCTTGCACTGGGCCCGACGCGCCTCGCGCCGCGCCTGCATCTCGCGGCATTTTTCCGGGTTGGCCTTGCACCATGCTTCGAGGCGGGCCTTGCGCTCACCCTGCGGCCTGGCGGCATCGGCCCGGACCGTGGCGCCCGGCAAACCGTCCGCCGCCAGTGCCGGAAACGCGCACGCAACCCACATCGCGATCGCTGCTATTGAAATGGTCTTCATGTTGTTCCTTCCTTCAGGTAAAGGGGTATTGGGGAAAGTCACCGGTCACCGTTCACCGGTCACATTGGATTCCGGCTAGCGCCGGTAGATTTCGCGATTGGCCCGGTCGAGGTCACGATGAAGCTCGCGGCGCTGCTCCTCGGTGAGCCTGCCCTGATGGCGCTTGTCGTGCCCGCCCCGCTTGTCGCGCTCGCCCCGCGGGGGCTGCCCGGAGCCTTTCTTCATCTGCTTACCCTGGACCTGCAGGAACGCGCCGAAGCCGGGGCGCCAGTCGCGGGCCTCCGCGAGCGGCGGCAGCATCAGCGCGCCTGCAACGGCAATCAGGGTCCACACTTTCACGAACCGGGCTCCGGTTTCCTGTCAGCGCCTCGCCTGGGCATCGTGGCTCTCATTATAGATGCGCCGGGCCACCGCATTGAGATCCTGCAGCAGATCCGTGCGCTCCGCGCGCGTCACGATCCCGTCCGCGAGATAGCGCTGCTCCTCGACCTCGATGGCACGTTGTTGCGCCAGGAGCCGGCTGGCCTCGTGGCGGGTCAGCGCTCCCGAGCGCATGCCCTGCTCGATGCGCCGCCGCTGGTCGCGTTGGACGAGGTCTACACGCCGGTCGAACGCGCGGGTCGAGCCCTGCCAGCCGTAATGATTGCCGCGCCAGCCGTGGTCCGGCCGGGGGCCGGCACGCACGTAGCGGCGCTGCCCGTCATTGCGCTCGCGGTGGATGTTGCGTGCCTGGCCCCGGAGCTCGCGCGCTTCACCGCGAGTGAGATCGCCTTGCCGCACGCCCTGCTGGATACGCTGTTGCTGGTGATGCTGGCGCTGGTTGACGCCGTTGCGCTCGCGCTCGGCCGCCGTCACCGGCACTGAAGCCGCGACCAGCATTGCCGCCAACAATCCACTTATCATTGCCGTAGTCATGCTGTCCTCCTGTTCAGTTGATCGGAAACCTCTTCGCTTTCGCGGGGGGGCTGGTATCGAACAACGGCGTCCCCGCTAATGCGTTGACCCATGCTAGTCCTCGCTGGCCTCCCCGGACGGGTCATTTGTAACGGAGTGTTACAGCCGGCGGGCCCGGCAATAAACATTTACAGGGAACTGGTATGGGCCCGGCCAAATGGGTACGATGCGCCCATGACCGAGCCCAAGACCCGGATCCTGGTCGTCGACGACGACGCGCGCCTGCGCGACCTGCTCAACCGGTATCTGAGCGAGCAGGGTTTCGCGGTGCGCGCGGTGCACGATGCCGTCGAAATGAACCGCACTATCGCGCGCGAGCGCTACGACCTCATGATCCTCGACCTCATGCTGCCGGGCGAGGACGGGTTGTCCGTGTGCCGCCGCCTGCGCGGGGGCGGCGAAAAGCTGCCGATCATCATGCTGACCGCCAAGGGCGACGACGTGGACCGCATCGTGGGCCTGGAGATCGGCGCCGACGATTACCTGCCCAAGCCATTCAATCCGCGGGAACTGGTGGCGCGCATCCAGGCGGTGCTGCGGCGCCGGCCGCCGGCCGGCCCGCCCGGCGCGCCGGCCACGGAACCGCAGATCGTGGAGTTCGGCGTATTCCGCTTCAACCTGGCGGCGCGCAGCCTGACGAAAAATGGCGCGGACGTGCCGCTCACCACCGGCGAGTTCGCGCTGCTCAAGGTGCTGGTGCAGCACCCCCGCGCGCCGCTCTCCCGCGACAAGCTGATGGAGCTCGCGCGCGGCCGCGAGTTCGGGGCCTTCGATCGCTCGATCGACGTCCAGGTCTCGCGCCTGCGGCGGCTGGTCGAGCCCGACCCCGCGAAGCCGGCTTATATCCAGACGGTGTGGGGGTTCGGGTACGTCTTCATTCCCGACGGCAAGAGCGCCGACGCGGGTGATAAGTGATGAGTGATGAGTGATGAGTAGTTCGATGCAGCCCAATCACCCATCACCCATCACGCATCACGCTCTATGACGCTATTTCCCCGAACGCTGCTGTGGCGCAGCGTGCTGCTGATCGCGCTGCTGCTCGGGGTCGCGCACCTCGCGTGGCTCCAGATCTTCCGCGTCACCGAGCGCGAGCCGCGCGCGCGCCAGGTCGCGCAGCAGATCGCGAGCGTGGTCAACCTCACGCGCACCGCGCTCATCACGGCCGACCCGGCCAAGCGCCTGCAGCTGCTGCAGGAACTGTCCCAGGACGAGGGAATTCAGGTCTACGTCGGGCACCCCGGCGAGCGGGTGGGACGGCTCCCCGACCGGCCGTTCTTCAACCTGGTGGAAGGCGAGATCAAGCGCCAGCTGGGATCCGGCACGCGACTCGCCACCAGCCGCGACGGCGTGCGGGGCGCCTGGGTGAGCTTTCGCATAGACGAGGACGAGTACTGGGTGTTCATGCCGCGCTCGCGTCTCGAGCGCACCGATCCCCTGCGCTGGGTGGGCTGGGGCGCGCTGGTGCTGGCGCTCGCGCTGTTGGGCGCCTATCTCATCGTCGCGCGCATCAATCGCCCGCTGCGGCAGCTGACACAGGCGGCGGATGAGATCGGCCGCGGCCGGACGCCGCCGCCCGTCGCCGAAACCGGCCCCTCGGAGATCCGCACGCTCGCCGGCGCCTTCAACCGCATGGCGTCGGACCTGAAACGCCTGGACGAGGAACGCGCTTTGCTGCTCGCCGGCGTTTCCCACGACCTGCGCACGCCGCTCTCGCGCATCCGGCTGGGGCTGGAGATGATCGACGAGAAGAGCGACGCGGCGCTGAAGGCCGGCCTGGTGCAGGACATCGAGGACATCGACGCGGCGATCAACCAGTTCCTCGACTTCGCGCGTGCCGGTGATGCCGAGCCCGTCATCACCGAGGGCGACCTCAACGCGCTCGCGCACAGCGTATGCGCTCGCTACGCCCGCTCCGGCAAGGCGGTCACCTTGCACGCCGGGATGCTGCCGCCACTCACATTGCGCCCGCTGGCTGTCCAGCGGCTGCTCTCCAACCTCGTGGATAACGCGCTGCGCCACGGTGCCGGGCCGGTCGAGATCGCCACCGCGCTTGAGAACGGAAAAACGGTACTGGAAGTGCGCGACCGCGGACCCGGGATCCCGCCGGCGGACGCCGAGCGCATGCTGCGACCTTTCACGCGGCTCGACTCCGCCCGGTCGGGCGCCGGAACGGGCCTGGGGCTCGCGATCGTCGAGCGCATCGCGCAACTGCACGGTGGCAGCGTCAAGCTCCTGCCGCGCGGCGGCGGCGGCTTGCGTGTTCGGGTGGAGTTGCCTTAGGGGTACATGGCCCAGCCCACGCGGTCCGTTTGGGCCTTGAAAAAGTGCCCCTCCACGGTGGTGACGAACAGCGTGGTCAGGTCCGGCCCGCCGAAGCAGCAGTTGGTCGGGCGGTTCGCCGGCACGGGATGGGTCTCGAGCACGCGGCCCGTCGGCGAGAACACGGTGATCATTGCCCCCGGGCCGCTCACTTCCCAGCCATTGGTGGCGACGATGTTGCCGTCGGCATCCAGGCACATGCCGTCGATGCCGCGATGCACGCCTTTGGCATCCTCGCCCCAGGTGAACAGCGTCGTGTAGGCGCCGAGGCTGCCGTCGTCGCGGATTGGATAGGCGCGCAGCTCGCGCGCAATGCCCTTCGTATAGCTGCTTTCGGCGACGTAGAGGGTACTCTGGTCTTTCGACACCAGGATGCCGTTGGGCTGGGTGGTGTCGAACGTGACGCGTGTCACCGTGTAGCTGCCGTCCTTCTGAGGATCGGCGCGCAGCACGGACTGGTTGTCGAGCTCCGTTTTCTCGGTCTTGTCCCAGTTGCCTTCGTTGACCGGGTTGGTGAACCAGATGCGCCCCTTGCGGTCGATCGCGAGGTCGTTCGGCGTGTTGAGGCGCTTGCCATCGAGGCGGTCGGCGATCGTGACGATTTTCCCGTCGGGATCGAAGCGCACCATCGAGCGCCCGCCCGAACAGCAGCCGAAGAGGCGCCCTTGCGCGTCGTAAGCCAGCCCGTTGGTGCGATTGGTGCCTTTGCGCCACTCGGTGAGCGCGCCGCTCTTCAAGTCGTAGCGCAGAATGAGGCTCGCCCGGATGTGCGTGAAGTACAAGTGCTCGCCGTCCCACACCGGACCCTCGGTGAGCGGGACGGCCGACGGCTTCATCAGCAATTCGAATTTCCACTGCATGTCCTTATTCCCCTTTCTATCGGCGGACGCGGAATGTCGTATTGCGCAGCCGCGATGACAATACCCGCGCCAGCGCAAACAGCAGGTCGCGCGCCAGCGCCGCCTCCTGCCGCCCGAACCGCATGAAGT
>MERD01000040.1:43400-106454 GCA_001771935.1 Betaproteobacteria bacterium RIFCSPLOWO2_02_FULL_67_26
CTGCCGCCCGAACCGCATGAAGTCGTCGTACTCCAGCCGCAGCAACTCGCCGTCGGCAACCCCCCAGACATTGGCCGAGCGTGGCTGGCCGTCAAAAAAGGACTGCTCGCCGATCACGCTGCCGATGTTGATTTTCGCGATCGACGAGATGCTCACGCCGTCCACCTGCGTGATCCCGACCTCGAGCGAGCCGGCGACGACGAAATGGAGCGCGCGGTCGGTGGAACCCCGTTGAATCACGACCTCGCTCGCGTGAAACGGCCGCGGGTGGGTGCAGTCGAGCAGCTTGTTCCAGTCGGCATCGCTCCATTCCAGCAGGAGCAGCCGGTCGCCGCCCGCCAGCGCGCCGCTTGCGGCGCGCAATACCGCGATGTGGTCGGCGCGATTCATGGACTGCACGGCTTCCCCGGTTGCGATGCCAACCCGGTCATTCTACGCGGTGAGCGGCCAGTCCCGCACGACTTCGTAAACCCGCCCCCGCTCGCGCTGCGCCGATTCCACGAGGGCAAACCCGGTGACCGGCCAGTTAATCACAGGCGGCGCGGCCGTCACCGTCGGTCTGCGAGCGTTGCGCAACAGCGTGATGTGGGGGACGTATGGGCGTCCGTCAACTCGAAAACCTTCCGCCGCCAGGCCCTGGCCGAGGCGCGCCACCAGTTCCCGCAACGCTTCGGGGCAGTGGCGGGTCCCCGCCCACGTGATGCGGTTATGAGGCCAGAATTCGACGCAATTCACGGCGAGATCGAAGCGCGCCCCCCGGATTCCCGCCGCCAGCGCTTCGAGCCGCGGTATCCGCGTGCGCTCGACGTTGCCGAGGAATATCAGGGTGAGGTGAACGTTATGCCTCGGCACCGCGCGGCCACCGCATTCGCGTTTGAGGTCCTGCGCCAGGGCGCCCAGGGCACGTTGCGCGCCCGCTTCGGGCCACAACGCGAAGAACAGCCGTACCGTGCCCGCCGGCACATCCCGCCTTATCTGCCGGCGCCGCTGCGCGCGTCCTTCCATGTGACGAGCGCGACCGCTTCGGCGGCGATGCCTTCACCGCGTCCGGCAAATCCGAGCTTTTCCGTGGTCTTCGCCTTGATATTGACGGAGTCCGGGTCGACGCCGAGGTCCGCGGCAAGGTTGGCGCGCATCGCCGGGATATGCGGCGCCATGCGCGGCGCCTGCGCAATGATGGTGGCGTCCACGTTGACGACGTGCCAGCCGCGGTCGCGCAGGAGCTGCCGCACCGCGTACAGCAGCTTGCGGCTGTCGACGTTCTTGAAGCGGGGATCGGTATCGGGAAAATGCGCCCCGATATCGCCCAGGCCGGCTGCGCCGAGCAGCGCGTCGCATAGTGCGTGGATCAGGACGTCGGCGTCCGAATGCCCGGCAAGACCCTTCTTGTGCGGGATCTCCACGCCCCCGATCACGAGCCGGCGTCCCGTCACCAGTGCGTGCGCATCAAATCCCTGCCCTATTCTCATACTCGACTCTCGGCGATTAGCGGCCAACGCTCAGCGTACCACCTTCTTCCGCCCGTGCGCAGGCTGCCGTTTTCGCCCTTGCTGGCGGCCAGCAGCTCGCGGCTGACTGCTGCGAAGGATCAGTTCGGCGAGCGCCAGATCCTCGGCGTAGGTGACCTTGATGTTGCAGGTGCTGCCCATGACCAGGCGCGGCTTCCGGCCCAGGCCCTCGACCGCGCGCGCCTCGTCCGTTGCGACCGCCGGGTCGGCCACCCGCAGCGCCTCCATGAGCAGCCGGTAACGGAACATCTGCGGCGTCTGGGCGAGCCACAGGTTGTCGCGCGGCTCGGTCGCCGCGACGCGCGATTCGCGGTTGGCGCGCTTCAGCGTATCGGTCACCGGCACCGCCAGCAGGCCGCCCACGTCGTCCTCCCCGAGCTCGCCGAACAGGCGATCGAGTTCCTCGCGCCCGAGGCAGGGCCGCGCCGCGTCGTGCACCAGCACCCAGTCGTCTGCCGAGAGCGTGTCGTGCGCGGCGAGCAGGCCGTTGAACACCGTCGCTGCCCGCGTCTCTCCGCCGCAATACAGCGGCTCGATCCGGTTGCCGAATTCGGACCAGTCGCAGCGCGCGAAGCGCTGGTCGCCCTGTGCCAGCACCACCAGCACCTGCTCGATGCGCGGGTGCCGCGCCAGCGACCGCAGCGCGTGGTAGAGCATCGGGCGTCCCGCGATTTCCACGTACTGCTTTGGCACGGCTGTGCCCACGCGGGTACCGGTGCCGGCGGCCGGGATCAGGGCGTACGCCTTGGACATAATGGAGACAGAGCGCCGTAATTGCAGGAATCTTATCAGCAACCGCTGTTGCATCCCGCGCACTTGAAAAACCGTCTTCCGGGCGCATAATGGAATACAAGATGCTTCAACCTGCCGCGTCCGTACGCGCGCCCGCCGTTGCCGGCATGTTCTACCCCGGCGAGAGCCGCGAGTTGTCCCAGACCCTGGCGCAGATGCTCGGCCAGGCCGCGCATGACGCGCCCGAGCGCGCCGTGCCGAAGGCGATGATCGCACCGCACGCGGGCTACATCTACTCCGGCCCGGTCGCCGCCAGCGTTTATGCCCTGCTTGCCGCTGGACGCAGCCGCATCCACCGTGTCGTGCTGCTCGGACCCACCCACCGCGTCGCCGTGCGCGGACTGGCGCTTCCCGGCTGCAATGCCTTCGCGACGCCGCTTGGCACCGTCGAGATCGACGCCGCCGCGGTTGACCGGCTCCGCGGCATGCCGCAGGTGGTGGTGAGCGAGCAGGCGCACGCCCTCGAGCATTCGCTGGAGGTGCACGTGCCATTCCTGCAGGCCGTGATCGAGAAATTCACGCTCGTGCCGCTCGCGGTGGGCCACGCCAGCGCGGAGGAAGTCGCAGAGGTGCTGGACGCGCTGTGGGGCGGGCCCGAGACCCTGATCGTGGTGAGCTCCGATCTCTCGCATTATCTTTCCTACAGCGACGCGCAGGCCGTGGACCGCGCAACCGCGAAGGCCATCCTCGGTTTCGCGACCGATATCTCGCACGAGCAGGCGTGCGGCGCCACGCCGGTGACCGGGCTCACGCATACGGCGCGCCGCCGCGGTCTCAAGCCCGAGCTGATCGACCTGCGGAATTCCGGCGACACCGCGGGCGACAAGAACCGCGTGGTCGGTTACGGCGCGTTCGCCTTCTACGAGGAAGCGCGGGATGCCCGCTGACCCGGGCCCGACCGTGTTTTCCTCGGCGTCGGGCCACATCGTCCTGCAAAGCGGCAATCCCGTCCCCTTTCCCCGGGATGCCGGCCAGGTGCTGCTGCCGCTTGCGCGCGCGGCCATCGCGGCCGAGCTCGGGCTCGGTGGCGCGGCCAGCGAGGATCAGCCCTGGCTTCGCCAGCAGGGTGCCTGCTTTATCACCCTCATGCGGGACGAAAAGCTGCGGGGCTGTATCGGCACGCTGCGACCGCACCGGCCGCTTGCCGACGACGTAAAGGCCAACGCCGTGGCTGCAGCCTTCCGCGACCCGCGGTTCACGCCGCTTACCGCGGAGGATTTCGCCGCAGTCGCCGTGGAAATCTCCGTGCTTTCCGTGCTGCAGCCCATGAGCTTCAGCGACGAGCCGGACGCGTTGCGGCAATTGCGCGCGGGCGTGGACGGGCTGGTGTTCGAGTACGGCCACCATACGAGCACCTTCCTGCCCCAGGTGTGGGAAGACCTCAAGGAACCGACGGATTTCCTGGCCCATCTCAAGTACAAGGCGGGACTCCCGCCGGACTTCTGGGACAAGGAAGTGCGCCTCTCGCGTTATACCGTGTTCAAGTGGCGCGAATGAGCGAAAGCGAATATCCGGGCCGCTGGTGGCACCTGCTGGACGACGGGCGCATGCAGTGCGACCTGTGCCCGCGCGACTGCCGCCTGCACGAGGGCCAGCGCGGCGCCTGCTTCGTGCGCATGCGCGAAAAAGACCGGATGGTGCTGACCACCTACGGGCGCTCGTCCGGCTTCTGCATCGACCCGGTCGAGAAGAAGCCGCTCAATCACTTCTTCCCCGGGTCGAGCATCCTGTCGTTCGGCACCGCGGGCTGCAACCTGGCCTGCAAGTTCTGCCAGAACTGGGACATCTCCAAGTCGCGCGACATGGACCGGCTCATGGATGAAGCGTCGCCGGAGGCGATCGCGGAAGCGGCGGCAGCGAATGGCTGCAAGAGCATCGCCTTCACCTACAACGACCCGGTGATCTTCGCCGAATACGCGATGGACATCGCGGACGCCTGCCACGAGCGCGGCATACAAGCCGTCGCGGTCACCGCGGGCTACATCCACGACGCGCCGCGGCGCGAGTTCTACGCCAAGATGGACGCCGCCAACGTGGACCTGAAGGGGTTCACCGACGAGTTCTACTTCAAGCTGTGCGCGGCGAAGCTTCAGCCCGTTCTCGACACGCTGGTCTATCTCAAGCACGAAACGGACGTCTGGTTCGAGATCACGACACTGCTGATCCCCGGCAAGAACGATTCCAGAGAGGAAATCGAGGCCGAATCGAAGTGGATCATGAAGGAGCTGGGGCCCGACGTGCCGGTGCACTTCACGGCGTTCCACCCGGACTACAAGATGCCGGACGTGCCCGCGACCCCGCCGGCAACGCTGCGCCGCGCGCGGGACATCGCGCTCGCCGAGGGCCTGCACTACGTCTACACCGGCAACGTGCACGACTCCGAAGGCGGCACGACCTGCTGCCCCGGCTGCAAGTCGCCGCTCATCGTGCGCGACTGGTACCGCATCGACGACTACCGCGTCACGCCGGAAGGGAAATGCCCCGACTGCCACGCCACGATCGCGGGGCGCTATGAAGTCTTCGAGCGCGCCTTCGGCCCGAAGCGCATCCCCATCGCGATCCATCGCCCAGCGTGAAAAGCAAAACTGAACCGCCGAGCCGCCGAGAGAATCGAAATAAAGCCTAATCGAACCGCCAAGATCGCCAAGCACGCCGAGAAAATCGATCGAAAATATAAAAGCAAAAAGCTACGAGCAAGTCGGTTGATGACGAGACCTGCCCGCTGCGGGCCGTTCCCGGTAGTAGAATCCATCGCCATGGACCCGTTCATGCGGCGCACCGCTCGTAGCTGGTGCGCCATCGCCGCGCTCGTCGCCGCGCCGGCTTGCGCGGACATCTACGGTTACGTGGACGAGCGGGGCGTGTCGCACCTGAGCAATACGCCGCTCGATCACCGCTATTACCTGTTCAAGAAAGAGCGCACGGCAACGGTGCTGCCGGGCTCGAACGCGGTGATCACCAGCGTGCCCGCGCCGCGGCGTACGACCCACGTCAATCCGGCGAGCCGCAGGCAGTTCGCGCCGCTGGTTTCATCGGTCGCCAGGGAATACCGGCTCGAGCCGGCGCTGCTGCACGCGGTGGTCACGGTGGAATCGGGCTACAACCCCGGCGCGCGCTCGCCCAAGGGCGCGGCCGGGTTGATGCAGCTCATGCCGGATACGGCGAGGCGCTACGCGGTGCGCGACATCTGGGATCCGCGCCAGAACCTCGACGGCGGCGCGCGTTACCTGCGGGACCTGATCGGGCTGTTCGACGGCAACCTGTCGCTCGCGCTCGCCGCCTACAACGCGGGCGAGGCCGCGGTTATCCAGCACGGCAACCGCATCCCGCCCTACCCGGAAACCCGCGGCTACGTGCCGCGCGTGCTGCAGCAATATCACTTCTACTCGAGCGTCGGCAGGTGGTAGGCGCGCGGCCGGTCACGGCACGCGGGTAGCGCTCCAGCGCGCGATCACCATCTCGCCTTCCCGCACCTCGCCCAGGATCTGGTCCCGGTCCACGGTGCCGGTGAACATCTCGCGGCGGCCGTTCCCGGCCGGAACGGAGAAGCTCAAGCGGGCGCCCTCCAGGTGGCCATCCTTCAGCTCGACCGTGCGGTCGCCGCTCGAGAACCTGCCCTTGAAGTGCTGGAAGCCCTGCCGGATGTCGAGCCGGCCGCCGCCCTTCTCCCCCACGCGCGTGATGCGCCAGGCGCCCTGCACCGTGGCCGGCACGATCCACAGGTGGACGTCCGAGGTCCAGATCCCGGTGATCTCGTACTTTTCCTCGGTCTCCACCGTCACCGTCCGGTCCGGCTTCCACAGGTCGAAGGTGAAATCGTGCGATACGATCCGCGTGCCGGGCTTCAAGTCGGCGAGGAGTTTCGGCCGCAGGCTCTGCATCATGCCCGGCAGGAGATAGAGCGTGAGCACCGTCGTGCGGCTCAGGTCGGCGGCAAACACATCCTGCTGGACAAACCGCACGCGGTCCGCGATCCCGAGCTTCCGGGCCGAGGCGTTGGCCAGGTCCACCAGATCCGGATCGATGTCCACCCCCATGCCGCTCGCCTTGTGCTTCGTCGCCGCCGTGAGCACGATGCGGCCGTCGCCCGAGCCGAGGTCGACGACGAAATCCTCCGGGCCGACGCTCGCGACCTCCAGCATCGCGTCCACCACGGACTGCGGCGTCGGCACGTACGGCCCGCCGGTGCGGTCCACGTCCGCCGCCAGCGCGATCTGCGCGCAGAGCGCCATCGCGCCCGCCACCGTTCCGATCGGGAATTTCACCAGGCGAATGCTACCGTAAAAAACAACATGGGGGTCGGAGTATCAACGCCCCTCATACGTCGAATCGTGGTCGACCGGCAGCGTCAGAAATCGCATGAAATCTCCCTTGCGGGTTACGACCGCCCGGCGGGACTGCGACACGCGAATCGAATAGGCGTTTTCACCGGCCTCCAATTTCACCGGCGGGGATTCGATCTTCTCCCACTTCAGTCCGGGATTCTGGTACACCTGCGACCAGGTCATTCCAAAAAGCTTCCTCAGCGTCTCGATAACACGATTGCGTTCGGCTTTATCGAGCTTGAACAGCTTTTCTTGAAACTCTGGATTGTTGAGGTCCAGCCTTACCCTGCGATCGTCTGGTGCTTGGCTCATCGTCTAGTTCTTTCTGAAGCCTGGCCAGATTCGTCTCGGCGGGCGGATTGCGCCGGTCCCAGTCCAGCGCCCTTTCGAGCGACTCAGCCATGTCCGGAGTGTGCAGCCATTTCTCGTTGTCCGGGATGACCGTAGCCGTCCGGACCCGCCATTCTCCGGGTCCGACCTGCTCGATAAGGACTTGACGCCCCGCATGTTCCTTGCCGAATGAAACCTGCCCACTTTTACCAATGACTTTTACTAGATTTTTCATACGCTTGTCAGTTGTCTAGAAATACAGAACCGTCCTGCATCGTCCAGCATTAATGCATGACGGCATGAATGTAGGATAGCACGAAACTGAACAAGTTCCCACCGAGCCTCGGGCTAATAGACGCGCGGAAGGCCGGCGGATTCAGCTGCACAACTACCTGCGGGGGACAGCAGACGTTTTACTTGATGGAATTGGTACTCCGGCCCCTCGCGGATTGTTCAAAAACAGCTCCCGGTCCGAGTCGTGCATGAAGATCGAGGCGCGCGCATTGCCACGCGAGGTCACGTGGTAGACCGCACCAGGAAATTCAATCCGCAATGGACGCGTCATAGCCCGTTTTCTCTCAGACCAAAAACTGATATTTCAAGGCCCTTTATTTCCCGATTTATCCGTTCTTATGACCCCTTTACTGTTCTTAGCGGGCCCTTTTCGACCCTGAAATCGTGCGTCTAAGGCTTTTTATCGAGGCTTTTTCGCCGTCTACTGCTTATCGATCAAATCGTTGCGTTGGTCCGACCCTGTTCCTGTTCTCTGGCTCGTCAGTCGTCACTGCTTCTCGAGGCCGACCTGATCGCGCCAGTCCTTGCCCTTGAACACGAGCGGCTTCAGCGCGAACAGGAACAGGACCACTCCCAGCGCGAGCATGGTGGTCGCGATCGGGCGATCGAGGAAGATGCCGTAGTCGCCGGCGCTCATGGCGAGCGACTGGCGCAGCGAGAGCTCGAGCATCGGCGCGAGCACCAGCCCGAGCGCCACCGGCGCGAGGTCGTAACCGAGCTTGCGCAGCACGTAGCCGAGGCCCCCCATGACGAGCAGGATCCAGACATCCACCAGGCTGTTGGAAACCGAGTAGGTGCCGAGTATGCAGAAGCAGAGGATGCACGGGTACAGGTAGGCGTAGGGTATGCGCAGCAGGTTGACGAACAGCCCCACCATGGGGAGGTTCAGGATCAGCAGCACGACGTTGCCGACGTACATGCTGGCCACGAATCCCCAGAAGAGCTCCGGCTGCTGCTGGATCAGCATCGGCCCCGGCAGGATGCCGTGCACCATGATGGCGGCGATCATCACCGCGGTCACCGGGCTCGTCGGGATCCCGAGCGCCATCATCGGCACGAAAGCGCCGGTCGCGGCCGCGTTATTGGCCGATTCCGGCCCGGCCACGCCCTCGATTGCGCCTTGCCCGAAGCGCTCGGGATGCTTCGACAGGCGCCGCTCGATGCCGTACGACACGAACGACGAGATGATGTGCGCCGAGCCGGGGATGATGCCGATCATGAAGCCGAGCAGGCTGCCGCGCGCGATCGGGCCCGCCGACAACCGGAACTCCTCGCGCGACGGGATCAGCTCGCGCAGCTTCGGCCTCTGCACCGGGAGCGCCGCCGTCGCGCCGGCGGCGAGCAGGATCTCCGACACGCCGAACAGGCCCACCGCGACCGGCACGATACCGACGCCGTCGCCGAGCTCGACGATGCCGAGGCTGAAGCGGGTGTAACCGCTCATGACGTCGATCCCGATCATGCCCAGCATCAGGCCGAGCGCCGCCATCGCCAGGGTCTTCAGCATCGAGCCGCCGCTCATGTAGGCGAGGATGAACAATCCCATCAGCAGCAGCGCCGTGTACTCGGGGGGGCCGAAGCGCAGCGCGAACTCCGCGAGCGTCGGCGCCAGCAGCATCAGCCCGATCACGCCCAGCGTGCCGGCGACGAAGGAGCCGATCGCGGCGATGGCGAGCGCCGGCCCCGCGCGCCCGCGCTGCGTCATCGCGTAGCCGTCCACGCACGTCATCACCGACGCGGCTTCCCCGGGTATGCGGAGCAGGATCGAGGTGGTGGACCCGCCGTACATCGCGCCGTAATAGACGCCCGCGAGCAGCACGATGGCGATGATGGGATTGAGCCCGAAGGTCGCCGGCAGCAGCAGGCTGATGCCCGCGAGCGGGCCCAACCCCGGCATCATGCCGACCAGCGTGCCGATCAGACAGCCGACGAACGCGTAGACCAGGATCGAGGGCTGCAGCGCCACGGAAAAGCCCAGCAGCAAATTCTGAAACGTCTCTGCCATGGGGCGCTTAGAAGCCCCACGGACTGCGCGGCAGCGGCACGTGCAGCAGGTCGCCGATGACATAGAAGGAGGCGAAGCTGAAGCCGACCGAAACCAGCGCCACCGGCAGCGGCCGCTTGCGCTCGAGCGCCCCCAGGAAAAAGATCAACAGCGCGATCATCGTGATCCTGTAGCCGATGCGCTCCAGAGCGAACGTGGCCACTGCGCAGGCGACGAGGATCACCACCGCGCGCGTCGCCTCGGTCCATTTCATCGAGGCCAGTGGCGCGGACTTTATCCCCCACAGCGCGATCAGTAATCCCATCGCGCCGAGAAAGATCACCAGCAGCAGCGGCATGTAGCCGGGCCCGGGCTCCTGCAGCGAGCCGAGCGGGTAGGCGCGGTTCTCCCAGCCGACGTAGAGCGCCAGCGCGAGCAGCATCAACCCGGAAAACTGGTCGCTGCGCAATCCGCCGCGCGTTTGCCCCCGGTCAGTCTCGTTCATCTCCCATCCAGGAACGTGGGTTGTGGGTCGACCCACGGTTCTACTTCTTGGCCTCGACCTTGCCGACGATCCGGACCAGCCCGGCCAGACGCTTGGCGTCAGCCATCCAGTACTGCTGGAACTCCGGAGCATCCTTGTACTGCACCAGCGAGTCGACGGCGGCCATCGCCTTCCTGAAGTCCGGGTCCGCGACCGTCTTGCGCGCCGTATCGCGCAGCACCTTCATCACGGCGTCCGGCGTGGCCTTCGGGGCGAACATGCCGGCCCAGATGTAGTATTCGACGTTCTTGTAGCCCATCTCCATGAAGGTGGGCACGTTCGGGTAGGACGCGTGCCGCGTGGCGCCCCAGCTCGCGAGCGGGCGCATCTTCCCGGCCTTGACATGGCCGCTGATCGCAGCCGGGCCCCCGGCGGTCAGCGCAACGTGTCCGCCGAGGATCGCGTTGATCGCGGGGCCGCCGCCGGTGGTCGGCACGTGCCGCATCTTGAGCTTGGTCGCGTGCATGAAGATCTCCATCGGCATGTGCAGCGCCCCGTAGACCCCCGACGAGGAGTACGAGAGCTCGCCCGGCCGCGCGCGCGCGAGCGCCACCAGGTCCTTCAGCGTCTTGACCGGCAGCGAGGGATGCGAGACCAGGATGGTCGGGTCGGCGGAGATCAGCGCGATCGGGGCGAACTGGTCGAGCGCGTAGGCGGGCCTGCGATTGAACAGCTCATCCGCGGCCGGGATCACCGAAATGCTGGAAAGCGCCATCAGGATGGTGTAGCCATCGGGCTTGGCGTTCGCGACCGCCGCATTGCCCACCGCCCCTGCCGCCCCGGGGCGGTTGGTCACGCTAACCGGCTGCTTGAGGATTTTCTCCATCGCGGCGGCGGTCGGACGGGCGGTGATATCGGCGACCCCACCCGGCGGAAATGCCACGATCATCGTGATCGGGCGCGCGGGAAACGCGCCCTGGGCGAATGCGCCTGTCGAGGCCAAAAGCACCCCTGCTGCCAGTATCGATCGAATCATGTTGCCCTCCTCCGAATGTGGGACCCGGCGGGCGTCATCGACATCGGCTCGCGCGCCTGCCCGGGTAAAGGCGCCCCGTGAGTACGTGTTTTCGGAGCGCGGCAGCGGGGAGTATCCAATCCCCCGCGCGCCGCGTCAACCGTGGGCGCCTGGCGACGCGTGATGCGAGCCCCGTGGATATTCGCTATATTGGCAGCCATGAACGAAGCGGCGCTTCACCGGTGGCTGGCGCGCGTCGTCAACGTCAGGCCGGGCGAAGCGCGCGCGCTGTGCTGGTCGTTCGCCTACTTCTTCTGCCTGCTCGCCGGCTATTACGTCCTGCGGCCGCTGCGCGACGAGATGGGCATCGCCGGCGGCGTCCGCAATCTCCCGTGGCTGTTCACCGCCACTTTTTTCGTGATGCTCGCGGTGGTGCCGGTGTTCGGCGCCGTCGTGGCGCGGCTGGCGCGCCGCATTTTCATTCCGCTGGTCTACCACTTCTTCGTCGCCAATATCGCGATCTTCTGGCTGCTGCTGACGCTCGACCTCGGCACGGTCCACGTCGCGCGCGTGTTCTTCGTCTGGATCAGCGTTTTCAACCTGTTTGCCGTTTCCGTGTTCTGGTCGTTCATGGCCGACCTGTACGCCTCCGAGCAGGGCAAGCGGCTGTTCGGCTTCATCGCCGCCGGCGGCTCCGCGGGCGCGCTGCTGGGCCCGGCGTTGACGGTATGGCTCGCGGTCCCGCTGGGCCCCGTCAACCTTCTCGTGGTCGCCGCGCTACTGCTGGAAGTCGCCGTGCTGTGCGCGGCGCGGCTGGAAGCGAGCGCGGCGCGGCTCAAGCCGGAGAGCCCGGCGCCGGCCGGCGCGGTGAACGCGCCGCCCGATGCGGGTCTGGGCGGCGGCTGGCTCGCCGGCATCGTCATGGTGCTGCGCTCGCCCTACCTCGCGGGCATCGCGTTGTGGGTGGCGTTGCTGTCGCTCGCCGGCACGTTTCTCTATTTTCAGCAGGCGAACATCGTGGCCGCCGCTTCGGACGATCCGGCGGTGCGCACGCGGATTTTCGCGACGATCGACCTCGCGATCGGCGTGCTGACCCTCATCGTGCAGTTTGTCGCGACCGGCAGGCTGATCACGCGCTTTGGCGCCGGCCCGGCGGCGGCGTTTCTCCCGCTCGTGTTCGGCCTCGGCTTTCTCGCGCTCTGGGCGAGTCCCGCGCTGTGGGTGGTGATCGCGTTCCAGGCCGTCCAGCGCGCCGCCAATTTCGCCCTCTCCAACCCGGCGCGCGAGGTGCTGTTCACGGTTCTCGCCCGCGAGGAGAAGTACAAGGCCAAGAACGTGATCGACATCGTTGTGTTCCGCGGGGCCGACGCGCTGAGCGGCTGGCTGTTCGCTCTGCTCCGCGGCGCCGGCCTGGAACCGGGCGCGATCTCGCTCGCCACGGTGCCCGTCACCGCCGCCTGGCTCGCGCTGGCGCTGGTGCTCGGGCGCGCGCACGAACGCCGCACCCGCGACTCCGCGGCACCCGCCGCTACCCCCACCACGCAAGGAGCCTGACGTGACCTGCTACGATGAGTCTGATCCCCGTCTCTACTCGCGCCGCGAGGTGCTGGCGCTCGGCGCCGCGCTCGGTGCCGCCGCGCTTGGAATCGGTCCCGCCCGGGCGGCGGCCGCGAAACCGGTGCTGGCGCGGAAGATTCCGCGCACCGGCGAGCCGCTGCCGGTGATCGGCCTCGGCACGGCAATCATCTTCGACATCGGCGGCGACACGGCGCAGCGCGCCGAGCGCAGCCAGGTCATCCGGATCCTGCTCGAAGGCGGCGCCCGGCTGATCGACACCGCGCCCTCCTACGGCACCGCGGAGTCCGTGCTCGGGGACCTGATGGCGGAGATGAAGGTGCGCGACAGGATATTTCTCGCCACCAAGTTCCGCGCGCGCGGGCGCGACGGCGCCATCGCGGAGATGAAGGAATCGCTGCGCCGCCTGCGCACCGGCAAGGTCGATCTGATGCTGAGGCACAACATCGGCTTCGTGGAGCGCGGCGCGGCGACGGAGCACCTTGCGCTCGCCCGCGAATGGAAGGCGGCCGGCATCTGCCGCTACTTCGGCGTCACGCACTCCCAGAACCAGGCGAAGGCCAACGACCGCCTGATCGAGATCCTGCGGCAGGAGAAGCTGGACTTCATCCAGGTCAACTACTCGCTGGCCGAGCGCAGCGCCGAGCACAAGCTGCTCGCCGTGGCCGCGGAGACCGGCACGGCGGTGATGGTCAACCTGCCGTTCGCGCGCGCGCGGCTGTTCCGGGCCGTGAAGGGCCGGCAAGTGCCCGAATGGGCGAAGGAATTCGACGCGCCGACCTGGGGCCAGTTCTTCCTCAAGTACATCCTGGCGAGCGACGCGGTGAACGTCGTCCTGCCCGGCACGGACAAGCCCGAATACATGCTGGACAACCTCGACGCCGGCCGCGGCCGGCTGCCCAACGCCGCGCAACGCGAACGGATGGTGGAGTTTATCGAGCCGCTGCTTTAATGCAGTGATGCAGTGACGATCACGGGGACGCGGTGAGCATCCGCAAGGCCCGCTCCGCCGCCTCGTCCGCGATCCGGTCGAGCTCCTCCGCCGTGCGGTTCTGGATCGGGTGCGGCACGTAGAGGACCGCCGGCTCGAAGCCGAGCGCTTTCGATTGCGTCTCCACCGCGTCGGTGAAGCCGGTGGTGACGACCGAAACGCCGGGGATGCCGCGGCTGTCGAAGTTCATGAGGTCGTGCAGACTGCACGACGTGCACGACCCTCAGTCGGACAGCCCGATCAGGACGACGTCCACCTCCGACGCGATCTTCTGGAGATTTTCGGGCGTCGCGACCTTGGCGTTGGTCGGCTTGCCGACGCGCTTCGTCTTCAATCCCTTTTCGTTGAAGCGCTTCTCGACCCGGTCGAGAAACTCGGGGGTGCGCGTCTTGCCGATGTCGAAGAGCCCGATGGTCAGCCCCACGAGCGATTTCGGCGGAGTGCGCCGCGCGCGCTTCACGGCGGAAGTCTCTGCAGTCGGATCACGCATCCACATAGTGCCTCCTGTCAGTCGTCACGGATCTGCCGGGTGACCGGCTGGAGCTCCAGCCGGTTGCGTCCTGCGAGCCACCCCGGAAGGATAGCCGAAAACAGCCCGGCCTTGCCGCCGGCGCGCACCACCATCAACCCGTCCTCGTGGAACTTGGGCACCATTTCGTTCGCGCGGCTCGCCGGGACGCCCTCGCCCACGCCGCCGGCGCCGGCCACCAGTTCCGCCCCGGGCCGGATGGTCGCCTCGTACAGGGCGCGTTCGATGCGCTTGCGGTTCCAGCCCGCCTCCCGGTAGACCGCGTAGTGCTCCGGCGACAGCACCAGCACCGCGCGCGCGGACTGCACCAGCTTGGGATGCCCGATCTTCACGAGCGACATCGCGAGCGAGCGCGTAAGCGCCTCCGGCGTGCGCGACTTCTGGTCCACGAACGCCTCCGGCCCGTGCCCCTGGAACAGCGTCACCGTCGAGGCTCCGCGCGGGAAGCCGCGCGCGACCGACAGCGGCTCCCACTCCGGGTCGGACTCGTCCTCGGCGAAGCACAGCGTGTACTTGCTCGGCGCGCCGAGCGTGGAGCGGTCGGCCTCGCCGGGCCGCCCGCCGCCCACGTTGAGCACGATCAGGTTCAGCGCCCGCCCGATGGTCGCGTTCGCGCGGTTGCCCTGCCCCAGCGCGTTGATGCCGCTGTTCATGCCGATGCGCTTCGCCACCGGTCCGTTGACGATGAGAACAGGGCTCGAAAAATAGGTCGTGGCGAGCACGCCGTGCAGCGTGAACAGGGGCTCGAGCGCCGCTTCCAGCGCGGCCAGCAGCACCGGCATGTACTCCGGCTTGCAGCCCGCCATCACCGCGTTGATCGCGACCTTCTCGACGGTGCAGTCGGCGAGGTACGGGGGAATCCTGCCGATCACCTCGTCGGGACGCCGCCTCGTGCCCTTCAACATCGCGAGCACGCGCTCGTCGGTGGGCGGGGTCACCGGCAGGCCGTCGGTCCAGCCGCGGTCGTAGCAGACCTCCACGGGATCGGCGCTCTCGGGATACTCGACCTTGCGCGCGGCAAGGAGGGCCTTTCCGCTGTGCTTCGCTTCCAGCCGCTCGGCCACCCCGGGCTCGAGTGAGCGCGAGCCTCAACCCGGCTGAAACGCCGGCAGCCCTTCCCCCAGGTCGCGGATTCCGGTCAGCCGGCGCCAGCCGTCGCGGTCCCAGCCGACGATGCGCTCGGCCTCGCGGCCGCGTTCGAATCGAACCAGGGTGGGCGTGGCCTCGATGTTGTTGAGCCACGAATGGTCGAGCTCGCGGTCGTCCAGGAGATGGGCGACGCCGCCCGGGAACTTCGGGTCGTCCTGGGAGACCACCTGGAACGCGGGCACCGATCGGGACGCCCGCTGCATCACCGGCTCGATCAGCGTGCAGGTCGGACAGGCGCGCTTGGAGAATACGACGAGTCCGTCGGGGATTAACATGGGACGCGTTGAACCGAAATGTTTTCGACGCGTTATATTAGCTCAAATGATCCGCTTCTATCTGCGTTTATCCGCGGTTGCCGTTGCTTTGCACGCCGCCGGCTGTGCTGATCTGCGCTGGCACAAGCAAGGTGTCGACGCGGCGGCGCTGGACCGGGACCTCGGCGAATGCCAGCTGCAGGCGCGCGCGCAAGCCCGCCACGAGATTGGGGCGTTCGCGCCCGACACGCCGCGCGTGGTGGGCGTGGACGCGCAGGGTCGGCCGCTCGCGGGCGCAGCGAACCGGCTCGGCACGGATCGCATGCTGCTCGAGCACGATCTCCTGGGAATCTGCATGCGGGGGAAAGGGTACGAGCTCGTGCCCGTCGAGAAGCGGTGATGAGTGATGAGTGAGGAACCGTTTGCTTCACGGCGGCGCGCCTTGCGGCTGATCGCGGGATGCGGCACTCTGGCTGCCATGGGTCAACCAGCATCCGCGCAGCCCCCCGCGTTGCTGAAGCGCGCCATTCCACGCTCCGGCGAGGCGCTCCCGGCCGTCGGCGTGGGCACGTGGCAGACGTTCGACGTCGGCGCGAAAGCCCCCGAGCGCGCCGAGCTGAAGGAGGTGCTGCGCCTGCTCGTCGCATCGGGCGGGTCCGTGGTGGACTCCTCCCCGATGTACGGCAAGGCCGAGGGCGTGGCCGGCGACCTCGCTGCCGAGCTCGGCCTGCGCAAGAAGCTTTTCTTCGCCACCAAGGTCTGGACCAGCGGGCGCGAAGCCGGCGTCCGCCAGATGGAGCAGTCCTTCAAGCTGATGCGCACTCGGCGCATGGACCTCATGCAGGTGCACAACCTGCAGGACGTCTCCATTCACGCGAAGACGCTGCGCGAGTGGAAGGCCGCGGGCCGTATCCGCTATCTCGGCATCACCCATTACCATTCCGGCGCCTATCCCGGGCTCGAGCGCCTGGTGAAGACGCGCGAATGGGACTTCGTGCAGTTCAATTATTCGATGGCGGAACGGGAGGCCGAGGCGCGCCTGCTGCCGGCGTGCGCCGAATCGGGCACGGCGGTGCTCGTCAACCGCCCGTTCTCGCAGGGGCACCTGTTTCCCAGGGTGAAAGGCAGGGAACTCCCGGCGTGGGCGGCGGAATTCGATTGCGCGAGCTGGGCGCAGTTTTTCATCAAGTACATCCTCGCGCATCCGGCCGTCACCTGCGCGATACCCGGCACCCGCCGCGTCTCGCATCTCAGGGACAACCTGCAAGCGGGAGCCGGCCGGCTGCCGGACGCGGCCACGCGGCGGCGGATGGTGGAATACCTGGAGCAGCTTTGACGATTGCCTGGTCGATATCCGTAAAGCGCGGCAAGCGAGCGGATTCATCCTGGCGGGCGATCCTGGCGGTGCTTCTGCTCGCCACGCTTCCGGGCTGCAGCCTGCTGCGGGTGGGCTACGGCCATTTCGACACCTACGCTGCCTGGACCGCGGACCGCTACTTCGATCTCGACCCCGGCCAGCGGCAGGAATTCCTCCGGCGCTTCGACCGGCTGCACGCATGGCATCGCTACGAGCAGCTGCCGGACTACGTCGCTTTCCTGGGCGAGACGAGCACCCGGGTGCAAAGGGGCATCGCGCGCGAGGACGTCGCCTGGGTGACCGGGGGGGCCAAGGCGCGTTACCGCGCCATCGTGCGGCGCATGGCGGATGACGCCGCGGCAATGCTGGTGACCGTCACGCCGGCGCAGCTCGAGGCGCTGCAGCGGCGCTGGGACTACGACAACCGCCGTTTCATCCGGGAATACCGCCTCGAGGACGGGCTCGACGAGCAGCGCCAGGCGCGCGCGGAGCGCATGCTTTCGCGCATCCAGGACTGGACCGGCAGCCTGAGCGCCGGGCAGGAGAACCGGATCGCCGCCATGGCGAAGCAACTGCCCCTGATCCATGCCCTGCGCCACAAGGACCGCCTGCGGCGCCAGCGTGAATTCCTGGAGCTGATGGCGCAGCGCAGAAAATCCCGCGGCTTCGCCGTCGAGCTGCGCGATTGGCTGCTCAACTGGGAAAAGGGGCGCGACCCCGAGTACGACAGGCTGTTCGACGAATGGGAACGCCAGCAGGCTGACTTCTACGTCGCGGTGGACCGTATGCTGACGCCGCAACAGCGGGCGAACGTGCTCGCCCGCCTGCGGACCTACATGGACGATTTCACGCGGCTCGCGCAGCGGCCCAAGCCGCAGCCCGCCGCTGCTCGTTGAGGGATGAGGAT
This sequence comes from Betaproteobacteria bacterium RIFCSPLOWO2_02_FULL_67_26, assembly GCA_001771935.1. Lineage (GTDB taxonomy): Bacteria > Pseudomonadota > Gammaproteobacteria > Burkholderiales > SG8-41 > SG8-41. Next base: position 60,895 of record MERD01000040.1, read on the forward strand.
ATAGCTCGTCACTTCTTCTTCGCGGCCAGCGCGCGGAGCTGGTCGTAGACGGCGCGGTCGACGGGTATCCCCTCCTTCCGCCGCCGCTTGCGCTCGCGAAACGCCCGTTCCGAGGGGATACGCACCGGTTCGTCCCGGTCGAGCGGCGGCACCGCGCGCACCGCCTCGATAAGCTTTTTCAGCTGCGCCCTGAATTGCCGCGGCGGCATCAGGATGGCAGGATCGAACACGACGAACAGGAAGGCAAAATCCTGCACGCTGCCGCGCGCGAGCGCCGCCCCCGCGAGCAGGCACATGGCCTGGATGCCGAAGGCAAGCGCGGAGCCGCGATGGCCGCCAAAAGTGAAGATGCCGCCCTTCAGCGCCTCGGCGGGATCGGTGGTCGGCAGGCCGTGCGCATCGATCGCCGTGCCTTCGGGCAGGGGCAGCCCGAGCCGCGAGCGCAGAATCACCTCGCCCCGCATCATCGCCGCGGTGCCCAGGTCCACGATGAAAGGATCGCCGCCGGTCGGGAACCCGAACCCGATCGGGTTGGTGCCGAACGCGGCCTTCGCCCCGCCATGCGGCAGCACGACCGGCGCGGCGCTCGCGACGTGTATGCCGACCAGTCCCGCCCGCGCGATCATCTCCAGATAGTACGCATTGCGGCCGCTCAGGTGGCTGCGGTACAGTCCGACCACCGCAATGCGGTGCTTGCGCGCCTTCCTGATCGCGAGCTGCGCCGCCCGGTGCACGGCGTAGTAGCCGACGTGATTGCCGCCGTCCACCAGCGCGGACACATCCGTCTCGTGCACCACCTTGATCGGACTGCGCGGCTCGCGCGTGCGCGGGTCCTCGTTGATGGTCAGTATCCGCGGCAGCCCGGCGAAGCGGTGTCCGCAGAGCGCGGCATCCACGAGGTGCGCGGTGATGACCTTCGACTGGCTTGCGTCGAAGCCGATCGCACGCAGCGCCCGCTCGCCGAGCCCGGTAGCTTCCGCAACGCTCAATTGGACTTCGTCACGCATCCCGTATCGCCACGCGCCTGTTACCCCCGCATCGAGTATAAGCGAGCAGGGAGGTCCGCGAACACACTGATAGAATACGGCGTTCCCGGGGATTCATCGCCATGCCGTCGTTTCCACATCCGATCGCGTCCAAGCTGCCCCACGTCGGCACCACGATCTTCACCGTGATGTCGAATCTGGCCGAGCAGCACAACGCGATCAACCTGTCGCAGGGCTTCCCCGACTTCGACTGCGCGAAGGCGTTGCGCGACCTGGTCACGAAGTACATCAACGCGGGGCTCAATCAGTACCCGCCGATGGCCGGCGTGATGCGGCTGCGCGAGCGTATCGCGGAGAAAACGGAGACGCTGTACGGCGCGAAATACGATCCCGAGCACGAAGTGACGGTCACGCCGGGCGCCACCTACGGCATTTTCACCGCGATTGCGACTATGGTGCGGCCGGGCGACGAAGTCCTCCTGTTCGAGCCGGCCTACGACTGCTATGCGCCCTCGGTCGAGGTCAACGGCGGCGTCCCGGTGTACGTTCAGCTGAAGTACCCCGACTACGGCATAGACTGGAACGCGGTACAGCGCGCGATCACGCCGAAGACGCGCATGGTCCTGCTGAATACGCCCAACAACCCCACGGCGAGCGTGCTCTCCGGGGAGGACATGCGGATGCTCGAGGGCATTCTGCGCGGCACGGACATCGTGGTGGTGAGCGACGAAGTCTACGAGCACATCGTGTTCGATGGACACCGGCACCAGAGCGTGGCGCGCTTCCCGGGGCTCGCCGAGCGCAGCTTCGTCGTGTCCTCCTTCGGCAAGACCTATCACGTCACGGGCTGGAAGATGGGCTACGTGCTGGCGCCGCGGGAGCTGACCGCGGAATTCCGCAAGGTGCACCAGTTCAACGTGTTCGTCACCAACGGCCCGCTCCAGCACGCGCTCGCAGCATACATGGAGAACCAGGACGCCTATCTCTCGCTCGCGGCGTTCTACCAGAAGAAGCGCGACTTTTTCCTCCAGGGCGTCCGGGCCTCGCGCTTCAAGCCACTGCCATCGCGCGGCACGTTTTTCCAGAACCTGGCCTACGACGCGATCAGCGACGAGCCCGACCGGGATCTCGCGATACGGCTCACGAAAGAGCGCCGCGTCGCGGCAATCCCCATATCGGTCTTTTACCGCGAGCCGCCGCCGCACAAGGTGCTGCGCTTCTGCTTCGCCAAGTCGGAAGAAACGCTCGCGCGCGGCGCGGAAATCCTGTGCAGGATCTGAGCAACGGTAATTTTATTGTCAGGGGAGAATCCGAGTGAAATTGTGGTACCAGAGCATGTCCCGCCAGAAGGCGTGGGGCGACTACAACAAGACGCTGCGGCGCATCCTCGATACGGTCAAGGACCCGGACACCGAGATCGAGGTGCACGGCATCACGAAAATCGGCGGAGTCGCGGACCAGTTCCACTACCTCGATTATCTCGAAAGCGGCGAGGTGCTCACCAACGTCCAGGTCGCGATGCGCAAGGGGTTCGACGCGTTTCTCATCGGCAATATCGGCGACCCGGGGCTGCACGCCGCGCGCGAAATCGCGAACATCCCGGTGCTGGCGCTGTGCGAGACGAGCCTGCATCTCGCCTGCATGATGGGGCGCAATTTCTCGCTCGTCACCATCAACGAGAAATTCACGCCGCGCATCATCGACAACGTCAACCGCTACGGCCTGGCGGGGCGGCTGGCCGCGGTCAACCGGATGAAGGTGGACCGCATCCTCCATCTCGATGCGGGTTTTTCCGATCCGAAGGCGCGCAAGGAGATCTTCCGGCAGTTTCTCAAGGCGGCCAACGCCAACGTCGAAGCGGGCGCCGAAGTGATCGTTCCGGCGGGCGGCGTGGTGATGGCGCTGCTGGCGGACGCGGGCCTGTTCCAGGCGGCGAAGGGCACGCCGATACTGAACGGCATCCCCGCGCTGGTGAAGACGGCGGAGGCCGTGGTGAAGCTGAACCGCATCATGGGCGGCGGCTTCCTGAGCAAGCGCCTGTACTACGCGCCGCCCACGCCGGACCAGATCGACGAGATCCGCAAGTACTACGGCAACATCTACCCGACCGTTATCAGCCCCAGCCTCAAGCGGAAAGCCGGGGGAAAAAAATGAGAGCGTGACGAGTATCGCAGTGTATCCTCAACGAGATCGAGGAAATTCAGTGACACGCAACCTCGTCGTTCTCGTAGCGCTGCTTGCAGCGAGCGGCGGTTGGGCCCAGCCCTACCCGGTGAAGCCGATCCGCTTCGTCGCGCCGTTCGCGCCGGGTGGCGGCACCGACTTTATCGGGCGCGTCGCGGCCCACAGGCTGACCGAGGCCCTGAAACAGCAGGTACTCGTGGAAAATCGCCCCGGCGCGGGTGGCACGCTCGGCGCCGGGATCGGCGCCAAGGCAGCGCCTGACGGCTATACGTTCACCGTGATCGCGGGCAGCTACGCCGTGAATCCCAGCCTCTACAAGCTGGCCTTCGATCCGGTCAACGACATCACGCCGGTGATCCAGTTCTCGCAGGGGCCGCTGCTCGTCGTGGCCAACCCGTCGCTGCCCATCAAGAGCATGAAGGACCTGATCGCGCTGGCCAGGACCAGGCCCGGGGGGCTGAGCTATGCCACCAGCGGCCAGGGCAGCATCGTGCACCTTTCGACCGAGCTGTTCCTGTTCATGGCGAAGATCAAGGCGGTGCACGTCCCGTACAATGGCACCGGCCCGGCGATCACCGACACCATGGCGGGTCGGACGCAGTTCCTGTTCGGAAGCATTGCTGCGGTGCTGCCCATCGTCAAGCAGGGGCGGCTGCGCGGGATCGCCGTAACCACGTCAAAGCGCCTCCCTGCCCTCCCCGACGTTCCCACCCTCGCGGAGTCCGGGGTCAAGGGCTATGACGTAACGTTGTGGCACGGGCTGGTCGGCCCCAAGGGGTTGCCGCGTCCGATCGTCGACCGCGTGAACGGTGCGCTCAACGAGGCGCTGAAGGCGAAGGACATGGAGGAGAAGCTCGCCACCGATGGCGTGTCCGCGGCTGGTGGCACGCCCGAGCAGTTCGGCGCTATCATCAAGCGCGACATCGAGGTCTGGCGCAAGGTCGTGAAAATGGCCGGCGTCAAAGCCTTTTAATCCGGAGGAAAAATGCCGGTCCGCTGGGACACAGTACAGGTAAACGGCCAGCCGATGCGCATCTACATGGGCGTGCCGGAAGGCGAGCCGCGGCGCGTGGGCCTCCTGATCGCGCAGCACGGCCCGGGGGTGGACGCGTTCATCCAGGACGTGGTGCACCGCCTGTTCCGCGAGGGCTACATCGCCGCCGCGCCGGAGCTCTACCACCGGCAGCCGGCCCAGGTCCCGGAAGGCACCACCCGAGTCGGCTTGCTGAAGGACGACGAGATCATCGCCGACATGAACGCGACGCTCGCGCACATGAAGGCGCTCAAGGACCCGGCCGTCGGGCCGGTCGGCATCACCGGGTTCTGCATGGGCGGGCGCGTGTCGTACCTGATGGCGGCGGCGAACAGCGAGATCAAGGCGTGCTCGGTGTTCTACGGTGGCAACATGTTCAAGCAGTGGGGCAGCCTGCCTTCACCCTTCCAGCGCACCCAGGACATCCACTGCCCGGTGATCGGCTTCTACGGCAACGAGGACACCAACCCGAGCCCGGACGATGTAAACAAGATCGACGCCGAGCTGACGCGCCTCGGCAAGCCGCACGAGTTCCACCGCTACAACGGCGCCGCGCACGCGTTCCAGAACTTCCTCGACGGCTCGCGCTACCGCGAGCGCCCGGCGCGCGGCTCGTGGAGCGAGATGCTGGCGTTCTTTGCCCAGCACCTGAAGCCCTGACGGGCTAGGGATGAGGGCGGAGGGCGGAGGGATGATCTAAAACCGCTTTTCGATTTCTGCTGTTTCCCTCATCCCTCATCCTTCATCCCTCATCCCTCAGAGGACTCCGGAGAGTCCGCCGTCGACGTTGATGCAGGTGCCGGTGACGTAGCTCGCCGCGTCGGAGGCGAGGAACGCGATCACGGTCGCGACTTCCTCGGACTCGCCCATGCGCCCCATGGGGATGGTCTTCCCGGTCTGCTGGTAGTGCTCATCCACGCTCAGGCCGCGGCGGGTGCCGGCGCGCTCCTGCCCTTTCGACTTGATCTTGCCGACCGCGACGGCGTTCACCAGGATGTTGAACGGCGCCAGCTCCTTGGACAGCGCCTTGGTGAGGGCGAGGCCCGCCGCGCGCGTGATCGTGGTCGGGAAGCCGCCGGCGAACGGCTGCTTGGCGCCCACCATGTTGAGGTTGATGATGCGCCCTCCGCCCTGCTTCTTCATGTGCGGGATCGCGGCGCGCGCGGTGCGGATCTGCCCGAACACCTTGATGTCCATGTCGTGCTGCCACGCCTTGTCGTCCACCGCGTCGAACGGCGACTGGCCGGAGCCGCCGGCATTGTTGACCACGGCATCGATGCGGCCGTAGCGCTTGACCGTCTCCTCGATGAAGCGCGGCAGGTCGTCCGGCTTGGCGGCGTCGGCCACCATCGTCATCACCTCCGCGCCGGTCGCCTTCCGGATCTCCTCCGCCGCGCCTTCCATCACGTCCGCGCGCCGGGCACAGATGGCGAGCTTCGCGCCCTCCTGTCCGAGCCGCATCGCCGTCGCGCGCCCGATGCCTTCGCTGGCGCCGGTGATGGCGATTACTTTTCCCTTGAGTCCGAGCTCCACGGTTATCTCCTGCGATAGTGGGAAGGAGGCGATTGTGACACAAATGAACCCGGGAGATCGGGAGAGCGGGAGGTGGAGAAAAGCGTGACCCGTAATTATCTCCGGTTACAATTGCAAACATGGTTATTGCTATTCCCGACGACTACCACGGCGTCGTATCCAGGCTCGATTGCCTCGCAAGGCTGTCCGCGCACGACATCCGTATCTTCCAGGACGTTGCGCCCGCCAATGACCGGCTGCTCGCCAACCTGCGCGAGGCGGAGATCATCGTCCCCATCCGTGAGCGCACCCGCTACACGCGCGAGATCATCGGGCACCTGCCCCGGCTGAAGCTGTTCAGCCAGACCGGGCGCAGCACGCACCATATAGATATCGCCGCGTGCACGGAACGCGGCATCGCGGTGGCCGCCGGAACCAACGCTTCGCCGTATACCGTCGCCGAACACACCTGGGCGCTCATCCTCGCCGCATTGCGGCGCATTCCCGATGAGACCGCCCTGATGAAACGCGGCGAACTGCGCCGGTCGTTCAGCGGGACGCTGCACGGGCGCACGCTCGGCGTATTCGGCCTGGGCAAGATCGGCAAGCTCGTCGCGGCAACGGGCGCGAGCTTCGGCATGCGCGTGCTCGTGTGGGGACAGGACGCCTCGCAGGCGGCGGCGATGGCCGCGGGCTACGACATCGCGGGGTCCCAGCGCGAGCTGTTCGAGCGCTCGGACGTGCTGGCCCTGCTGGCGCGTCTCTCCGCCGCCACGCGCGGCATCGTGACCGCCGGCGACCTCGCGCGCATGAAGCCGACGGCGCTGCTCGTCAACACCGCGCGCGCCGAGCTGGTCGCGCCCGGGGCCCTGGTCGACGCGCTGAAGCAGGGCCGGCCGGGGCTCGCCGCCGTGGACGTGTACGAGAACGAGCCGGTGGTGAACGGCAGCCATCCCCTGCTCCAGCTCGACGCGGCGCTGTGCACGCCGCACACGGCGTGGCTCGAGCCGGGCACCTACGAGCTCTACTTCGGCGAGGCCTTTGACAACATCAAGGCGTTTCTTGCCGGGAAGCCCGTCAATCTGGTGAATCCCGGGGTGCTTTCCAGACTCAATTCACGCCCTTGAGGCATGCGGAAATGAATACCCTGTTCGATAAGGAAACGCTCGAAGCACTCCGGCAGCTGTGCGACGAGACCGGGGAGGCCATGCAGCTCGCCCGGAAGAGCCCCGACCTGGACGATTTCTCGGCCTGCCTCGCGGTGGCCTTGCTCAAGATCGGGCTCGCCACCGGCTTCGTCGAGCAGCGCTATCCCGGCTTCGCCAAGGAGATCGAGGCCAAGCGCCAGCGCGTGATCACGGCGCTCACCGAGGAACAGAAGCAGCAGAAGCACTGAAGCGTGACTCGCGGATCGCGGAAACCCACTCACGAGCCGCGAACCGCGAGTCACTACTTACTGCTGGAGGCTTCCTGCACGTTGACGAAGCTGTGGTCGCAGAAGCCGGGATCCGAGCTGTCCTTCAGCGCTTCGTACACCGCATCCGGATCCGACAGCACGCGCGGATCGAAGTGGCGGGACTGGACGGCGCCGTAGGTCACGCAGGCGCCGCCGCGCGCGTCCCGGTCGAGACAGCCGTACACCGTGGTGAGGACGTACATCCCCGCCATGTGATCCACGAAGTGCAGGTACTTGCCGCCGTGCAGCACCCGCACGTTGCGCGCCCCCGCGACCCGCGTGGAGATCTGGCGCGCGCGCCCGTCGCGTATCGCCTGGAAGTGGGTCAACGACTGGGAACGGCCCTCGACCATGATCCGGTCGCCGGTCGCCGGGTCCACGTCGTACGACTTGTAGAACGCGCAGTGGACGTAGCGGGATTGCGCGAGGTTGTCGAACGGCGACGCGTCCGCCGCCAGTCCCGCGCCCGGGGCGAGCAGCGCGGCCAGGATCAGCCCGAACGAGCGAGGCGCGGACCGTATCATCGAATGCAGTTTGCCACCTTAGGCGGCGCGGTGTCCACCGCCTTGACGGGCGTTCGGCCTGCCGCTACGCTCCCCGCCCTGATGCGTGACGAGTGACGGTTGACGAGTGATGAAGAGCGGGACGACAGGCACCATTGCGGCCGGGCTGGCGGCCGCGATTTTTCTGGGCGCGGCGGTCTCGCACGCGCAATCCACGCCCGACTCGGAGCGCTGCGTGTCCATCACCGGCAACCCGGACCTGGCGATCCACCATTGCACGCGGGCGATCGAGTCCGGGAAATTTTCCGGCGAGCCCCTCGCGCGGCTGTATTTCAATCGCGGCGTTGAATGGGCGGCCAAGGGCGATTTCGACCGCGCTATCGCCGACTACGATGCCGCCATCAAGCTCCAGCCGCGTTCCGCCGACACGCACTTCAATCGCGCCACCGCATGGGCCAGCAAGGGCGATCCCGACCGCGCCATCGCCGATTACGATGCCGCCATCAAGCTCGACCCGAAGGAGCCCGCTGCATACGGCGGCCGCGCGGTCGAGTGGGCGGTGAAGGGCGACTACGCGCGCGCGATCGCCGACTACGACGCCGCGATCAAGCTCGAACCGAAATCCTCCAGCGCGCTGCTCGGCCGCGGCCGGGCACGGCTCTACGGCGGCGACTTCCAGCGCGCGGTGCTCGACCTGGAGCAGGCGATGAAATCCGAGCCCAACGAGTACACCGCGCTGTGGCTCTACCTCGCGCGCAAGCGCGGCGGCGGCGCCGACGCGGAAGAAGCGCTCGATCGCGACACGCGCGCCACGCGGAGCGGCTGGCCCGGGCCGGTCATCGTGCTCTATCTCGGCCGCACCGACGCCGCTTCCGTCCTCGCGGCGTCCACGGATCCCGATGCGAATCGGCAGCGCGAGCAGCGGTGCGAGGCGAACTTCTACCTCGCCCACTGGCACCTGCTGCGCAACGAGCGCGAACGCGCGCTGGCCCTGCTGAAGGAAGCGCAGGACGGCTGCCCGAAGGATTTCCTGGAATACGAGGGCACGCTGGCGGAGTTGCGCCGCCTCCAGAAACCGTGAGAGCGTAAGATCGGGAGAGCGAAGTACCCCTCTCACGATCTCCCGATCTCCCGAACAATTCGATCCACGACCCACGAACCACGATCCACCCTGATAAGTGGCCTCCACTTATTACAATGAGCTGGGGCAGCCGATCGGGGCGCCGCTACCGGGATGGAAGCCGGTCGCGCCCCCGCCGCGCACGGCGATGGCCGGCCATTTCTGCCGCGTCGAGCCGATCGACCCCGCGCGCCACGCCGAGGAACTCCATCGCGCCAACGCGATCGACCCCAGCAAGCGCAACTTCACCTATCTCTCGATCGGGCCGTTCGGCACCTTCGACGCTTACCGCGATTGGATGGCCTCGGCCCGCGCGAGTGACGACCCGCTGTTTCACGCCATCATCGACGCGACCACGGGCAAGGCGGGCGGCATCGCCAGCTTCATGCGCATCGACTGCGGGAACGGCGTCATGGAGGTGGGGCACCTCAACTACTCGCCGCTGCTCCAGCGCAAGCCCGCCGCGACCGAAGCGATGTACCTCATGATGAAGCGCGCCTTCGAGCTCGGCTACCGGCGCTACGAATGGAAGTGCGACTCGCTGAATGCCGCCTCCCGGGCCGCCGCCCGGCGATTGGGGTTCTCGTACGAGGGGGTGTTCCGCCAGGCCAGCCTCTACAAGGGCCGCAACCGCGACACGGCATGGTACGCGATGATCGACAGCGAGTGGCCGGAGCTCGATCGGGCGTTCCGGCGCTGGCTCGATCCGTCGAACTTCGACGCGCAGGGCAGCCAGCGCGAGCGCCTCTCCGACCTGACAGCCCCGATCCTCAAGCAGCGCGGCTAGACGGGTTCAGTTGGGCGGGCCCGGCACCCCGGGCACGACCGCCAGCCAGCCCGCAGGACACTCTCTTACCTCGGGGTAGTACCGCTTGCTGTCGGGACAGAAATACGCGTAGCCGGAAGCATCGATCGCGTAACCCGGACCTGACATCGGCGCCGGGACTGTAAAAAACGGCGAGTACCCGGAAAACCAGGAAGGCGGATAAGTGTAATACCGCGGCACCAGTGCGGGAACGACCACGATGCCGGTCGCGGGACGAATAACCTTCGGGTGGTGGTGGCGAGTCTGGGTCTGGCGATGCGGGCGGGAGGCTTCCGCACGCTCACGGCGCGCCTCGGCTTCCGGGGCCATACCGCCCAGCGCAGCGGTCATCATCGCCATCGTGGCCCAGCGTCTCACGGCGCACCCTCCTCGATGTGCCTGCCGGGCTATCCTAGCGCCGCATCCTGGGATTGATAGCTACGTTACAAATCGTTACTTGGAGCCCGATATCCGCGCCCTTCATCCCTGCGTCAGCCCACCCGGAAAAGCCCCCGCTTCGCGCGGTGCAGCCGCTCCCAACCGGTTCGAGTAATGCGGATCAGCTCGCCGACCTGCACTCCCGCCTTGTGGTCCCGGGTGATCACATTCGGCTGCACCACCACCGTCATGTTCTCTTCCAGCGTCATGTCGGGCAGCGGCCCGGCCATGCGGCTCCTGGAGCCGAGGATGGGCTGGAAGTAGCCGCCGCCAAAGCCGTGCATGAGGTCGTCGCAGATCGTGAAGCCGTTGTTCTCGATCACGCCGGTGGCGTCGAGAATCTCCTGCATCGTCGCGCCGTGCCGCGCGACCCCGGTGACGGCGTCGAAGGCGGCCTCGGCCGTCTCGTACAAGTCGCGGTACAGCGGCGTCGCGTCGGCACCCACCGTGAAGGTGCGCAACACCTGGCCGGCGTAGTCCCACCAGTAGACCGACAACTCGCAGAACACCACATCGCCCTTCTTCACTTTCCGGGGCGAATGGTGCTGCGGCGGCACGTAGAGGTGCGGCTTCGCCATCGAGGTCACGCCCATGTAGTGAATCATGGTCGTGCCGCCGTGCCTGATGTAGGCGCTCTCGCAGATCGCGCCCAGCTCGCGCTCGGTAAGACCGGGCTTCGTGCCAGCCAGCAGCGCGGCAAGCCCCGCGTCGGACAGCGCCGCGCCGATGCGCAGCCAGTCGAGCTCCTCCTCCGACTTGATCGTGCGCAGCCGGATGTATTCGGCGTCGAGCCCGACCACCTGGAAGTGCTGCTCCAGTTGCCGGTACTTGGCGACCACCAGCGGCCCGATGATTCCGACGCGCTTCGCGCCGCGGCGCTGCAGCTCGTGGATCATCTGCTGCAGGCCGTGGTGCGCGCCCCAGTGCACCTCCATGCGCGGGCACATCTTCCTCGCCAGCGGAAAGTGGTTGACCCACTCCACCGACATCCACATCTTGTCGCCCGGCTTGAAGATGACGTAGGCCTCGACCGTCCCCGGCCAGCCGGTCACCCACTGCGGCGCATTGCCGGCGCGGTGGTCGGTGATGACAAGCAGGTGGTCGAGCCCATGCTTCTCCATCAACGCCGCGAGCGCCTTGTGCCGGCGTGCGTACTCCGCGTCCGAGAAACGGGGGTACTCCTGCGCCATGATCGACTTCAGGCGCGGCGCGAGCTTGAGAGGCGCAAACGGTGAACGGTGAACGGTGAACGGTTTCCGCTCATGCGTTTTCGATCGGCGTTTAGCGGCGTTCATCGGCGGTTCCCCTTCTTGTTCTGCTCCTCGAACCAGGGGTAGGCATTCGTCTGCGTCGCCGGGCGCACCGGAGCGGCCGGGCGGACCCAGGAGGGATTGAGCTGGGAGAGCGAGGTGACACCCATCAATCCCATCGCGGTGCGAATCTCGACGTCCATCAATTCGAGCATGCGCTTGAGGCCCGCCTCGCCCGCCGCGGCGAGCGCCCAGCCGAGCAGCTTGCCGACCCCCACCGCCCGCGCGCCGAGGCAGAGCGCCTTCACGACGTCGGTGCCGCGCAGCACGCCGCCGTCCCACAGGATCTCGGCGCGGCCGTCCACCGCCGCCACCACTTCCGGCAGCACCTCGATGGTGCCCTGCGCGTGGTCGAGCTGGCGCCCGCCGTGGTTGGAGACGTAGACCACGTCGGCGCCGTGCTCGACCGAGAGCCGCGCATCCTCGGCGGTGGCGACGCCCTTCACGATCAGCGGAACCTTCCAGTGCTGCTTCATCCAGACGAGATCCTTCCACTGCAACCCCATCTGGAATGATGGATCGCCGAAGCCCTCGCGCACGTTGGCGCGGGAAATGATGTCGCGCTCGCGCCGCCCGTAGTAGTTGCGGTCCACGCACACGCAGAGCGCCCGGTAACCGGCCGCCTTCGCGCGGTCGAGGATGTCCTCCACCCACTTGCGGTCGGCCCTCACGTAGAGCTGGAAAATCAACGGCTCCTTCACCGCCGCCGCAGCTTCCTCCAGTCCCGGCTTGGCCGCGGTGCTAACGAAAGCGGTGGTGCCGTGCGCGACGGCCGCGCGGGTGACATTACAGACACCCTGGGGGTGCGCAAAGCCGACGAAACCGCCCACAGGCGCGAGGAAAACCGGGCTGGAAAGCTTCTGCCCGAGCAGCGTCGTGGAGATGTCGATCTTGCGCACGTCCACCAGCACGCGCTGGCGCAGAGCGAGGCTGTCGAGCGCCTGCCGGTTGCGCAGCAGCGTGGTCTCCGAATCGGAGCCGCCCGACAAGTGGTCCCACAGATCCCGCGGCAGGTTCTTGCGCGCGGTCGCGACGACCTCCTGCAGCGAGACGAAACCCGCAGCCGCGCGCTCGTCGATGCGCGGGTACTTCCGCTGCACTTCGGCCTTCTGCCGTCTGCCTTCTGCCTTGGGTTTCCTCGCCCTCATCCCTCATCCCTGCAGTTAGATGCCGACGCCCTTCAATACCCTGTCGTGATAGCGTTTGCCGGCGCCGGCGCCGATCGCGAAGATCTCGTTCAACCGCGCGAGCTTCTCCGCCGACAGGCGGATGTCCGCCGCCGCGGCGTTCAGCTCCAGGTTCTTGACGTGGTTGGTGCCCGGGATCGGCACGATATCGTCGCCCTGCGCGAGGATCCACGCCAGCGCAAGCTGAGCGGCCGTCGCGCCCTGGCCCTGCGCCATTCGCTCCAGTTCCTCGACCAGCTTGACGTTGCGCGCGAGGTTTTCCGGGGCAAAGCGCGGGTGGACGCGCCTGCGGTCGTTCGGCGCCAGGTCGTCCACCGTCCTGATGCGGCCGGTGAGCAGCCCCCGCCCGAGCGGCGCGTAGGCGACGTAGCCGATGCCCAGCTCGCGGCACGTGGGGATCACGTCACGCTCGACCTCGCGGAACCACAGCGAGTACTCGGTCTGGAGCGCGGCGATCGGGTGCGCCGCCTGCGCGCGCCGGAGCGTCGCGGGCCCCGCCTCGCACAGCCCGATGTAGCGGACCTTGCCCTGCTCGATCAGCCCGGCCATCGCGCCAACCGTCTCCTCGATCGGCACGTTCGGATCCACGCGGTGCAGGTAGTAGACGTCGATCACGTCCACGTCCATGCGCTTCAGGCTCGCGATGCAGCACTGGTGGACGTACTCGGGCCGGCCGTTGGTCCCCTTCCTGCCGTCGGGCAGGTCGATGTTGCCGAACTTGCTCGAGATCAGGACCTGGTCGCGAAAACCCTTGATCGCGCGCCCCAGCAGCACCTCGTGGCGCGTGCCCCAGTAGGCGTCGGACGAGTCGAAGAAGTTGATGCCGAGCTCGATGGCGCGGCGGATGGTCGCGTTGAACGCCTCCACCCCGGGCGCGTCGTCGAGCTTGATCCCCTGGCTGCCGCGGCCCATGCTGATCGCGGAGACCGTCGGGCCGTTGCGCCCGAGCTTGCGGTATCTCACAACCCGTCGCCGACTTCCACGTGCTCGGGCTTCAGCTCGATGCCGCAGGCCTTTGCCTGCAACAGCAGCAGCGCGGAAAAGTCCTGGTCAGTATAGCCGTTGCCGATCAAGGTTTGCACCAGGTCGCGGGCGATGGAGGTGACCGGCATCGGCACCCCGAACTGGCGCCCCGCGGCGAGGCCGAGGTCGATGTCCTTGCGCAGCAGCTCGGGCGTGAACGTGACGTGGAAGTCGAGGTTGACCAGGGCCGGGGTCTTGTAGCGCGTGAACATCGAGCCCATCACGCTCTTGTTGAGGAAGTCGAGGAAGGCGTGGCGCTTCATGCCGGCGCGCTCGGCCAGCACCGTGATCTCGCACAGGTTCTGGATCACCACGCCGAGCATCACGTTGTGGCAGATCTTGGCGATGCGCGAGAGCTCGCCGTCGCCGACGTAGGACACGCCCTGCCCGATCGCCTGCAGGTACGGCGCCACGGCGTCGAACGCGTCCCGCGGGCCGGAGGCGACGACGGTGAGCTTGCCGGCCTTGATCACCTTGGCATTGCCGGACACCGGTGCGGCGAGGAGCTTCACGCCGAGCCTGGCGAGCTTCTCCCGGATTTCCGCCGACTCCTCGAGCGAGATCGACGTGCTGTCCACGACGATCTTTGGCGCCTTGCCTTTCGCGGTCACGCCGTTCGGGCCGAACAGCACTTCCTTCACGTCCTTGCCGGCCGAGACCATCGTGAACACGATATCGCACGCGGCGAGGTCGGCCAGGTTATCCACCACTTTCGCGCCGGATTTCGCGAGCGGCTCGGCCTTGGCGCGGGTGCGGTTCCACACCGAGATGTCGCAGCCCGCCTTCGCCAGCCGCTCCGCCATCGCGTAGCCCATGCGGCCGATGCCGATCCAGCCCAAGCGGTGCGCTTTCATGTTTGCAATTGCCATTCGCAGATTCTCCGCAATCAATTCATCCAATGTCATCCCTCAACGTTCCACCGGAACGTTGACGAGGTTGCCCCACTCCGTCCACGAGCCGTCGTAGATCTTCACCTTCTTGTAGCCCAGAAGCTCCGTCAACGCGAAATACAGCACCGTGGCGCGGTGGCTCATGCGGCAGTAGGCGATGATGTCCCGCTCCGGGTTCGTGCCGCGCGCCCCGACGAGCTGCTGCAGCTCGGCCGCCGGCCTGAAAGCCTGGTTGCCGTCGAGCAAGTCTTCGAAGTAGAGATGTTTTGCGCCCGGTATCCGGCCATAACGCAGCGCGCCCACGTCCGGGCCTTCGGGGCCACCGACGCGCTGGCCGCTGTATTCCTCGGGGGAGCGCGCGTCCAGAAGCAGCGCGCTGTTCCGCTCCAGCGCGGCCAGCACCCTGTCGCGGTGTATCCGCATCCTTTCGACGCGCTTGCCGGGGGTGTAGCTCACCCGGGGCGCCGGAGGAGGCTCCTCCGTGACCAGCGGCCGGCCTTCGGCCGCCCAGCGGTAGCGCGCTCCGTCCAGCATCTTGACCCGCTTGTGGCCGCAATACCGGAACGTCCACCACGCGTAGAAACCGAACTGCACGCCCTCGCCATAGAACACGACCGTGGTGTCGTTGCCGATGCCGGCCTCTCCGCAGCGGCGCGCGAATTCTTCCGGGGACGGAAAATCGCGCCGCTGCGAGTCCCACAGCGTGTCCTTCCACTTCCAGCACACCGCGCCCGGCACGTGTCCCGCGCGATAGGCCTGCAGGTCGTCCTGGGTCGTGCCCGCGATCTCGATCAACCGGACCTTGGGATCGTTTCGCCGCCGGTGGACCCACGCCGGATCTACCAAGGCGCTCATTCCTTGCCTCTCATCCCTTGGCCCTCATCCCTGCAGCTCCTGCGCCCAGTCGCGCGTCTCGATGGCCGTTTTCACCTCGTTCAGGAAAGCCGCGGCATAGGCGCCGTCCACCGCGCGGTGGTCGAACGCCTGCGCCAGCATCCCCACCGGCCGCACCGCGACGGTATCGCCCTGGGCGGATTCCACCACTACCGCGCGCTTGCGCACGGCGTCGGTGGACAGGATCGCGACCTGCGGCGGGCTGATGACGGGCGCGGTGATGAGCGTGCCGTAGGCCCCGTTGTTGGTGATGGTGTAGGTGCATTCCGTCACGTCGTCGGGCTTCAGCCGGTTGCCCCGCGCGCGGACCGCCAGGTCGTTGATGGCGCGCGCGAGGTCGGACAGCGACTTCGCCGCCGCGTCCTTCACCACGGGCACCAGCAGCCCCTCGAAATTGAGATCCACCGCGATGCCGAGATGGACGCGCCGGTGCAGTGCAAGCGAGTCGCCGCTGAAACTTGCGTTGAGCCGCGGGTACTTGGCGAGCCCGCGCGTCACGGCCCACGCGACGAACGGGAGGTAGGTGAGCGAAAAGCCTTCACGCGACTTCCACTGCGCGGCGGCGGCGCGACGCGCCCGGTCCACGCCGGAAAAATCGGCCTCCACCACCTGCAGCACGTGCGGCACCGTGGTCCACGACTTCGCCATGTGTTCCGCGGTGCGCTTGCGGATCGTGTTGAGCGGAATCGCTTCCGTGCCGGCGGCCGCATACGGTGCGCGCTCCTCCGTCCTGGCCACCTGCGGGGCGCCGCGCCCGGCAACGTGCGCCAGCACATCCTCGCGCGTGATGCGCCCGTCGCGGCCCGTGCCCGCGATCTTCCTCGCGTCGAGGCCGTGCTCGGCGATGAGACGGCTGACCACCGGCGACAATCGCCCCGCGGCCCCGCCGGCGCCGGTTCCCCCCGCCGGCGCTGCTGCAGCCGCCCGGGCCGGTGCCGCGGATGCGGCCGGTCGCGCCGGTGCCGCCGCCTGCCCGCCGCTCTCGCCGCTTTTTTCATGAATGACCGCCAGCCGCGTCCCAACCTTCGCCGTGACGCCCTCCGCGACCAGGATCTCTGCAAGCACTCCGCTTGCCGGCGCGGGAATCTCGGTGCTGACCTTGTCGGTCTCGACGTCGAACAGCGCCTCATCGGCCTTGACCGCGTCGCCGGCCTTCTTGTGCCACTTGGTGACCGTGCCCTCGGCGACCGTCTCGCCGAGCTGCGGCATGATGACGTCCATCAGTCGATTCTCTCCCGGATCTCGCGCACGATGCGTTCGACCGACGGAATGGTGTTGTCCTCCAGCTGGTCCGCCGAGGGCAGCGGCACGTGCGGGGTGGCGATGCGCATGATCGGGCCGTCGAGGTCCCAGAAGCACTCGTCGGCGACGATCGAGGCGATTTCGGCGCCCCAGCCGCACAGCCGCGGGTTCTCCTCCACCGTGACGAGGCGCCCGGTCTTCGACACCTCGGACAGGATGGTCTGCGTGTCGAGCGGCACCAGCGAGCGCACGTCGACCACCGTGCAAGAGATGCCGTGCTCCTTCTCCAGGACCTCCGCCGCCTCGAGCGCGCGGTGCACCATCAGCGCCAGCGCGACCACGGTGCAGTCCTTGCCCTGGCGCCGGACCTTTGCCCTGCCGAGCTGGTCCACGTGCTCGCCGTCCGGGACCTCTCCCTTCATCGAGTACAGCGATTTCTGCTCGAACACGATGACCGGGTCCGGGTCGCGCACCGCGGCGGCGATCAGCCCCTTCACGTCGGCCGGCGTGGCCGGCGCCACCACCTTCAGCCCCGGCACCGCCATCGCCCAGTTCTCGACCGCCTGCGAATGCTGCGCGCCAAAGCGCGAGCCGGCGCCGTTGGCGGTGCGGATCACCAGCGGCAGCGCGATCTGGCCGTTGGTCATGTAGCGCGTCTTGGCAATCTCGTTGGCGACCATGTCCCAGCACACGGCGAGGAAGTCGGAAAACATGATCTCGGCGATCGGCCGCAGGCCGGTCATCGCGGCGCCCATCGCCGCGCCGATGATCGCCTGCTCCGATATCGGGCAGTCCCGCACCCGCCTCGGGCCGAATTTCTCGAGCAGGCCGACGGTCGCCTTGAACACGCCGCCGGCGGCGGCCACGTCCTCGCCCAGGAACACCACGCGCTCGTCGCGCGCCATCTCCTGCGCGATGCCGGCGGCGACCGCGTCGCGATAGGTCAGTTCCGCCAAGCCGCGCCTCCGTCCGCCCAGACGTTCTTCTCGATGCCGTCCAGCGACGGCGGGGACGAAGCCCTGGCCGCCGCGGTCGCCTCGTCCACCTTGCGCAGCGCGTCGCTCTCCAGGTCCTTCAGCGTCGCCTCGGCGACACCGAGCTGCGCCAGCCGCCCCCGGTACCTATTGACCGGGTCGCGCTGCAGCCATTGTTCCAGCTCGCCCTCGGGCCGGTATTTCGCCGGGTCGGCGCGCGAATGTCCGCTGTGGCGGTAGGTCATGGCCTCGATCAGCGCGGGGCCCCCGCCCTTGCGGGCGCGGTTCATGTATTTCACCGCCGTAAGGTAGACCTCGTCCGCGTCGTTGCCGTCCACCACCACCTTTTCCAGGCCATAGGCGCTCGCGCGGTCCGCCGCCGGATGCTCGACCGCGGTCACGGAGCCGATCGGCGTGTATTCCATGTAGAGGTTGTTCTCGCAGACGAAGATCACCGGCAGCTTCCACACCACGGCGAAATTGAGCGCCTCGTGGAACGCGCCGATGTTGGCGGTGCCGTCGCCGAAAAAGCACACCGCGACCTGCTCGGTGCCGCGGTACTGGGCGCTCCAGGCGGCCCCGGCCGCCACGGGAAGATGAGCACCGATGATCGCGTACGAGCCCATCGCGCCCTTGGCGACGTCGGTGAGGTGCATCGAGCCGCCCTTGCCGCCGAGCAGCCCGCACTCGCGCCCCATCAGCTCGCCCAGCACGCCCGTCATCGAGGCGCCGCGCGCCAGCGTGTGCGCATGGCCGCGGTAGGTGCAGAAGGTCCAGTCGTCCGGCCGCATCGCCACGCCGAAGCCCGCGGCGATCGCCTCCTGCCCCAGCGACAGGTGGCTCGTGCCCTTGACCAGGTTCTGCAGGAACAGATCGTAGGCGCGTTTCTCGCAGTAGCGCAGCTCCAGCTGCAGCCGGTAGAGCTCGAGCCGCGTCTCGCGCCCGATGCTGTTAGTACTCATTGGCGATGGGCAGCTCCTGCGCCGGGAACAGCGTGATCACCTTCGCGCCCTCCGGCGTCAGCACCACCTCCTCCTCGATCCGGGCGGCGGAGATACCGTCCTGCGCCGGGCAGAAGGTCTCGACCGCGAACACCATCCCGGCCTTGAGCTCGTACGGGTCCTTGAACGAATTCAACCGCGAGATCAGCGGCCGCTCGTGCAGCCCCAGGCCGAGCCCATGGCAGAAGTTGAGCCCGAACGCCGCCATCTCGGTCTCGAATCCGATCTCCTGCGCCTTGGGAAACGCCTGCACGACGCGGTCCGTGGAGACCCCCGGCTTCAGCGAGTCGATGGCGCTGTCCATCCATTCGCGCGCCTTGCGGTAGGCGTCGTGCTGCGCATCGGTCGCCGAGCCCACCGTGAACGTCCGGTAGTAGCAGGTCTTGTAGCCCATGTAGGTCTGGATGATGTCGAAATACGCCTGGTCGCCCGGGCGGATCATGCGGTCCGTGAAATTGTGCGGGTGCGGGCTGCAGCGCTCGCCGGCGATCGCGTTGATCGCCTCGACGCAGTCGGAACCCATCTCGTAGAGACGCTTGGTCGCCATCGCGACGATCTCGTTCTCCCGGATGCCGGGCTTGAGCGCCTCGAAGATGTCCTGGTAGACGCCATCGCCCATCGCCGCCGCGATGTTGAGCAGCGTGATCTCGTCGTGGCTCTTGATCTCGCGCGCATCGAGCATCGTCTGCTGGCAGTCCCGCACCTCGATCCCGAGCTTCTGCAGCGCGAACAGGAACAGCGGCTCGACGATGTCGACGCCGAGCGGCATGTCGGCCACGCCCTCCTCGACGAGAATCGCCTTGATCTCCTTTGCGGCCGCCTCGAACAGGCCGACCCGCGGATGGATTGCGCCGCGCATGCCGGGATTGCCGGCGCGCCAGTGATTCGTCGGCAGCCACGGGCAGTAGAGCCGGTGGTGCCGCGCGGCCGAGCCGAAGTCCCAGACGTACGGTTCGCCGTTGCCGGTCAACAGGCCGTAGCGGATCAGCTTGTCGCGCGCCCATTCCCCGATGACCGTCGAAGAGATGTAACGGATGTTGTACTGGTCGAACACGAGCAGCGCGCCCAGGCCCGAGCCGGCGAGGGCCTTCCGCGTGCGCGCGAGGCGGTACTCGTGCAGCCGGCGGAAATCCACCCGCTCCTCGAAATCCACCTGCATGCGCCCCGGCGCCTGCAGCGGCCGGTCCCAGCGGTGGCCGGGGTTGGCGGGATCGTACAGGCCGTCCGGCGCTTCCTTCGGCCGGCGCTTCGGGTCTATGCCCGACGCCTTCACGATCTTCGGTTCAACCTGCTTTCTCTTGCTAGCCATAAGCAATCATTCCGATCAGTGATTCGTTGCTCGTTGCTCGTCGCCCGATTTCCCCTGATAGGGAATCGAGGTGAGCGGCACGCCGCACCCATGATCACATCGGCTTGAGGCCGACCTCCTTGATCAGCTTCTGGAAACCGGTGTATTCGGCTTGCATCCGCTTCGTGAACTTCTCCGGCGTCGAATCGACGGCCGGCTCGGCCCCCTGCAGGGCGAAGCGCTTCACCAGCTTCGGGTCGCGCAGGAGCCGCGCGACGTCCCGGCTCACCTGCGCCAGGATTTTGCGCGGCGCTCCGGCCGGAGCGACGATCCCGAACCAGCCGTCGGACCGGGCGCCGGGGAAGCCCGCTTCCGCCATCGTGGGCACGTCGGGCAAGGCGATGCTGCGCTTGGCCGTGGTCACGGCGAGCGCGCGCAGCCTTCCATCCTTGATCATGGGCAGCGTCGACGGCACCGTGAATATGAAGTAGTGCACGTTGCCGGCCACGGTTTCGGCGAACACGTCCCCCAGCACCTTGAACGGCACGTGCACCGCGTCGATCCCCGTGGCGTGGTTGAAGATCGCCGCGCCGATGTGAGCGATGGTGCCCACCCCGACTGAAGCATAGTTCATCTGCCCCGGTTTCGACTTCGCCAGCGCGACGAGTTCCCGCACGCTCTTCGCCGGCACGCGCGGCGAGACCATCAGGACGTTCGCGATCATCGCGACTTCGGTGACCGCCGAGACGTCCTTGAGCGGGTGGTAGGGCGGGTCCTTGCGCAGCATCGGCCCCACCACGTGGGGCGGCGCGATCATCGCGAACGTGTAGCCGTCGGCGGTCGCCTTGGTCAGCAGGCTGCTGCCGATCAGGCCGCCCGCGCCGGGACGGTTGTCCACCACCATCTGTTGCTTGTAGGCGCCCGCCAGCTGCTCGCCGATTACGCGCGCGAGAAAGTCACTCGCCGTGCCTGGCGGCAGGGGCACGATCATGCGGATCGGCTTGGTCGGGTACTGCTCCGCCGCCCCCGCCGCGCCTACCGCCAACATCGCCGTCAATACCGCAGAACCGAGCTTGAGTAACATGGCCTCCTCCCTTTGATTGTGCTTCTAGACTGCCGCTATCCCGAGCTGGCGCGCCATCCAGTCCGCCGACTGGGAACGATAGCGGTAAACCCGGTTGTTCGCGACGTGATTCCCGTCCTCGATGAAGAACCGCACCACGGGGCCGGAAGCGGACGCGGCTAGGCGCTCGCTTTCCTGCCACGGCACGATGCCGTCCTGTTTGCCCGCGACGACGAACAACGGGCAGGTGATGTTACCCGCAACGTCCTTGAGGGTGAGTGTCGCCGCGTGCCTGCGGGCCTCGTCATCGGTGCGGCTCCTGGAGCGCACCCGGAACGTGTGGCGCGTGAGCTCGGGCAACCGGTCGAAGCATTCCACCCACTCGAACGGCCCCGACAGCGCGATGCACGCCTTGATCCGTTTCTCGAACGCCGCCGCGCGCGGGGCATAGTAGCCCCCGAGCGAGACGCCCCATACGCCCGCACGCGATGCGTCCACGTCGCTGCGGGTCTCCAGAAAATCGAGCACCGCCTTGACCACCGCCTCGTAGTCGCCGCGGATCGCGAAATCGTACTCGCCCTCGCCCTGCCCCGGGCCATCGAAGGCGAGGGTCGCCATGCCGCGAGCGAGGAAGGCGCTCTCGTTGGCGTCCATCTCTTCCTTGGCCGAGTCGAGGCCCATGCACATCACCACGACCGGCGGCCGCGCCACCGAAGGGCGCATTCCCTCCTGGACGCCCGCCGGCCTGCGAAGGTTGCCCGCCAGGTGCTTGCCTTCGTAAGGGACCAGCAAGCGCTCGCCGGGCGGCCGCAGGTGGGGCAGCGCCAGGTTGCGGCATTCGACCGCCTTCCCGTGCGCCCGCTTCATCTGCTCGACGTCCACGACGAACACGAACTTGGAGAAGTGAAAGCATAACGCCGCCCGCGTCAGATGCTCGCCGGCGGACAGCCGGAAGCCATCGGCCAACGCCGTGCGGCCGAGCTCCTCGTGAACGGCGGCCCGCGCGCTCCAGGCGCGGCACCAGTCCTCCCAGCGCTCGACCCCCGCCGTCACTTCCTCGAAATCGGTCAATGGAACGCCGTTCGACACGAAACGCGGCGCCCAATGCGCGATCGCGGACTGAACCCTGGCATCCGGCATGGCGGAATGTTATCAACAATCCGTCTGTTATGCGCGAAAACGGGTGGGGCCGACCTTCACCACGGTCGCGGTGGAGATGCTGCTGCGGGGGATCGAGGCCTTCGTCCGCCAGGTCTGAGAACCGTGATCAGTGACAGTGACCGGCCTTCGTCCCTGTTCAAAATCGGAAGCAGAATAGTATGTTCAGCACCAGCAATTCATGACCCGACAGCCGGTCCCGAGTCTCGTCGAACGCCGCGGCACGAACAAACCATTCACCCTGAGAAAGCTTATCCGTCCATGCCGAAGCTGACGATCTGGCAGGTGAATGCTGCCTGATCGTAGAAATAGTAAACAAATATGGCTCTCTGAGTTAACTTGGCCACTGTCACCAGCGCCCAGAATCGATTCTTATCCGCAACGGTCGCCGTGCTAGGGAAACTGAGTTGGCCGGAAGGACAAGGAGAAGACGTGAAATAAACCGCAACACCATCGCCAGGGTAGTTTTCCAGCCTCCAAGCCGTTGGCACCACGTTCATGCTAGCAACTTCCGCGTGTGCTTGGGGTAGAAAGCTAATCAACAGCACGAACAAGACCTTCTTCATCCCGCCTCCCTGAGCTACGTGGTTCAAGGAAAGACCGCGAAATTATTCATCTATGGCACGCCAACGGTTACGGCGTAGACCCGGCAAAAGGCACTGCCGCTGCCCGGCCAGAGCGAATCGTCATATGCGTGCACCCCGATCACCTTTTCGGCAAGGGACGCTCCGATCACTATCGCCAAATTCTGCTTGAATCCAGGGTCGGAGGAGCGCAACCAGAATCCTGCACCGCAACCCGGTGCGGAATTCGATAGCCGAAAAACGACATCGCCATTTCCGTATTCAGAATAGCTTTGGGGCCCCCACACGATTTGGCCGCTAACCGTGACTATGGCGGCCTTGGCGGCAGTTACTATCATAAAAGCAGCTATGGCGAATCCAATTACGAACGTTTTCATGTGGGTTCCCTCCCGAATGGAAAGGTGGTCCGCCCGATTGGCGCGTGGTCTGACGAAACCACTCTCAGGGCAACAGCACCACACCGTCAATTTCATTCTGAGAACCTACGCATCCCAACGTATAGATATTCACGCTTCTATTTGTTGAATAGGCAAGAATCAACGTACTCAAAATGCCTTTATAACCGGACCGTGTAGATGGAATAACTAACGAATGAATGCTCGGGTTTGCGCAATTGTCGGGATTTCCATTTCCCGTGGCCAGCTTGACATGGGCTCCAACGTCATTGACGACCAGTTCACTGATGGTGGCGGGTCCGGTATTAGCGGCGAATACGTTACCCGTCAAAACGAAACAGGCGGCAATCGCAGTCGTTAGCTTTTTCATCTAATTTCCTCTTCCAGTCTCCACGCCAGTTCTTTGTGTGCTTGATTGGCAGCCGGGTTGTACATAGCTCATGGAATATAAAACCAATCAACGCTTTCGGTGTCGCCGAGGTGGGAGCATTCTCCCGTTCCGTATATCACTAGCGACTTATTTGTCGAAAACGCAGTTAGCACTGCCGCAGCCTGGAGCCTCCCCGCAGCCGTGGCCCCATTGAATGCGAATCGACCGGTATTCGTCGCACATGGCGGCGCGTTGTTGTGCGTGGACGACGTATAGAAAACGACCCTGCCATCAGGAAGGACGTGGAAGTTCGAAATGTTCCCGCCTCCCGTGCCCGCGCTCACGGCGGTTGGCGCGAGCCAAAGGATCGCCGCAACTGCCGCCATCAAGCGCCGCACGACGGTCATCCTTTGACGCAGCGATCCCAAACAAACAAAGTTCACGAGACAGCTCATCGGCGTGCTCCTCCGCTCAAGTAAAGGGGTCGAATTAGTCGAACCTTGCGCCTTTAATTCCCTCATGGGATATAGCAGTTTTCCATTTGGCAAACGCCTGAACTCGTGTGGTACACATAACAAGCGAATCCTTTATTCAATGCATATGCAGTGAGCGCCAGACTGTAGTAAATCTTGTGCGCTGAATCGGTGGCCGGGCTGAATAAGGTTCCGTAGAAACCATTGTGATTGGTACACGAGTATCCCGTCGGGTTCGTCCCCCGGACATATACTTGGTCATTGAAAACCGTAACTTGCGTCACTTGTTCCAAGTAGTGCCAGCCCGCAATGCAGGGGGTTGATACCAACAACAATGCGGATACCACTGCGAGAATGTAGATCCTCATTGCAGCCTCCCTATCAAGTTATTGGTGATTCCTACTGAATGTTCGACGCCGTTGTCGCAGTAAATTTACACTGACCCTACTAACCTTTTCTTCGATCGATAAATGGACATCGTTTTAGCATCCCCATCAACCAGCCTTTCAAAAAATAAGTCATCCATTGCCCACTCCGGAAAGCTCATCCATTTAAAAATCATAGTTCCTTTAACCTTCTTGATTCCCACACACCATCCCTGAGGAACCGACCGCTCCTGCAACTCAAACATTTCTGCGGGGTAAGGATATGGATAATCACTGTCCTTAGATGTGTGCAAATACCACCACAAGCCGTCGTCTCGTTTCTCAAGTGCTTGGACCAAATATTCTTTGCCAACCGAAAGATCTCGAATGGGCCCCTCAATATGAATGGATTGCCCAAGACGCGCTCGCACTTCAACGTCACCGATCTCAGCTAAATCATTGCATATACACTTCACACGCATATCTTTTCGATCCACAAGGGTTATCTTCCTCTGCTGCTTACTCCGCGTGCTTTGTAAATTTAAAATCCGTCAAGCTGCCAGTTTTTGGGTCTCTAACATAATGAACTGTAGAAGTCTTGCCAGCAGTAGATGTTTCAGTGTACTGCCATTTTTCCATCCCCTTGAATTTCGGATCACCGAGATTCTCAATGATCTTCGTTCCCTTCCCTTCCTTAGCCGCATCTAAAACCATCTTATCCATTACACTTCTTGGCTCGCGGCTAAATTTGTCTGCTACCCTTGCAGTGATTTTCCCCTCCCTTTGTGCAGTAGCGGCAGTACTTGCGCTACGTTCTATCTGGCTTAATGTCTTCGCCGCGCCAATATTTAGACCACTTAATAAACCAGTTGCACCTCCCGCAATTGCTGCATCTGAACTTGCCGCGATGGACCAATTGACCTGCCCAAACGCAGCTGCCTGGCTTATAGCGTCGGCAGCAACACCCAGGCCGTAACCAATACCTGTCAGCTTCGCAACCTCCACCAGAAAAACGGAGAGCGGCGAGTTTCCGTCTGGGTCCACAAACTTGTACGGGTTATTGTTCCCATACGCATACCGGTTGAAGCTGTGGAGGTTTTCCTCTCTAAACCCAACCGCATCCACCCCCATAAACCGCCCCACCACCGGGTCGTAGTAGCGCGCCCCGAAGTAGGAGAGGCCCGTGTCCGCGTCAAACGCCTTGCCGTGGAAAAACTGCCTATTACCCGCCGCGGCGGACTCGTTTTTGGTCCGTTCCCCGTACGGCCGGTAACCCTCGCGCCAGACGATATTGCCGTCGATATCGGTGGCGGCGACGGGACTGCCCGCGACATCGGTGTGGATAAAGATGAGCGCTTCAGTCGCCTCTGCCGGGGCAGGTACGATGAGCAGCGCTATGGCAAGCGCCATCCAGACTGGATAGAACCACTTGATGGATTTGGGTGTCATCGAAAAATCGAGCCTGGCCTGAATTCCTAATTCGAATCCGCCCCCTCTCTTAGTCAAGCTTGGACTCCCAGTCCGGATCAATTTCATACAAAGCATCGCCGATATCACGCTGATGACAACCTTGCGCTTCCAACTGGTCGATCAGCTGCCGTAGTGGAAGTGGTGCGCTTAATCTCCACGGTTTTCTTGAATGAGGCGGTGTGGCCTCAGCCTCGTATTTATCACCGAGCTTCTTGATTGACAGAGTCATGCTATTCGCCTACAGCTTTTATTCGTTCGTAGTTCTGATAGCCACGCTGATTAATCTGCTCTAGTTCCGTCTTGTAATATGGGCTCGTCGGATTGGGATAATTAGCCCGGCCAGGTGCCGGACCACAGTCAAGAATTCGACATCCTTGATCCATTTTTTCATTAATCCATCTGCGGTTATTTTCCATCCATTTCTCAGGAGGAGTCTTCGTTGGGTTATACCAGCTTGCGCCACGGGCCTGTGCAGTTGGAATGACTCGATCCGCCATTCCCTCTCCAATCACTATTGCCTCTTGGGCACCTTTTGACGCTTGACGTGCCGCCCAAGCAACTGCTGCTCCCCCACCAATTGCCCCGCCGACTGCTCCTGCCGCTGCTGAGGGTGCAGCCTCCTGTGCCGCTCCCCTCAAACTTACATCAGCGAAGTTTCCAAACGCAGCCCACTGGCTTACGGTATCCGCCGCAAGAGCGAGTCCGCCAGCTGTGGCAGCACCCGCAATCATGCCCTTGACCACGGGAATCAAGAAAATCAGGAATGCCGCATTACCATCGGAATCCAGATATTTGTAGGGGTTGTTATTCCCGTAGGCATAGCGATTGAAGGAGTGTAGATTCTTCTCATCGAATCCCTGCGCATCCACCCCCATAAACCGCCCCACCACGGGGTCGTAGTACCGCGCCCCGAAGTAGCTCAACCCCGTGTCCGCATCAAACGCCTTGCCGTGGAAAAACTGCCTATTACCCGCCGCGGCGGACTCGTTCCTGGTCCGCTCCCCGTAGGGACGGTAGCCCTCGCGCCAGACGATATTGCCGTTGATGTCGGTGGCGGCGACCGGGCTGCCTGCCACATCGGTGTGGATGAAGGTCAGCGTCTCAGTTGCCTGAACCGGAGAAGCGGCAACGATAAGCAACGCGATAGCGAGTGCTGACCAGACCCGATGCAACCACTTGATGGATTTGGATGTCATCGAAAAATCTAGCTTGGCCCAATTAACTGTCGTTTGAGAAATTAAACTTTCTCGCCGAGTCAATTAATTCATCTGTTGCACTCTTCAAGTGTTCTAGAAATTCAGAAACAGCCTGCGATTCACGAACAGGGAACCGTACAAGCAAATCCTGTCCTTTTTGATGAATCATCCGAACTGACGACTCTACGGTCCACACAGATTGTTCCCATCGTGCGTCTAACCACCACGAATAAGCTTTGCCTGAGCGCGTTTCAACATCAACAAATGCTTCTAAGACTGGGCCAGTCTTATAGCGTCGTATATCAAAACCACGCTTCGCACCACTCACGCCGGGTTTATCGCGAAGCGAATGCGCTAGCTCAAGCAAAGCTTCGTTTATTAAGCTAATACCGTCCAAGAGGGATCGCCCGATGATGTTATTTGGGTCCTGCATAACATCTCATTTCGGAAACTTACCACGCTCAGATACAGCTTCCTTCAGCGTTTCAGGAGAAATGTTGCGTACGCTTACGTGTCCCGGAGGGAACTTATCAATCGTTACTGAGCCGGGTGGAAGTTTTGACGTGTCTACACCGAAGTAGTTTTCTCCAGGCCTAAGCACCGGGCGTTCACCTTTTGGCAATGGGTTAGAGAGAGAATCTCGAAAAGAAATTGCCTCTTCGCCTGGCCTGACTTTGAGGTTTGAAGGAGATGGATTTCCTTCTCGATAAATGACTTTTGGAGAGCTGCCAGTTCTCGCAGCGTTTGCCACACCGGCTAGTGCTCCCCCTTGCGCGCCCCCAGCAAAACCCAGCAGCGCGCCGACAAAGGCACCATCGCCAGCAGCATCTACTACACCGCCTACACCCCATATGTTGGCAACGGTGCCAGTTTGATAGTACTGAATTCCCGCGTTGAATACGGCCGCTGATCCTCCCCCAATGGCTGCTCCACCTCCAACCCATGCCAAGATTGGAATAATTATGGTCGGCGAATTGCCATCCGGATCCTTGAATTTGTAGGGATTGTTATTCCCGTAGGCGTAGCGGTTGAAGGAGTGCAGGTTTTTCTCATCGAAATGCTGTGGGTCCACCCCCATAAACCGCCCCACCACCGGGTCGTAGTAGCGCGCCCCGAAGTAGGAGAGGCCCGTGTCCGCGTCAAACGCCTTGCCGTGGAAAAACTGCCTATTACCCGCCGCGGCGGACTCGTTCCGGGTGCGCTCCCCGTAGGGCCGGTAGCCTTCCCGCCAGATCACGTCGCCATTGATGTCCGTGGCGGCGACGGGACTGCCCGCGACATCGGTGTGGATGAAAGTCAGCGTCTCGGTCGCCCGAGCTGGAGCGGCAGCGATGAGCAACGCCATGGCGAGCGCTGCCCAGACCTGATAGAACCACTTGATGGATTTGGGTGTCATTGAAAAATTGGTCACTTTAACCTTGACACCTTTAGCCCCTAATCATGCCGATGGCTTGGAATATGGCAACGAGATTCGACGCGCCGCACAGACTGCCTCGTAGTGCGTGAGTGCTTCCGATAGTTGCTCTCGCACATCTTCGATTTCCGCCGCCAGATCCACTACTTGGTTAGCCTCCAAGAGCTTGGCCATCCGTTCCATGCTTCGTACCAGCGCATTCAAAGTATCGCCTTGAACGACAACACCGGGATAGTTTCGCTCTGGAAGCTGGACTATCGCGAAGTTGGTCTGACGGCTCAAAAGCTCAACATGCCCACTCATACTTACCTCGGTGTCGGTGTGAACGTGATGTATGGTTTATTGGGATCGACAGTCCCGCGCAAGAAGTCCTGATTGCGTGGCTCACCCAAACCACGCTGGCCTTCGGGAAGCGAACTTTTCATACTGTGCGCGGTTGATCCCCGTGTGCTCTCTGGAATAACATAGTCCCAATCAGATGTGGGGCCTGCCGTTCCTTTGGCCCTGCTACCGACAACCGAGATCTCGGTGCCGGTTCTATCGGCCGCGTTCTGGATACGAGCGATCTCGCTGGTAGTCAGGTTCTCAAGCTTTGCCCCCCCGCCTGCTACTGGCCCTACACTCTTGGCAACACTCGCCCCTATTCCAATAGCCTTGATAACGCCTAATCCCGCAGCCGTTACACCAAGATCGGGAAACGATGTAGGTATCACTTGCCCCGAGCCCGCCGGTACCGCAGGCATGGGCGCTAACGCGTCGAATCCCAACCATAATCCCACGCCTACGATCATCGGGAGGATGGCTTGGCCTGCCCTCCCGTCCGGATCCACGAATTTGTACGGATTGTTATTGCCGTAAGCGTAGCGATTGAAGGAGTGCAGGTTCTTCTCATCGAATCCCTGCGCATCCACCCCCATAAACCGCCCCACCACAGGGTCGTAGTAGCGCGCCCCGAAGTAGGAGAGCCCCGTATCCGTATCAAACGCCTTGCCGTGAAAAAACTGCCGGTTACCCGCCGCGGCGGACTCGTTCCGGGTCCGCTCCCCGTACGGCCGGTAGCCCTCGCGCCAGATCACGTTGCCGTTGATGTCCGTGGCGGCGACCGGGCTGCCCGCCACATCGGTGTGGATGAAGGTCAGCGTCTCGGTCGCCCGAGCTGGAGCGGCAGCGATGAGCAACGCCATGGCGAGCGCTGCCCAGACCTGATAGAACCACTTGATGGATCTGAGTTTCATCGAAAAACAGAGCCTGGCCGCTATTTTTTAGCCCACATGAGAAAAGTTTGAAGAATCTCCTTCAAATTCCGCGGGCCACAGTCTCCTTTAAAGACGCCATTCTCAATCCGACAGAGAATCCAGTCATTCTCGTCTTCGCGCTGAATTTTGATCGTATCGAAGCTACGAGAATACAAGGGCGTGTCTGTCAATTCGATAGTGATTGCCCAACCCGGGTTGTCAAGGGTTTCAATCGTTATCCCATATGTGTGCTCCCAGTCTCCATTGCACATGGAGACATACCACTCTTGAAGACTATCAAGCGTGTCGATCATTGCTGTCTCGACCCAGGAATTTCATCTGGGGTTGCGGGGCGCACTCCTCCGGGAATACTTTTCCCTTGCGTGTGAGGCGTCGAAACGCGCTCGCCCGTATCCTTATTCGTATGAGGACGGCCAACGACATCTGTACTTTGCTTTGAATCCCAGCCGCTTGGATTCCTAGGATTTGGTGTCCAAGTCTCATGCCGGGTAATTTCTCCAGTCCTAGGGTCAGTCTTCCAAGTTGTATGCTCTGCATCCGCGTCTTTGGCTGGCTCTACTTTATTGCCTCGGCTAAAGATTAGATTCCCAATTTTGTCCGCTAATTCCGAGAAGCCCGGCAATTGGTTTCCCGAAACCGCTGACCCTGGTGTCGTCAGAATAGTCAAACCGGAATCATTGCTGGCCGGGAATCCCTGTAACCCCGGCTGTGGTTTTGCCGCTTGATAACCCCCAAGATATACATACGTACCTACGGCAATTCCGATAAATAAAATCTTATCCGCATACCTTCCATCAGAATCTATGTACTTGTATGGGTTGTTATTCCCATATGCATATCGGTTGAAGCTGTGGATGTTGTCTTCCCTGAATCCAACCGCATCCACCCCCATAAACCGCCCAACCAGGGGATCGTAGTAACGGGCGCCGAAGTAGCTCAGGCCTGTATCCGCGTCAAAGGCTTTGCCATGAAAAAACTGCCGATTACCCGCCGCGGCGGACTCGTTCTTAGTCCGCTCCCCGTAGGGCCGGTAGCCTTCCCGCCAGATCACGTCGCCATTGATGTCCGTGGCGGCGACGGGACTGCCCGCGACATCGGTGTGGATGAAAGTCAGCGTCTCAGTTGCCTGAACCGGAGAAGCGGCAACGATAAGCAACGCGATAGCGAGTGCTGACCAGACCCGATGCAACCACTTGGCCGATTTGCTTGTCATGGTTTTCCCCTCCACAGCAACCTTTTGCTTGAGAATCTCATCTGCGTTCATCTGCGTTTATCGGCGGCTAATCTAGTCATCGAGCAGCAGTTGAAGGATCGCCGGCAGCCAACTGAGGTTGTAGATCGTGACCTGGAACGTGGTCGAGCTTTGCGCGTTGTTCGCGTCGCCCGAGTAGTCCGCCGTGATGGTGTGGCTACCCACTGAAAGACTGGAGAGCGTAATACTCGCCGAGCCATTGGTGACAGTCACCGGTGAGCCAAAAGGTACACCGCCCTCCTTGAAAGTCACCGTTCCGGTCGGCGAGCTACCGGAAACGTTGACCGTCAACGTGACATTCCCGCCGATTAGTGAAGATATCGAACCGGTTGATGTCGTGGTCGCTGTCCCGACTCGGGTAATGGCCTTGACGCCGACCAGCTTGCCCTGGAGATAGACGTACTCCTTGAGGTCGGATCCCCAACTCGAAGTCGTGGGCGTGTCCTCCAGCAGGAGCTGACCGTCGAGGCCGTACATGAAGTAAGTCTTTATGCCTCCCTTCTCCGTGCGCACGCGCATGTTGAGTCCGTCGTACGCGTAGTTCACCGGGTCAGTCTGGCCACATCTGAAGCAAGTCATTTGTAAAGCGTCGTTATAGGTGAACATCGGCGTGCTCGCCGTGCCGTTGTTAACGACATTTCCATAGAGGTCGTAGGCAAACTGGTATGGCCTGTTGGAAATGCTGGCAAGCCGGTTCGAGCCATCGTAGCCGTAGTTCAATATCTGGCCGCCTTTGGTCTGCGAAAGAAGGTTTCCGGCACCGTCATAGCTGAATGCCCGCGCCTCGCCGGAGGTGGTGTTGGCCAACACTAGACGGTCAATAGCATCGTACTGCAGGTCCGGCATCGAGTTGAGCCCATCCACGATATCGTCAACTCGCGTCTCAAGGCTCTTTACGTTGCCCGTGCCGTCATAGGTGTAGGTATGCTTTAGATCAACCAGCGGGGGCGTGCTGCGGAGAGAGGCCAACTGCTGAGGCCATAGCCGGTTATTGAGTGCAATCGACGTGGTGACGCCATTCGCATACTCGACGGTTTTCAGTTCTCCCGACGGATGGAAGTCAATGTTTCCGGCGAATGGAGTTGCAGCCCTGGGCCGCCCGAACCCGTTCGGGTTGAAGCTAACCACTGTCCCTGACGGGAAAGTAGTTGTGCTTCTTCCGTCGTTACCGGAGTAGGAATGGCCGAGCGAATATATCCGGCCATCGACCGTCAGCCGATCCAGCGTCAGGTTCTTGTTCGCGTCGTACTCGAAGTGCCGTAACGCCGCTGTGCCATATTCCACATCCTTCAACAGTCCGTCGCCGTAATAGCTCCGGATTACAGTGGGCAGTCCGCCCGGGTAATTAATTTGAGTTAGGCGATTGAGCGCGTCGTAGATAAAGCCAGTGGTTGGTGTCCCGTTCACGGAACGCGAGGTCATGTTGCCGACCTGGTCTCGTCCAAAGGTCGTCGTATCGGTTTCGGGATCAATGATTGACGTCAGGAAATTGCCGGCGGGAACTTGGCCAACTGCGTTGTACACATAGGCCCGCGTCTTGTCCCCCTGAGCTACCGTGAGAATCCGCCCGATCGGATTGCGCGTAATGGTCACGTTTGCTCCAGGCTCAGGAACAGAGATGCTCATCAACTCACGCTTGTCGGGGTCGCCATAGGCACGGTACGAATAGGTATGCGTGATATTCCGCTCGTTCGTGATCGCTACGGTCGTGGCACCATAGTTGTACGTTCGCGTCGCGGGCCCAGGGTGCTTCACTGTCTTTATCCGGTCGAGCATGTCGTAATCCATGCAAGTTCCCGCCGGCGGATTGCCCGGGCAAGGAACCCCCGATCCGGCGTTCGGATAGGATACGTAGATACGCTGGCCGACGGCATTATGAGCCAAGTTAATGGTTGAGTTCTGGCTCGGAGACGCACTGTCTGTCTTGACGACCGAAGCCATTCTCCCAAACCCATCGTAGTTGACGGTTTGAGTAAGCGTGCCTCGGGCCACAACCATTTGGCTGGCGGAAGGATAAGTGATGGATACGGGATTCCCGAATGGATAGGTAATCGCGTAAGACCCAGGCTGATTCCCTTGAAGACGATTCAGTCCATCGTAACGGTATTGAATCGTGTCACCTTTTCCGTCCATCTCAGTGGTCACGTTGCCCTCGTTGCTTATTACTCGAGTTACGTTATTACCGGGAACCGGGCGAATTTCCGTTTGGGGAATGCCGCGCTTATGGTTGCTGAACTCGGTCGTGAAGCCTGCTCCCCTCGCATCTGTGCGGGTGAGCAGGTTCCCATTGCCAGGGTCGTAGGTGTAATTGGTAGGCACCCCGAAGCGATTTTCCTGCGTCACATTTCCGCGGGTATCTATGATGCGAGTGATCGAGAAGTTGGGAACACCCAAAATCGTTTCGTCCTTTACCTGGTGGATGATCCACGGACCACTGATACTGTTCTGATACTGATACGTCAGGTTAATTGTGCGTGAAAAACCGGAGGAGCTTTCGGTAACAGTTAAGGGATTACCATAGGCATCGAAATTATTCGAATAATCGGTTGTGTATGTGTTGCCATCCCGAGAAATTACTTTTGTCTGGAGAACGGGAGCACGAGTATCCAAATCGTTTGCAAGCGTGCTTCCCGGACGTCGATTATCCTGATTGGAGATGAGCTGGCTCGTCCAGGTATAGGTTTCAGTCTGTACTGGTGACTGCCCCGGATCAGTCTGCTGCTTTGACAGCAAGAGCCCGACGCGCCAATAGGTTCCCGTCTCAACGGTGCCATATCCCACGTGCTGATAGGTAGTAGTACCATTGAGTGCTGTGACGGTTGTCGTATCGGGATCGTTGAATGCGATCGATGGAATGTACGAAAATGTCCATGCGCCACCGTCTGAAGTGGTCTTCCCGGATACGACCGTGTTTTGCACTCCGACTGCAAAAATCGTTTGAATATATGAATAGTTGATCGTTCCGCCTTGCGGATAAGTCACACTCGTCATGGACTTGAGACCCGGACTACCGCCGGTCGACTTGTATGTGTAATGCCATGCCCCACCGGCTGGCGGTGTCACGGTTTGGAGGAACAAGCCAACGGAAGGAACGACTGCAACCTCGTACTGCCATGTTCGGGTTCCGTCGCTTATGGAAGTGAGACGCACTCCGTTAGCGTCGCTGGTGTACGAGTACGTGACCGTGCGCCCATCAGACGTGATCAACGTGCCTGGCACCATAAAGCCACTGAAAGATTGGTAGCTGATCGTCATGTAATTGCCGTTCCGGTCCACGATACGTGTGGTATACCAAGCCTGCTGTCCAAACGGCGCATTCGCATCAGCACGCTGCGTCATCTCGTAGCGTGTTCCATCCGGCGAGTAGACAAGCAGCCCTGTAGGACTGCTCATACACTCCGCGCGCCATCTGTTGGTAGTGACAAAACGTGATTGGGCGAGAAAATAAGTATCGTCCCGAAAAAGAATCTGCCTGCTGCCGTCGGGAAGTTCCAATACAGGCATCCGAAAGCCGTCTTCAAAGTCTGCGAAGCAAATATCAACAGAGGCTTTTCGAAGCACCCGGCCGAAATGCATGGTCCAGCCAACTCCGAAGGGGGTCGGTTCTGCGACACCGGACTCGTCCACGTTGGTATACGACCGTTGAATCTTGAGATCGAAGCCTCCGTTCCCCGGAATGTAAAGGTCGACGTAGTGATGTTGTAGCCGCCCGGTGTGAGGATCAATGTGCTCGTTGAAATGCTGGTTTAGATAGGAGCGCGTGGGATACAGCCCCGGCTCTTTGTAATAATCGAAGTTCGGGTCTGTGTCCTGTGCCCTTGCGTGCTGAGCAATACCGAACGTGAAGCTCAGCATGACGATCGCGCGTAGTATCGTCCACGTTTTCATTGTGACTTCTCCCCTTACCTTCAGCGTGGCACAAGCGTTGCGGTTAATTGCAGACGCAAAAAGCAGTTCATGTTTACAGCGTGTTCCTTCTGAAGCGCAAATCAAGAGTTAGGATCGACCTGATTGACGATACAGAATCCTGAACCATCGATTCCGTCGGTGTAAACCGTCACCCCTGAGTTCTGAATTTTTGCTATCAGAGTGACGGCAATCATGGTTTTCGCGCTTTCCGGTATCTTCATCCAGCCAGCAATGGTTCCCGCACAGTTATCCGGCAAACCTGAGTCAAGCATGATCAATAGCCCGCTTGTAAGCGAAGTCGTATTGTAAATATTGCCGGATTGATAATGGGGTCCCGAAAATGCAGACGAGGCGAAAACGATTCCACAAAGCACGAGAAGGGCTCTTGTCATAGTAACTCCCAGCGTACGCCCAAGGTCTGTCTATATATTGCAGTAGCTGACGTTCACCGCGCTACCGGCGCTGCGACTCCGATCTGTGCCGCGAATCCTTACTTATAGTGCTGAATATCGGACGCGCAATTGCAAACGTCTAACTTACAGTCATAGGAATAGCCCATTCACAGCTACTTCTGTAACCAAATATGTACAGCCCGAATGCAGGAATCTGGTTCATAGGTAGCCACACGCACCTTTAGGCCAGTCGCCAGTGCCATCAGCGCGGTCGCATATGCCTTGTCGTGCAGCTTCTGCGTACCAGCAGCATCGCGTGGAAACGTAATCTGTCCGGCAGTACTGCAGAGCCCCGATCCACCCGTCACAAGGACGACAAAGTCGTCGGTA
Organism: Betaproteobacteria bacterium RIFCSPLOWO2_02_FULL_67_26; assembly: GCA_001771935.1. Classification (GTDB taxonomy): domain Bacteria; phylum Pseudomonadota; class Gammaproteobacteria; order Burkholderiales; family SG8-41; genus SG8-41. The sequence goes on from MERD01000040.1 coordinate 96,428, forward strand.
TTGCCGCTGGTATTAGTAACGCCCGTGATCTCCCCATCCCAAAGGACATAACCAGCGCTTGCATTCAACGACATTGCAAGAAGCAACGCGCCGATCAAGCAAATCATCTTTCTCATAGCGATTCCCTTCTGGGACCAAAAGCCTTCCGCGGAAGCACGAAACCCAATCGCGTCACTAGATTCGTCATTAGATTTATTGTTTGTTACAAAGCTGCGGTCGGCCCCTTGTACGTTTCCACAGGGATAGTCTAGTGTGCCCGAGCCCATTGTTCTGTCAGGATTGCCCTGACAGATTCTGTAGGGTTTTGCCTGACATCCTCCCCCCTCCGCACTCACGACTGTATGTGCAAGGAGCTCACCCGACCGGGGAAGAGAGAATCCAGCTCATTGGTTATACGAATCATTTTTCGTCAGGGAAGTAGGAGGGCGGTATGGGCCGCCGCCAGTACGGCGTGAAGTCCACTTCGCCGGGCGGGATCACCAGGGGCGGCGGGGCGGCTAGCCACGCCAGCAGCCGCTCGCGCAGGCCGGCGTCGTGAAAGCGGATCAGCCCCTGGCGCTCGTAATCCTCGATCAGGGCCAGGCGCGCGCCCTGGGGATCGGGGCCGAAGCGGGTGAGCGCGACCACCCCGCCGTACTGCTCGTAGATCGCCCGGTTCGTCTTCCAGAACTCGATCCAGGGGCCGGACAGCGCTGCCTGCTCCTCGGCATCGGGCCCGGTCAAGCCTTCGTTGCTGGCGTCGTGCCGCGCGAGGCGCGTGAGTACCGCGCGGAATTCCTCCAGCCACTCGCGCTGCTTGGCATCGAGGTCCAGGGCGGCAAGCCGCTGGTTCAACTCCTCGAGCTTGCGCGCCCGCTGCGCGCGGTCCTTGCGCTCGAATTCGCGGTGATAAGTCGCAAGCTCAGCAACTTCCCCGGCTGTGGCGTCGAGCCCATTGTGCTCGACGTAGTGCCTGGCCGCGCGGCGCCACACGAGGTCGAAAAGCCGTTTCAGCTCCGCCGCCTTCGTGCCCGGGCCGGCAAGCTCAGACCGGCTGATACCTTCTCCCAGGATCGTCACCGCGTTCTCCGCGCCGCGCGTGCTCAGGGGACCCAGCGTGATCGCGGCGAACAGGATCACCAGTGCATGGCGGAGTTTCACCGAAACATTGTAGCCCTGTGTTCGCGGCATCCCCCGCGAGCCGCGCCGGACGGGCGTTCCCGGCGACGTCCGCCGCCCCATAGGGGCCCTCGCGCACCGTGTTGATATCCCGCCTCTGCGCTGCCGGTATTTCCCGGCTCCAGGCCGCACTTTGCACCTGGCCTTGGGCCCGGCGCTTCGTCGAAGGAACTGCGTTCACCCCCGGGCCCCGCAAGCGTCGCCTTGCCCCGGTCAGCCAGGAGTTCGCGCATGGCAGTTAACGCCTTGAAGTCAAAACGTATTACGGGAGACTGGCCGCGAAACCGCGCGCTGTGTGCAACGCTTTCAAAATTTCCCCGTGGGGCGCCCGAATGCCGTCTGCCACGCCGCCGCACGGTGGCTGCCCGGCACTGTTACAAATAATTCACAATTTTTGTGGATAACTTTGTGGGTAACCGGCATGGACGGGCGCGAATCAGGCGAATTGACGGGCTCGCGTCTGGATTGCACAAAAATTCAGCAAAGCGCCGGCAAGGATCACCGATCTCGGGTCACTGCTTCAATATGCGCAGCAGGTTATAGAAATCGTCGGTCCACACGCGGAAGTCAGGGCGCGGCGCGAGCGGCTCCGCCACGGAGCGGATTGCCTCGGCGGCGAGCAGCTGCTTGTTCTTCGTGACGAGGATCTGGTCCGTGGGCGAGATCCAGTAATCGGCGCCCTCGGTGTTGTCCGGGACGTCGGTCACCAGCACCGCGGTCAGTCCGAACTCGGCCGCCAGGCGCTCCACGACCGGCGAGATGTCCACGAAGCGGTTGGTCGCCTGGAATACGATCACCCCCTCGGGCTTGAGGTGGCGCAGGTAGATCGCCATCGCCTCGCGCGTGATGAGGTGCATCGGTATCGAGTCCCCCGAAAAGGCGTCGATCGCGAGGAGGTCGTAGCCCTGGTCCTGCTCGCGTTCGAGCGAGAGGCGCCCGTCGCCGAGGACGACGTCCACCTGGGCCTTGCTGTCGCGCAGGAAGGTGAATTCGGTGACCGCGACCGCGGCCACCTGGGGATCGATTTCGTAGAAGCGGAACAGGTCCCCCTGCCGCGAATACGCCGCAATGGCGCCCGCGCCGAGGCCGAGCACGCCCACGCGCCGCGGTCCGTCGGGGAGGCTCGCGAACGCGCGCCCGTAACCGCTCGTCGGGGCGAAATAGCTGGTGGGCCGGGCGCGCGATTCCGGGTCCAGCAGCTGGCCGCCATGGTTGATGCCACCGTGGTACATCACGCGGAACGGCACCGGCGTCGGGTAATCGCGCGTGCGCACGACGCCGTAGAAATTGCGCATCTTGATGCGCGTGTTCGAGAGATAGTCGCTGATGTTGATCACCGCGAAGGTGGCGCTCGCCATCACCACCGCGAGCGAGGCGCCGGCGACCCACCAGCGGCTCGCGAGCGTGCGGTAATAGAGCAGCACCGCGCACGCGACCACCGCGACCTGCAGCTCGTAATAGCCCGACATCAGGTACGGCGCGGCGACTCCCACCAGCAACGCGCCCAGGGCGCCGCCCACCGCTACCATCACGTAGAAGGTCGTCAGGTAGCGCGGACCGGGCCGGAGCAGGGTCAGCTCGCCGTGGCAGAACATGCAGCAGGCGAACAGGCCCGCCGCGTACAGCGGCGCGGCAGTCCACAGGTCGAGCGAGTCGCTGTACCAGGCCATCGCCGGCAGCAACAATGCCGTGGCCGTCAGGAATACACCGCGGTGGTACCAGCGCGGGTGATCGAAGCACAGGATGAAGGTCAAGAGGTAGAGCGACAGCGGCACCACCCACAGGAACGGGATCGAGGCGACGTTCTGGGTCAGCTGGTTGGTGACCGCGAGCAGCAGGCACGAGCCCACGGCGGAAAGCGCGACCCATGCCAGGTAATCGCTGATGGCAGGCGGCTTCCCGGCATGATCACCCGCCCGGGCCGCCGGCGCTTGCGCCGCCGCTGGCGCGCGGGTGCTGACGAACGCCGTCACCCCGCACAGCAGCACGAACGCGCAATAGGCGATCGACCAGACCCACGACTGCGCGGCGAGCGGCAGGAACGGCTCGATCAGCACCGGGTACGACAGGAGGGCGAGCAGCGACGCCAGGTTCGACAGCGCGAACAGGCGGTACGGCACGGCATGCCGGAAGCTTTGCCAGAACCACGCCTGCACCAGGGGGCTGGTGGCCGAGAGCAGGAAGTACGGCAAGCCGATCGTGGCGCCGAGCAGCCCCAGTATGATCAGCGAGGGCTCGCCGCTTTCCGCGCCGGGCTTCCAGTGCGCATCCGGGATAATCGGTATTACCAACAGGCTCGTGGCCAGCAGCGCGATGTGCAGCCAGGCCTGCCTGCGCGGCGCGAGCAGCCGCGTGGTCCAGTCGGAATAGGCGTAGCCGACGAGCAGCACCGACTGGAAGAACACCAGGCACGTCGCCCACACCGCCGCCGCGCCGCCGAACCACGGCAGGATCTGCTTCGCGATGACCGGCTGGACCAGGAACAGCAGAAAGGCGCTGAGGAATATCGTGCCGGCGTGCAGGAGCATGGGGCCGCTAACGGGTCAAAAGCGCGCTAGTGTACCGCATCACCCCCGGCACCGGCAGGAAACGGGCCTGCGGCTAACTTGTGAAGCCCGGTGACGCAGTGACGAAGTGAAGGCGCCGCCCCCGGCCGGAGGCGAAACTAGCGCCGCGGAAGGGCGCGCGCGGCGAGCTCGCCGTAGAATCGCTCGCACAGCCTGAATCGTCGTTCAACCGGATCGAGGCCCTCCGGCATCGAAGCCTCCGCCAGGGCAAAGGCCGTATCGAACATCTCCGTGCAGATACGGACGCGCTCCTCCGGCTCCATGGAGGCGTAGCCCTCCTCCACCAGCTTCCGAAACTCAGGTGTCGTGTCCTGCATCGAGGCTTTTCCGCAGCAATTCCGTTACCGAGAGTTCTTCCGCCCAGCGCTCAAGATACTTGCGATCCGCGCCGCCCGCAAGGAGCGCCCGCACATCGCGCATCTGCATTTCCGAGCCCGAATCCCCGGCCCAGGCAAGCTTGGACAGGATCAGGTCTTCGCGGCTCACGATCCAGGCCTCGAAGCCCGGCATACGGACACGCTGACGGCGCCCGAATTCGTGCCGCCGGTAAGGCGTGTCCTTGCGAACGATGAAGTCGAGCTTGACGAGCTGGCCGAGGTGCAGCACGTTGAACATGCCGCCGCCGGCGATGGCGCGGGCGATGTCCGCCTCCGAAGCGTAGTAATCCGGCGCAAACAGCGCCGCCACCGGCTGCGCCAGGCGCCCCGCAAGCTCCACGACCAGATCGATGTCGCGCGTCATGCGCGGCTGCGCGTAGTAGCTCAGCGCGATCGAGCCGGTGAGCATGTAGGCGATTCCCGCGCGCTCGAGCCGCGTCGCGGCGTCCTGCAGAACTTCAAGCTCGGCCGTCATGTTGACGACTATACTGCCGAAACCCGGTGACGGCTGGCGACTGACGGGGCGAAATCACCCATCACTCATCACCCATCACTCATCACCTCAGGGCGCGGCACGGCCCGCGCCAGCGCGATGAACAGCAATCCCGCGGCGACCCATAGCACGAAGGGAGTCCATTCCAGGGCCGGGGCGATGCCCTGGACCTTGTTGATCTCCAGCGCAACCACAGCGATCCGCCCGAGCGCGGCGGCCGCCAGCACTGCGAAGAGCAGCCCCAGCGCCAGGCCCTCGCGCCCGGTGCGGCCGTACTCCAGCGCGGCGGTGAAGCTCGCCATCAGGATGCAGCCCCAGGCGCCGCCCGCCACGAACTGCACAGCGAGGAGCGTGTCGAGATCACGGACGAACGCGCCCGCGAGCGAGGCGCCGCCGCCGATCAATGCCGCAATCGCGATCACGGGCAGTGTCCCGTGGCGGCCCGCAAGCACCGCCCCCGGGAACATCGCGAGATTGAACCCGATCCAGAACACCGGCATCAGCCAGGGCAGGCGCTCGGGCGCGGCGACGCGCAGGTACTGCCCGGCGCTGTTGAGCGAAAAATGAATCTGGAAGCCCAGCGCGAGCAGCAGGCAGCCCGCGATGAACATCCACGAGCCCGCGGTGAGGCGCGCCGGCGCCCTTGCCGGCGGCGCGGCGGGCGCCGGTTGCCGGGCCAATGCCCGCTCGACCCAGATCAGTCCGGCGGTGGTGGCCAGCAACGTCAGGCTGGAGACGGCGAACGGCAGGCGCGGATCGAGGTTTTTCAGCGTGATGCCCAGGTACGGCGCGATCGCCCCGCCAATGGCAAGGCCGCTCAGCATCAGGGCATTCATCCACGGCACGCTGGGCGCTGCGGCGTGGCGTGACAGCAGGACCCAGGGGGGAGCACGCAAGGCCGAGGAAGTCACCGTCCACACCAGGATCAACCCGAGCGATGCGGCAGGTGCGAGCGCGCCCCAGGCGGTGACCTGCGGAATCAGCAGAAACGCAATACATGAAACCGTTGTCAGGCCGACGATGAGTGGGCCGATACGCCCCAGCGCCCGCCCCGCCCGGTCCGCCGCCACGCCGGTCACCACGTCCATCACCACGAAGGTGAGCTGGTCGAGCAGCAGTATCCACGGCGCGTAGCGCCTGGGCAGCCCGGCGGCCTCCAGCAACCCGGGAAGGAAGATGACGTAGATCGTCCAGCACGTGACGAACAGGAACTGGACGACGGCGAGATAGAGCGCCGCGCCGTTGGGCGAGCGGGGGGTGGCGGTGTCAGGCATAGGTTGTGCGGTATTTCACAGTGTCTGACCCGCCGCTGTCGAGATTTCGATCATGCATCGTCGAATGCGCGGACTGTCGTCCAGCCTTCGACATCATCCCGAATCCCTTCCCGTCACCAGGCAAAAGTATAAATAACGTCAAAAACAAATAGTTACAATCATGAGCGCTCATGACCCGGCCATTGGCATGGAACCTGCAGGAGTATGCGGCAGGAAACAAGACTGCTGCTCTGGAGAATGCCATGGTGATCCATCTGAACGACTACCGCAAAGCGAAAACGGTGAAGCCGGCCGTGCAGGCCGGCATCGACGAAGAGGTGCTGTGCGTGAACTGGAACCCGGTGTTCAGCGTGGTTGCCCTGTCCTGCTACCAGACACCGCAGGAGCTGAGCCCGAACCTGCCCGAGGATTACGCAGCGGTGGAGCCGGCCTTCATCGACCGGGTCTACGCGCTCGCCAGCCAGATCTGAATTCTCGTCTCCCCCGGAGGCGGGCCGGTGCCTGATTGGCCGGTCCGCTTTTTTTTCAGGCCAGCGCCGCCAGCACGCGATCCCGCGTGAACGGCATGTCCCGCAGCCTGACCCCCAGCGCATTGTGGATCGCGTTGGCGATCGCCGCCGCGGTGGGCCCCTGGGTCCCCTCGCCCGCGCCCAGCGGCGGCAGTTCGGGCCGGTTGACGATGGTCACTTCCACCTGCGGCGACTCCTCGAAGGTCAGTATCGGGTAGTCGTCCCAGTTGCTGGTCAGGATGCGGCTGCGGTCGTAGCGGACCGCCTCCTTGAGCGCCCAGCTCACGGTCTGGATGATGCCGCCTTCCGTCTGGTTGATGATGCCGTCCGGGTTGATCACGAGGCCGGCGTCGATCGCCGCCCACGCGCGCCTGACGGAGAGTTCGTTGCCGGCCTCGATTTCGACGATCACCGCGACGTAGCAGGCGCCATTCTTGTAGCGCGCGAAACCGATGCCGCGGCCGCGCGCGCCGTCACCCTTTTCGCCCTTGCGCCACCCCGCTTTCGCGGCGACGGTCTCGATCACGGCCCGCGCGCGCGCATCCTTCAGGTGGCGCAGGCGGAACTCGACCGGGTCGGCGCCTGCGGCAGCGGCCAGCTCGTCCATGAACGATTCGATGGCGAATACGTTGGCCGTGGCGCCCAGCGCGCGCAGTGCCGAGACCCGCACCGGCATGCGCTTCACCAGCCGGTTGGTGACCCGCTCATTCGGGAATTCGTAGATCGGGATGGCATTACGGTGGCTGCCGCCGCCGGGCAGCGGCGGATTGCGCGGGGGCGATGGCGGATGCGGTCGCGCGAGGTGCCATGCCGCGAGCAGGTTGACGCCGCCCAGCCCGTTGGGACGCGTGCTGTGCGAGTTGCTCCAGATATCCTCGGTCCAGTTGACGACGTTGCCCTGCGTGTCGAGGCCGGCCTTGAGCTTCACCACCATTGCCGGGCCGTACGGCTCCCAGTTGAATTCGTCCTCCCGCGTCCATTGGACCCGCACCGGCCGCCCGGGGACGGCGCGCGCGAGCAGCACGGCGTCGAGCGCGGCGTCGTCCGCCCCGTTGTGGCCATAGCAGCCCGCGCCATCCATATGAATTGCAGTGATGCAATTCTCCTCGACACCCAGCACACCGGCCAGGTCGCGGCGCAGCGGAAAGATGCCCTGACTGTGCGTCCACACCGTGCAACGATCCGGGTCGAAGCGCGCCACGGCGCAAGACGGCCCGATGGAAGCGTGGGCGATATAGGGCCGCGTATATTCCGCGTCGAGCGTCTTCGCGGCGCGTGCCCCGGCTGCCGCATCCTGTTTCTCGCTGATAACCTGGTCCTCGGTCACCTCCCGCAGCAGGAAACGCGGGTCGGGCGTCTCCGGCAGGACGGTGGATTCCTCCCAGCGCGCGATGCGCTTGAGGCGCGTGAGCGCCCGTATGGCCTGCTCCTCCCGCCCGGCGATGACCCCGAGGAAGCTGCCGTCGCGCACCACGGCGACCACGCCCGGCAGCGCGCGCACCTCGGCTTCGTCGAGCCCGGCGAGCCGCGCGTCGTAGCTTGGTGGGCGGGCGACACGGCCATGCAGCATGCCCGGCAAGTCGAGGTCGTGGACGTAGATCGGCGCCCCGCTCACCTTGGCCGGAATGTCGCGCCGCGGAGCGGGGCTGCCGATAATGGTGTGGAGCGAAGCGGGCTTGGGCGCGATGTCGCCGGTCGCCTCGCGCGCGAGGAGATCGTCGGTCGCGATTTCCCAGTACGTGACGCTGCCGCCGGAGCGGGCCTTCACCACGCCGTCGGCCACCGAGAGCTGCTCGAGCGATACGCCGAGGCGAGCGGCGGCGCGCTGCAGGAGCAGGTCCCGCGCCTCAGCCGCCGCGTAGCGCAGCGCGGCGCCGCCGTCGGTGATGGACTGGCTGCCGGAAGTCATCCCCTCGTCCGGGCTGTAGGTGGTATCGGCCGGCGCGAGCCGGATGCGCTCGAGGGCAACGTCGAGCTCCTCGGCCACGATCTGCGCGAGCGCGGTCAGGATCCCCTGCCCGATCTCGACCTTGCCCGGAAACGCCGTGACCGTTCCGTCGCGGTTGATCTTCAGCCAGCGATCGAGCCGGCGGTTGGTGTTGAGGTTGCCGGGCAGCTTGCGGGGTGCTGGGGTTTGACTCATTTCGCGATTTCCTTCGCCGCGCGGTGGATGGCGCGCAGGATTCTCTGGTGCGTGCCGCACCGGCACAGGTTGCCCTTGAGGGCGGTGCGAATTTCCGCGTCCGAGGGGCGGGAATGGGTGTCGAGCAGGGCCTTGGCGGCCATGATGATCCCGGTCACGCAATAGCCGCACTGCGCCGCCTGCTCGTCGATGAAGGCCTGCTGCAACGGGTGCAGCTTGCCGTCCGGCGCGAGCCCCTCGATCGTGGTTACCGCCTTGCCCGCCGCCGCCGACAGCGGGAAGTCGCACGACTGGACCGGCTTTCCATCCACCAGCACCGTGCACGCGCCGCACTGGCCGAGGCCGCAGCCGAAGCGGGCGCCCTTCAGCTTGAGATCGTTGCGCAGGATGTAGAGCAGCGGTGTGTCGGGCTCCGCCGCGACCGAGTGGCTCTTTCCATTTACCTGGATCGTCGTCGTCACACTCATCCTTCAGTCCGGCGCGTGCCGGGCTTATCAAGAAAAAACAGCAGCTTATTTATTTGCCTCTGTAACCGGGACGGTCCCATGCGGCGACGCCCGGCTCCAGGCTCGTTTTTTTAAATGTTTAGGTCTATACTAAAACGCGTCTACGTTGGCATGGAGGAAGCCGCCCATGATACATACCGCCGACGTCGAGGGTCTCAAGCAAAAGATTCACCAGTTGCATATAGAGCACCGAGACCTCGATGACGTCATCTCCCGCTTGTCGCACAGCCACGCCCAGGACCAGATCCAGTTGCAGCGCCTCAAGAAACGCAAGCTCTTCCTGAAAGACCAGATCGCGATGCTCGAGCGCCAGCTCGAGCCCGATATCCCCGCCTAGCCCCGTTCCGGGATTCCACGTCCCGGAACCTCATGCCCCGGCCCGCGCGCGCTGCAGGCCCAGCACGATAAGGTACACGGAGAAGGCACCCAGCAACACGAACCATACCAGCGACCAGCCGGCGATGGTGAGTCCCAGGAACTTCCAGCCGGCCTCGGCGCACTGCCCGCTGCCGGCCAGGATCTTCTCGAGCGCCTGCCCCAGCGGAAACTTTCTGAACGTGAATTCCAGCCCGGGCCCGCATTCCGGCACCCGGTCTGGCGGCAGGTGCTGCAGCCAGACGTGGCGGCCGGCGATTGCCGCGCCGATTCCCGCCGTCGCCGTCAGTAGCCCACCGTAGACCAGTGCACCCACGCGTCCCGGCCCGTGCAAAGCCGCAACCAGGAACCAGGCCATCAGCGCCAGGTATACCGTGCGCTGCAGGATGCACAGCGGGCACGGGTCCTGGTACTCGTAGTACTGAAGGTAAAGGGCGAACCCGATCAGCCCGGCGCAGGCGAGGAAGCCGAGCGCGTAGCCCAGTCGCGGCATCAAAGGTAGGCCGGCAATCGTCCGCATGCGGCGTAAGTTTACCCAATCCCGGTTGTGCGGCGCGATAGCGCGCCGTACACTCGGTTCATGATCACCGTGGCGCCCGGCGTCGCGCTCGACGAGAGCGAGATC
>MERD01000040.1:106571-139732 GCA_001771935.1 Betaproteobacteria bacterium RIFCSPLOWO2_02_FULL_67_26
GCGAACGTTGCCCGGTCCGGTGCGCGCGCGCCTCATCGCCCTCGCCGGCCGCCGAGTCAGCCGCCTGGGCGTGCTGACCATCACCGCTCACCGTTTTCGCAGCCAGGAACAAAACCGCCGCGACGCACTGGACCGGCTGATCACGCTGGTGCGGGCGGCGGCACACCCCCCCAAACCGCGAAGACCGACCCGTCCGCCACGGGCATCCCGCGCGCGCCGGCTGGAGGCGAAGCGGCGGCGCGGCGAAATCAAGCGTTCGCGCAGTGGCGGCCGTGATTTCATATGATGGAAGCGGGATGAAAATCCGCCCTGCGATCCCGGAATAGACCCTCGGGGGCGACTGTTATAGTATGCGTGCGGCGAATCCCCTGGCTCATCGCTGGCACGCCAACTCACAGAGGAGGATTGCATGAACAAGAAACTCGTTTCGGCCGTTCTTGCCGTGGCCCTGGGCGCAGGCGCAGGCTATGCCCTGAACGCATACGCGCAGGCCAAGCCGGCAGACGTGATCAAGTACCGCAAAGCAGTGATGACGGTCCAGTCGTGGAACATGCGCCCCATGGCGTTGATGGTCAAAGGCCAGCTGCCGTACGACGCCGCCTTGTTCTCCTGGTACGCCGGGGTGGTTGAGCAAACCAGCCACATGCTGCCGGATGCATTCGCGCCCGGGTCGGACAAGGGAGCGGAAACGAAGGCCAGGCCGGAAATCTGGAAAGACGCCGGCAAATTCACACAGGCGGTTGAGCGCTTCAAGGCCGACACGGCCAGCCTGGTCCAGGCGGCGAGCAAAGGAAATCTCAACGCCGTCAAAGGGCCCTTCGGAGCGGTGGCAAAGAACTGCGGCGGCTGTCACAAGCAATTTCGCTCGAAATAGCGGGAAACCGGATCATGCGCGCGAACCCCGCTGCGGCGGGGTTTTCGCTTTATGCATGCGCCCGGCTCATGGCTCGCTCCGTTCGCTATCCGCTTGAGTCCGCCGCGCTCGCCCTGTTGCTCGGTGTCTGGACGGCGACCGCGCCGGCGCAGGGCGACGCGAAACGCGGCGAGTACCTGGTGAGGGCCGGCGGCTGCCTCGGCTGTCATACCGGGGAGAAAGAGGATGCCGTTCCCTTCGCCGGCGGCCGCGCGCTCAAGACGCCGTTCGGGACATTCTTCGGCCCGAACATCACCCCCCATCCACAGGCCGGCATTGGACGCTGGTCCGAGGCCGACTTCGTCCGGGCGATGCGGCATGGCGCGCGCCCTGACGGAGCGAATTATTTTCCGGCGTTCCCCTACCCGTCGTTCACGAAGATTTCCGACGGCGACCTGCGCGACCTCTGGGCCTACCTGCGCACGCTGCCGCCGAGCAGCCAGCCCAGCCGGGAGCACGACCTGTGGTTCTTCTTCGGCTGGCGCTTCCTGGTCACGGTGTGGAAGTGGTTTTTCTTCACGCCCGGCCCGTTCGTGAACCCGCAGGGCGTCTCCGCGATCGTGAATCGCGGCGCGTACCTGGTGCAGGCCCTGGGCCACTGCGGCGAGTGCCACACGCCGCGCAACTTCCTGGGCGGTCCGAAACGCGGCCGCTTTCTGGCCGGCGGCAAGTTGCCCGATGGCGAGGACGTCTCGAACCTGACGCCGGCGCAACTCAAGAAGTGGAGCGACAGCGAACTGGCCGATTTCCTGACGATCGGCACCACGCCGGACGGCGACGTGCCCTCCGAGTCGATGGGCGAAGTGATCCGCAACACCACCAGCCAGCTGACGCCGCAGGACCTCGCGGCGCTGATCGCCTACCTGCGCTCGCTGCCGCCGCTCCCCGACGAGAAGTGATGGTTCAACCCTGGTATTTGAACGACAGCGCGACCCGGGCGCGGTACGCCACGACCTTGCCGTTCTCGATGACGACGTCGGTCTTCGTCACTTCCGCCACGCGCAGGTCGCGCAGCGTGCGCCCCGCGGTCTCCACGGCGTTGCGCGCGGCATCTTCCCATGAGCTCCTGCTGGTGCCGACCAGTTCGGTGACGCGGTAGACACTGCCTTTGCTTTTTGCCATGGCCCCCTCCTTGCGGTTGACGGCGGCCGGCGCTGCGCCGCCGAAACCATCATAGCACCGCCGCGGCGGGCGCCGGTTCAGCCTCTCCGCCCGCCGCCCGCGGCGTTGTCTCCGGCCAGGGACTTGAGCGTGACGTAGTCGGTCTTGCCGCTGCCCAGCAGCGGCAGCGTGGCAACGTGAACGACGCGCCGCGCGACCGCGAGGTCCTGCGCCCCGAGCTCGCGCGCCGCTTTTTGCAGTGCAATGCGGTCGAGACGCGGGTCAGTGGTGAACAGCACGGTGCTTTCTCCCGCCTGCGACGCGAGTTCCAGCGTTGCCGCGTGCTGATAGCCGCGCGAAGCGTGATACGCGATGTGCTCCACGACCTCGAGCGAGACCATCTCGCCCGCGATCTTGGCGAAGCGCTTGACCCGGCCGTGGATGGTGACGAACCCTTCGTCGTCCACGTCGACGACATCCCCGGTGTTGTACCAGCCCTCCCCCAGTTCGGAGCCCGGCGGCCGCAGCACCTCCGGATTCTCGTACAGATAGTACCCGCGCATCAGGTTGGGCCCGCGAACGTGGAGCACGCCGCCGCGCGCGATGCCGGCCAGCGGCACCAGGCGGTGCTCGATGCCCGGGAGCAGGCGCCCGACGGTGCCCGGCCGGTAGAGCAGCGGCGTGTTGAGGCTCAGCACCGGCGCGCACTCGGTCGCGCCGTAGCCCTCCATGATGCGCAGCCCGAACTTGCCGAGCCACAGGCCCGCCACTTCCGGATTGAGCTTCTCCGCGCCCGACACCACGACCCGCGCCTTGTGGAAGTCGTAGGGATGCGCCTGGCGCGCGTAGTGCGCGAGGAAGGTGCTGGTGCCGAAGATGTAGGTGCAGCCGCGCGTGTACGCGAGCTCCGGGATCACGTGGTAGTGCAGCGGCGTCGTATACAGGTACAGGCGCGCGCCCGAGAGCAGCGGCAGGAGTATGCACGCCGTCAGACTGTAGGCATGATAGAGCGGCAGGCTGGAAAGGAATTTGTCGTTGGGGCCGAAGTCGATCACGGCGCCCATCTGCGCGATGTTGGCGAGCAGCGCGCGGTGGCTCAGGGCGACCCCTTTCGGCCGCGCTTCCGAGCCGGAGGTGAACAGCACGACCGCGGTCTCCTCCGGGTCGCGTCCGCGCATCGCGGCGCGCGGGCGCCACAGCGCCCATCCGATCAGCCAGAGCTTGTCGAGCAGCCCGAACCGGGCGCGCAAATCCTCCAGGTAGACGATGCGAACCGTGCTCAGCGCGGCGATGGAGCTCGCGAGCCGCGCGACCTCGACGAAACGGCGGGACGTGACTACGGTCTTGATCCCGGCCGCGATGCACGCGCTGCGCAGGGCGTCGGGCCCGGCGGTGTAGTTGAGCAGCGCGGGGATGCGCCGCATCGCGCCCAGGCCGAGCAGGAGCGCGACCGTGGCCGCCAGGTTCGGCATCAGCACGCCGACGATCTCGCCCTCGCCGGCGACCTTGGCGCCCAGCCGTCCCAGCGCAAGGCTCGCCTTGACCAGGTCGCCGTAGGTATGCTCCCGCTGCGTGTCCTCCATGATGCGCGTCCGGCGGCCGTGCACGGCGGCGGCATCGAGCAGCGCCGTGAACAGCGTGCGCGCCGGCCGGGACGCGAACATCATGTCCTGCATGATCCGCAGCAACGCGTCCGCGAGAAGGCGTCGTCTCTGCTTTCCCGGCAGTGCCGTCGGCGCCGGCAAGCGCTCGGCTGGCAGGATCCTGATGGTGACCCGCGGGAAGCGGCGCTTCGGGAACAGGCCGCCCACCGCGGCGAAACCGGTGTATAGCGTCCCGGTGATGCGCACCGGCACGATGCGGGCATTGCAGTGCGCTGCAATGACCGCGGCAGAATCATAGATCTTCGTCAGGCTGCCGGTGGCCGTCGCCGGTCCCTGGGGAAACACGACGACGGGCTGGCCACGCTCCACGAGCCGGATCAGCCGCTTCAATGTCAGCGGGCTGCGCGGATCCAGGATCACGTGCGGCACCCAACGCATCAGCAGGCGCACCAGCGGACTTCTCATCCCGTCACCGGCAACGGCGACGGTGATATCCACGGGCAGGAACAGTCCCAGCAAGGCACCATCCAGGCTCGAATCGTGGTTGGCCACGACCAGGACCCGGCCGTCGCGCAACTGCGACACGTCCCCTTCCACGCGGACGCGATACACCAGGCGCAGGACAAATCTTAAAAGTTGGATAACCACAAAGACTTACTCGTTATTCTTAATGCAGATTATCAACTCTTGGCACTAACGGCGTCAAACCGTGAGCCCGAGCCGTGTGAAAAACCTGTTGCGCCGCGCACCACACCGGGCGCAAAAACCGCTTGAAACGATGCCGCGCTGGCATTTCGTTAATCCCTGTTTCTAAACCAGAAAGTTAAAATCTATCAAAATGTTAGATTTGATTTGTAATGCAAACTGGGCATTAAATCGAAGTGTGACATAGATCACACACGCGTTTTTCATCAGTTATCTCTCAGGGGAGAGCCACCATGGAAATGCTCGTTCCGCCAGCAGTACTGGAAGCCCGCCATATTCCCACCGTCCAGCCACTCGCCACCGGCGTCGCGCTCGATTTCTCGCGACAACTGCGCGTTCATTACGACAAGGAGACCTGCGCGATATGGTCGCGCTGGGCGCCGGAACCGCGCCCGTGCTTCAACCCCGCGGTGCTTGCCGATATCCGCACCTACTACGACTTCCTCGGCTCGAGCCAGGCACGCATTGATTGCTGCGGCGAGGAGCATGCCATCGAGTACGTGGTGCTCGCCTCGGCCACGCCGGGCGTGTTCAATCTCGGCGGAGATCTCGACCTGTTCAAGCAGCTCATCGGCGTGCGGGACCGGCCGGGCCTGGTGCGCTACGGGCGCGCCTGCATCGATGTCCTTTACCGCAACTACATCGGGCACGAGCTGCCCGTCACCACCCTCTCTCTCGTGCAGGGCGAATGCCTCGGCGGAGGATTCGAGGCCGCATTGTCGAGCGACGTCATCATCGCGGAGAAGAGCGCGCGGTTCGGCTTTCCCGAGATCCTGTTCAACCTGTTCCCGGGAATGGGCGCCTACTCGTTCCTCGAGCGCCGCCTCGGCCAGCGCGGCGCGGAAAACCTCATCACCAGCGGCAAGATCTACAGCGCGGAGGAAATGGCCGCGTTGGGGGTGATCGACTGCGTGACCGACGACGGCAACGGGGAAGCCGGGGTGGCGGACCTGATCCGGCGCCGCGGCCGCAGCCGCAACGGGCTCGCCGCCCTGGCGGCGGCGCGGCGACGCGTGCACCGCGTCGAGTTCTCGGAGCTGCTCGACATCGTGCAGATCTGGGTGGACAGCGCGCTGCGGCTCACTCCGCGCGACCTCAAGCTCATGCAGCGGCTCGTCTCGCGCCAGAACGGGCTGAGCGAGCCCCGCCACCAGATCCATTGAGTCATCGGCCAGGTCCGGCGGTCCGCGCCCTTGCCGGGAAGCGGCGGCGCCAATGGCCAACCCATGACAGCTTTGATAGACTCATGAGCCACATCAAGCAACATCGCCCGCGGCCCGGGGCCGCGGTCAAGAAGCGGGTGCCTGACAGGGGAGCCAGGGTGGGCAGCTCGGAGATGGAATACACCATCCAGCAGGTGTCGGAGATGCTCGGCATCCCGATCCAGAAGCTGCGGCGCTGGGACGAGCAAGGCGTCCTGGTCGCCGGGCGCACCCACGGGGGCCACCGCCGCTACTCCAGGGAGCTGATCGACCGCCTGACCGGCTCGGGCCCCGCCACCGCGAACGACAAGGACCGGGAACTGGCGACGATCCGCAAGTCGCTCGCCGAGAAGCGCCGCATCATCCAGCTCCTGCTGGATAGCGAGAACCGCTACCGCGACCTGGTCGAGACCTCGCACGACCTCATCTGGACGACCGACGCGCAGGGACGGTTCACCTACCTCAACGCGGCGGCCCAGGCCATCTTCGGACTCGCGCCCAAGGACCTGATCGGCCGCTGCTTCTTCGATTTCGAGGCCGGCACCTCGCACCTGTCCAACCGGCGCTTCCTGGCGACGCTGAAGCGCCACAACGAAGTGAAGCACTACGTGACGCGGCTGGTGACCGCCAGGGGTGAAGACCGCTGGATCGGCATCAATGCGCGCGCGCTGGCGGACGAGAACGGCGGCATGCTCGGCATCCGCGGCACGGCCCGCGACATCACGGAGGAGCATCTGGCGACGATGCGCATCGAGCATCTCGCGCTGCACGACGCGCTCACGGACCTCCCCAACCGGCACAGCCTGCAGCGCCGCGTCGAGGCGGCCCTGCAAGCCGGGGGCGTCGGGGCGCTGCTGTTCCTCGACATCGATCACTTCAAGTACGTCAACGACAACTTCGGGCACCGCACCGGCGACCAGCTGATCGTGGGGGTCGGCAGCGTGCTGTGCGATCTCGCGCGCAACCTCGACGGCGAGCTGTTCCGCCTCGGCGGGGACGAATTCGCGATCCATCTGCCCTCGGCGCTGCGCAAGGAAGCCGTCCAGATCGCGGAGCAGGCGCTCGACGCCGTGCGCCGCTATCGGTTCCAGGCGGCCGACAACAAGGTGATCTCCAGCCTGGCCGCCTCGACGGGCATCGCGCTCTACCCGTTCCACGGGGCCGACATGCTGGCGCTGCTCGCGAACGTGGACATCGCGATGTACCAGGCCAAGGAGCTCGGCCGCAACCGCCACGTGCTGTTCGACCAGGCGTCCGAGGGCCTGCGCAGCACCCACCGGCGCATCCACTGGGCGAAGAAGCTGCGCGACGCCCTCGACGAGGACCGCCTGGTGCTGTTCCAGCAGCCGGTGGTCAGGCTGAAGGACCGCAGGACCGTGCATCATGAAATTCTGGTCCGCATCCGCGACGAGGGCGGCGGCTACATCCTGCCCGGCAACTTCGTCGAGCTGGCCGAGTCGCTGGGCCTGATCCAGGAAATCGACATGCGGGTGGTCGAGAAGCTGCTCGCCTACCTGCGCTCGAGCGGCCAGGCCAACCGCAAGCTCCGCTACTTCGTCAACCTGTCGCGGGTCTCGATCTCGGACCACCACTGGATCCAGAGCTTCCTCGCGATGCTGCGCGACAGCGGCGTCAATCCCAACCAGCTGGTGTTCGAGATCACGGAGACGGCGGCGATGTCGGAGATCGACGTCACGCTCACCTTCATCCGGCGGTTGAAGGAGATGGGCTGCCGTTTCGCGCTCGACGATTTCGGCGCGGGCTTCAGCTCGTTCTACTACCTGAAGCGCTTCGACGTCGATTACCTCAAGATCGACGGCAGCTTCATCCGCGACCTGGCGACCGACGAGGGCAGCCGCATATTCGTGCGCGCCCTGACCGACGTCGCGCACGGTCTCGACAAGCAGGTGATCGCGGAGTGGGTGGAAAACCCCGAAGTGCTGAACCTGCTGCTCGGGATGGGCACCCAGTTCGGCCAGGGGTTCCTGTTCCAGCGGCCGGTTCTGCTCGAGCGGGCCGCGATGCCTGCCCTCGCCCGCGGCGCCAGCGCCGCCTGATTACCCCCGTGAGGGCGGGAGGGCTCTCCCGCGCTCCCGCTCTCCCGTCTTTCCGACTCAACGGCAGAACTTGTCGGCCCACATGAGGCCGATGATGGTCTTGACGTCGGTGAGGGTGCCGTCCCTGACCCGGCGCAGGGCCTCGGCAAGGCCCAGGGGCGCCACCTCGATGAACTCGCCGTCGTCCGGCGCGTGGCCGACGTCGGTCAGCTGGCGCGCGAGGTAGAGCTCGATCCGCTCGTCGGAATAGCCGATGCAGGGATGCAGCGTGGTCAGGTGACGCCACTCCCCGGCCTCGTAGCCGCACTCCTCCCGCAGCTCGCGCCGCGCGGTCTGCAGCGGGTCCTCGCCGTGGTCGATCTTGCCCGCGGGGATCTCGTGGAAATGCCGCCCCAGGGAATAGCGGAACTGGCGCACCAGCACCACTGTCCGCGCGTCCAGGAACGGCACCATCGCGACCGCGCCGGGATGCTTTATGGTTTCGCGCCGGGCCGGCTTGCCGTCGGGCAGCCGCACGGCGTCCTCCAGCACATGGAGCAGCCGGCCGCGATAGACCGTTTTCGAGGAAACGGTTGTTTCGGTGAAATCCAGCGGTTTGGGGTCGGTCGCGGGCACTACAAGGAAACCTGGATCGAGTAGAGGCACAGCGCCAGCAGCGGCTCGGGCAGGATGCCGAACAGCAGCACGGCGAGCCCGTTCAGGCTGATCAGTATGCGGAAATCACCGCGCGGCGCGATGGGCGCCGTATCGGCGGGCGCATCGAAGTACATGAGCCTGACCAGCCGCAGGTAGTAGAAGGCCCCGACCAGCGAAAACAGCACGGCGACCACGGCGAGCCAGACGTAGCCGGCGTTGATGACCGCCTGCAGCACCGTGAGCTTCGCGTAGAAACCCACCGTCGGCGGCACGCCCGCCATGGAAAACATCAGGAGCAGCATGAGGAAGGCATACCACGGGCTTCTCTGGTTGAGCCCCTTGAAATCCTCGAGGTTCTCCGCCTCGAAGCCGCTGCGCGAGAGCAGCAGGATCATGCCGAAGGTGCCGAGATTCATCAGCACGTAGACCACGACGTAGAACATGCCCGCCCCGTAGCCCGTCAGGTTGCCCGAGAGGATGCCGAGCAGCAGGTAGCCCATGTGCCCGATGGTGGAATAGGCGAGCATCCGCTTCAGGTTGGTCTGCGCGATGGCGGTGACGTTGCCGATGGCGAGGGAGAGCACCGCCATGACGATCAGCATCTGCTGCCACTCGCCGACCAGCTGCTCCGCGCCGAGTCCCTGCACCAGCAGCCGCATGATGAACGCGAAGGCGGCGAGCTTGGGGGCCGAGCCGATGAACAGCGTCACCGCGGTCGGCGCGCCGTGGTAGACGTCCGGCACCCACATGTGAAACGGCACCGCGCCGATCTTGAACCCGAGCCCCGCGACGATGAATACCAGTGCGAACACCAGCACCACGTCCCGCGCGCCGCCGTAAAAGATGGTGTCCGCCAGCTGCGCGATGCCGAGCGTCCCGGTCGCGCCGTAGAGCATGGACATGCCGTAGAGCAGCATGCCGGAGGCGAGCGCCCCCAGCACGAAATACTTCATCGCCGCCTCGGTTGCGACCGGCGAATCGCGCTGCAGGGCCACCATCGAATAGAGCGAGAGGGAAAGCAGCTCCAGCCCCAGGTACAGCGTGAGCAGGTGGCTGGCGGAGATCATGACCATCATGCCCAGCGTCGCAAACAGCACCAGCACGAAAAACTCCCCGCGGTAGAGGCCGCGCGCCGCGATATAGGCGCGCGAGTAAACCAGCATCGTCGCGACCCCGATATAGGTGAGCAGCTTCAGCACGTCGGACATCAGGTCGTCCACGAACATGCCGCTGAACGTGGTGACCGGCTCCGCGCTGGCCGTCACGTAGGTGAGCACCAGGGCGCCGGCGAGCGCGAGCTGGGTCAGCGCGTAGGTGACGATGCGATGGTCGTCGCTCAGGAACAGGTCCACGACCAGGATCACGCACACCATCACGAGCAGGAACACTTCCGGATAGGCCGGCAGGAGAGGCGTGATGTAGGGCATGGCCGGCGCTTTCTTCCGCTACCTCAGCTTGCTTTGCGCGACGTGGTTCAGGAGCTCGTTGACCGGCGTGTGCAGGACCTCGGCGAACGGGTTGGGCCAGACGCCCATCGTCAGCACCGCCAGGGCGAGCAGGCCCAGCACCAGGAACTCGCGCGCATTGAGGTCCGCCAGCGCGCCCACGCGGGGATTCGCGACCGCGCCGAAGATCACGCGCTTGTACATCCACAGCGTGTAGGCCGCGCCGAAGACGAGCGTGGTGGCCGCCGCGGCCGCGTACCAGAAGTTGGCCTTCACCGCCCCCATGATGACCAGGAACTCGCCGACGAAGCCGCTGGTGCCGGGCAGTCCCGAGTTCGCCATCGCGAACAGCATGAACAGCGCCGCGAACACCGGCATGGTGTTGACGACGCCGCCGTAATCGGCGATCTGGCGCGAGTGGATGCGGTCGTAGAGCACGCCGACGCACAGGAACAGCGCGCCCGAGATGAAGCCGTGCGAGATCATCTGGATGATCGCGCCCTCGAGCCCGTGGGCGTTGAAGATGAAGATGCCGAGCGTGACGAAGCCCATGTGGGAGACCGAGGAATAGGCGATCAGCTTCTTCATGTCGGCCTGCACCAGCGCCACCAGGCCGATGTAGACCACCGCGATCAGCGACAGCGCGATCACGAACCCGGCGAGGGTATGGCTCGCGTCGGGCACGATCGGCAGCGAGATGCGGATGAAGCCGTAGGCGCCGAGCTTCAGCATGATGGCGGCGAGCACCACCGAGCCGCCGGTCGGGGCCTCGACGTGCGCGTCCGGCAGCCAGGTGTGCACCGGCCACATCGGCACCTTGACCGCGAACGCCAGCATGAATGCGATGAAGATCATGATCTGCGGCGCGAGCGGCAGCGGGAGGCGATAGTAGTCGAGCAGCGAGAAGCTGCCGTCCGACACGTTGTAGAGGTAGATGAGCGCGACCAGCGTGAGCAGCGAGCCCGCGAGCGTGTAGAGGAAGAACTTGAACGCGGCGTAGACCCGGTTCGGCCCGCCCCACACGCCGATGATGATGAACATCGGGATCAGCGTCGCCTCGAAGAACACGTAGAACAGCAGCGCATCCAGCGCCGAGAACACCCCGTTCATGACGCCGGAGAGAAACAGGAACGACGCCAGGTACTGGGAAACGCGCTCCTTGATGACCTCCCACCCCGCGATCACGACCAGCACCGTCGTGAAGCTGTTGAGCAGGATCAGGAGCAGCGATATGCCGTCGATGCCGAGATGGTAGTTGACGTTGAAGCTCTCGATCCACGGCGCGAAATAAGTGAACTGGAAGCCGGTGGCGAGCCGGTCGTAGCCGGTGTAGAGCGGCAGTGTGACGGCGAATCCCAGCACGGCGCCGATCAGCGCGATCACGCGCGCCAGGCGCGCGTTGCGGTCGGATCCGGTAACGAGCACCGCGACCCCGAACGCGATCGGGATCCAGATCGCGAGATTGAGAAGATTGAAGCCGAGCAGCATGGCGGGCTCAGGCGATAAAAACCATCGTCAGCAGCAGCAGGATGCCGATGATCATGGCGAAGGCGTAGTGATAGATGTACCCGGACTGCAGGGTGCGGAGGACGCCTGCGAACCAGCCCACCGCGCGCGCCGAGCCGTTGATGAATCCGTCGATCATCGCCACGTCCCCGCCCTTCCACAGGCCGCCGCCGGCCAGGCGCGCGCCGCCCGCGAAGAACCAGTCGTTGAACTCGTCGAAGCCGTATTTGCGCTCGAGGAGGGTATAGAGGTATCCCGCCTTACCCTTGATCACCGCCGGCAGGTCCGGGCGCAGCAGGTAGAGGAAGGTCGCCGTGGCGATTCCGCCCACCGCCAGCCAGAACGGCGCGGTTCCGAGCGCATGGATCATCATCGCCACCACGCCCTGGTAGTGCCTGCCCATCTCGCCCAGCACGTCGTGCGGGGCAGCGACCACGATCGCCCCGCCGAAATAGCCGCCGAACAGCACCGGGCCGATGAACCAGCCGGCGCAAATCGATGGGATCGCCAGCAGGACGAGCGGCACGGTGACGACCGCGGGGGACTCGTGCGGCGCGTGGCCGTGATCGTCGTGGTGCTCCCCGCCCCGGAAGCGCTCGGGCCCGTGAAACGTCATGAACAGCAGCCGGAAGGTGTAGAGCGCCGTCACGAACACGGTGGTGAGCACGGCGAAATACGCGAATCCCGAGCCCGGCAGCTTCGAGAAATGCACCGCCTCGATGATCGCGTCCTTGGAGAAAAAGCCGGCGAACCCGGGTATGCCGGCGCTCGAGATGGCGCCGATCACCATCGTGAGATAGGTGACCGGCATGTATTTGCGCAGCCCGCCCATGTGGCGCATGTCCTGCTGATGGTGCAGCGCGATGATGACCGACCCCGCCCCCAGGAACAGCAGCGCCTTGAAGAACGCGTGGGTGACGAGGTGGAATATCCCCGCCGCGTAGGCGGAGGCGCCGAGCGCGACCGTCATGTAGCCCAGCTGCGACAGCGTCGAGTAGGCCACCACGCGCTTGATGTCGTTCTGCACGATCGCAATGAACGCCATGAACAGCGCCGTGATCGCGCCGATCACCATCACCACCGAGAGCGCGGTCTCCGAGAGCTCGAACAGCGGCGACATGCGCGCCACCATGAAGATGCCGGCGGTGACCATGGTCGCGGCGTGGATCAGCGCCGAGATCGGGGTCGGCCCCTCCATCGAGTCGGGCAGCCACACGTGCAGCGGGAACTGCGCGCTCTTGCCCATCGCGCCGATGAACAGGAGGATGCAGATCAACGTCATCAAGGACCACTTGAAATCCCACCAGAAGAACGGGAGCTCGATGGAATTTCCCGCAAGCGTTTTCGCGGCCGCGAACACCGCGGCATAGTCGAGCGTCCCGAAGTACATCAGGACGAGCGCGATGCCGAGCAGGAAGCCGAAGTCGCCCACGCGGTTCACCAGGAACGCCTTCAGGCTGGCGTAGATCGCGGTCGGGCGCGTGTACCAGAAGCCGATCAAAAAGTAGGACACCAGCCCGACCGCCTCCCAGCCGAAGAACAGCTGGAGGAAGTTGTTTGCCATCACCAGCATCAGCATGGAAAAGGTGAAGAGCGAGATGTACGAGAAGAAGCGCTGGTAGCCGGGATCGTCGGCCATGTAGCCGATGGTATAGATGTGCACCATCAGCGAGACGAACGTGACCACCAGCATCATCGTCGCGGACAGCCGGTCGATGAGGAAGCCGATCTGGAAGCTTACGTTCCCGGAGTCGAGCCACCTGTAGACCGTGACGTTGTCGGCGGCGCCGCCGAGCACGTCGAGAAACACGACGGCCGAGACGACGGTCGAGACGATCATCAGCAGGATCGTGATCCAGTGCGCGCCGCGGCGCCCGATCGCCCAGCCGAACAGGCCGGCAATCAGGGCCCCCACCAGGGGCGCCAGTGGAACGATCAGGTATAGCAACTGCATTCTTGTCATGTCCAACCCTGGGTGTCAGCCCTTGAGGCTGTCGAGGTCCTCGACATTGATGGTATTGAGGTTGCGGAACAGCGCCACCAGGATCGCCAGGCCGATCGCCGATTCGGCGGCCGCCACGGTCAGGATGAAGAACACGAACACCTGCCCGGAGGGATCGTCGAGGAAATGGGAAAACGCCACGAAGTTCAGGTTGACGGCGAGCAGCATCAGCTCGATCGCCATCAGCAGCACGATCATGTTCTTGCGGTTGAGGAAGATGCCGATCACCGCGATCGCGAACAGCACCGCGCCCAGCACCAGGTAGTGCGACAGGGAAATCATTCTTGTTCTTTCTTCTCCACCGGCATCTTCACGATCCGCACCCGCTCGCTCGCTCGCGCGGCAACCTGCCTTGCCGGATCGATGTACTTGCTCTCCTTGCGGCGCCGCAGCGTCAGCGCGATCGCCGACACGATCGCCACCAGCAGGATCACCGCGGCGATCTCGAACGGGTAGACGTACTCGGTGTAGACCAGCCGCCCGAGCTCCTTGGTGTTGCTGTAGCCCGCGGGCAGCGGCGGCGGGCCCGGCATGTCGTGGAACCCGGCGTAGCGGCCGCCCAGCACGATCACCATCTCGGCCACCAGGAGCGCCGCGACCAGGCCGCCCAGCGGCAGGTAGCTCCAGAAGCCCTCGCGCAGCCGCGCCATGTTGATGTCGAGCATCATCACCACGAACAGGAACAGCACCATCACCGCGCCGACGTAGACCAGCACCAGCGTGATGGCGAGGAACTCGGCCTGCAGCAGCATCCAGATCGCCGCGGACGTGCAGAACGCCAGCACCAGCAGCAGCGCCGCATGGACCGGGTTGCGCGACGTGATCACCCCGAGCGCCGACAGCACCAGGATCGCGGCGAAGAAATAGAAAACGAATTCGCTGAATGTCATCTAGCGGTATGCCGCGTCATCCTCGCGGTCCTTCGCGATTTTTTCTTCGTAGCGGTCCCCCACCGCGAGCAGCATCGGCTTGGTGTAGATGAGGTCTCCCCGCTTCTCGCCGTGGTACTCGAGGATGTGCGTTTCCACGATGGAATCCACCGGGCACGACTCCTCGCAGAAGCCGCAGAAGATGCACTTGGTGAGATCGATGTCGTAGCGCGTGGTGCGGCGCGTGCCGTCGGCGCGCGGCTCGGATTCGATGGTGATGGCGAGCGCCGGGCACACCGCCTCGCACAGCTTGCAGGCAATGCAGCGCTCCTCGCCGTTCGGGTAGCGGCGCAGCGCGTGCAGCCCCCGGAAGCGCGGGCTCATCGGCGTCTTCTCCTCCGGGTACTGCACCGTGATCTTGCGCCGGAACAGGTGCCGGCCGGTGAGCATCATGCCCTTCACCAGCTCGACGAGCAGGAACGTCCTGAAGGCATCGCGGATGCGCTCGACGACCATCACTTCCACCATATCCACAGCGGGGTCTGCATCCACGCGCCCAGCACCACGATGTAGGCAATCGTGAGCGGCAGGAACACCTTCCAGCCGAGCCGCATGATCTGGTCGTAGCGGTAGCGCGGGAACGTGGCGCGGAACCACAGGAAGCTCGACACCACGAGGAACAGCTTGACCAGGAGCCAGCCGAAATTCCCGGCGGCGAGCCACGGCAGCCCGATCGCCTCCGCGAGCGCCGCCGGAACCGGCGACAGCCAGCCGCCGAGGAACATGATCGAGGCCATGGTCGAGATCAGGATCATGTTGGCGTACTCGGCGAGGAAGAAGATGGCGAACGCCATGCCCGAGTACTCGACGTGGAAGCCGGCCACGATCTCGGATTCGCCCTCCGCGACGTCGAACGGCGCGCGGTTGGTCTCGGCGACCCCGGAGATGAGGTACACCAGGAAGATCGGGAACAGCGGGATCCAGAACCAGCCGAGGAAGCCCCAGCCGCCCTCCTGCATCCTGACGATGTCGCCCAGGTTCAGGCTTTGCGCCGCCATCAGCACGCACACCAGCGCGAACCCCATCGCCAGCTCATACGACACCATCTGGGCCGCGGAGCGCATCGCCCCCAGGAACGCGTATTTCGAGTTCGAGGCCCAGCCGGCGATGATGATGCCGTAGACCCCCATCGAGGTGATCGCCATCACGTAGAGCAATCCCGCGTCGATGTTGGCGAGGATGAGTTCGGGGCTGAACGGAACCACCGCCCATGCCGCGAGCGCCGGCGTGATCGCCATGATCGGCGCCAGGATGAACAGCAGCTTGCTCGACCCGGTCGGGACGATGATCTCCTTCACCAGGAGCTTCAGGCCGTCCGCGACCGGTTGCGCCAGCCCGCCGAGCCAGGGTATGCCGAAAAACGTCACGCGGTTCGGCCCGATACGAATCTGCATCCAGCCGATCAGCTTGCGCTCCCACAGCGTGAGGTAGGCCACGGCGCCCATCAGCGGCGCGACGATGCAGACGATCAGCAGCAGCGTCTCGATGGTGAGCATCACCGCCGGAGCGAATTCCTGGCCGACGACCCAGACCACCGCCGCGGCCAGCAGCCCCCACAGCCAGTTGCCCAGGTTGACGATCGGGGCGAGCAGCGTGCTCACACCGCCACCTTTTCCCGCGCGGGAACGCGTTCGGCCGTGAGCGTGCCGGACATGGCGCCCAGCGCCGCCGTTTCGGCGCGGGCCGCCGCAACCCGCATGCAGCCGTCCGGCAGCTTGTCATCGATGCCGGCGGCCAGCACGGCCTCGCCGCGACCTTGCCGCACCCGCACGCCGTCACCGTCCTGCAACCCGAGCTTTCCGGCGAGCGCCCGGTTCATCCAGGCAACCGGTGGAGCGGCGTCCCGCGTCAACTGCAGCGCGCGGGCGCGGCGCACGATCGCGTCCGCGGCGTAGATCGGCACCTCGGCGACGCGCTGTATTCCGTCCGCCTGCGGCGGCGCGATAGCGTCAACGCGCGCATCCTTCAGGCGGTTGTCGAGCAGGGCGTCCACGCTTCTGCCGCCCAACGCCTCGCGCCTCACGTCTTCCGCGCTGTCCTGGTCGAAACCGCCCAGCTCGAGCAGGTTGCCGAGCACCCGCAGCACCTTCCACGCCGGGCGGGTCTCGCCGAGCGGCCGGACGATGCCGTTGAAATCCTGCACCCTGCCCTCCGTGCTGACGAAGGCGCCGGCGGTCTCGGTGAAAGGCGCGACCGGCAGCAGCACGTGCGCGTAGTCGAGCGCGCCGGCATGCTGGTACGGGCTCATCGCCACCACCAGCTCCGCCGACTTGAGCCCGGCCAGCGCCTGCTGCGGGTCGTGCGTGTCGAGTTCCGCCTCGACCCCGAGCAGGAGACAGGCCTTGAGCGGCTGCGCCAGCATCCCGGCGGCGTTTTTCCCCCCGGGCGCAGCGGTCGGGACCGCGCCGGCAATGTAGCCGCCGACGCTGTTGGCCGCTTCGCCGAGGAATCCGAAGCGGGCGCCGGTCAGCTCCGCCAGAGCCTGCGCCAGCGCGTGCAACTGCGAGGCCCGCGGGTGATGCTGTGCGTAATTGCCGAGGAAGACCGCCGCATCCTTGCCGCCGGCGAGACTCGCCGCGATACGCTGCGCGGCGTCGGTCACCGTCACGCGCTCCACCGCGCCGCGCACCGCTTGCGGAACCTGCGCGCCCTTCAGCCCGGCGGCGGACTTGATCACCTGCGCCAGCATGTCGGGCATGGCGGCGGGCGCGACGATCGCCCGGTTCGCCACCCGCATCAGCAACTCGTCATCGAACGGATTGATGAAATTGAGCTGCACCACCCGCTTCGCGGCCTGCCGCAGGCGGTGGGCGATGAGCGGATGGTCTTTTCTCAGGGTCGAGCCGACCACCAGGACGCGGTCGAGCCTGGACAAGTCGGCGACCGGCATGCCGAGCCAGGGGGCGCCGCCAAGCCTGCCGTCGGCGCTGAAATCGGACTGGCGCAGCCGGAAATCCACGTTGCCGGAGCCGAGGCCCCGCACGAGCTTCTGCAGGAGGTAGAGCTCCTCGAGCGTCTGGTGCGGCGTGGCCAGTGCCCCGATCGCGCCCGCGCCGTGGCTGCCCTTGATGCGATTCAGCTCTTTCACCACGAAATCGAGCGCGACCGGCCACTCCACTTCCCGCCACGTCCCGCCCTGCTTCAGCATGGGCCTGGCGAGCCGCTGCTCGGAATTGAGGCCTTCGTAGGAGAAGCGGTCCTTGTCCGAGAGCCAGCATTCGTTGACCGCCTCGTTGTCGCGCGGCAGCACGCGCATGACGCGGTTCTGCTTCACCTGCACGGTCAGGTTCGTTCCCAGGCCGCAGTGCGGGCTCACGGAGGGCCTGCGCGTCAATTCCCAGGTGCGCGCGGTGTAGCGGAACGGCTTCGACGTCAGCGCGCCGACCGGGCAAAGGTCGATCACGTTGCCGGAGAGCTCGGAATCCACGGTCTTGCCGACGAACGTGATGATTTCCGCGTGCTCGCCGCGGCCGATCATGCCGAGCTCCATGACGCCGGCGATTTCCTGCCCGAACCGCACGCAGCGCGTGCAGTGGATGCAGCGGGTCATGTCGGTCGAGATCAACGAGCCGAGGTTCTTGTTGGTGACG
This sequence comes from Betaproteobacteria bacterium RIFCSPLOWO2_02_FULL_67_26, assembly GCA_001771935.1. Taxonomy (GTDB): domain Bacteria; phylum Pseudomonadota; class Gammaproteobacteria; order Burkholderiales; family SG8-41; genus SG8-41. The sequence continues at coordinate 124,262 of MERD01000040.1, forward strand.
ACGCGCTTCGCCTCCTCGTAGCGGGAGCCGCTGGCGCCGTAACCGACGGCGAGATCCTGCAGCTGGCACTCGCCGCCCTGGTCGCAGATCGGGCAGTCGAGCGGATGATTGATGAGCAGGAACTCCATCACGCCGTTCTGGGCGTCCACGGCCTGCTTCGAGTGCGTCCACACCTTCATGCCGTTGGTGACGGGCGTCGCGCACGCCGGCAGCGGCTTCGGCGCCTTGTCCACGTGCACCAGGCACATGCGGCAGTTGGCGGCGATCGAAAGCTTGCGGTGGTAGCAGAAATGCGGGACGTAGACGCCCGCCTGGTTGGTGGCGTCCATGATGGTCGCCCCGTCCGCGACCTCCATCAGCTTGCCGTCGATCTCGATCTCAACCATTTTCAGTCCGCCAGTCGCCACTCAGAGGTAGTCGGGCACCAGGCATTTCTTGTGCTCGATGTGGTGCACGAATTCGTCCCGGAAGTGCTTGATGAAACTTTTCACCGGCAGCGCCGCGGCGTCGCCCAGCGCGCAGATGGTCCGCCCCGCGATGTTGTCGGACACGTTGTTGAGGCGCTCGAGGTCCTCCAGCTTGCCGTGCCCGTGCTCGATGCGGTCGACCATGCGATAGAGCCAGCCGGTGCCTTCGCGGCACGGCGTGCACTGGCCGCACGACTCCTCGAAGTAGAAATAGGAGAGCCGCAGCAGGCTGCGCACCATGCAGCGCGTCTCGTCCATGACGATGACCGCGCCGGAGCCCAGCATCGAGCCCGCCTTGGCGATGGAGTCGTAGTCCATGTCGGTCTTCATCATGACCGCGGCCGGCAGCACCGGCATCGACGAGCCGCCGGGGATGCAGGCCTTGAGCTGGCGCCCGTCCCGCATGCCGCCCGCCATCTCCAGGAGCTTCGCGAACGGCGTGCCCAGTCTCACCTCGAAATTGCCGGGGCGCGCGACGTCGCCCGACACTGAGAAGATCTTGGTGCCGCCGTTGTTGGGCCGGCCGAGGCTCAGGAACGCCTCGCCGCCATTGAGGATGATCCACGGCACGGCGGCGAAGGTCTCCGTGTTGTTGATCGTCGTGGGCTTGCCGTAGAGCCCGTAGCTCGCCGGAAACGGCGGCTTGAAGCGCGGCATGCCCTTCTTGCCTTCGAGCGACTCCAGCAGCCCGGTCTCCTCGCCGCAAATGTAGGCGCCGTAGCCGTGATGCGCGTGCAGCTCGAAGGAAAAACCGCTGCCGAGTATGCCCTTGCCGAGGTAGCCCGCGGCGCGCGCCTCCGCGAGCGCGTCCTCGAACCGCTCGTAGACGTCCCAGATTTCGCCGTGGATGTAGTTGTAGCCGACCGGTATGCCCATCGCGTAGCCGCCGATGATCATCCCCTCGATCACGCTGTGCGGGTTGTAACGCATGAGGTCGCGGTCCTTGAAGGTGCCCGGCTCGCCTTCATCGGAATTGCAGACCAGGTACTTGGCGCCGGGGTACTGCCGCGGCATGAAGCTCCACTTGAGCCCCGTCGGGAACCCCGCGCCGCCGCGCCCGCGCAGCGCGGATTTCTTCAATTCGGCGATGATGGCCTCCGGGGCGATCTTTTCCGCGAGGACTTTCTTCAGCGCCGCGTAGCCGCCGCGCGCCTCGTAGTCCTTCAGCCGCCAGTTGAGGCCGTCGAGTCCCTTCATGATGATCGCCTCGGGGCCGAAGAGATCGGTGGCGAACGGGGGTATGGGCAGGCCCATTACTTGAGCTCCTTAAGGAGCTGATCGAGCTTGTCGGGCGTCATCGCGCACAGCATGCGCTTGTCGTTCATCAGCAGGACCGGCGCGTCGCCGCACGCGCCGAAGCACTCGCCCTGCTTCAGCGTGTATCGTCCGTCGGCCGTGGTCTCGTTGAAGCCGATGCCGAGCTGCTTCTTGAGGTGCTCGGCGGCGACGTTCGCGCCCTGCAGCGCGCACGGCAGATTGGTGCAGATCGTGATCTTGTGCTTGCCGACCGGGTGTGTGTCGTACAGGGTGTAGAAGGAGGCCACCTCGTAGACCGCGATCGGCGGCATTCCCAGGTAGTGGGCGACGAAATCCATGGTCTCGACGGACAACCAGCCGTTCTCGTCCTGCGCGACCGTGAGCGCCGCCATCACCGCCGACTGCCTCTGGCCGGGCGGGTACTTGGCGATGGCCTGGTCGATTTTCGCCAGGGCCGCGGGCGAGAGCACCGTGGAGTGAACCGAGGGCGCGTTCACCGGTCCACCTCCCCGAACACGATGTCCATGGTCCCGATGATCGCCACCGCGTCGGCGATCATGTGCCCGCGCGCCATTTCGTCCATCGCCGAGAGGTGCGCGAACCCGGAGGCGCGGATCTTCAACCGGTACGGCTTGTTGGCGCCGTCGGACACCAGGTAGATCCCGAACTCCCCCTTGGGGTGCTCGACCGCGGCGTAGACCTCGCCGGCCGGCACGTGCATGCCCTCGGAGAACAGCTTGAAGTGATGGATCAGCTCCTCCATGTTGGTCTTCATCGCGACGCGGGAGGGCGGCGCCACCTTGTGGTTGTCGGCCATCACCGGCCCGGGATTCTTGCGCAGCCAATCGACGCACTGCCGGATGATGCGGTTCGACTGCCGAAACTCCTCGATGCGCACGAGGTAGCGGTCGTAGCAGTCGCCGTTCACTCCCACCGGGATGTCGAAATCCATGCGGTCGTAGGCCGCGTACGGCTGCTTCTTGCGCAGGTCCCACTCGACGCCGGAGCCGCGCAGCATCGGGCCGGTGAAGCCGAGCGCCACCGCGCGCTCCGGGGACACCACGCCGATGCCGACGGTCCGCTGCTTCCAGATGCGGTTGTCGGTGAGCAGCGTCTCGTACTCGTCCACGTACTTTGGGAACCGATTGGTAAAGTCCTCGATGAAATCGAGCAGCGACCCCTGCCGGTTCGCGTTCAGCTCGCGGACCGCGCCCGCGCCGTGTATGCGGGTCGCGGAGTACTGCGGCATCCGGTCCGGCAGATCGCGGAAGACCCCCCCGGGGCGGTAATAAGCCGCGTGCAGGCGCGCGCCCGAGACCGCTTCGTAGCAGTCCATCAGGTCCTCGCGCTCGCGGAAGCAGTACAGGAACACGGTCATCGCGCCGATATCGAGCCCGTGCGCCCCGAGCCACAGCAGGTGGTTGAGGATCCGGGTGATCTCGTCGAACATGACGCGGATGTACTGGGCGCGCACCGGCGCCTCGATGCCGAGCAGCCGCTCGATCGCCGTCACGTAGGCGTGCTCGTTCACCATCATCGACACGTAGTCGAGCCGGTCCATGTACGGCACCGACTGGATGAAGGTCTTGTGCTCGGCAAGCTTCTCGGTCGCGCGGTGCAGGAGCCCGATGTGCGGATCGGCGCGCTCGATCACCTCGCCGTCGAGCTCGAGCACGAGGCGCAATACGCCGTGGGCCGCGGGATGCTGCGGCCCGAAATTCATCGTGTAGTTCCTGATTTCAGCCATCGGGCCGGCCCTTGCGCGGGCCTTCGGAGTCCGCGTAGTGCTCCTCGCGCACGATGCGCGGCGTGATCTCGCGCGGCTCGATGGTGACCGGCTGGTAGATCACGCGCTGCTGGTCGGGGTCGTAGCGCATCTCGACGTTGCCGGACAGCGGGAAGTCCTTGCGAAACGGGTGCCCGATGAAGCCGTAGTCGGTGAGGATGCGGCGGAGATCCGGGTGTCCCGTGAACAGGATGCCGTAGAGATCGAACGCCTCGCGCTCGTACCAGTTGGCCGAAGGCCAGACGCCGATGACGGATTCCACCACCGGGAAGGCGTCGTCCGGACAGAACACGCGCAGGCGCAGGCGCCGGTTGTGGACGATGCTGAGCAGATGATAGGCCACGGCAAAGCGCCGGTCCTGCCACGCGCCGTCGCCGTAGTCCCGGTAGTCCATGCCGCACAGGTCGGAGAGCTGCCCGAATTTCAGCTCCGGGGCATCGCGCAGGATCGCGGCCGCGGGCAGCAGGTGCTCCGCTTTCACCACGAGGGTCACCTCGCCCAGCGCCGTGGTGGCGCTCACCACTCTGTCGCCAAGCGCCGCCTGGAGTGCGGCAATGAGTGATTCTGCGCGGGTGGCCATTTCCTGCTTACCGGGCGATCGTCTGAGCGAGATTTCTATCGAGCGATCGTGTTGGTTCGCTTGATCTTGTTCTGCAGCTGGATGATGCCGTAGAGCAGCGCCTCCGCCGTCGGCGGGCAGCCGGGCACGTAGATGTCCACCGGCACGATGCGGTCGCAGCCGCGCACCACGGAGTAGGAATAATGGTAGTAGCCGCCGCCGTTCGCGCACGAGCCCATCGAGATCACCCAGCGCGGCTCGGCCATCTGGTCGTAGACCTTGCGCAGCGCGGGCGCCATCTTGTTGCACAGCGTGCCGGCGACGATCATGACGTCGGACTGGCGCGGGCTCGGCCGGAACACGATTCCGAAGCGGTCGAGGTCGTAGCGCGAGGCGCCGGCGTGCATCATCTCGACCGCGCAGCAGGCGAGTCCGAAAGTCATCGGCCACAGCGAGCCGGTGCGCGTCCAGTTGATCAGCGCGTCCGCCGTCGTGGTGACGAAGCCTCTATCGTGAAAACTTTCAGGAGCGCCCATAGGCATGCCTCAACAGGTTATTCCCACTCCAACGCACCCTTCTTCCACTCGTAGATGAAGCCCACGACGAGGATGCCGAGGAACACCATCATCGCCATGAATCCGAAGAAGCCGATTTCCTGCAGCACGATCGCCCACGGGAAGAGGAACGCGATCTCCAGGTCGAACAGGATGAAGAGGATCGCGACCAGGTAGTAGCGCACGTCGAATTTCATGCGCGCATCCTCGAAGGCCTCGAAACCGCATTCGTAGGGGGAGAGCTTCGCGGCGTCGGGACGGTGCACGCCGACCAGCCGGCTCACGACGCTGCCCGCGACGATCGGGGCTACGCCGACCGCCAGGCCGACGAAAATGAACATCAGGATCGGGAAGTAGTTTTCTAACATAAATGGTGCCGACGGTGAGATTCGAACTCACACGGCTTGCGCCGCCACCCCCTCAAGATGGTGTGTCTACCAATTCCACCACGTCGGCCATTAACCCCGTGATTCGTGGGTCGTGATTCGTGGGTCGAATTGGAGGAATCCATTGGCCTCGATCCACGACCCACTATCCACGATCCACGGTTACTTCGGTACGTCCTGCGCCTTCGACCCCGGATCGGCCGCTGGTGCCGGAGCGGGTGCGGCCTGCCCGGCCGGCGCCGTTGGCGGTATCTGGTCCGGCAACGTCTTCCGGGCGGGGGCCGGCTCCGGCCCCATCACACCCTTGGGCTCCGTCTTCTGTCCCGAATAATAGGTCAGCCCCATGCTCGTCAGAAAAAACACCGCCGCCAGGACGGCCGTAGTGCGGCTCAGGAAATTGGCTGAGCCCGACGCCCCGAACAGGCTGCCGGAAGCGCCGCTGCCGAAAGCGGCGCCGACGTCGGCGCCCTTGCCGTGCTGCAGCAGCACCAGGCCGACGATAGCCAGGGCCACCAGCACGTGTATAACCAAAATCAGGGTTTCCATCAAATCCTCGCGGTTTCCTCGGCGCCCTGCGCAGCACGGCAGATCGCCACGAATTCATCGGCCACCAGGGACGCGCCCCCGATGAGCCCTCCATCCACGTCCGGCATCGCGAACAGCTGCGCCGCGTTGGCGCCCTTGACGCTGCCGCCGTAAAGAATCACCAGTGCATCCGCCAGCCGCCGATCCGCGGCGGCGATGCGGGCGCGGATGTACGCATGCACCGCCTGGGCCTGCTGCGGGGTCGCCGTCTTCCCGGTGCCGATCGCCCACACCGGCTCGTATGCGACCACGCTGCGTGCCAGCGTTTCCAGCCCGCCCTGTCGAATCACGGCATCGAGCTGGCGCGCCACCACCGCCTCCGTCGTTCCCGCCTCGCGCTCGGCGAGCGCCTCGCCGATGCACAGGATCGGCGTGAGCCCGTGACGCAGCGCCTGCGCAAACTTGGCTGCTGCAACCTCATCGGTTTCGCCAAACACGCTGCGGCGCTCCGAATGCCCCACGAGCACGTAACGGCAACCGCAGTCCGCCAGCATCGCGCCCGATACCCCGCCGGTATAGGCGCCGTCCTCGAACTGGCAGACGTCCTGCGCGCCGAGCGCCACATTCGACCCCTTCAGGGCCTGACCGACCGCGGCGAGATACGGATAAGGGGCGCAAACCGCGTAGCGAGCCCGTTTGAGGGCGGAAAGCGGCGGCATGATGGCTTTCAGCAACGCCTGACAGGAGGCCAGGCTGCCGTTCATCTTCCAGTTACCTGCCACCAGCTTGACGCGCATGCCCCGCCTGACCAGCGTAAACCATTGAATTTTACAGGTGATTGATCAAAAAGAAAACGCCCGGTCAAGCCGGGCGTTCTGGAAATGCGGGGGAAGTCCGGCGCCCGCTCAACCGAAGCGGCCGGTGATGTAATCCTCGGTCTGCTTGTTCTTCGGCTTGATGAAGATCGTGTCGGTGACGTCGAACTCGATCAGCTCTCCGAGGTACATGTAGGCGGTGTAGTCGGAGACGCGCGCCGCCTGCTGCATGTTGTGAGTGACGATCAGGATGGTCAGCTTCGCCTTCAACTCCCCGATCAGCTGCTCGATGCTGGCGGTGGCGATCGGGTCTAGAGCCGAAGTCGGCTCGTCGAACAGCAGCATTTCGGGTTCGGTTGCCAGCGCGCGCGCGATGCACAGCCGCTGCTGCTGCCCGCCGGACAAGTTGAACGCGAGATCGTTCAAGCGGTTCTTCACTTCGTCCCACAGCGCCGCCCCGCGCAGCGCGTCCTCGACCTTCTCGTCGATCATCGCGCGCTTGCGCTCGCCCCGCACCCGCAGCCCGTAGGCGACGTTCTCGTAAATGGACTTGGGAAACGGGTTCGGCTTCTGGAACACCATGCTGATCCGCATCCGCACCTCGATCGGGTCCACTTCCGGCTTGAGGACGTTGGTGTTGTCCGGGTAGAGCATGATCTGCCCCTGGTAGCGGTTGCCGGGGTAGAGATCGTGCATGCGGTTGAAGCAGCGCAGGTACGTGGACTTGCCGCAGCCCGAGGGCCCGATCAGCGCCGTCACCTTCTTCTCGTAGATCGGCATGCTGATGCTCTTCAGCGCCTGGAACGAGCCGTAAAAGAAATTGAGATCTTTCGATTCCGACTTCTTGCCTGGAACCGGGGCGGCTGCCGCGGCGGCGGCCGATGCAATCTCTGGGGCGGGGGTGCCTACCATTTGATGTTCTTCCTCAATCGGTAACGGATGTAGATTGCGAGCGCGTTCATCGACAGCGTCATGATCAGCAGTATTACGCCCGCCGCCGCGGCGTTCAATTGAAACGCCGCCTCCGGCCGCGAGGTCCAGTTGAACATCTGGATCGGCATGACCGTGAATCCCGACAGGAGCCACTCGAAAGAAACGAACGGCGGATCGGTCTGGAGCGGGGCCGGCGGCAGGAACGCGATGAACGTGAGCGCGCCCACGGTAATGATCGGGGCGGTCTCCCCTATCGCCCGCGCCAGGCCGATGATCACGCCGGTGAGTATCCCGGGCAGCGAGTAGGGAATGATGTGGTGCGCGGTGGTCTGCCACTTCGTCGCACCGAGCGCGTAGGAACCCTCGCGGATCGCGGCGGGAATCGAGCGTATCGCTTCCCTCGTCGCGACAATGATGACCGGCAATATCAACAGCGCCAGGGTCAGCCCCGCCGTCAGCACGCTCTGTCCCAGGCCGAACTGATAGACGAACAGGCCCAGCGCCAGCAGGCCGTAAACGATGGACGGGACGCCCGCCAGATTGGTGACGTTGATCTCGATGAGATCGGTCACCCAGTTCCCGGGCGCGTACTCCTCGAGATAAACGCCGGCGCCGACGCCGAGGGGCACCGCCGTGCAGATCGTGACGAGCATCACCATGACGGAACCGACCCAGGCCGAAAGTATCCCCGCCTGGTCGGGCTTGCGCGACGGGAAGCTGGTCAGGAAATCCCAGGTCAGGCGCGGCGCGCCGTCGATCAGCATGTCGAGAAACAGCGTCACGAAAGTCAGCACGCCGATCATCAGCGATATCACCCCGACGACGCTGAATATGACGTCCCAGCGCTTGTGCCGGACGATCAATTCGCGGATTTCCCGGACCTTGATGGCGGCAGGGTCGCTCATGGTCAATAGGCCTGGCGGTAACGCTTGCGCAACAGGTGGCCGAGCACGTTGAAGAGGAGGGTCATCAACGCCAGGGTCAGCCCGGCGGCGAAGATGGTCTGATAGCCGATGCTGCCGTGGGGCAGGTCGCCCAGCGCGACCTGCACGATGTAGGCGGTAATGGTCGCCGCGGGCTCCATCGGATTCCACGTCAGGTTGGGCTGCATGCCCGCCGCGACCGCGAGTATCATGGTTTCACCCACCGCCCGCGAGACCCCGAGTATGTACGCCGCCGCGATTCCCGAAAACGCGGCCGGGGTCACGACGCGGATCGCCGTCTGGAAGCGCGTGGCGCCCATCGCGTACGAGCCTTCGCGCAGGGCCATCGGCACGGCGCGCATGGCATCCTCCGAAACGGAGCTCACGTAGGGAATGATCATGATGCCCATGACCAGGCCCGCGGACAGGAGGTTGAATCCGGGCAGCTCCGGGAAGACGATCTGCAGCATCGGGGTCACGAACAGCAGCGCGAAATAACCGTAGACGATGGTGGGTATGCCGCCGAGCAGCTCGAGGAACGGCTTGGCGATCTCGCGCACCGCGAACGGCGCGAATTCGGAAAGATAGATCGCGATGATGGTGCCGAGCGGGATGGCCACCAGCAGCGCCACGGTGGAGCTCACCAGGGTTCCCGACAGCAGCGGCATGATCCCGTAGTGCGCGTCGGAAAAGAGCGGCGTCCATTGCGTGTCGGTCAGGAAGTCCCAAAGCGATACCACCTGGAAGAAATCGTAGGATTCCTTGAGCAGGATCAGGACGATCCCGACCGTTGTGGCCACCGACACCAGGGCCGCGAGGAACAGGATGAACTCGATGATGCGCTCTTTGACGTGCCGCAGGCGCCGCCGCGAGAGCCGGTCGCTGATGAAGCTGTCCGCCACTTCTATCCTGTCGGCATGGGAGAGCGAGGTCATGCGTCTGCTTGGTGCGGGATTATTGCAGGTTGGAGCGGGCGAACCAACTCCTTTGAAAAAGCGGGAGGGGTGGATCGCACCCCTCCCGCGCCTCTAAGCTGCTGAAAATTAGAGCTTGGCTTCGCGGTGCAGCAGGTCGTCCAGCTTGACGCCGACCTCCGCCTTTCCGCCGAACCCGGTGCCCAGCTTCCTGGCCTTGAAGTTCTTCAGCGCCAGGTCGTAGTGCTGCTTGCCCAGCGGCACGTAGCCCACTTCCTTGGACAGCTTGGCGCCGTGCGCGAGGTAGTACTCGACGAACTCCTTCACTTCGGGCCGCGCCATCGACTTGTCGCTGACGTAGATGAAGATCGGGCGCGCGAGCGGCTGGTAGGTGCCGTCCATCACGGTCTCCAGCGAAGGCATGACCGCTTTCGACGACCCCTTGTTGACGATGGGAACCGCCTTCAGCTTGTCCTTGTTCTCGACGTAGTAGGCCAGACCGAAGTAGCCGATCCCGCCAACGTCGCGCGAAACACCCTGCACCAGCACGTTATCGTCCTCGCTTGCGGTGAAGTCGCCGCGGCTGGCTTTTTCCTTGCCGTTGATGGCGTCCGTGAAGTAATCGAACGTCCCGGAGTCCGCACCGGGGCCAAACAGCTTGAGCGCTCGATCAGGCCAGCTCGGATTGACCTGTTTCCAGCTGGTCACCTTGCCCTGCGCGCCCGGTTCCCACATCTTCTTGAGTTCCTCGACCTTGAACTCCTTGATCCACGTGTTCTTCGGGTTGACGACCACGGTGAGCGCGTCGAACGCGACCGGCAGTTCGACGTACTTGATGCCGGTTTCGGCGCAGGCTTTCATTTCCTTTGCCGTGATCGGCCGGGAGGCGTCGGAAATATCGGTCTCGCCGCGGCAGAATTTCTTGAAGCCGCCGCCGGTGCCGGAAATGCCGACCGTGACCTTGATCTTGCCCTGCTTGGACTTCTGGAACTCTTCCGCCACGGCTTCCGAAATCGGATACACCGTGCTCGAGCCGTCGATTTTGACCGTCTGCGCCTGAGCGGAGATGGCCGGCGCGCCGAGCAGAGCCGCAACTGCCGCGGCCACACCCAATATCTTGAATTGCTTGAGCTTATTCATGTCGTTTCTCCTGTTATTGCGCCGACTTGGAGCAGGCGCTCCACGCATGGTACGGATGGCGTGTTACAGCTTCATGACAGCTCCGTGCCCCGTCTGCGCGTTCAGGGCTGGCCGTGCGGCCCTGTGCCGGCTTCGTACCATCCTTTGCTGGCGTTGACGATTTTCACCACCACCAGCATCACCGGCACCTCGATCAGGACGCCAACCACCGTCGCCAGCGCCGCGCCCGATTCGAACCCGAACAGGCTGATCGCCGCCGCCACCGCCAGCTCGAAGAAGTTCGACGCGCCGATCAGCGCGGAGGGGCAGGCCACGCTGTGCTTCTCGCCCACCTTGCGGTTGAGCCAGTAGGCGAGCGCGGAGTTGAAAAATACCTGGATCAGGATCGGCACCGCGAGCAGGCCGATGATGAGCGGCTGCTCGATAATCGCGTTGCCCTGGAAGGCGAACAGCAGCACCAGGGTGGCCAGCAGCGCCGCGACCGACCACGGCTGGATACGCGACAGCGTCGCGTCCAGCGTCGCTTGCCCGCGCGACAGCAATCGCCGGCGCCAGAACTGGGCGAGCGCCAGCGGGATCACGATGTACAAGACGACCGACGTCAGCAGCGTGTCCCACGGCACGGAAATCGACGCAACGCCGAGCAGCAGCGCAACGATGGGCGCAAAGGCAAACACCATGATGGTATCGTTCAGTGCAACCTGGGAAAGCGTGAAGTACGGGTCGCCACCGGTCAGCCGGCTCCAGACGAACACCATCGCCGTGCAGGGCGCGGCGGCCAGCAGGATCAGGCCGGCGATGTAGCTGTCGATCTGCTCCGGCGGCAGCAGCGGCGCGAACAAATGGCGTATGAACAACCACGCCAGCAGCGCCATCGAGAACGGCTTGACCGCCCAGTTGATGAAGAGGGTGACCGAAATGCCGCGCCAGTGCGACCTCACCTGGTGCAGGGCGCCGAAATCCACCTTCAGCAGCATCGGCACGATCATCACCCAGATCAGCGCGCCGACCGGCAGGTTGACCCGGGCGATCTCCATCCTGCCCAGCATCTGGAACAGCGCTGGAAACTGCTGCCCCAGGAACACGCCGGCGACGATGCAGAGCGCGACCCACAGGGTCAGCCAGCGCTCGAAAAAGCTGATGCCCGGCGCCGGCTGCGAATTCATGCGTGCGGCGTTTCGGTGCCGATCCTGCCGATCTCGTCGAGCTTCTTTTGCAGCCCAAGCCGGTCGAGGTTGGTAAGCGGGAGATTGACGAGGATCGAGAGCCGGTTGAAAAGCTGGCTGTAGGCGGTGAAGAAAGCCTTGCGCCGCGCCTCCTCACTTCCCGTGACGGCAGCGGGATCCGGGATGCCCCAATGGGCGGTCATCGGCTGTCCCGGCCAGACCGGGCACACTTCGCCCGCCGCGGTGTCGCACACCGTGAAAACAAAATCCATCCGCGGCGCCCCCGGCCGCGCGAACTCGCCCCAGTCCTTGCTGCGCAGGCCGTCCGTGGGCAGCCGGTTCTTCTCGATCAGCTCCAGCGCGAACGGATGAACGCGACCCTTCGGATGGCTGCCCGCGCTGTAGGTCTTGAATCGGCCCTTGCCCATCGCATTGAGCAGCACTTCCGCCATGATGCTGCGCGCGGAATTGCCGGTGCAGAGAAAGAGGACGTTGTAGGCCTTGTCCGACATGGTGCGCTCCTCCTCAGTGCGTTCTTTTGGTGACCGCCGTCGCGAGGAAGGGCGGCGGTTCCTTATAAGGCCCGCAGATGACAGCAATATTACAGTGCGCGGAACGCGCGCCGGGCCAGCGGCTGGCGCTGACGTCAGGCTGACTTGCGCACGGCCGCGGCAATATGGTCGGCGAGACGCCGCACCGTGCCGCCGTCCCGCCCTTCGACCATGACCCGGATCAGCGGCTCGGTGCCGGAAGGGCGTAGCAGTACGCGCCCGCCGCCGTCGAGCTCGGTCTCCGCCTCCCGCACCGCCCGCTTGACCGCGGGGCTGGAAATCGGATTGCGTTGCTTCTTCATCGAGACGTTCACCAGGACCTGCGGGTAGAGCCCGAGCTGGCCGGCCGATTTCGACAGCGTCGTGCCCTGCTCCGCCAGCGCGCGCAGGACCTGCAGCGCGGAAATGATGCCGTCGCCGGTCGTGTGCTTGTCGAGGCACACGATATGGCCGGAGTTTTCGCCCCCCAACTGCCAGCGGCGTTTCAACAGCATCTCCAGCACGTAGCGGTCGCCGACGCTGGCGCGCGCAAAGGGGATCTTGAGCCGGGCGAAAGCATGCTCCAGCGCGAGGTTGGTCATCTGGGTGCCGACGACCCCCCCGCGCAGCTCGCCTTTCTGCCGGCGGTGGCGCGCGATGACGTAGAGCAGCTGGTCGCCGTCGTAGAGCCGCCCCGCGCCGTCCGCCATGACCAGGCGGTCGCCGTCGCCGTCGAGCGCGACGCCGAGATCGGCCTTGTGACGCTTGACCGCCGCCTGCAGCGCCTGCGGCGAGGTCGCGCCGACCTTGTCGTTGATGTTGAAGCCGTCCGGGTTCACGCCCACCGTCTCGACGTCGGCGCCCAGCTCGTGGAAGACGTGCGGCGCGACGTGATAGGCGGCGCCGTTGGCGCAGTCCACGACGATCCGCATGCCGCGCAGGTGCAGGCTCCCCGGGAACGTGGTCTTGCAGAATTCGATGTAGCGGCCCGCTGCGTCGTCGATGCGGCGCGCCTTGCCGAGCCGGCTCGAGGCCATGCACTTCAGCGGACGCGCCAGCTCGCGCTCGATCGCGGTCTCGGTCGCATCCGGCAGCTTCGCGCCGTCGCCCGAGAAGAACTTGATGCCGTTGTCGTCGTGCGGGTTGTGCGAAGCGCTGATCACGATGCCCGCGGACAGCCTGAGCGCCCGCGTGAGAAAAGCGACCGCGGGAGTGGGCATCGGCCCCACCAGCAGCACGTCCACGCCGGCCGCGGACAGCCCCGCCTCGAGCGCCGATTCCAGCATGTAGCCGGAGACCCGCGTGTCCTTCCCGATCAGCACCGCGGGACGCTCCAGGCCCTTGCGCCGGATGCCCGCCAGCACCTTGCCCGCGGCATGGCCCAGCCGCATGACGAAATCGGGCGTGATCGGCTCACGCCCGACCTTGCCCCTGACGCCGTCCGTGCCGAAATACTTTCTCGTCATGGGGTAATTTTAACCGCAGTCCACACGGCGAGCGCGTCGCGGGTCGCGGCGACGTCGTGCACCCGCACGATCTGCGCGCCGTTCTGCACCGCGAGCAGCGCCGCTGCAATGCTTGCATGCACCCGATCCTGCGGGTCGCGGCCCGTCAGCCTGCCGAGCATGGCCTTGCGCGAAAGTCCCGCCATGAGCGCAACGCCGAGCGATCTGAACTCAGCGAGCGAGCGCAACAGCGCCAGGTTGTGCTCCAGCGTCTTGCCAAAGCCGAAACCGGGATCCACGACGATGCGGTCGCGCGCGATGCCGGCGGTTTCCGCCGCGGCGACTCTCTGCCCGAGGTAGCCGCGCACCTCGCGCACCACGTCGGCGTAGCTCGGATTGACCTGCATCGTGCCGGGTTCGCCCTGCATGTGCATGAGGCACACCGCTGCCGGCGTATTCGCCACCGCCTCCAGCGCGCCGGATGCGGTCAGCGCCGTGACGTCGTTCACCATCGCCGCTCCGGCCGCGATCGCCTCGCGCATCAGCCCCGGTTTGCGCGTATCCACCGAGACCGGAACGCCGCCGCCCGCCAGTGCTTCGAGCACCGGCAACACCCGCCGGCGCTCCTCGTCCAGCGTGACGGGCGCTGCTCCCGGCCGCGTGGACTCCCCGCCGATGTCGAGCAGGTCCGCGCCCTCCTCGATCAAGCGGCGGGCATGCGCCACCGCCTGCTGCGCGTCGGTGTGGAGGCCGCCGTCGGAGAACGAGTCGGGCGTGACGTTGACCACGCCCATGACGAGCGGCCGCTCAAGCGTCAGCTTGAAGCGGCCGCACTGGAGAATCACGCGCTCTGCGGCGGGGCGGCCGGTGCGGTGGCGGCCGGCTGCGAGCCCGGATCGCGGGGCTGCGCCGGCGCCGGCGCCGGCTTGGGCGGGCGCGGCGGCCGGCCTTCCATGATGTCGTTGATCTGGTCGGCGTCGAGCGTCTCCCACTCGAGCAGCGCCTTCGCCATCGTCTCGACCTTGTCGCGGTTGTCCTCGATGATCTTCCGCGCGAGACCGTACTGCTGGTCGACGATGCGGCGGATCTCGGAATCCACCTTCTGCATCGTGGTCTCGGACACGTTCTTGTGCACCGTCACCGAGCGGCCGAGGAATACTTCCCCCTCGTTTTCGCCGTAGATCATCGGTCCCAGCTCGTCGCTCATGCCCCAGCGGGTCACCATGTTGCGCGCGAGCTCGGTGGCGCGTTCGAAGTCGTTGGAGGCGCCGGTGGTCATCTGGCCCATGAAGACTTCCTCGGCGATGCGCCCGCCGAACAGCACCGCGATGTTCTGCAGGATCATCTCGCGATCCATGCTGTAGCGGTCCTGCTCGGGCAGCTGCATGGTCACCCCCAGCGCGCGCCCGCGCGGGATGATCGTCACCTTGTGCACCGGGTCGGTCCTGGGCATCAGCTTCGCGACCACCGCGTGGCCCGATTCGTGATACGCCGTGTTCCTGCGCTCGTGCTCGGGCATCACGAGGGAGCGGCGCTCCGCCCCCATGATGACCTTGTCCTTGGCGCGCTCGAAATCGTCCATGTCCACGAGCCGCTTGTTGGCGCGCGCGGCGAACAGCGCCGCCTCGTTCACCAGGTTCGCGAGATCGGCGCCGGAAAAGCCGGGGGTGCCGCGCGCGATGATGTCGGCCTTGACGTCCGGCGCGATCGGCACCTTGCGCATGTGGACCTGCAGGATCTGCTCGCGCCCGCGGATGTCCGGCAGCGGCACCACCACCTGGCGGTCGAAGCGCCCCGGCCGCAGCAGCGCCGGGTCGAGCACGTCCGGGCGGTTGGTCGCGGCGATCACGATCACGCCGGAGTTGGTTTCGAAGCCGTCCATTTCCACCAGCAGCTGGTTCAGCGTCTGCTCGCGCTCGTCGTTGCCGCCGCCGAGCCCCGCGCCGCGCTGGCGGCCGACCGCGTCGATTTCATCGATGAAAACGATGCAAGGCGCGTGCTTCTTCGCCTGCTCGAACATGTCGCGCACGCGCGCCGCGCCGACGCCGACGAACATCTCGACGAAATCGGA
>MERD01000041.1 GCA_001771935.1 Betaproteobacteria bacterium RIFCSPLOWO2_02_FULL_67_26
TGGAGGAAGTTTTCCACCGTGAGCGGCGCCTTGTCGGGGTAGAGCTCGACGACGATCGCCCCCATGCTGGTCTTCAGCTCCACCTGCGGGCTCGCCGCCCCCGCCCCGAAGGACGCCAGCACGGCGACAACAGCAAACAGGGATCTCAGCATGGTGTGGGGAAAGCGGGAAACCGGTCACCGGTCACAGGTCACCGGTCACGGGTGTCAGGCAGAGCCTTCGTACAAGATCCGCCACGCGCCGCGTTCCCGGATCCAGTACTGGCGCTTGCGCATCTGTTGGGCGAGATTGCTGCTCGCGTAATCCTGGTCGAAGCTCACCACCGCAAGATCGTCGCGCCCCGGGTAGAGAAAGATGGTCACCTTGTCGAGCTTGAGCCGGATCCACGCCTTGCCGGCGTTGATCTTGCGCTTCTGCTCCGACCATTGCGCGAAGTCCACCTTGGACGTGGAGAAATTCGCGGCGTAATGGGTGAGGTATTTCCCGGTGTCGAGACTTTCCCAGTCGCGGCGCCAGTTCTCGACGCTGCGCGTGAGTTCCGTGCGCAACGCCCTGGCCGCGTCCACGCCGGCCCACTCGACGCCGTGAGCGATGATGACGGGTGTCACCCCGACCTGGACGTTCCGGGCGATGGCCTCGAAGTCCGCGTTGGTGAGCGCGACGCAGCCGTCGCTCGCGCGCGGCGGCCGGCTGTAGGTATCGAACGGCACGCCGTGCAGCCAGATGCCGTAGCCCTCGCGTCCCTGGCGCCGGTCCCATTCGTTCGGGTAGCTGATCGGGAGCGCGCCCTGCCCGTAGAGCTCGCTCGCCCTGCCGTAGGTCGCGTACAGCTTGTCGCGCGGGATGCTGTCGGTGACGTGGTAGACGCCGAGCGGCGTCTTCTTGTCGCCCTCCTTGAACTTGTCGATCCCGTTCTTGCCGATGGTGATGTAGTAGTCGGCGACGTAACGCGCCTCGCCGCCGCGGTTCTCGAACACGTAGAGCGTGGATTTCGCCGTGTCCACCACCAGCGCGTGGCGCTGCTCGGGGCGCATCTGCACCAGGTAGCGCGGCACGAGATCGACCGGGCGCAGGTGCTGGCTGCGCGCCAGCCGGGCACGCGCCTCGTCGCGCAGCTCCTCGAGCCGGTGGTTGGGCGCGCCCGGCGCGTTGCCTACCGTGGTGAGCGGCCGCGCCCGGGCGAGGAGCAGGTCGCCCTTGATGAGGTGCGCCAGCCGGAAATTGGGATAGTCGCGGATGACCTTGTCGATCTCGGTGACGGCGGAATCGAGGCGCCTGTTGCTGACCTCGTTGAGCGTGCGGAACAGCAGCGCCTCGGGGTTGATGCCGGCGGCGTGGCCGTTGATCGCAGGGATCTGCACCGAGGCCGCCGTGGGCACGGCTCGTCCGCTGCGAGTGCCCATGAACACGCCGCCGCAAACGGCCGCCACCAGCACCGTCACGGCTGCGTAGCGCAGCGGGCGCGAGGTGAAGAGCGCTCGCAGCTTCAGCCCCCCACTTTTTCCTGCTGGATGAGCCACTTGTCTCCCGCCTTGACCATCACCAGCGTCTTGGTGGTGCTGGAAGCCTTGACGACATCCGACCGGTAATGCTGGCGGAAGGTCACCGTGACGCGGCCGCTGTCGTTGAACACCACCCGGGGCGACTCGATCTCCACCTGGATCTTGCGCGGCTTGGCGATGCGCGCCTTGCGTTGGGACTCCCAGTCGTCGCGCGCTACGCCCTTCGGCGTCTTGAAGTCGGGCGCGTAGTGGGCAAGGTAGCCCGCGATGTCGTTGCTCGACCACGCTTTCGCCCACTGGTTGACCGAATTCAATACTTCGTCCGGGTTGCGGCCGGAACCGGCGGGCGGCTTGGCCGGGACCGCCTTCGCAACCGGCTCGGCTGACTTGTCCGGCGGCGGCGGGGTCGGCGCCGGCCGCTTCGGCGCGGGCGTGACCGAGGGCGTAACTGCGGCGAGCTTCGTTGCATCCGGCCTGGTCGCGGCGACTTTTGGCGGGCGCGGCGGGCTCGAGAACAGGTCCTTGATGAGATTCAGCTTGGTTTGCAAGGGGGTGTTGCCCTTGTCGAGCTGCAACGCCTTGTCGTAGGCCTGGCTCGCCATCTTGGCGTAGATGTCGCCGAGGTTTTCGTGCGCGGTGGCGTAGCTGGGATGGGTGCGAATCGCCATCTCGAGCGCGTTCCGCGCCTTGTCGTACTGGCCCTGGGACGCGTAGAGCACCGCCAGGTTGTTGTACGGCTCCGGCAGCTCGGGAAACTCCTGGGTGAGCTCGGTGAAGACCTTGATCGCGTCGTTGGGCTTGTTCTGCTCGGCGAGGATCAGGCCTTTCAGGAAGCGTCCGCGCGCGTCTTTCGGCTGGCTCTTGAGAAACGCGTCCACGCGCTCGAGCGCGCGATCGTGCTGGCCTTGCTTGAACAGCTGGCTTGCGTCCTGCAACTCGTCGACCTGCGCGGTGGCCGGCGCTGCGATAAGGAAGGCGCCGAGAAGTATCGCAGCAAGCGCGCTGGAGCGAGTGTGGGGAAGGGGCATTGTGCTATACTTTTCCGAGTATTTCAGAGGGTTAGTGACTAAATCCTAGAAATTTTACCAAGAACGCCGGGTAATTCAAACTGGTCGTTTTTCCGCGGCTGCCGGCGCCCTCCCGTGCCCCTGGCCGGCGCTCCCGCAGGCCCCGGCCGGGAAGCCCCTGCGGACGGGCGCAAGCCATGCTGAAGATCTACAACTCGCTCACCCGGGACAAGCAGGATTTCGTCCCGATCACGCCCGGACGGGTGCGCCTGTACGTCTGCGGCATGACCGTCTACGACCACATCCACATGGGGGGCGCGCGGATGCTGGTGGCGTTCGACGTGGTGCAGCGCTGGCTGCGGGCGTCGGGCTACGACGTGACCTACGTGCGCAACATCACCGACATCGACGACAAGATCATCAAGCGCGCGCAGGAGAATGGCGAGGAGGTTGAAACGCTCACTGCACGCTTCATCGCCGCCATGAATGAGGACAGCGCCGCGCTCGGGGTGGAAAAACCCGATTTTGAGCCGCGCGCCACCGAGCACGTGCCGGGCATGCAGGAGATGATCCGGCAGCTCGAAACCCGCGGGCTTGCCTACCGCGCCTCGAATGGCGACGTCAACTACTCGGTGCGCAAGTTCCCGGGCTACGGCAGGCTCTCCGGCAAGTCGCTGGAGGACCTGCGTGCCGGCGAGCGGGTCGAGGTGGAGCTGTCCAAGCAGGACCCGCTCGATTTCGTGCTGTGGAAGAAAGCGAAGGAGGGCGAGCCGGCGTGGGATTCGCCGTGGGGCAAGGGCCGCCCCGGCTGGCACATCGAGTGCTCGGTCATGTCGAGCGCGCTGCTCGGCAACCACTTCGACATCCATGGCGGCGGCCAGGACCTGCAGTTTCCCCATCACGAGAACGAGATCGCGCAGTCGGAGGGCGCCAACCAGTCGAAATTCGTCAACACCTGGATGCACAACGGGTTCGTGCGGGTGGACAACGAAAAAATGTCGAAGTCGCTCGGCAACTTCTTCACGGTGCGCGAGGTCCTGAGACGGTACGATCCCGAAGTCGTGCGCTTCTTCATCGTCCGCGCGCACTACCGCAGCCCGCTCAACTATTCCGACCACCACCTCGACGATGCCCGGCAGGCGCTGACGCGGCTCTACACCGCGCTGAAGGGCGTCGCGGCGGCAACCGGGAAAATCGACTGGAAGCACCCGGTTGCCGCACGCTTCCACGAGGCTATGGACGACGATTTCAATACGCCGGAAGCCGTGGCGGTCCTGTTCGACCTGGCCAACGAGCTCAACAAGAGCCGGTCGGAGGGAGACGCCGCGCTGCTGAAATCGCTCGCGGCGACGCTGGGCCTGCTGCAGCGCGATCCGCAGCAGTTTCTGCAGGCGCTGCCGGCTGGCGATGGGTTGACTCCGGACGCGATCGACGCGCTGATTGCCGCGCGTGCGGCAGCCAGAACGGCGAAGAACTTCGCAGAGGCCGACCGCATACGCGACGAGCTCCTGAAGTCCGGCATCACGCTGGAGGATTCGTCGAAAGGGACCCTCTGGCGGCGCAGCTGACAATCCGTGACCAGTGACCGGTGACCAGTGATGGGAGGGGCTAGGTGAGCAAGATCGCAGAGGTCAAGACGCACCCGATTTCGATACCGCTCAGGCACACGCTGTGGACGGCGCACGAGGAGTTGAAGGACTCCAGCCTGATCCTGGTGGAGGTTCGCACCGACGACGGGATCACGGGCGTCGGCCAGATCCACGGCTCGCCGCAGAAGGCGATCTGCGAGTGGGTGGCCCGCCTCGGGGAAATCGTCCGCGGCATGGAGGCGACCGCCAACGTCGCGGTGTGGGAGAAGCTGTTTTCCCTCACCTCGCCGCGGCCCGGCGGGATGGGCGGGCGCGATGGTCTGCCGCCGCCGCTGCCGCGAGGCGCCCGCCCGCAGATCATGGCGGCGATCGCCGGCATCGACATCGCGCTGTGGGACATCCGGGGAAAGTGCGCCGGCATGCCGGTGTATCGCCTGCTCGGCGGGGACAAGCGGCCGATCTTCACCTACGCGACCGGGGGCTACTACCAACTGGGCGCGCCGGACAAGGTCTATGCGGACGAGCTTGCAAGCTTCGTCAAGGCGGGGTTCCGCGCGGTCAAGCTCAAGACTGGCGGCGGAACGGTTGCCGAGGAAGCGCGGCGCGTGCGCGCGGTGCGCGAGGCGATCGGTAAGGACATTGCCCTGATGCTCGACATGAATGCGCCCTACGATATCGACGGGTGCATTGCCTTTGCGCGCGCGGTCGAGCCGCTCGCCATCTTCTGGCTGGAGGAGCCGCTGCACTGGTACCTCCAGCCCGCGGATTTCGCGCGGCTCGCGCAGGCGACCCCCATTCCGCTCGCGCACGGCGAGCGCGAGCTGACCCGCTTCACGATTCGCGATTTCATCGCTTCCGGGGCGATCCGCTACGTGCAGTTCGACTCGACGCGCTACGCGGGCTTTACCGAGGCGCTGCGGGTCGCGCAGCTCGCCGAGCAGCATGGCGTCATGATCGCGCCGCACACGGTGCCGGAGCTGCACGCGCACCTGGTTGCGGCGTTTCCGCGCTGCGGCTTCGGGGTGGAATCGCACGGCGACGCGGCGCGCGATCCCGTGTCGTCCGGGCTCTACCGCGAGCGCGCGCGGGCGCGGGACAGCCACGTCCATCTCAACGACCAGTCCGGCTTCGGGATCGAGATCGACTGGGACTTCGTGAAGCGTCACCGCGCCTGAAGACTGTTATCGGTCCCCTCATCGGCGGCTTCCCGTTTATCATAGCCGCCACCGGGGGGCGATCATGCTCATCAATTGCGCTGCGTATCAGAACGGAAAGAAGCTGGGCGACATCCGCAAGGAGCAGATACACGAATATCTCAACCGGCCCGGCTGCTTCGTGTGGGTGGCGCTCAGGGAGGGCACGCCGGAGGAACTCGCGGAGATGCAGAAGGAGTTCGGCCTGCACGAGCTGGCGGTGGAGGACGCGAGCCAGGGTCACCAGCGCCCGAAGCTCGAGGAATACGGCGACTCGCTGTTCGCGGTGGTGCACACGGTCGAGGTGGCCGACGGAGAGCTCAACGTCGGCGAAATCAGCATTTTCGTCGGCAGGAACTACGTGCTGTCGGTGCGCAACCGGGCCCGCGAGGGGTTTTCCGAGGTGCGCGCCCGCTGCGAGCGCGAGCCGCACCTGCTCAAGCTCGGGGCGGGTTTCGTCCTGTATGCGCTGATCGACACCGTCGTGGACCGCTACTTCCCGGTGCTCGAGGATCTCGAAAGCGAGCTGGAGCAGGTGGAGCGGCTGATCTTTTCGGGCGCGCCGGCGCGCGAGAACATCGAGCGACTCTACGGGCTCAAGCAGAAGCTGATGGAGCTCAAGCACGCGGCGGGCCCCCTCCAGGAGACCGTGGGCAAGCTCCACGGTGGCCGCGTTCCGGAGGTCTGCCTGGGGACCCAGGAATACTTCCGGGACGTCTACGACCACCTGCTGCGCATCAACCAGATGATCGACAGCCTGCGCGACATGGTCACCACGGCGATCTCGGTCAACCTGTCATTGATCACGATGCAGGAGAGCGAGACCGTCAAGCGCCTCGCTTCCTACGCCGCCCTGGTGGCGGTGCCCACCATGATCGCGGGGATCTACGGCATGAACTTCAAGCACATGCCGGAGCTGGGCTGGGTGTTCGGCTACCCGATGGCGATCGCGCTGATGGTGGCGATCGACGGCTACCTGTTCTACCGCTTCCGCAAGGCCGGGTGGCTCTGAGGCGGTGATGCCGTGACGAAGTGACGCGGTGGCGATCCGGGCTGCCCGGCTACTGCGCGAAGAATTCCTTCACTTTTTCCATCCACGACCTGGCGCGCGGATTGTGGCGGCCGCCGTCCTTCTGGTTGATCGCCTCGAGCTCGGCGAGTAACTCCTTCTGGCGCGAGGTGAGGTTGACCGGCGTCTCCACCGCGACGTGGCAGATGAGGTCGCCGTGGCTCGACGAGCGCACGCCCTTGATGCCCTTGCCGCGCAACCGGAACATCTGCCCCGTCTGCGTGCCGGCCGGCACCTTGATCTTGGCGTAGCCGTCCAGCGTCGGGATCTCGATGTCGCCGCCGAGCGCCGCGGCGGTGAAGCTGATCGGCATTTCGCAGTGGAGATCGTTGTGGTCGCGGGTGAATACCGGGTGGGGCTTGAGGTGGATCACCACGTAGAGGTCGCCCGGCGGGCCGCCATTCACGCCGGCCTCGCCTTCGCCCGACAAGCGGATGCGGTCGCCTTCATCCACGCCGGCGGGAATCTTCACCGACAGCGTCTTGTGCTGCTTGATGCGCCCGGCCCCGCTGCAGGTCGGGCACGGGGACGCCACGATCTTGCCGCTGCCGTGGCAGCGCGGGCAGGTCTGCTGGATCGAGAAGAAGCCCTGCTGCATCCGCACCTGGCCGTGGCCCTGGCAGGTCGGGCAGGTGGTGGGGGAGGTGCCGGCCTTGGCGCCGCTGCCGTGGCAGGTTGCGCATTCCTCCATGGCCGGGATGCGGATGCGCGTCTCGGTGCCGCGCGCGGCGTCTTCCAGCGAGATCTCGAGGTTGTAGCGCAGGTCGGCGCCGCGGTAGACGCTCGAGCGCCCGCGCCCGCCGCCGAAGATGTCGCCGAAGATGTCGCCGAATGCATCGGCAAAGCCGCCGAATCCCGCCCCGGCGCCGCCAGCGCCGGCTGCGGCCGACGGGTCCACGCCGGCGTGGCCGAACTGGTCGTAGGCCGCGCGCTTCTGTCCATCCGACAGAATTTCGTACGCTTCCTTGGCTTCCTTGAAGTGCTCTTCCGCCTTGGGATTGTCCGGGTTGCGGTCCGGGTGCCACTTCATGGCGAGCTTGCGGTACGACTTCTTGATGTCCTCTTCCGAGGCGTCCCGGTTCACGCCGAGCACTTCGTAATAGTCTTTTTTTGCCATGCTTGCCCGCTACCCTTGCATGCGAAACGGCCGAGTTGAACGGCGGCGCCGTGCCGTCCGTTCGAAATCGGCCAGCCAAACCGGCGCTTCAGCGTCCGGATTTGGCGCTATTTCTTGTCCTTGACTTCGGTGTACTCCGCGTCCACGACGTTGCCGTCATCTTTCTTGGCGCCTTCGGCGGCTGTCTCGCCGCCGGGCGCCTGCTGAGCCTGCTGCTTCGCCTGCTCTTCCTTGTAGGCCTGCTCGGCGAGCTTGTGCGCGGCCTGCGCGAGCGCCTGGGTCTTGGCTTCGATCACGGCCTTGTCGTCGCTCTTCATCGCTTCTTCCGCTTCCTTCAACGCCGCCTCGATCTTCTCCTTCTCGCCCGCTTCCACCTTGTCGCCGTGATCCTTCAGCGCCTTCCTGACCGAGTGGACCATGTGGTCGCACTGGTTGCGCGCCTCCACCAGCTCGTGCGCCTTGCGGTCTTCCTCGGCGTGCTCCTCGGCGTCCCGCACCATGCGCTTGATCTCGTCCTCGGTGAGGCCCGAGCTCGCCTGGATCTTGATCTTGTTCTCCTTGCCGGTCGCCTTGTCCCTGGCCGAGACGTGCAGGATGCCGTTGGCGTCGATGTCGAAAGCGACCTCGATCTGGGGCATGCCGCGCGGCGCCGGCGGGATGTCCGTCAGGTTGAACTGGCCCAGGCTCTTGTTGCCGCGCGCCATCTCGCGCTCGCCCTGCAGCACGTGGATCGTGACCGCGGTCTGGCTGTCCTCCGCGGTCGAGAACACCTGCTGCGCCTTGGTCGGGATGGTGGTGTTCTTCTGGATGAGCTTGGTCATCACGCCGCCGAGCGTCTCGATGCCGAGCGACAGGGGCGTGACGTCGAGCAGCAGCACGTCCTTGACGTCGCCCTTCAGCACGCCGGCCTGGATCGCCGCGCCGACCGCCACCGCTTCGTCCGGGTTGACGTCTTTCCGCGGCTCGCGCCCGAAGAATTCCTTCACCTTCTCCTGGACCTTGGGCATGCGGGTCTGGCCGCCCACCAGGATCACGTCGCTGATGTCGGAGGCCTTGATGCCCGCGTCCTTGACCGCGATGCGGCACGGCTCGATCGTCTTCTCGACCAGGTCCTCGACCAGGCTCTCGAACTTGGCGCGCGTCACCTTGATCGTCAGGTGCTTGGGCCCGGACGGGTCGGCCGTGATGTACGGCAGGTTGATCTCGGTCTGCGCGCTCGAGGAGAGCTCGATCTTGGCCTTCTCCGCCGCGTCCTTCAGGCGCTGCAGCGCGAGCACGTCCTTGCGCAGGTCGAGGCCCGACTCCTTCCTGAATTCATCGCACAGGTGCTCGATCAGGCGCTGATCGAAATCCTCGCCGCCGAGGAACGTGTCGCCGTTGGTCGAGAGCACCTCGAACTGGTGCTCGCCCTCGACGTTGGCGATCTCGATGATCGAAATGTCGAAGGTGCCGCCGCCCAGGTCGTATACCGCGATCTTGCGGTCCTTCTTCTCCTGCTTGTCGAGGCCGAACGCGAGCGCGGCCGCTGTCGGCTCGTTGATGATGCGCTTGACCTCGAGACCGGCGATCCGGCCCGCGTCTATCGTGGCCTGTTTCTGGCTGGCATTGAAATAGGCCGGGACCGTGATGACGGCCTCGGTGACCGGTTCGCCGAAGTAGTCCTCCGCCGTCTTCTTCATCTTGATCAGCACCTGCGCCGAAATCTCGGGCGGCGCCATTTTCTTGCCGCGCACCTCGACCCAGGCGTCGCCGATGGGCGCTTTCGCAATGGTGTACGGCACGACCTTGACCGCCCGCTGCACCTCGGCGTCCTCGAAGCGGCGGCCGATCAGCCGCTTGACCGCGTAGAGCGTGTTCCTGGGATTGGTGACCGCCTGGCGCTTGGCCGGCGCGCCGGTCAATATCTCGCCGTCTTCCATGTACGCGACGATGGAAGGCGTGGTGCGCGCGCCTTCGGAATTCTCGATTACCTTGGGCTGGCCGTTCTCCATGACCGCCACGCACGAGTTGGTCGTTCCCAGGTCGATGCCGATGATCTTGGCCATGTTCTACCTCTTTGCTTTTCCGGCGTAATTTGAGATGTTATCCATATGGGGCCCAGGCCTCATTTTTCAACGGCTTTGGCGACAATGACGAGGGCGGGACGGATCACCCGGTCGTGCAGGAGATACCCCTTCTGCAGCACCTGAACCACGGTGTTGGGATCGGCGTCCGACGCCACCGCGCTGATCGCCTGGTGGCGATGGGGGTCGAATTTCTGTCCCAGCGGGCTGATCTCGGAGAGGTTGAAGCGCTCGAACACGCCTGCGAGCTGCTTGAGCGTCAACTCGACGCCGCTCTTCAGGCTTTCCACCGACGCGCTTTCCACGGCGAGCGCCGCCTCGAGGCTGTCCTTGACCGCCAGCAGCTCGGCGGCGAAATTCTCGACGGCGAACTTGTGCGCGCCGGCGATCTCCGCCTGGGCGCGCTTGCGGATGTTGTCGGCCTCGGCCTTCGCGCGCAGCCAGGCGTCGTGATGCTCGGCTGCGGCGAACAATGCTTTCTTCAGTTGCTCCTCGACGCCCGGCTCGACGCCTGGGCGGGGCTCTTCCGTCGCCGTTTGCTGAGGTCTCTGGGTGGCCTGCGAACCCGGCGCGGCCAGCTCCCCGGCCGGCGCGATGTTCTCGGCGTTCGTAGCGTCGGGTATTTCCTGCATCGTCCTCTCCAAACCTAACCGTTTGAATATTGGCCCGGATCAGCGGAATTCAAGTGGGGTATGGCGCGCTTAAGTTACTGACTGAAATAGGTTTTCCCTCCGCCCTCATCCCTAGCTTTTCGCTCCCATGGACAGCGCGCGCAGCCGCGACTTCTCGAGCGTCTCGTGCGTTGCCGTGTCGCTCCAGCCGACCAGGTTACTGAGCACGATGTCGCTCAGGGCGTGTATCCAGTCGGTCCGCTCGTTCAGGCACGGGATGAAATGAAACTCGCGCCCGCCCGTGCTGAGAAAGATGCTCTTCCCCTCGATCGCGATCTCCTCGAGGGTCTCCAGGCAATCGGAGATGAACCCGGGGCAGACCACGTCTACACGTCGGACTTTTTGCCGGCCGAGCTCGGCGAGGACGTCCGCGGTATAGGGCTTGAGCCACTCCGCGCGGCCGAAGCGCGACTGGAAGGTGACGCGATATTGTTCCTGCCTGAGTCCCAGCGCATCGGCGAGCAGCCGGGCGGTCTTCTGGCACTCGCAGTGGTAGGGGTCGCCCTTGTCGAGCGTCGCGCGCGGCACGCCGTGAAAGCTCATCAGCAGCACATCCGTCCTCTGGCTCGTCATCCAGTAGTCGCGCACGGACTGCGCCAGCGCGGCGATGTAGCCTGCGTGGTCGTGGAAACTCCGGACCGATCGGAGCGCCGGCTGGTTGCGCATGCCCTGGAGGCAGCCGAAGGCGGAGTCGAGCGCGGTAGCCGTCGTGGACGCCGAGTACTGCGGGTAGAGCGGCACGAGAAGGATGCGGTCGCAGCGCAGCGCCTTCAGCTCCCGCAGCTTGTCGGGGATCGCGGGCTGACCGTAACGCATCGCGTAGTCCACCGTCAGCGGCAACGGCTTCGCGCGCTCGCCGAGAAAGCCGCGCAGCAACGCCATCTGGCGCCCGGTGTGCACCCCGAGCGGAGAGCCTTCGCTCATCCACACCTGGGCGTAACGCTGGGCGGACGCCTTGGGCCGCGTGGCGAGAATGAAAAGGTGCAGGATCGGCCACCACACGATGCGCGGAATCTCGACCACCCGCGGGTCGGACAGGAATTCCTTCAGGTAGGCGCGCACCGCCGGCGGTGTCGGCGTGTCCGGCGTGCCGAGCTGTATCAACAGGACCCCGATGCGGGGCTGGCTGCCGTGGGAGAAGGGAGGCTCGGGAGCGTAGCGCGACATGCGCGACGCTCAGCGCTGCGTCAGCATGCTGCTGAGCAGCCTGGCGGTGATGTCCACGATCGGTATGACGCGCTCGTAGGCCATGCGCGTCGGCCCGATCACGCCGACCGTGCCCAGCACCTGGCCATCCACTTCGTACGGCGCGGTAATCACGCTGCACTCGTCGAGGGGGGCCATGCCCGACTCGCCGCCGATGAAGATCTGCACGCCCTGCGCGCGGCTCGAGACGTCGAGGAGCTGCAGCAGCCCGGTCCTGTGATCGAACAGGTCGAAGAGCTTCCTCAGGTTCGCCATATTGGAAGCCAGGTCCTGAGAGTCGAGCAGGTTGCTCTCGCCCGAGATCACCACTTCCTCCGCCGATTCGGTCGCGGCCTGGCTGCCGGCGTCCAGCGCCGCGGTCATCAGCCGTGTCATGTCTTCGGTAAGCTGTTTGAGCTCCGCGCGGATGCGGTGCCGGATCTCCTCGAACGTGAGCCCGGCGTAATGCTGGTTCAGGATGTTCGCGGCCTCGGTCAGTTCCGAGGGCGAGTACGACCGCTCGGCGAACAGGATCCGGTTTTGAACGTCGCCTTCGGGCGTGACGAGGATCAGCAGGACGCGCTTGTCCGAGAGCCTGAGGAACTCGATGTGCCGGAAGCCGGCGCTGCGCCGCGGGGTCATGACCACGCCCGCGAAGTGCGTGAGGTCGGACAGGAGCTGGGATGCGGAGGCGACCAGCTTGTGCGTGGTTTCCTGCTGCAGCTGTCCCTCGAGCTGGTTGATCTCGACGGTGTCGAGCGGCTTGATGGTGAGCAGCGTGTCCACGAAGAAGCGGTAACCGCGCGCGGTCGGCACCCGTCCCGCCGAGGTATGGGGGCTGGCGATGAAGCCCATCTCCTCGAGATCCGCCATCACGTTGCGGATGCTTGCGGGAGAGAGGTCGAGTCCGGAGAATTTCGACAGCGCGCGCGAGCCGACCGGCTGGCCTTCGGCGATGTAGCGTTCCACCAGCGTCTTGAGCAGCAGCTGAGCGCGCTCGTTCAGGGCAAGTGGTTCGGCGGGCATCAACTTATTCTACAGAAAAAACGGTCGCCTTTTATGGTTTAATGCGGCATGAAATCATCGTTCAAGACCATCGCGCTGATCGGCAAGTACAAGAGCCCGGAAGTCGCCGGGCCGCTGCTCGAGCTCGCCCGCTACCTGGAGGGGCGCAAGGTGAAGGTCCTGATCGATCGCCTCACCGCGACCCAGGTGAAGGACGTCCGGTATTCCGCGCTGGCGCTCGAGGAGATCGGGCAGCAGGCCGACCTCGCCATCGTCATCGGCGGCGACGGTACCATGCTCAACATCGCGCGCACGCTGGCGCCCCACGACGTGGCGCTGGTCGGGGTGAACCAGGGCCGCCTCGGGTTCCTGACCGACATCTCGGTGGAAACCATGATCGCCACCATCGGCGCGATCCTCGACGGAAAATTCGTGGCCGAGGAGCGCATGCTGCTCGAGGGTCAGGTCACCAGCGGCGCCAGGAAAACGTTCGAAGCGCTGGCCTTCAACGACGTGGTCGTGAGCAAGGGCCCGAAAGGCAGCATGCTGGAGCTGGAGGTGCGCGTCGACGGCCAGTTCATCTACAACCAGCGCGCCGACGGCCTGATCGTGGCGACGCCGACCGGCTCCACGGCGTATGCGCTGTCGTCCGGCGGGCCGATCGTGCACCCCTCGCTGTCCGTGATGGCGCTGGTGCCGGTGTCCCCGCACACGCTGTCCAACCGCCCGATCGTGATCAGCAGTACCTGCACCGTGGAGATCGTCGTGCGTGACAACCCCGAGCCGCGGGTGCACTTCGACAGCCACTCGCGCTGCGACCTGCGCGAAGGCGACCGCATCGTGGTCCGGCGCTACGCCCGCCCGATCAGCCTGCTGCACCCGGAGGGGCACAGCTACTACGGCATGCTGCGGGAGAAGCTCAACTGGAACCGCGAGTAGCCGGTGATCAATGCTTCGCAGTCTGACCATCCGCGACTTCGTCATCGTCGACCGGCTCGAGCTCGAGTTCGCGCCGGGTTTCACGGTGCTGACCGGCGAGACCGGCGCGGGCAAATCCATACTCATAGACGCCCTGGCCATGGTGCTGGGGGAGCGCGCTGACGCGATCGTGGTGCGCAGCGGCGCCGAGCGCGCCGAAGTGAGCGCGGAGTTCGAGGCCGGCCGCGGGGCGCTTGCCCGCTGGCTCGAGGACAACGAGCTGGCCGGCGACGCAGGCGCGCTGCTCATGCGGCGCGTGATCGACGCTTCCGGCCGCTCGCGCGGCTTCATCAACGGCCACGCGGCCACGCTGGCCCAGCTGCGGGACGCGGGCGATTTCCTGGTGGACATTCACGGCCAGCACCAGCACCAGTCGCTGGGCCGCTCCGCGGCGCAGCGCGGGCTGCTCGACGCTTTCGGCGGTCACTCCGATACCGCCGGGAAGGTCGCCGAGCTCCACCGCGCATGGCAACAGCGGCGCGAGAGCCGCATCGCGTTCGAGGCCAACGCCGCGGCGTTTGGCGCCGAGCGCGAGCAGATCGAGTGGCAGGCGCGCGAAATCGAGGCGCTGAAGATCGGGCCGGACGAATGGCCGGAGCTGGCTGCCGAGCACTCGCGGCTCGCGCACGCGGCGAACCTGATCGAAGCGGCGCAGGCCGGAGTCGAAACGCTTTCGGAAGGCGAGAATTCCGGCCTGGCGCAACTCAACGCCGTCGTCAGCCGGTTGCACGGCCTGGTCGAGCACGATGCCCGGCTCAAGGAAATCCTGGAGCTGCTCGACCCGGCGCGGATACAGCTCCAGGAAGCCGTATACGCGCTGCGTCATTACGGCGAGCGCCTTGACCTCGATCCCCAGCGCCTGCGCGAGGTGGAAGCCCGGCTGGACGCCATACACACCGCGGCGCGGAAGTACCGGGTCGAGCCCGGCGGCCTGCCGGCAAAGCTCGAGGCTGCGAAGGCGCGGCTGCGGGAGATGGGCGAGGGCGGAAGCGTTGAGGCGCTGCGCCAGCAGGAAGACGCGGCGCATGCAGCGTGCGTGGCTGAAGCGCGCAAGCTGTCGGCGGCACGCAAGAAGGCCGCGAAGAAGCTATCGGACCAGGTCACGGATGCGATGCAGAAGCTCGCCATGCAGGGCGGCCGGCTTGAAGCGGGCCTCAACGCCGTGGCCGAAGTTACCGCGCATGGGCTGGAAGACGTCGAGTTCCTGGTGGCGATGCACAAAGGCATGGCGCCGCAGCCGCTGGCGAAGGTGGCCTCGGGCGGGGAGTTGTCGCGCCTGTCGCTTGCGGTCCAGGCCGTGGCGAGCCAGGTCGCGCAGGTGCCGACGTTGATCTTCGACGAGGTGGATGCCGGCATCGGCGGGCGCGTCGCGGAGATCGTGGGACAGATGCTGAAGCAGCTCGGGGCCCGGCACCAGGTGATGTGCATTACCCACCTGCCGCAGGTCGCCGCGTCGGCGGACCGGCAATGGCAGGTCGACAAGTCGACCGCGAACGGCAAGGTGTCGAGCCGCGTTACGTTGCTCGACCCGGCGCAGCGGGTGGAGGAGATCGCGCGCATGCTGGGCGGGTTGAAGATCACCGAGACCACGCGCAAGCATGCTGCCGAGATGCTCAAGCACAGTGACCGGTAGGCGCCGACGTGTTCCAGTGGGTCAAATCCAGGCTCCGGCTCCCGGGCAATTCCGCAGGGAGGGAGCGCGACGGGATGCTGCAAGAGGCCGAAGCGCTTCGTGCCACGGGGGCGATCCGGGAAGCCCGGGCATGTTGCGAGTCGTTATTGCGGCAACGGCCTGACGACGCGCGCGCCCTGTGCCTGATGGCCGAGATGGCGGCCGATGCCCGGCAGGCCGAGGACGGCCTGCACTGGGCGCAGCGCGCGATCGCCGCGGACCCCCGGGCCGGCGCGCCGCACTTTACGGCGGGCCGGCTGCACGAAATTGCAGGCCGGTTGACGAACGCCGAAGCGAGCTATCGCGCCGCGATCCGGCTCGCCCCGGATCACGCGAAGGCGCACAACAATCTGGGTGGCGTCCTGCACATGCAGGGCCAGCTCGATGCGGCATTGGCCAGCTATCGCAATGCCCTCGAGCTCGATCCGCGCCAGCCGGAAGCCAACCAAAACTACGCCTCGATCGTGCGCGACACCGGCGCCCTGGAGCTGGCGGTCGAGGGCTACCTGCGGCAGACGAGGGCGGTTCCCGAGGATGCCGAGGCGCACAATAATCTCGCCAATGCCTATCGCGAGCTGGGACGCCACCGCGAGGCGCTGGCGAGCTTCGAGCGCGCGCTCGCCGCGGACCCGGAATACGCCGAGGCCCACTTCAGCCGGTCCTTCGTCTTGTTGCTCTGCGGGGACTATGAGAAGGGCTGGAAGGAGTACGAATGGCGCTGGCGGATCAACGCGTTCAATGCGCCGGCCCGGAGGTTTCCGCAGGCCCCATGGGACGGACGGAAGATCGCCGGTGGAACGATCCTGGTGCATGCCGAGCAGGGGCTGGGCGACACCCTGCAGTTCGTGAGATACGCGCCGTGGGTGGCGGAACGCTGCTCGTCGGTGATTCTGGAATGCCAGCCCGAATTGAAATCGCTCATGGAATCGGTCACCGGTATCGGACAGGTGGTGGTCCAGGGAGAGGCGCTGCCGCCGTTTTCGGCCCACGTCCCGATGATGAGCCTGCCCGGCGTTTTCGGCACTACGCTCGAGAGCGTGCCGTGGCGCGGGCCTTACGTCCAGGCGGATCCGGAGCGTTCGGCGGCGTGGCGCCCGCGAGCCGGGCGCGGCGATGGCGCGCTCAAGGTCGGACTGGCTTGGGCCGGGCGCCCGCAGCAATGGGATGACCGCAAGCGCTCCATCACGCTCGACATGCTGGCGCCGCTCGCGCAGGCGTCCGGGGCCGTGTTCTACAGCGTGCAGATGGGCGAGGCGGCGGCGCAATCCGCCTCGCCTCCTGCGGGGATGAACCTCGTGGATCTCACCGCCGGCATCCGGGATTTTTCGGACACCGCCGCGCTGCTGAGCCACCTCGATTTGATGATCACGATCGATACCTCGGTCGCCCACCTGGCCGGGGCCATGGGCGTGCCGACCTGGGTGCTGGTGGCCCATGCGCCGGACTGGCGCTACCACCTCGGGCGCAGCGACAATCCCTGGTATCCGTCCATGCGGCTCTACCGGCAGGACCGCGATGGCGACTGGACCGGTCCGATCGCAAGGGTCGCGGAAGCCCTGGCCGCCGGGAAGGGCAGAGCGAATGGCCGCCCGTAGCGGGCCACCGGCTTCCGGCCACGGCGCCAGCGGGCCGCTCGCCGGCGTGCGCGTCGTTGACCTCACCTCGGTCGTGATGGGTCCGTTCGCGACCCAGATCCTGGCGGACCTCGGCGCCGACGTGATCAAGGTCGAGCCGCCGGAGGGCGACGTGCTGCGCCACATCGCGCCCATGAAGCATCCGGGCATGGGGCACATCTTCCTGCACCACAATCGCAACAAGCGCTCGATCGTGCTCGATCTGAAGCAACCGAAGGGGCGCGAGGCGCTGCTGCGGCTCGCCCGGGAGGCGGACGTCCTCGCGTACAACGTGCGCCCGCAGGCCATGGCGCGGCTCAAGCTCACCTATGACGACGTGCGCGCGGTCAATCCGCGGATCATTTACGTCGGCGCCTATGGCTACGGCGAGGGTGGCCCCTACGCCGGCGAGCCGGCGTACGACGATCTGA
Source organism: Betaproteobacteria bacterium RIFCSPLOWO2_02_FULL_67_26 (assembly GCA_001771935.1). Taxonomy (GTDB): domain Bacteria; phylum Pseudomonadota; class Gammaproteobacteria; order Burkholderiales; family SG8-41; genus SG8-41. Next base: position 17,096 of record MERD01000041.1, read on the forward strand.
TCCAGGGCCGGACGGGACTTCCGCACCTGCTGCTCGAGGCGGGCGCGGACCGGCCGCGCTACGTGCCGACGGCGATCTCGGACCGCATCACCGGGCTCGCCACCGTCAACGCCGTCACCTCGGCGCTCTTTTGCCGGGAGCGGACCGGCAAGGGCCAGGCGGTGGAGGTGCCGATGTTCGAGACGCTGGCCCAGCTGGTGCTGGGCGATCACATGGGCGGCCGCACGTTCGAGCCGTCGATCGAGCCGTTCCGCTACGCGCGCATGCTGGCGCCGCACCGCGTGCCGTACGCGACGAAGGACGGCTACGTGTGCGTGCTGGTCTACAACGACAAGCACTGGCGCAGCTTCTTCCGGCTGGTCGGCCGCGAGGGGATGTTCGATTCCGATCCGCGCTTCTCCAGCCAGGAGGCGCGCTCCCGCAACATCGGCGAAGTCTACGAATTCGTCGCCGGCCAGATGGCGACGCGCACCAGCGAGGAGTGGCTGCGACTGTTGAAGGAAGCGGACATCCCGGTGGCGCCGCTCAATTCGGTGGATGATCTCATCGCCGATCCCCACTTGCGGCAGGCCGGTTTCTTCGTGATGACGGACCACCCGACCGAGGGCAGGCTGCGCGAGATGACCGCGCCCGGAAAATGGTCGGCGTCGCCGCCGGAGGCTCTGCGGCCCGCGCCGCGGCTGGGCGAGCACAGCGTGGAGGTCCTGCATGAAGCGGGGTATGCTGAGGCAGAGATCGAGACGATGATCGCGGCACGCGTGACGCTGAAACCCCAAAATTAGCAGCCAGGACGCCAGGGCCGCCAGGATGGACTTCTCATTTTCCGAAGAGCAGCTCGCGATCCGCGCGGCGATCGACAAAATCTGCGCGCGGTTCGACGCCGCCTACTGGCTGAAGAAGGACACCGAGGGCGGCTTTCCCGAGGACTTCCACCGGGCGTTCGCGCGCGACGGCTGGCTCGGCATCGCGATGCCGGAGGCCTGCGGCGGGGCCGGCCTCGGCATTACCGAGGCGGCGATCATGCTGCAGGCGATCTCGGCATCCGGCGCCGGGATGTCGGGCGCCTCCGCCGTGCACATGAACATCTGGGGCGTCAACCCGGTGGTCGTGTTCGGCACCGACGAGCAGAAGCGGCGCTGGCTGCCGCCGCTCATCGAGGGCCGCGACCGCGCATGCTTCTGCGTTACCGAGCCCGACACCGGCCTCGACACCACCAAGCTCAAGACGCGCGCGGTGAAGGAGGGCGACGGCTACCGGGTGTCGGGCCGCAAGATCTGGATCTCGACCGCGCAGGTCACCAACAAGATGCTGCTGCTCGCGCGCACCACGCCGATCGAGGAAGTGAAGAAGCCCACGCAGGGACTCTCCCTGTTTTACACCGACATGGACCGCAAGTTCGTCGAGGCGCGCGAGATCCCGAAGATGGGCCGCAAGGCGGTGGATTCCAACCAGGTGTTCATCGACGGTCTCAAGGTGCCCGCCACCGACCGCATCGGGGAGGAGGGCAAGGGTTTCGAGTACATCCTGCACGGGCTGAACCCCGAGCGCATCCTGATCGCGGCCGAGGCGGTCGGGCTCGGGCGGGCGGCGTTGAAGCGCGCTGCCGAGTACGCGAAGGAGCGCATCGTGTTCAACCGACCGATCGGCCGCAACCAGGCGATCCAGCACCCGCTCGCCCAGCGCTGGATCGAGCTCGAGGCGGCGGACCTGCTGGTGTACAAGGCGGCGTGGCTCTACGACAACGGCAAGCCGTGCGGCGCGGAGGCGAACGCGGCGAAGTACCTGGCGGGCGAGGCCGGATTCAAGGCGTGCGAGACCGCGGTGATGAGCCACGGCGGCATGGGTTACGCGAAGGAGTATCACGTCGAGCGCTATTTCCGCGAGTCGCTGATCCCGCGCATCGTGCCGGTGAGCCCGCAGCTGATCCTGTGCTACATCGCGGAGCGGGTGCTCGGACTTCCGAAGTCCTACTAGAAAGCGTGAACGGTGAACGGTGAACAGTGAACGGTTCACGCAGTCGCGGAGAAATTCCAATGAATGTGCAAGCATCCGGAGTCAGAGCGCTCATCTTTGATGTATTCGGAACCGTGGTGGACTGGCACGGCTCGGTCGCGCGCGAGGTGCGCGGGCTGGCGAAGGCGAAAGGGCTGCGCGTCAACGCGGTGAAATTCGCCAAGGCGTGGCGCGCGGGCTACCGGCCGGCGATGGACCGCGTGCTGCGCGGCGAGGCGCCGTTCGAGAAGATCGACATCATCCACCGCGCGATCCTCGAGGACGTGCTGAAGCAGTTCAAGGTCGCGACGCTCACGGAGGAGGAGAAGGCGCACCTCAACCTGGTGTGGCACCGCCTGAAGCCGTGGCCCGACACGGTGCGCGGGCTGAAGCGCCTCAAGTCGAAGTTCGTCATTGCGACGCTCTCCAACGGCAACACCAGCCTGCTCGTGAACATGGCGAAGCACGGCGGGCTGCCGTGGGACTGCGTGTTTTCCTCCGATACCTTCAAGCTCTTCAAGCCCGACCCCGGGATGTACCTCGGCGCGGCGGGCATGCTGGATGTGAAGCCGGAGGAAGTGATGATGGTCGCCGCCCACAAGGCCGACCTGCGCGCGGCGGCGAAGTGCGGGCTGAAGACCGCCTTCGTCAAGCGCCCGCTCGAGCACGGCCGCAGCGGCACGCCCGACCTCGCCTCCGAGCCCGAATTCACCGTGAACGCGGAGAGCTTCCTCGACTTGGCCGATCAGCTCGGTTGCTGAAACGCCGAACCGAAAATTAGAAAAGGTGTCAGGAACCTTTTTGCCTATGTGGGACTTTTCTGCGCGTAAGCCGAGTAGAAGAAATCGAAGACTTTGCTTGCTTCCAGGGCCACGCCGTCATCGCCTCGCGCTTTCGCCTTGATTCCCCGGAGCATCGTCTCGAGCCCCTTGGCGTCCGCAACCGGGATGCCTCCTGCGTCGAGAAAATGAACGGCGTGGCCGATTGACGCGAGCGCCGGGTCGTCATCGAGGCCAAAGCTCGCCAGCAGCACCTCGAAGGTCACGCGACCGTCGACGTGCGTGAACGGGGCGCCGTCGAAATCGAAGCCTACGGATCCCTTGGGGCGGTCGCGCGGGCGAACGATCCAGGAGAATTTCGCATTCCTGTCGATGAAGCGCTTGATGAGCCAGGCGCTGGCGAGGCGGTCCACCCAGAGATCCTTGCGCGTGGCCCAGGTGCGATTTCGGTACTTTGCAGGATCCAGCCGCGTGATCTTTCGCTTTGCGGAATGCGGCTCGCCCGGGGATCGCAGCTCTTGCGCTTCGCGCTCGAGGGCTGCCATGGCGTCCTTGGCCTGCAACTGCGCCTGGCCGGCGAAAAAATCGATCGCGGCCAGATCCTCCAGGGACCCGCGCAGGCGCTGGACTACGGTATCCGCCTTGCGCTTTCCGAGCCGCCCCAGGGTCGCCCTGGCGGCGCCTATCTTCCGGACCAGCTCTCCGTATTCCCGGCTGCGGTCGAATAGCGCGCGGACGTGCTCGACCTGGGCGGGAGCTCTCAGGTTCAGCTCCACGGTCATCGCAAATCCGCCCGCTGACTTGAGCTCCGACTCCGCTTCGGCCAGCGCCGCGGCCTGGGGCGCCCCGATCGGCAGGACATAGACGCCGTCGCGCAGCACCCCGCACCCCGTTTGCTTCAACGCCCGCCACAGCCGCATGCGCAGGGTCGAGTTTCCCGTGGGGAGGCTTGTCATCAATGCCAGAAATTCAGACATAAAGGCCTTTCGATTCAGGAAATTGGCAATTCGATTCCGGTAGCGGCGAGAGGGCCGGGGAGGCGCGGGTGCGAGGGGGTCAGAAGGTCATTCATAATTGGTGTTGACATTATCACATATCAGTTATATTGTGCACACAACTTGTAGGCGGGATCTGCCAAACGGCAAGGTCAGGCCTAGCCGGGTCGAATCGCAGACACCCGGTCCGAAAAGACGATTCCGTCTCAAGCGCTGCTCCGATTCCCTCCGGGGAAGGAGTATGTGTATGAGCAACGGAATCGCTTCAATCCCTCTCGCAGTCGCCCCGGCCGCGCCGGCGCGTCCCATCGCGCCGCGAACGAAAATGCTGCTCGAGGCGCCGATCCTGCCGGCGCTCCTGCGCTTGGCGGCCCCCAATGTGCTCAACTTGCTGGCGTTCGTCGGATTGATCACGTTCGACGGATTGTTCGTCGGGCGCCTCGGCCCCGATGCTTTGGCCGGCATTTCGCTCGTCTTTCCGTGGGTGATGCTCATGCAGCATGCCGCGGCGAGCGGCATGGGAGGCGCCGTCTCGTCGGCGGTAGCACGCGCGCTCGGCGCCGGGCAGAAGGCGCGAGCGAACGATCTGGCCACGCATGCAGTTTGGCTGGCGCTGATGCTGTCGGCGTCATTCTCATTTCTCATGCTGCTGGCGGGCCCGCTTTTCTACCGATGGATGGGCGGGCACGGAGCGGTACTTGAAGCGGCCATCGCCTATTCGAACGTGGCGTTCGGCGGCGCGCTGTCGATCTGGATGCTCAACCTGCTCTGCAACGTCGTTCGCGGAACCGGGAACATGGGATTGCCCGCCACGGTGATTGTCGTATGCGTGCTTGGCCACGTTGTCATCTCCCCGCTGTTGATCTTTGGGCTGGGGCCGATTCCAGCGCTCGGGCCGGCGGGTGCCGGATGGGGCCTGGTGACCTCGTTCGGCGCGGGAAGCATCTTCCTGCTTGCCTATCTTCGCAACGCGAGATCGCTCGTCACATTGTCTTTTCGCGGGATACGTTTTCAGTGGGGACTCCTGGGCGAGTTCTTCCGCGTCGGTATACCCGGAATGCTCAACGTGGCGATCACGAACGTAACCGTAATCGCTCTGACCGGCGTGGCGGGCCACCTGGGCCGGGATACGGCGATCGCTTATGCGATGGGTGCGCGGCTGGAATACATCATCATTCCCCTGGGATTCGGCATCGGCACCGGAATCGTTGCCCTGATTGGAACGAACTGGGGCGCAAGGCAATACGCCCGCGCCCGAGCCATCGCTTGGTCGGGCGGCGCAGTTGCCGCCGCATTCTGCGGTGCAGTCGGTTTGTTTTTTGCGCTATTCCCACGGTTGTGGATGAGCATCTTCACGATCGACGAGGAAATCGTTCGCATCGGTGTTTCCTATCTGCAGATCGTCGGGCCCGCCTACGCTCTGTACGGATTCGGGATCGGACTCTATTTCGCGTGCCAGGGATACGGCAAATTGGTGCTTGCGGTGGTTGCGAACGGCATCAGGTTTCTGGTTGCCGCGGGAGGGGGCTTCATCGCGGTGTTCTGGATGGAGGCCGGTACAGCGGGGATTTTTGCGGCGATTGCATTGGGGTTCGTCGCCTATGCCGGGCTTACGAGCCTTGCACTGTCGCGATTCAAGGTCACTACACCGGCCACAGGGAGCGGCTCATGAATAATCGAATCATCATTGCCTGCATTTGGTGGATCATGATCTTTGCGGCGGTCGTAATGACGGGTTGCGGCTCCGGAAGTGGTCCGGCGCAAGGCAAGGCGACAGTCCGAGCCGCCAACGTCGATGTTCAGCTTGACGGTATCCGCGTCCGGCGGGATGAAGCACGAAACAGAATCTGGCTGCTGGGTCTCGACGACGTGCGCGTCTACGATGCCGGGAGCAAGCGGCTGATAAGGAAAGTGGCGTTGCCGGGCTGGTCCATGGCCCGATTCACCTGCGCCCCCGACATGGTCCTGGACGGCTCGGGCTCGGCAATTGTTTCCAGCAACGTGCTGGCGAGATTTTGGCGGATCGATGCGGACAGTTTCGAAGCGCAGGCGCACGACATCAGACTGGAGGGACGGGAGCAGTGGGATGTCGGGTTTGGCGCGCTGGCGGTCGCCGGCGACGAGAGTCTTTACGCTTTGACTGCGACAGGGGGATCGCTGTGGAAAATCGACATCGCCAGAGCCAGTGCCAGTCTGATCGAGCTCGAGGGTCCCCCGTTGAGAGGGTGCGCCTTTACGCCCCAATTTCTGAAGGACTTTGAAAGGAGCCGGAAACCATGGACGCGTCCATCACTGCAACAGAACTGAAATCCGCTCAGGCGGGCAAGCATTCGCCGCTGCTTATCGATGTTCGCCGCACGCCCGCGTTCCGCTCGGCGCCTGACATGGCCGCCGGTGCGCTGCGGCGCGATCCGGGGGCTGTTGCCGCGTGGGCGAAGGCGCTGCCGCGCGCAGCCAGCGTCGTCACCTATTGCGTGCACGGCCACGATGTGAGCCAGGGTGCGGCGCAGGCGCTGCTGGAGCTCGGCATCGCCGCGCGCTATCTGGAGGGCGGACTGGAGGAGGGCTGGAAAGCGGCCGGCGGCGAGTTGATGGGCAAGCCGAAGGAATCGCCAACGCGCTGGGTCACGCGCGAGCGGCCGAAGATCGACCGCATCGCCTGCCCGTGGCTCGTCACGCGCTTCGTGGACCCCGAGGCCGAGTTTCTCTACGTCCCGAACAAGGAAGTGCTGGGGGCGGCGAAGGAGAAAGAGGCCATTCCCTACGACGTGCCGGACGTGCACTTCTCGCACGACGGCGAGCTGTGCAGCTTCGATACCTTCCTCAAGACCTACCGGCTCGCGGGCGACCCGGCGCTGGCCCAGCTCGCAGTGATCGTCCGCGGCGCCGACACCGCGCGGTTGCAACTCGCTCCGCAGTCGGCAGGACTGCTCGCGGTCTCACTCGGCCTGTCCCGCAACTTCAAGGACGATCACGAGATGTTGACGCACGGGATGGTGATGTACGACGCGCTCTACGCGTGGTGCAAGGAGGGGCAGGACGAGACGCACACCTGGAATCCTGCCGTGTATCGGTGACCGGTGACCGGTCACCCGTCACGAGTCACGGCTCTTATGGGGACAGTTCGTCCGCGTGCAGTCCGCGTAGATTTGCAGCGAATGATCGTGGATCCTGAAGCCGCGGTCCTTCGCGATCTTGTCCTGCCGTTTCTCGATCTCGGCGTCGAAGAATTCCTCGACGCGCCCGCACTGCACGCACACCAGGTGGTCGTGGTGGCCGCCCTGGTTCAGCTCGAATACCGCCTTGCCGGTTTCGAAGTGGTGGCGGATCAGGAGCCCCGCCTGCTCGAACTGGGTGAGCACGCGGTAGACCGTCGCGAGCCCCGTGTCGGTGCCGTCCTTGGACAGCGTCTTGTAGACATCCTCGGCGGAGAGGTGACGCACCGGGCTCTTCTCGAACAACTCCAGTATGCGCAGGCGCGGCAGCGTCGCCTTGAGGCCTATCGTCTTGAGATCATTGGGCGAACTCACGGCCGGTTTCTTTCAATGCGCCTGTCGGAATGGTCGAGCGTCGGTTATCATATTCGTATTTCACTACCTTGGAAACCGCGTCCGGAGCGGCGATTGCCGCTGCTGCGCCGCGCGAGAAAGCCGCCAGGATTTTCCCGAGATGAAAGCCCGCGCCGTCATGATTCTCGCCCTGTTCCTGGTCGGCTGCCGGCAAATGCCGGCTCTGCCCGCGATTACCACTCCGTACAAGATGGACATTCAGCAGGGCAACCTCGTCACGCAGGAGATGATCTCCAAGCTCCAGCCGGGGATGACGCGCAACCAGGTGCGCTTCGCTCTCGGCACGCCGCTGGTGGTCGATCCGTTCCGCACCGACCGCTGGGACTACGTCTTTCTTTATCAGAAGGCGGGCGTGGTGACGGAACACCGCAAGATCGCGGTCATATTCAAGGACGACAAGCTGTTGCGGATCGAGGGCGACGTGGTGCCCGCCGCGCCCGGCAGTGCCGCGCCCGCCGGCGCGAAGGCAGACAAGCCGCCTGCGGCGACGGACAAGCCCGGTCCGGTTCCGCCGGTTGCGTCCACGGGAGCGGGGCAAGAGGGCGAGCAGGGGAAACCCCCGGCGGAGAAACCGGTGGCGGAAAAGCCAGCGGCGGAGAAACCAGCGGAGGAGCCCGGTTTTTTCGGGCGCATGCTGGAGATGCTGGGATTCTAGAGTAAACAGGGATAGTTTCCGGGACATGGCACAGACCCGAATTGCAATCACCGGTGCTGGCGGGCGCATGGGCCGTGCGCTGCTCGAGGCCGTGCTGAGCGCGCCCGACCTGAAGCTCGCCGCGGCGCTCGAGCAGAAGGGCAACCCCGCGGTCGGCAGGGATGCCGGCGAGCTGACGGGCTCTCCCTGCGGGGTCAAAATCGGCGACGATGCCGCGGGCGCGATCGCGGCGAGCGACGTCCTCGTGGACTTTACGCGCCCCGACGGCACGCTGGCGTATCTAGCCGCCTGCCGCAAGCAGGGCGTGAAGCTGGTGATCGGCACCACCGGGTTCAACGAGACGCAGAAGCGGGAGATTGCGGAGGCGACGCGCGACGTGGCGATCGTCATGTCCCCCAACTTCAGCGTCGGCGTGAACGTCGCGTTCCGGCTGCTCCAGGTCGCGGCCGCGGCGCTCGGCAAGGGATACGACGTGGAAATCGTGGAAGCGCACCACCGGCTCAAGGTGGACGCGCCCTCCGGCACCGCGCTGCGCATGGGAGAGGTTGTCGCGCAGGCGCTCGGCCGCGACCTGAAAAAGGCCGCGATCTACGGGCGCGAGGGCGTGACCGGAGAGCGCAAGGACGAGACCATCGGTTTTGCCACGGTGCGCGGCGGCGACCTCGTCGGCGACCACACCGTGATGTTCATCGGCGCCGGCGAGCGCCTGGAAATCTCCCATCGCGCCTCCAGCCGGTCGAATTTCGCCAACGGCGCGCTGCGCGCTGCCCGCTTCGTCGCGTCGAAAAAGAGCGGCCTCTTCGACATGGCCGACGTGCTGGGTTTGCGCTAGCGGCGCGTTGCCGCGAGGCGCGGCTTCACGTATAATTCAGTCGGTTGGCGGGAGGGGCTTGAAAGCCTCTCCCGCTTTGTGTATATACACCTGAAATCAAGAGGTTAGCGTGTCGCGGGCCCCGGCCATCCTGGTCCTCAAAGATGGCACCGTTTTCCGCGGCACGTCCATTGGCGCCGAGGGCCTGGCCGTGGGCGAGGTGGTGTTCAACACCGCCATGACCGGCTACCAGGAAATCCTCACCGATCCGTCCTACTGCCGGCAGCTCGTCACCCTCACATACCCGCACATCGGCAACACCGGGACGAATCCCGTGGATGTCGAATCGGACCGGATCTACGCTGCAGGCCTGGTCATCCGCGACCTGCCACTGCTGTCGTCGAGCTGGCGCAAGCAGTCCACGCTTTCCGACACCCTCAGGCAGGGCGGCGTGCCCGCGATCGCGGACATCGATACGCGCAGGCTCACGCGGCTCCTGCGCGACAAGGGGGCGCAGGATGGTTGCCTGATGGCCGGCAAGGTCAGCGAGAAGGATGCGCTCAGGGCCGCCCGCGGCTTCTCGGGGCTGGTCGGAATGGATCTCGCCAGGGTGGTGAGCTGCAACAAGCCCTACGAGTGGGAGGAAAGCACGTGGTCCCTGGGGCAGGGTTACGGCCGCCTCGCCGATCCGCGCTTTCATGTCGTGGCTTGCGACTATGGCGTCAAGCGCAATATCCTGAGAAAGCTCGTCTCGCGGGGCTGCCGCGTGACCGTGGTCCCGGCGCAGGCTCCGGCGGACGACGTGCTCGCGTTGAAGCCGGACGGCGTGTTTCTATCCAACGGCCCCGGCGATCCCGAACCGTGCGATTACGCGATCCGGGCGATCCGCAGGTTTCTCGACATCGGCATCCCGACGTTCGGCATCTGCCTTGGCCACCAGTTGATGGGACTCGCGAGCGGCGCGAAGACCCTCAAGATGAAATTCGGCCACCACGGCGCGAACCACCCGGTGCAGGACCTCGATACCGGCCGCGTGATGATCACGAGCCAGAACCACGGTTTCGCGGTGGACGCGGCGACCCTGCCCGCGACCGCGCGAATCACGCACCTTTCGCTCTTCGACGGCAGTCTCCAGGGTTTCGCGCGCACCGATTGCCCCGCGTTCTGCTTCCAGGGCCACCCCGAGGCGAGCCCGGGACCCCATGACGTCGATTACCTCTTCGACAAGTTCGTGAAGCTGATGGAAGAACATTCTTCCAAGGCACAAGGCACTAGGCACGAGGTACAAGGAGTCGGCCATGCCGAAGCGCACTGACATCAAGTCGATCCTCATCATCGGCGCCGGGCCGATCATCATCGGCCAGGCGTGCGAGTTCGACTATTCGGGCGCGCAGGCGTGCAAGGCGCTGAAGGAGGAGGGCTACCGCGTCATCCTGGTGAATTCCAATCCCGCCACCATCATGACCGATCCGGAGATGGCGGACGCGACCTACATCGAGCCGGTCAGCTGGCAGATGCTGGAGAAGATCATCGCGGCCGAGCGCCCGGACGCGCTGCTGCCGACCATGGGCGGCCAGACGGGCCTGAACTGCGCGCTCGACCTCGCGCGCAACGGCGTGCTGGAGAAATACGGCGTGGAGATGATCGGCGCGAAGCGCGAGGCGATCGACAAGGCCGAGGACCGCGAGAAGTTCAAGCGCGCGATGGAGAAAATCGGCCTGGCCTGCCCGCGCGCCGCGCTCGCCCACAGCATGGAGGAGGCGCTGCAGGTGCAGGCGATGGTCGGCTTCCCCACCATCATCCGGCCCTCGTTCACGCTCGGCGGCACCGGCGGCGGCATCGCCTACAACAAGGACGAGTTCATCGCCATCGTCGATCGCGGGCTCGACGCGAGCCCCACGCGCGAAGTGCTGGTTGAGGAGTCGGTGATCGGCTGGAAGGAATTCGAGATGGAGGTGGTGCGGGACCGCAAGGACAACTGCATCATCGTGTGCTCGATCGAGAACGTGGACCCGATGGGCGTGCACACCGGCGACTCGATCACGGTTGCGCCCGCGCAGACGCTGACCGATAAGGAATACCAGATCATGCGCAATGCCGCGATCGCGTGCCTGCGCGAGATCGGCGTGGACACCGGCGGCTCCAACGTGCAATTCGCGGTGAATCCGGCGGACGGGCGCCTGCTGATCATCGAGATGAACCCGCGGGTGTCGCGCTCCTCCGCGCTCGCCTCGAAGGCGACCGGCTTCCCGATCGCCAAGGTCGCGGCGAAGCTCGCGGTGGGCTACACGCTCGACGAGCTGCGGAACGAGATCACCGGCGGCCTCAGTGGACAATTCATGCCCGCGTCGTTCGAGCCGGCCATCGACTACGTCGTGACCAAGGTGCCGCGCTTCGCATTCGAGAAATTCCCGCAGGCGGACGACCGGCTGACGACGCAGATGAAATCGGTGGGTGAGGTGATGGCGATCGGCCGCACTTTCCAGGAGTCCATGCAGAAGGCGTTGCGCGGGCTCGAGACCGGCGCGGACGGCTTCGACGAGAGGAGCGCCGAGCGCGACGCGATCGAGAACGAGCTGGGCGATCCCGGCCCCGATCGCATCTACTTCGTCGCCGATGCGTTCCGCTGCGGCATGACGGTGGACGAGGTGCACGAGCTCTCGCGCATCGATCCCTGGTTCCTCGCGCAGATCGAGGACATCGTGCACCAGGAGAAGGCGCTCGAGGGACGGACGCTCGACAAGCTCGACGCGAATGCATTGCGGCGGCTGAAGCGCGCGGGCTTCTCCGACCTGCGGCTCGCGAAGCTGCTTGCGACCGACCAGGCCGCGGTGCGCGCGCGCCGCCACGAGCTGGGCGTGAGGCCGGTGTTCAAGCGGGTGGACACCTGCGCGGCGGAATTCGCGACCCACACCGCCTACCTCTACTCGACCTACGAGGACGAGTGCGAGGCGCAGCCCACCGACCGGAAGAAGGTCATGGTGCTGGGCGGCGGGCCCAACCGCATCGGCCAGGGCATCGAGTTCGACTACTGCTGCGTGCACGCGGCGCTCGCGCTACGCGAGGACGGCTACGAGACCATCATGGTGAACTGCAACCCGGAGACGGTCTCGACCGATTACGACACCTCCGACCGGCTTTACTTCGAGCCGCTGACCCTGGAGGACGTGCTCGAGATCGTCCACGTCGAGAAGCCGTTCGGGGTGATCGTGCAGTTCGGCGGCCAGACCCCGCTCAAGCTCGCGCGCGACTTGGAGGCCAACGCGGTCCCCATCATCGGCACTTCGCCCGATTCGATCGACGTCGCGGAGGACCGCGAGCGCTTCCAGAAGCTGCTCAACCGGTTGAAGCTCAAGCAGCCGCCCAACCGCACCGCGCGCAGCGCGCAGAAGGCGCTCGCCGTGGCGGAGGAGATCGGCTATCCGCTGGTGGTGCGCCCGTCCTACGTGCTGGGCGGCCGCGCCATGGAGATCGTCTACCAGCAGAGCGACCTCGAGCGCTACATGCGCGAGGCGGTCAAGGTGTCGAACGATTCCCCGGTGCTGCTCGACCGCTTCCTGAACGATGCCACCGAGGTGGACGTCGACGCGGTGTGCGACGGCAAGCAGGTGGTGATCGGCGGCGTGATGGAGCACATCGAGCAGGCCGGCGTGCATTCCGGCGATTCCGCGTGCTCGCTGCCGCCCTATTCGCTCAGCCGGGAGCTGCAGGAAGAGCTGCGGCGCCAGACCGTCGCGATGGCGCACGCGCTCAAGGTCGTCGGGCTGATGAACGTGCAGTTCGCCATACAGAAAAATGAGCAGGACAGCGTGGTGTACGTGCTGGAAGTCAATCCGCGCGCCTCGCGCACCGTGCCGTTCGTGTCCAAGGCGACCGGCGTGCCGCTCGCCAAGATCGCCGCGCGCTGCATGGCGGGAAGGTCGCTCGCCGAGCAGGGCGTGACGGCCGAGGTGGTGCCGCCGTACTATTCCGTGAAGGAAGCGGTATTCCCGTTCATCAAGTTCCCGGGCGCCGACACCATACTCGGGCCGGAGATGAAGTCCACCGGCGAGGTGATGGGTGTCGGCGTGTCCTTCGCCGAAGCCTTCGTGAAATCGCAGATTGCCTCGGGCGAGGACCTGCCGGCGGGCGGCAGGGTGTTCGTCAGCGTGCGCGACGAGGACAAGCCGCGGACGATCGAGATCGCGCGCAAGCTGGCGGCCCTCGGCTTCACGCTGGTCGCCACCCGCGGCACGGCGGCGGCGCTCACGGCGGCGGGCCTGGCGGTCACGCCGGTCAACAAGGTCCAGGAGGGCCGCCCGCACGTCGTGGACATGATCAAGAACGGCGAGATCTCGCTCATCGTCAACACGGTGGAGGAGAAGCGGGTGGCGGTGCGCGATTCCTACGTGATCCGGCGCGCGGCGCTGCAGGAGCGGGTGCCCCTGTTCACCACGCTGGACGGCGCCCGCGCCGCCTGCACCGGCATGGAGCACTCGAAGGAATTGCGCGCCTACGTGATGCAGGAGCTGCACGCCCGGCTGCTCGAGGCGGCGTGAGTCATGGGCAAGATCCCGATTACCATAACCGGCGCGGAGAAGCTGCGCGCCGAGCTGCACGAGCTGAAGACGGTCCGGCGGCCCGCTATCGTCACCGCCATCGCGGAGGCGCGCTCGCACGGCGACCTCTCCGAGAACGCGGAATATCACGCGGCCAAGGAGCGCCAGAGCTTCACCGAGGGCCGCATCGCCGAGCTCGAGAGCAAGCTCGCCAACGCCCAGATCATCAATCCGGCGCTGCTCGAAGCCGACGGCCGCTGCGTATTCGGCGCCACCATAGACCTCGAGGACATGGGCAGCGGGGAGGTCGTGACCTACCAGATCGTCGGCGACGACGAAGCCGACATCAAGCAGGGCAAGATCTCGATCAGCTCGCCGATCGCGCGCGCGCTGATCGGCAAGCAATCGGGCGACGTCGCGGAAGTCCACGCGCCCAGCGGCGTGCGGGAGTACGAGATCCTCGACGTCAAATACATCTAGCGAGGAGTGAACTCGGTCCTCACCGGCGTTGAAAGGCGCGCTTGGGGCGAAATCGGGGCTTTTTCCGGGGGCGGGATGCCGCTTGCGGCTCGTTTCCCTCAGGGCGCGGCCGGTAGATGACCAGGATCTTCCCGATGTGCTGCACCGGGCAGGCATCCAGCGCCTCGCAAATTGCCGCCGGCATGAGCCGGCGTCGTTCCCGGTCGTCACCCAGCACCCGGATCTTGATGAGCTCATGGTTCTTGAGCGCGAGGCCGATCTCATGCAGCACGGCCGGCGTCAGGCCTGCCTCGCCGATCATGATGACCGGATGGAGATGATGGGCCCGCGCGCGCAGGGAGCGGCGTTCGGCTGGCGTGAGTGATTTCATGACGCGAGTCTAGACCATGGGCCGAGTGCGCGGCAAAAGCTGGATGCAGGAACACGTCGCCGATGCGTACGTGAAGCGCGCGCGCGCGGAAGGGCGGCGCTCGCGCGCCGCCTACAAGCTCGACGAGATCGCAGTGCGCGACCGGCTGTTCCGGCCCGGCATGGTGGTCGTCGATCTCGGCGCGGCACCCGGTGGCTGGTCCCAGGTCGCCGCGGGGCGGGTCGCGCCGCGGGGCAAGATCGTTGCGCTCGATCTCCTCGAGATGGCGCCGGTGGCCGGAGTGAACTTTCTGCGCGGCGATTTCCAGGACGACGCGGTGCTGGCGGAGGTGGTGCGCACGCTTGGCGGGCAGCCCGTCGACCTTGTGCTTTCCGATATGGCCCCCAACTTGTCGGGTATCGCCGCGACCGACCAGGCGCGCGCCCTGGAGCTGGCCGAGCTGGCGCTGGACTTTGCGTTGAAGCATTTGAAACCGCAGGGTAATTTTCTGGTCAAACTGTTTCAGGGAGCGGGTTTCGAGGAATTCCTGAGGACATTGCGCAGTCGCTTTCAGTCGGTTGCGGTCCGCAAGCCCGAAGCTTCCCGCAGCCGCTCGAGCGAGGTGTACCTGCTCGCGAAGGGTCTGCGGCGGGCGGGCGACGGCAGCGGCTCTGCTGCGCCGCGGGCGAAAAGAGTCTAGAATTGAGTCAGTTAGAACATAAGGACACGCCTTGAACAACCTGGTTAAAAACGTGGCGATCTGGCTGGTGATCGCGCTCGTGCTGATGACCGTGTTCAATCAGTTCAGCACGCGCCAGACCGTCCAGAAGGCGATGGAGTACTCCCAGTTCATCGAGGAGGTGAAGCAGGGGCGCATCGCCAAGGTCACCATCGAAGGGCGGGTACTGAAGGGCGTCAAGACGACCGGCGAGCGCTTCACCACCTATTCGCCATCCGACCCGTGGCTGGTCTCGGACCTGCTCAAGAACGGGGTCATCATCGAGGCCAAGCCCGAGGAAGAGCCCTCGCTCATCATGAACATATTCGTGTCGTGGTTCCCG
The DNA here is from genome assembly GCA_001771935.1 of Betaproteobacteria bacterium RIFCSPLOWO2_02_FULL_67_26. Classification (GTDB taxonomy): domain Bacteria; phylum Pseudomonadota; class Gammaproteobacteria; order Burkholderiales; family SG8-41; genus SG8-41. The sequence goes on from MERD01000041.1 coordinate 32,325, forward strand.
ATGCTGTTGCTGATCGGCGTGTGGATCTTCTTCATGCGCCAGATGCAGGGCGGAGGCCGCGGCGGCGCGTTCTCGTTCGGCAAGAGCCGCGCGCGCATGCTCGACGAATCCAACAATACGATCACCTTCGCCGATGTAGCGGGCTGCGAGGAAGCGAAGGAGGAAGTCGCGGAACTGGTCGAGTTCCTGCGCGACCCCTCGAAATTCCAGAAGCTCGGCGGGCGCATCCCGCGCGGCGTGCTGATGGTCGGCAACCCCGGCACCGGCAAGACGCTGCTGGCGAAGGCGATCGCGGGCGAGGCCAAGGTGCCGTTCTTCTCGATCTCCGGCTCCGATTTCGTCGAGATGTTCGTCGGCGTCGGCGCGGCGCGCGTGCGCGACATGTTCGA